>NZ_JAWLIK010000007.1:0-213492 GCF_033042555.1 Flavobacterium sp. DG1-102-2
CTACCCTGAGTTTGACGGTGTAAACACCGTAACAAAAGAATTTAAAGCGCACTTCTCACTTAAGAGATAGTAAGTAAAAATCTTAAAATTTAAAATGCTGTCAGCAATGACAGCATTTTTTACAATATTATTGGTATTAAATTACCAACCTAAGACAAAAATTTATATATTTGACCGCTATGGAAAATTACTGTGAAATAAAGGGATTGCAGACGCCTAAAGCACTGTAATTAAATGGGAATATTATTGAACACTAATTACCTTAAAGGTCTAAACAAAAAGCGCATTTCTCATTAAACGAAAAGGTCGACATGAATTTTAAAAAGATTTATCTAATTTTTGGATTGTTATTAACACAACTGTCTTTTTCTCAGGAAGGTATTGCGGTTTATTCAGATTATTTATCGGATAACTATTACCTTATTCACCCATCAATGGCCGGGGCGGCGAATTGTGCTAAAATCAGGTTGACTGCACGTCAGCAGTGGTTTGGTCAGGACGATGCGCCACAGTTGCAAACGTTAAGTTTTAATGGTAGTGTTGGGCCTTCTTCGGGTATTGGTGTTATAGCATTTAATGATAAGAATGGTTACCATTCTCAAACAGGAGCAAAGTTAACTTATGCTCACCATATACGTTTTTCAAGAAGTGATTATGATCTTAACCAGTTGTCATTTGGTATGAGTGCAGGCCTTATCTCAAGCCGCCTTGACGAGACTGAATTTGACCCTGAGTTTGATCCTATCGTTGACGGAGGTATGAAACAAAAGGATTCATATTTTAACGTTGATATAGGTGCATCATACCACTACCTTGATTTTTATGCTCACTTTACAGCTAAAAACGTCGTTAAAACTAAAAGGAACCTTTATACAGATTATGAAAGTGACAACTTAACAGCTTATTTAATTAGTGCAGGTTATGTTTTCGGTTTCCAGGAATCACTTCAGTGGGAGCCTTCAGTTCTTTTCAAAATCGTTGAAGAAACAAAAGAAAAAACTATCGACATCAACTTAAAAGTTTACAAAGAATTAGATTTCGGTAGGCTTTGGGGAGGTCTTTCGTATAGAAGAGCATTGGAGTCAGCACAGTATATTGACGGTGTTGGGACATCAGACCAGACACTTCAGTACTTTACGCCTATCATCGGTATAAACTACAAGAACTTTATGTTCTCTTATACTTATTCTTACTTAACGGGTGCTGTTAAATTTGATAACAGCGGATTCCACCAAATTACACTTGGTCTTAACTTATTCTGCAAAAGGGAAAAATACGATTGTAATTGCCCGGCAGTTAACTAATATAAAAGTTATTATTAATTCAGTCCCGATAGCCCTGCTATCGGGACGATTTATTTAAAGAAGTATGGTTATAAAGGAAGTTAACGGGAAATACCCGCAGATACCGGAAGATTGCTACGTTGCCGAAAATGCAACTATCGTAGGAGATGTAACATTTGGTGCCCAGTGCAGCGTATGGTTTAATGCTGTAGTTAGGGGGGATGTACATTTTATAAAAGTTGGCAACAAGGTCAATATACAGGATGGTGCCGTTATCCATGCGACTTACCAAAAACATCCCACGACCATAGGCAACAATGTTTCAATAGGACATAATGCTATTGTGCATGGCTGTACAGTTCATGATAACGTGCTTATAGGTATGGGGGCAATCGTAATGGATAACTGCGTAATAGAAAGCAATTCTATTATTGCAGCCGGAGCTGTTGTTACACAGGATACCATAGTGGAATCAGGAACCATATATGCTGGTGTACCGGCAAAAAAAGTAAAGGATATCAATGCCTCAGATTTTGCCGGGGAGATAGAAAGAATATCAAATAATTACGTGATGTACTCTTCGTGGTTTGATAATGAAAAATAACAAAAGGACTTTTTAAAAGTCCTTTTTTGTTACGGTATATTCATTATGCAGTATCGAATTTAATACTGTGGAATCTGAATTTACATAGAATAGGTTAGACCTTGAATGTTCAGCAGTATTCAGCAGTTTGTTTTCATTTAGGACAAGTTTTGTTTGTCTTGCCACTGCTTCGCCTGAATCAATGATTTTAACGTCTTTAGGGAGTATTTCTTTTATTTGGGGTACAAGGTAAGGGTAGTGGCTGCATCCTAGTACCAGATGGTCTATATTGGCTTCAATCATCGGTTGCAGGTATTCTTTTAGAAGCTCTCTTATTTCATCCGATTCCAGCTTTCCTTCCTCTATAAGTTTAACCAAATTAAAGCCCACCTGTTCAACGACAGTTATATCTTTTAGGTTGGCTACCGTTTTGTAGAATAACTCGCTTGTAAGGGTTCCTTTTGTGGCTAGTATGCCTATAGTCTTAGTCTTTGTATGGATAGCTGCAGGTTTGAGTGCCGGTTCTATACCGATGAATGGGACATCATATTTAGCCCTCATTTCTTTAATGGCATTTGTGGTAGCCGTATTGCATGCAACCACAATCATCTTTGCATTTTGTTCAAGCAGGTATTCTGTATTCTTGAAGCTTAATTCTACGATCTCTTCTTTAGTTTTTTGGCCGTATGGCGCATTTTTGCTGTCAGCGAGATATATTGTGTCTTCATTGGGTAATAAGGCGTGTATCTCTTTCCATATCGATGTACCTCCGATTCCTGAATCAAATAGTCCGATAGGGTTTGTAGTTTTATCCATAAAACAAATATAAAAAAAAGGCCCATAAAATGGGCCGTTCCTATACTTTGAAAAGCGGTTTATTTAAAACCAAGCTCTTTTTTAACATCTGCTAATAAGTCCGGGCCATCAGCAAGAAGTACTCCGCTTCCTGTAGAAGAGTCAAGTACATACTGGAATCCTTTTGCTTTAGCTACTTTTTGTATTGCGCCTCTTGCTTTCTCAAGGATTGGCTTAACGATTTGTTCTTGTTTTGTCTGAAGCTCTTTTGAAGCTGTTTGCTGGTACTGCTCAATTCTTGTACGCATATCCTGAACCTCGGCACCGCGTGTTTCGTTTACAGCTGCAGACACTGTAGACTGCTCCTGGTCATATTTTGTTACTTTGGTTTTAAATTCGTCAACCATCGTGTTATATTCTTTATCGTAAGTGTCGCCTAATTTCTGAAGCTGTGTATTTGCAGCTTTCATTTCCGGCATGTTAGTCATAAGTTCACTTACATTAATGTGTGCAACCTTTGCCTGAGCAGAAACAGTCTGACTTGCTCCAACAAAAAGTAATGCAGCGATTAATAAAGATTTCATTTGTTTCATCATTTAAGTATTTATTATTAATTTTAGTTTTTGTGCTATTTAATTATGGGGTAGTAGTGGGTTTCGTTTCCGCAGGTGCGGTTTCAGTCCCCTTATTTTCTTTGTTTTCTTTATTCTTTTTCAGCTTTTCCTCACGCGCTTTGATGGCTGCTTCTCTTTGTTCTTTTATTTTTTGCTTTCTTTCTTCAAGAGAGCTGTTCTTTTGGGCAGCTTTATTATCGCGATCTTCTTTAGCGGCTTCTACGGTTTTTTTACGTTCCTCGGCAGCAGCTTTAGCAGCTTCGGTTTTGTCAGCAGCGGCATCACTTGTTTTAGACGCTGCGGCAGATTTTGCAGCAGGTGCTTTTGTGTCGGCTGTATTATCCTTATTGCTTTTTGGTGCTACTGCTGTTTTATCTGTAGCGGTAGCTTCAGGGTCCTCTTTTACGGGTACAGTAGTTCCCGTACGTTTAGCTTCTCTTTCAGCTTTCATCTGCTCACGCTTCTCTTCGTAAGCGCGTTTCTTTTCTTCCTGGATAGCCTTCCGCTCTTCGATCTTCTTATCGCGCGCTGATTTTCTTTCATCAAGAAGTTTTTGTCTGTCGGCATAATCCGGATTAGACTCAAGCTCTTCTTTAGCTTCCTGTTTTTCAAAGTTCTTAAGCTCTTTTGAACTTAATTTCTCCTGTTTGGCAGCCCTTGACATTTTTTTGATGATAAAATCACTGATGTCATGCTTTTTAGCAGCCATTATAATTGTCAGGTCAGACGATTTATCAAACACAAAGTCGTAGTTCCTAAGCGCAGCAAGATCTTGTGCGATAGTAAACACCTGATCCTGTATCGGTTTGATAAGCACTGCTTTCTGGGTAACAAAATCGCCCATTGGGCCAAAACGCTTTTCCTGGTAGTCCAGCAGTTCTTTTTCCTGGAAAAGAATTTCTTCTTCCCTCTCTTCAATAAGTTCTTTTGTAAGCAACGCTCTTTCCTGCTGAAGGCTTTCCTTTAGCTTGCTTATCTCGTTGCGTTTTACTTCCAGCTCCTGTTTCCATTTGCTGGCTTTTTGCTCAAGCTGGCTTTTTGCTTCGGCATAATCCGGCACCTTGTCAAGAATATAATTCATGTCAAGATAAGCAATTTTTATGCCTCGCCCTTGTGCGTTAGCCGTTAAGGCAGCTAAAGCAAATAGTACTGTAAAAAAACATTTTTTCATAACCTTCTTACGTATTAGAAAATATCATGCCAATTTTTTAAAACTGTTGTCCAATGATGAAGTGGGTTTCCCATCCATTTTTCTGGGTACCGCCTTCTACAGGGTCAAATCCGTAACCAAAGTCTATACCAAGCAATCCAAATGCCGGCATAAACACCCTAAGACCAAAACCTGTTGAACGTTTAAGTGCAAACGGATCAAAAGATTTAAACGTGTCAAACGATCTACCTGCCTCGGCAAATGTAAGCGCATATATAGACGCCTGCTGTTTCAGTGTTATAGGATACCTAAGCTCCAGCGAGAACTTGTTATATATCGTTCCACCTACCTGCGTTCCGTTTACAAGCGGTGCAAGTGACTGGTTAGGATAACCTCTTAACTGTATAACCTCCCTGCCATCAAGGGCATAGTTTGCAAGACCATCTCCACCAAGGAAGAATCTTTCAAACGGTACAAGGCCCCTGTTATTGTTATATGCTCCCATGAAACCAAATTCTGCTAACGAACGCAGTACAAGCTCATGCGATTGTGATCCGGCAAGTTTTGTATAAACATCTGCCTTGAACTTAATTTTATAGTACTCCAGCCAGTTGAATTTTTTCTGGTCAACCTTACTCTGGTCTGCTGCTGCATTTTGCCAGTTTTCAGGAGCGACCCTGTTACCGTCTGCATCAATATAATCCCCGGGGTCTATACCTATACCGTTAGTACCTGCAACACTCGCTGTAGTATTATTTCTAAGTTTGTATTCCTGCTGGTTACCAAGGTTTTTATAATCTACACCGTTAAATAACGAGTACGGAGGCGTTAGCTTGGCACTTACACTAAATAAAGAACCAGACGACGGATAGATAGGGTTACGACCCCTGTTGTCCCTGCTTAGCTCTACCGTATAGTTAACGTTTCTTGATGTACCGTTACCAAAGGTAAATAATCCTGTGTTATAATTGTTAAGGTCGTAATACTGGAATGTTAAAGAGTGCGACAACCTCATATAGAAGTCAGGCTGGCTTAACCTCTTAGAAAGACCTAATGTAATAGACGATATTGTAAAACTTTTAGACCTGTCTACGTCCCTGCTGCTAAAGTTATATAAAAACTGTTTACTGTGAGACAGGGTTGTAAATAATTGTATTGGTTTTTTACCTCCAAACCAAGGCTCAGTAAATGATAAGCTGTATGTTTGGAAATAGGTACTTCCCTGTAATCTAAGCGCCATCTTTTGTCCGTCTCCCATAGGAAGCGGGGTGTAGGCTTTCTTATTGAATATATTTCGTATAGAGAAGTTGTTGAACGATAAACCAAGTGTACCGATGAAACCACCGCCTCCGTAACCACCCTGCAGCTCTATCTGGCTCGAACCTTTTTCGGTTACGTTCCATTCCACGTCTACGGTTCCTGATGCAGGATCCGGGTTCTTAACGTCAGGGCGTATCGTTTCTGCATCAAAGAAGCCAAGTGCACCAAGCTCACGGATGGTACCAATTACCTCTTCTTTGTTCCAGCGCATACCCGGCCTCGTTCTAAGCTCACGGTATATTACTTTATCATTTGTTTTGTCGTTACCTACAACAGTTATGTTGTTAAAGTAAGCAATAGGGCCTTCTACGATCCTGATTTCAAAATCAATAGTATCGTTAGCGGTTTTAACCTCTACTGGGTTTATATTAGAGAAAAGGTAACCGTTGTTCTGGTATAGGTTAGTAAGGTCAAGCCCATCAGGTTTAGAAGGGTCTGCAATCCTTTTCTGAAGCATGATACCGTTGTAAACGTCGCCTTTTTTGATACCAAGCACCTGGTTAAGCTGCTGGTTGTTATACACTGTGTTACCGATGTATTTTATGTTGCCAAAGTAATATTTGTGGCCTTCTTCTATGTTCATGGAAATAGAAACAAGGTTTCTTTTAGGGTCGTATATTACAGTATCTTCTGTTACCCTCGCATCACGGTATCCTTTTTCTTTGTATTTGTCTACTATGCTGGTAAGGTCTTCTTTGTATTTGTCTTCAACAAACTTAGATGATTTAAAGATACGCAGCGGGTTAGGGAAAGCCTTAACCTTAGTGTTCTTCATGGCTCTCTTCAGCTTTCCGCTGGTAAGCTGGGTGTTGCCCGTAAATTTGATGGTTTTTACCTTAACCTTGTCACCTTTGTCTACATTAATAACCATCTTAACCTTGTTAAGGCTGTCAGGGATTACATTAATGGCAACTTTAGTATTGTAGAAACCGTCTTTTTTATACTTGTTTGCTACGTAGTTTTTTGTAGTGGTAAGCAGGTTTTCGTTAACTACTTTTTCTTTTGTAAGCTGCAGGTCTTTAAGCAGTGCTTCACGTTTTCCTTTACGGATACCCTGAATTTTAGCCTCGCTCAGTTTAGGAAGCTCGGTAATGGCAAGTTCCAGCCATATACTGTCGTTTTGCTGTTTGCTTACATAAAAGTTAACATCGCTAAAAAGGTTAAGCTTCCATAGTTTTTTTATGGCGTTGCTTATCTCTTCTCCGGGGATTTGTATGGCCTGGCCTTTTTCAAGTTCAGAGTACGTTACAATAGTCTGCTCATTGTAGGTTGTCTTACCTGTAATAATAACATCGGCCAGGATGTGCTGTTTACCCGGGTCAAGGTGGGCTCCGTCTTCCTCCTGAGCAACGGCATTGCTGCCTGCTGCTAATAATACGATGCTAAAAAGTAATTTAACGCTTCTTTGAAACATTATTTTTTTATTTAACTTGTTCACTGGTCTTTCCAAATCTACGTTCTCTTTTTTGGTAACTGATAATTGCTTCATGTAAGTCTTTTTCCCTGAAATCGGGCCATAATATATCTGTAAAATACAACTCTGCATAGGCTATCTGCCAAAGCAGGAAGTTGCTTATCCTGTGTTCGCCGCTTGTTCTTATAACAAGGTCTACATCAGGCATATCGTAAGTGTACAGATGTTCACTTATGGTGGCTTCATTTATATCAGCTGCTGTAAGCTGATTTGTGTTTATTTTTTCGGTAATTTTTTTAAAGGCAGAAATCATCTCTTCCCTTGAGCCATAGCTCAGTGCCAAGGTAAGCGTCATCCTTTTGTTATCTTTGGTCTGCTCAATAACGTCAAGCAGCTGCCTGCGCGCCCTTGATGGCAAAAGGTCCACATTGCCTATTGTATTAAGCCTGATATTGTTTTTTATGAAGGTAGGGAGTTCTTTTTTAAGAGAATTAACCAGGATATTCATAAGGGCATCTACCTCAAGTTTAGGCCTGTTCCAGTTTTCGGTAGAAAATGCATAAAGCGTAAGGTATTCTATACCCAGCTTTGCACAGCTTTCTACGGTTTCTTTCACTGCTTTTGTGCCGTTTTCATGCCCTATGGTACGTAAGAATCCCTGTTTTTTAGCCCAACGGCCGTTGCCGTCCATAATTATGGCAAGGTGTTTAGGCAGGTTATCTGTATTTATGGTAATTGTTTCACTCATTTATTCTACGCAGTAACAAGGTTGTACACCAAAGGTATAAGTTAGTGTAAATCCGGTAAATACATACCAGTCGTTGTTATTAAGGTTACCAAATGCCAGCTGAGGATAATCTTTATGGTTGCTGCCGTCAAGATTATCGGTAAAGGTATAGCGTGCGCCTACTTCAAAGCCAAGCACAAAATTTTCAAATATATTACTTTTTATACCTAAAGTCATTGGTATTGCGAGGTTTCCTTTTGAGTCCAGCCTTCTTGTCTCTCCGTTCTGGATATACTGCTCGTCAGACCAAAAATAGCTTATCCCGCTGTATAAATAAGGGGTGATCTTAAAGTCAGGTTCGTGAAGGTTAAAGTCAAAAAAGTTAAATTCAAGGCCTAAAGATAACTCTTTTACGGTATTCTTGAATTCAAAACCGCGTTCCTGCCTTCCGCTCATGTCAGAATCAACATCTTTAGATTTGATGTCAGCATAGGTAAAGGAGGCTCTCCACGAGTGGCGCGGGCTCCTGTTCCATTTGTAGATAATGCCCAGTGCAGGTTCGTTAGGCGATACGTAATTTGTAGGCCCTACATCACCAATATAGTTAGCACCGCCGGCAAATATACCCAGCTCATTGATTTGTGCATGGGCGCTTAGCGACATAAGTGTTAGTACTAAAAGATATAATATCCTGTTCATTCCGTTCAAATTGGGTGCAAATATAACAATATAGAATTCTAATTATTGTAAGAAGGGATATTTTACACCTACAATTGCATAATTAGCATTAAATACAGTCTTGAAAACGAAAGAACATGCAGTGTAGTATGTAAACGAATTAAAAATGTGAAATTTTAATTTCTCTTGTCTTCTCCCCAAAGAAGTTTTTTGCGCAGCGTACCCAGGAATTTTTCCTGAGGAAACTCTACAAGATTAATTTTAAACGATGCTTTTTTAAGCTTAAGGCTTGTTTCCACGTCTACTGTAATAATCCTGGAGTCCAGTGAGATAAGGTGCTGGCTCTCCCTGCTGCTTACTATGAGTTCAATCTCTGTATCGTCCGGTATCATAAGCGGCCTAGCATTAAGGTTGTGCGGGGCAATAGGGGTTATTAGGAATCCATTAACCTCGGGCATTAAAATAGGGCCGCCACAGCTAAGCGAGTAACCTGTAGATCCGGTAGGGGTAGAGATAATGAGTCCGTCTGCCCAATACGAGTTCAGGTAATCTCCGTTAAGCCTCACTTCTATGGTAATCATGGATGTGGTGTCTTTTCGGCTTACGGTTATCTCGTTAAGCGCAAAGTCAAGTTCTGCAAGTTCAGGGTCTTTGCCTTCATAGTCGAGGGTAAGCAGCGAACGTGGCGATACTTTGTACTTACGTTCAAAAATAAGCGGCAGCAGCTGTTCTATGCTTTCCTGCTGTACTGTGGCAAGAAAGCCAAGGCGTCCGGCATTTATACCTAAAATAGGTATTCCTTTATTGCGCACATACGTAGCAGCACGCAGCATAGTGCCGTCTCCGCCTATGCTTATAAGCAGGCTAAAGCCGTCTTCAAGGTCTTCGTGGCTTGCAAAAACGCTGTATGATTTAGTAAGGAGTTTGTACTCATTAAGTACACCATAAAATTTAGATTCAAAAACTACCTCAGGATTATACTTATCAAAAACAGAAATCATTTTCTGGATGATATCTTCGGTATTGTCCTTATAGTATTGACCGTACACGGCTATTTTCATAGGGGTGCTGTTTTTTTAGATGTTCAGGTATTTGTCAAGGTAGTCTGAGCGGTCTTTAAGGGTATTCAGGTACACGTCCTCCTGGTGCTCGGTGATTATATCATAATTGTATCGCCTGAATGTCTGCAGTATCTCGCTCATGCCACCAAGGCTTATCTTGATGGTGATCTGTACTTTTTCAAGGTTAGCTTCAGAGATGAAAAGACCTAAAAGCCTGCCGTTGTTGCTTTCTACAATTTGTGCAGCCTGGCTCATGCTATAGTCGTCAATTCCTTTTTCTACAACAATAATTCCGCCCGTTTCTTTTAAGAATGGGGTTTCGTGAAAAAAGGTAATGATGTCTGTTATCTCGTAGTATCCCAAGTATTTATTGTCTTTATCCAGTACAGGGAGTAGATTGGTTTCATTTTTAGCGAATACCTCAAGTACATCCAGCCATAGGGCACTGTCCCTCACATAAAAGCGGTCAAAGCTAAAACGCAGGTCGGCCATGGTTTTTTCTATGTCCATCAGCTCTATGTCTTCAGATCTTGCCGAACCTATGTAAACACCTTCCTCTAGTACCGGGAAGTGAGAAAAAGGATAATCTGCAAACAGGTCCTGGGCATCTGCAACACTGTCGCTAATCCGTAAGGCCTTGATGTCGTTATTGATAAAATCTGTGATGTCTGTCATGCGGGAATCATAAATATATTATGCAAAATAATCAAAAAATAGCATATTGTGCCTTTTTAACTTTGTATTTTTGTCTGAAAATGCACACTTACAAAGATATGGCAAAATTAAGCGTAAACATAAATAAAATAGCCACCCTGAGGAATTCAAGAGGGGGCGATGTACCTAATCTTCTTAAAGTCGCTGCCGATGTACAGAAATTCGGGGCGGAGGGTGTAACCATTCATCCAAGGCCGGACGAAAGGCACATCCGTTACCAGGATGCGCGCGATCTTGTACCCGTTGTCTATACCGAGTATAACATTGAGGGCAACCCGGTTACAAAGTTCATAGACCTTGTGCTCGAGACAAAACCCACACAGGTAACCCTTGTTCCCGATGCCGATGATGCCATTACATCTAACGCAGGATGGGACACCATAAAACATAAAGATTTTTTAGTTGATGTCATTGCCGAGTTTAAACGTAATAACATACGTACGTCAATATTTGTAGATCCGGTTTTAAGCATGATCGAAGGAGCAAAGGAAACCGGCGCCGACAGGATAGAATTGTATACTGAGGCTTTTGCCCACGAGTACGGACTTGGTAACCACGATGGTATTAAGCCCTACATTGCGGCAGCTGAATTGTCAAACCAGCTTGGCCTTGGCATTAATGCCGGACATGACCTGAGCCTTGACAACATAAAATTCTTTAACGAGAATATCCCCGGGCTGCTTGAGGTCTCAATAGGGCATGCGCTTATCGCCGAGTCGCTATACCTGGGCCTGGAGAATGTTGTAAATATGTACCTTCAAAGACTTAAATAATATGCTGTTACATTCTGTTATACAAGGGGAGGGCAAACCGCTCCTTATTATTCATGGGTTTCTGGGTATGAGCGATAACTGGAAAACACTGGCGGGACAGTATGTTGCGGCAGGTTTCCAAACGCATGCCATAGATATGCGCAACCACGGAAAAAGCTTTCATTCGGATGAATTTACCTATGAGGCCATGGTTAACGATCTTGAGGAATACATCAATCATTATAATTTAGGAAAGGTAGATGTCATAGGGCACTCAATGGGCGGTAAAGCTGCAATGTTTTTTGCGGTGAAGCATCCTAACTTGCTTGATAAGCTTGTAGTGGCAGACATTGGCCCAAAATATTATAAACCCCACCACCAGGATGTACTGGCTGCCCTTAACGCGGTTGATTTTTCGGCGCATACCGACAGGGCCGCAGTAGAAGCAGCTATGGAACCATCATTACCTGATTTAGGTACGCGCCAATTCCTCCTGAAAAGTGTGTACTGGGTAGAGCCAGGCAAACAGCTGGGCTTTCGGTTCAATCTTGAATCGCTTAACAAAAATATCGAAAATATAGGCGAAGCACTTCCTGATGGCGTAACGTACAACGGCGAAACCCTTTTTCTGAGAGGTGACAAATCCAGCTATATAAAAGATGAGGATTTTGCACAAATTAAAGTGTATTTCCCAAAAGCTGAGATAAAAGAGATCAAAAACTCGGGGCACTGGCTTCACGCCGAAAACCCAAAAGATTTCTTAGCTGAAACGCTTGAGTTTCTAAAAGCTTAGGCGATTAACTAATACAAGTATATAAAAGCCGGCTAACTCTAAATTGCCGGCTTTTATATTTTATGGTTAATCGCGACTAATCAAATCACTTCTTTTTATTCTTAGCGCCCTTCGCTTTTGTAGTCTTCGATTTCTCTTCTTTATCTTTCTTTTCCTTTTTATTGTCGGCGATATTTACCACGACTTTTGGCAGTACGCTTTGTTTTAATCCCTGTTCAACAAAACGCCACAGGAAATTAAATACCGATTTATGCCTTATACGGTCTACTTCCACATTGGTTTGTTTCAGTTTGCCGTCGGTATCATTTTTCACAACCATATTGGCAACGGTGCTCATAAGTTTGTTTTCCTTTTTACCGTCTTTCTTTAAAAGGTCAACTGTAAGATCGTCGTAGTTTATTGCAAAAGTTCCCTTGCCTTTGTAGGCGTTTCCATTCATGTTGAATTTTACCTCTTTTATGGTTCCGTTTGTTTTGGCGTTCATAAGCGGAGTGGTGACAGGATCTACTCTTTCGCTGTCTATGTTTTGCAGATGCCCCATAATACTAAAGGCATCGCTTTCATCTAACGTGTTAAATGACCATGTTACACGCAGTGGCGACGACTTCATGAAAATACATTTCACGTCTAGTACCGTTGAAGGAAGTTTTACGCTTTTAGGTTTTCCTATAGGGCTGTAAACGTTAGCTATTTTAGCGTCAAACTTTGTAAACGTAACCTTTGCTGCGGGTTTTGCAAAGCTTAACTGCTCCTCATATTCTATGGTCGTGTTTATGATATTTAATTTTTTTACATCAATATCAAACTTCATTGTACGCAGCATTTCGCTGTACAGCTTCTTACGGGAGTAATCGTCGGCGGGTACTTTGCTTCGATAAATATTGGCATATACTTTATCAAGTGTCATCTCAGGAGTGTGCACATATAGCGTGTCGCGTATATAGCCCCAATCCAGGTTAGGAATGCTCACGCTGCCTGTCCTCAGGTTAAACTGATCCAGTTCCTTTGCCTGCATTTTTGTAAACTGCACCCTGTTTTGTTTTGGCTTCATGGCAAAATCCTTCAGTGAAAGGTTGCTGTCGGTAGTTGATAGCTTATTAACTGCAATCGTGTAAAATTTACCGGCATCATAAAAAAGGCTGTCGCAGCTAAGGCTGTAATCGCGATAGCGGATGGGCACATCTTTTTTAAGCGAAGTGCTGTCTATCTTTATATTGGTAAGTGTGAAATTAATGTTGCCCGCAGTAAGTTTAGGGTTAAGCAGCGAATCTACCATTTTAAAAGACCCCTGCTTAATGGTGAGTGATTTTGTGGTTATTGTATTTTCAAAGGGCTTAACGAAGTCTTTTTGAGTGTCATATTTTTCTTTTCGGTGGTAAAGAATTATTTCCGGCTTGGTAATAATGACTTCATTTACCTTAATATGGTTGTTGAATAACACTGCCCATACACTAAAGTTATTCACTTCTATAGATTCTACCCGGGCAAACGCACCCTGCTTCATGGCAGCCTGAAGACTATCTTTAGGTGCCAGGTATGCGTTTTGTATGGCAAAGCTTCCGCTTATAAGGTTAATGTCCAGGTTTTTGTAACTTACATTGTAGGGAAAATCTTTTTGGTCCTTGATGATCGTAGGCAGTTTTTTAGTTACATAATAACTAAGGCCAAAGCTCAATAGTATAAGAAGTACTAAAATGCTGCCGATAATAATAAATATTTTTTTCAGAACCTTCATATAGTGGTTTTTATAAGGAAATGTACTGCGTTTTTAGCGGTATAAATAATAATTTATGTTTTAATTAATATTGGGTAAAACTGATGCAATTCACATTCACGTGTTTTGTGGTATTGTATGCTGAGGGTTAAATTTTGCGGTATAGTCTCAATTTTAAATATTATTTATGATAATTTTTAAAATGTATGCGTAATTTTTGACAATATAATTATTATGAATGCATAATATTTTTGCGATTACTATTGTGTAATTCGTAAAATATTATAAATTTGATATAAGATTTTTAATAACGGGAAACTAACACTTCTTTAACTATGAGAAAACTATTATCTTTAACAATGATGGCTCTTGCAACATCTACTGCTTTTGCGGGTGGATACCGTGTGAGTCTTCAGGGTCAGAAACAATTAGCCATGGGACACACCGGTGTGGGCGTTGTGAACAGTGCCGAGGTATTGTTCTTTAATCCGGCAGGTGCGGTATACCTTAAGGATCGCTTTAGCGTATCTGTAGGTGCCAATGCGCTTTTTGCAAGAACAAAATTCCAGAATCTGGAAAATAACCTGAGAAATTCTACCGAGAATGTAGGTACTCCTTTTAGTGCGTACATCGCATATAAGGCTACCGACTATCTTTCTGTGGGCTTAGCAGTATACACTCCTTATGGTAGTGCCGTAGAGTGGGACAAAGACTGGGATGGCGCACACCTTGTTAATGATATCGATTTGCAGGCTATCTATGTGCAGCCAATTGTTTCGGTAAAAGTTAGCGAACAGTTTAGTGTTGGTGGAGGGCCTATCTTTGTTACAGGAAGTGTAAACTTTAACAGGAACGTAGGAAGAAGCGTTACTGACGAAATGGGCAATAAAACAGATGTAACCATAGACCAGAGCGGTGTAACTGCATGGGGATGGAGTGCAGGTTTTATGGTAAACCCAACAGACAAAGTAAGGATAGGTTTTAACTACCGTTCAGAAATCACAATGAAAGCACGCGATGGTGCTGCTACCTTTAACCAGGTGCCTGCTTACCTTGCCGATGCTCCTACATCGCCACAGGATATACAGTTAGGCAATACTACATTTAATGCTAATCTGCCCCTTCCTGCAGAACTTACTGCCGGTTTCTCGGTACAGCTTTCAGATAAATGGCTTGTAGCTTTTGATTATAACAGGACTTTCTGGAATGTATACGATGCGCTTATCGTAGACTTTAAGGCTAGCCCAACATCTCAGGTGCCGCAATCGGTTAACCCGCGTAACTACAAAGATTCAAGTACCTACAGGGTAGGTACCCAGTTTAAGCCAAATGAAAAATTCTCTTTCCGTGCGGGTGCTTACTTTGATGAAAGCCCGGTTCAGGCAGGATATTTTGCTCCTGAAACACCAAGAAATGACTCTGTTGGTCTTACAGGTGGTTTAACCTACATGATTACAAACAACCTTGGTGTTGATGTATCATTCTTATACCTTCACTTTAAAGAGATCGACGCTTCGTACAACCATTACATAGAAGACGGAAACGCTAACGTTTCGTTTGGCGGAACATACAAAAACGTTGTTTTCTCTCCCGGAGTTGGCCTATCTTATCGCTTTTAATCTTACATGAAAATGAAAAATACTAAAATTATATACTTAGCGGTTCTTGCAGCAGTATTTGCAGGCTGCGAACCAGAGTTTGATAACGAAGTTACTAACGGCAGCTACAGCGCCGGTGAAGCTGATTTCAGTTCGTATGTGGCGATAGGTAACTCGCTTACTGCCGGTTATATGGATGGTACTGTTTTTAGAAGTGGACAGCAGTATTCGTACCCTAATATCCTTTCGCAGCAGTTTGCCCTTGTAGGTGGCGGTGCATTTACGCAGCCTTCGTATGCAGACGACATAAATAATACAGGAGGTTTTTTATTGGGTACTACCCAAATTACAGCTACCCGTCTTATTATCAATGCTTCTATAGGAGGCCCTCAGCCAATTGCCGGCACGCCAACAGCTAATGTAGGCACGTTACAGGCTACGGCTTATAATAATATGGGAGTGCCGGGTGCAAAGACATTCCACCTTCTGGCTGCCGGTTATGGTAACCTTGCCGGTGTTGCTACAGGGCAGGCTAACCCTTATTTTGTGCGCCATGCCACGTCGCCTACAGCCACAGTGCTTGGAGATGCAATGACTAAGAACCCAACGTTCTTTACTAACTGGATAGGTAACAACGATGTGTTGTTCTATGCAATATCTGGTGGTACGGGTGTTAACCAGACAGGTAACCTTAATCCTGCTACTTATGGAGGTAATGATATTACCGATCCTCAGGTTTTTGCAAGTGCCTATTCTACTATTATGAATACGCTTACATCTAACGGTGCAAAAGGTGTTTGTGCAACTATTCCGGATGTTACATCTATACCATATTTCACGACAGTACCATATAACCCGCTTACAGCTTCGGTTATAGGTTCTGGTAATGAGCAGGTAGGCCAGGCAACAATTACTGCGCTTAATACTCAGTTATACGGTCCGCTTAAGCAGATACTTACGGCTTTCGGCCAGGGGGCAAGGCTTAACCTGCTTTCAGCTACAGAAGCTAATCCACTGTTGATAAAAGATGAGTCGCTTACAGATCTTGGAGCCCAGATTACGGCGGCTGCGGCTGGCAGCGGAAACCCTCAGCTTATAGCGCTTGCTCCTTATTTAGGTGCTAACTACGGCCAGGTAAGACAGGCTACGGCTCAGGATCTTGTACTCCTTACTACGAGAACTGTAATTGGTACAAATGCGCCAAACGCAATAGATCCTCTTAATAAATATGGGCTTACTTTCCCGTTACAGGATCAGCACCTGCTAACAGCTACAGAGGTTACAGAGATAGTTGGCGTAACTGAAACGTATAACAATACGATCAAGGCTATCGCGGCTTCAAAAAACATTCCGGTTGCAGATATGCACGCAGTGCTTGGCCAGCTGGTAACAGGCTTACCATCGGCAGACGGACAGATTTATAAAGCGGGTTACTTTAGCTCGGCTACGGCAAATACTGTAGTATTCTCTCTTGATGGTATCCACCCTAATGCAAGAGGTTATGCTTTTGTAGCAAACGAATACATAAAAGTAATAAACAGTTATTATAAGGCGCACCTTCCGCTTGTTATTCCGGGCTATTTTCCAGGTGCAACGGTACTTACGTCTAACTAAGACTGTATCTAATATTTTATTAAAAGCATTCGCTGCGGCGGATGCTTTTCTTATTTTTGCTTAAAACCAAAACACAATGAATACACTTATCAACATCTTTTTTACGGCAGTATTTGTACTGCTGCTGGCACATTTTATGCCGGGTGTGCATGTAGACAGCTTTTTTACGGCGGTAATAGTGGCAGCCGTGCTTGGACTGCTTAATATCTTTGTAAAGCCTATACTGGTGCTGTTTACGCTGCCGGCAACGATTTTTACACTTGGGTTGTTCCTGCTTGTTATCAACGCAATTATAATTTTGATATGCCAGGAGCTTGTAAAAGGATTTCATGTAGACGGCTTTTTAAAGGCGTTGCTGTTCAGCCTTATCCTTTCATTCTGCCAGTCGCTGGTGTCTAGCCTTTCAGAGAAAAAAAAGTAAGCAGGAAAAATTGATATTCTTTTTCAGGATATTGGTATACAATATTTTAAAAACTTGTATGGGTTGCAAAAAAACTTTAATTTTGCAACCCATATATTATGATATAAAACAAATTTAGATAATGAATATTACAAGAGAGCAGGTAGATGCATTAAATGCTGTTGTAACAGTAGCTGTAACCAAAGAAGATTACAAACAAAAAGTTGATAAAGTTTTACAGGACTACAGGAAAAATGCAAGTATTCCTGGTTTCAGGAAAGGTGCAGTACCTATGAGTCTTATCGAAAAACAATATGGTAAAGCTGTTCTTTTAGAAGAGGTAAACAAAATACTTCAGGGTTCTCTTAACGATTATCTTGTTGCAGAAAAACTAGACATATTAGGTAACCCACTACCTAAGGTAACGGAAGATTTTAACTGGGATGCAGACGATTTCTCTTTTGAGTTTGAACTTGGCCTTGCTCCTGAATTTTCAGTAGACCTTGGTGCTAAAAACAAAGTGGTTAAATATAACATCACTGCAGACGAAACTATGCTTACTGAGCAGGTAGAGCGCATCCAGAAGCAGTTTGGTAAGCTTATCTCTAAAGAGAAATCAGAAGAAGGAGATGATATCCGCGGAAGGTTTACAAACGAGGAGAAAGGTATTGATGCAGAGGCTACAATAACTTCTGATATTTTCAAAACTAAAACTACAGGTAAGAAATTCTTAGGCAAAAAAGTAGGAGATGTAGTTACTGTTTCTACTAAAGGGCTTTTTGATGACGACCACAAACTTATGGATTACCTTAAAGTAGGGCATGATGATGTCCACGGTCTTGATGTAGAGGTAAACTTTACCATAGAAGAGATCAACACATCTGAGTTAGCTGAGCTTAACCAGGAGCTTTTTGATAAACTGTTTGGCGAAGGTGTTGTGACATCTGAGGCGCAGCTTAAAGAAAAGATCAAAGAAGATGCAGAGCAGCAATTTGCTTCTCAGGCAGACCAGAAGTTTCTTAACGATGTTACTGAGTCGCTTATAGAGAACACTAAATTTGACCTTCCTAATGAATTCCTTGTGAAATGGCTTCAGACAGCTGGCGAATCTCCTCTAACTCAGGAAGAAGCTGAGGCTGAATTCAAAAAATCAGAAAGTGGTCTTCGTTACCAGCTTATTGAAGGTAAAGTTATCGCTGAAAACGGCCTTCAGATCACTTTTGATGACCTTAAAGCATATACTGCAGAGGTTATCAAAAAGCAAATGGCGCAATTTGGCCAGCTTAACCCAACCGATGAGGATGTGGAAGGTATTGTTGCAAGAGTGCTTTCTAACAAAGACGAGGTTAAGAGATTATCTGAGCAGGTAATGAGCGAAAAAATGCTGAACCTTTTTAAAGAAAAAGTGGCGGTAAAAGCTAAAGATGTTACTTATCAGGAGTTTATCAAAGAAATGTACGGAGAATAATTCTCGTAAAAAATAAGTATATTTGAACGTCAGTCTTTTTAGGCTGGCGTTTCGTTCTTTAATGCAAACAATCAAAAATTTTAAAAACAACTATGAACTACGGTAAAGAATTTAAAAACTATGCCACGAAACATCATGGCGTAAATAACTTATACTACGATAAACTAATCAGCCGCGTTACGCCTACAGGCATGACACCATACATCATGGAAGAGCGCACGATGAACGTTGCCCAGCTTGACGTGTTTTCACGTCTTATGATGGACAGGATCATCTTTCTTGGCACAGGTATAGACGACCAGATTGCAAATATCGTTCAGGCACAGTTATTGTTCCTTGAAAGCACAGATGCCTCTAAGGATATCCAGATCTATATCAACTCTCCGGGCGGAAGCGTATATGCAGGTTTAGGCATGTATGATACCATGCAGTACATCAGGCCTGACGTGGCTACGATCTGTACAGGTATGGCAGCATCTATGGGTGCAGTGCTTTTATGTGCAGGAGCAGCAGGAAAACGTTCGGCACTGCCGCATGCAAGGGTTATGATCCACCAGCCATCAGGAGGTGCACAGGGTGTAGCTACAGATATGGAGATCAACCTTCGTGAAATGCTTAAGCTTAAAGAAGAGCTTTATGAGATCATCTCTAAGCACTCAGGACAAACATTTGACAAAGTGCACAAAGACAGCGAAAGGGATTACTGGATGAAAGCCCCTGAGGCTAAAGAGTACGGAATGATTGATGAAGTGCTTATCAGAGAATAAACAATAAAATTACGCGTTATGTAACAATAAGGCTGGTTTCCAGTCTTATTGGTGCGTAACCAAAATAATTAAAATGGCTAAAGAAGTATTAGAGTGTTCTTTTTGTGGTAGGAAGAAGCCGGAAACAAACCTGCTTATAGCGGGCATTAGTGCGCACATTTGCGACCGCTGCATTGAGCAGGCGCATGGTATTGTGCTTGAAGAATTAAAGCAGTCGGGCACAACGGCGCTATCTGCAGAGCTTGAGCTTAAAAAACCTAAAGAGATACGCGCGTTCCTTGACCAGTATGTTATTGGTCAGGACCAGACTAAAAAAGTGCTTTCTGTAGCGGTGTACAACCACTACAAGAGGCTTATGCAGGCACAAGGCGAAGATGGTGTTGAGATTGAAAAGAGCAATATCCTTATGGTGGGGCAGACAGGTACAGGTAAAACGCTGGTTGCTAAAACCATAGCCCGTATGCTTAATGTGCCGCTTACTATTGTAGATGCTACGGTACTTACCGAGGCAGGCTACGTAGGGGAGGATGTGGAAAGCATACTTACCCGCCTATTACAGGCTGCCGATTATGATGTGGCTAAAGCAGAGCGCGGTATCGTGTTTATTGATGAGATAGACAAGATTGCCCGTAAAAGCGATAACCCATCTATTACCCGAGATGTTTCGGGTGAGGGCGTGCAGCAGGCATTGCTTAAACTGCTGGAGGGCACTGTGGTTAACGTTCCGCCGAAAGGGGGAAGGAAACACCCTGACCAGAAGTTTATTGAGGTAAATACACAGGATATCCTGTTTATTGCCGGCGGTGCTTTTGACGGTATAGAACGTGTTATCTCTAAGAGGCTTAACCGCCAGGCAGTAGGTTACAGCACGTCTAAAAATGCCGATAACATAGACAAAGACAACTTGTTGCAGTATATTATCCCTAAAGATGTGAAGGATTTTGGGCTTATCCCTGAGATCATCGGGCGTATGCCGGTACTTACACATATGGATCCGCTTGACAGGGAAACGCTTCGCGCTATCCTTACTGAGCCTAAGAATGCTCTTGTAAAACAGTATGTTAAGCTTTTTGCTATGGATGAGGTTGCCCTTACCGTAGAAGACAGTGCACTGGATTATATTGTAGAAAAGGCATTGGAATACAAGCTGGGTGCCAGAGGGTTACGTTCACTTTGCGAAGCTATCCTAACCGAAGCAATGTATGAACTGCCGGGTTCTGATGAAAAGGAACTGCATATCGACAGTGAGTATGTAGAACACCACCTGAACAGGACACTTTTGAAACGTTTAAAAACGGCTTCTTAAGGGTTTGAGTGTTCCCCTCTTGAGAGGGGTTAGGGGTGTGTTATATTGCATATCTTAAAACATAAAATTTTCATAATCCTTCGCCCCGGCGGAGGATTTTTATTTAAAATAATTCTTACAGAAATGGTCTAAAAATGGCCTAATGTTACGCATTTGGTTCTCAAAATGCGGTTTTACTGCGTAAAATTAAAATTTATAATTAGTTGTAAATAAGAGGTTTGAAAATTAATGTTACGCATTTGGTTTTTCAAAATTGGCGTGATTTTTTGGTAATTAAAGTCGCTAAATTTACCATACCAAAATCAGGGAATCATTTTTTAAACCGAATTATCTAAAAGTCCGAAAACCGGATAATATAAAATAAAGTTGTCAACACGAAAACGGTTTCGGTCATGTGTTTATAGTATTATCTGCTGAAATTGGGTACTTTAGCATTTCAAAAGACAAACTATATACTATGAAGAACTTGTTTTCTGCCGTTTTACTATTGGCAGCGGCGTTGGCGGGAGCACAAACTGTCCCATCACCCGACAAAAACCTTTCGCTAACCTTTGGCCTGAGCGCAAAAGGAGAGCCTACTTACCAACTTACTTACAAGAATAAACCGGTCATAAAGACCAGTAAATTAGGGCTTGACCTTAAAAAAGGTACCGACCTGCTTGAGGGTTTTACTGTATCGGGAACTAAACAAGCCACTTTTGACGAAACCTGGAGCCCGGTTTGGGGAGAACAGAAATCAATACGCAACAACTATAATGAATTACTTGTAACCCTTGCACAGGCTGCCGAAAAGGGCAGGTATATCAATATCCGTTTCAGGGTGTTTAATGACGGGCTTGGTTTCCGTTATGAGTTCCCGGAACAAAAAAACCTTGACTACTTTGTAATTAAGGAGGAAAAAACACAATTTGCCCTTTCGGGAGACCACAAAGCATTCTGGCTTCCGGGCGATTATGATACCCAGGAGTACAGCACAATGACCTCTAAACTGTCTGAGGTTCGCGGACTTATGAAAACGGCAGTAACGCCAAACGCTTCGCAGCACCCATTCTCAGACACCGGCCTGCAGACACCGCTGATGATGAAAAGCCCTGACGGACTGTATATCAACATTCACGAGGCAGGACTTATTGACTACTCTTGTATGTCGCTTAACCTTGATGATAAGAACATGGTACTTGAATCATGGCTTACACCCGATGCCATTGGCGATAAAGGTTATATGCAGGCATTTGCACAATCGCCTTGGAGAACGGTGGTTGTGAGCGATAAAGCTGCTGATATCCTGGCTTCTAAACTGATACTTAACCTTAATGAACCTACCAAATACAAAGACGTCTCATGGATCAAACCGGTAAAATATGTAGGTGTATGGTGGGAAATGATTACAGGCAAAAGCACATGGGCGTATAACGACCTTACAAGCGTGAAACTTGGCGAACTAGACTACTCTAAAACCAAGCCTAACGGCAAGCATGGTGCTAATAATGCCCATGTAAAGGAGTACATAGACTTCGCAGCAAAACACGGATTTGACGCTGTTCTGGTAGAAGGCTGGAATGAAGGCTGGGAAGACTGGTTTGGCAAATCTAAAGAGTATGTTTTTGACTTTGTATCACCATACCCAGACTTTAATATTAAAGAACTGAACGACTACGCGCACTCGAAAGGCGTTAAGATTATCATGCACCATGAAACATCGGGTGCAGCGGCTAACTATGAGCGCCATATGGATAAAGCCTACCAATTGATGAATCAATATGGCTATGATGCTGTAAAAAGCGGTTACGTGGGCGATATCATCCCTAGGGGAGAGTTCCATTACAGCCAGAGCATGATCAACCACTACAACTTCGCTATCACTAAGGCAGCTGAATATAAAATTATGGTGAATGCCCACGAGGCAGTGCGACCTACAGGCCTGAGCCGTACGTATCCTAACTTAATAGGTAACGAAGCAGCACGCGGTACAGAGTACGAAGCCTTTGGGGGAAACAACCCAGACCATACTACCATCCTTCCTTTTACACGATTAATGGGTGGGCCGATGGATTACACCCCGGGTATCTTCCAAACAAAAGTTAGCGCTTACAATCCTGAGAATACTTCATTTGTACACACTACGCTTGTTAAGCAGTTAGCACTATATGTAACGATGTACAGCCCGCTGCAAATGGCAGCCGACCTTCCTGAAACCTACAACAAATACCTGGATGCTTTCCAATTTATTAAAGATGTGGCTGTAGACTGGGATGCGTCGTATATCCTTGAGGCAGAGCCGGGAGATTATATTACAATAGCCCGTAAGGCAAAAGGAAAAGAGGAGTGGTATGTAGGCGCTATTAACGATGAAAATGCACGTACGGCTAAAATTACGTTTGAATACCTGCCTAAAGGCAAAACCTATACAGCGACCATTTATGCAGACGGACCTGATGCACATTACGAGAAAAATCCGCAAAGCTATACCATCAAGACTATTAAGGTAAACAGCAAAACCAAGCTTGACCAGAAACTGGCTCCGGGCGGTGGTGCGGCAATTAGTATTAAAGAAGAAGTGAAAAAATAGTTTCTTATTATATAAGGATTAAATGTAAAACTCCGGAGGTCAATAATGGCGTCCGGAGTTTTTTATCTTGCAAGGTTTTTATAACCTTGTAGGTATAATTTTATATATTTGGAATAGATCAATTTTAACGAACTTGATTTTTTATGAATATACTAAATAATTATGAAATAAGGTTTGATACCATTGATGTATATGGGTCATTTAGGGTGATGCATTCAGTTAATGAACTCCTGTCAGCTTATGTTACAGAATTTAATTCCTATAGTAGAGCAAGTCAGTTGCTAAATAGTATAAATAATTTGTTAGCTAGTGATCAAAAAGGATGCGGTACAACTCAAGGAATGATTTCAGTAATTACAGAATCGGGCGTAACAAAGTTGTCAATGGAAGTTCCGGAATATGTTAATGAATCATTGCAGCTTGACTTTGAGTTGCCAACAACTCATCTTAAAGAAATTGTAGAAGCTTGGGTTAGTTATTTAAAAGAAGAAGCGAATGTTTCGATGGTGATTCAATACCTTAAAGAACTCGAAGACTTAAATGCTATGAAGTTGTTCAATGTGTTTTCAAATCTGCCATTAGCGATGGGGGATATTGTAAAGATGGAGATGCTTTATAATAGTGGAACCCCTTTTCCTAAGTCCCTAAGAGAGTTGTTATATATTGCTGGAAACTATTGCTCAGTAATAGATTTGGGGAGCGATCCATTTGCTTATCAAATGGAAATTAGGGATGCAATTATTTATGTAATAATTCTATTAATAAACCTTTTTTTGGTTTCAATCAATTTGGCAATCAATTTTCGTTAATTTTTTTGGATGACATTTCAGAAGATCCTGAAGTAATGGACGTGCAATTAGGGCTTGGTTTAAATAATGAATTTATAATGAAATCGGGTGTTACGTTGTCAAAGCTTATTATTGAAAGAATAGATGATCTTAAGAAACGTTCATAAATAGTAAGATCTAACCGAAATCCTTTTGTAGACAATGGTATCATAGTCTTATCTGTATTTCTGTAATCAATCATCATCAATTGATTCTTCGATAAACTCCATTACAAAAATCTGGTAGTTGTAATGAATTTCTATGGGGCGTGCATGGTTGGCTGTTTTTAAATGATCCAGCAGTTGCTGGTGGAATTCAGGATCTTTATCTTTTCCTTCGGCAGCATTCAGTCCGGTAATGGCATAACTTGCAAAGGTATCGGGAACGCTGAGTTTTTCGTGCATTTCGGTAGAAAGGACAAACCCGCCGTCAAATATAGCTACGATGTCATCAACGGTAATTTTTTGGATGGCAGTAAAAAAATCATCAGGAACATATCCTCTTTCGGCTTTTAGTTCGGTTCCACCGGGAAGGCGAAATATGGCTTTGTAATTTGGCATGTAATGTAATTTTGTGCTAAGTTACATATTTAATACTTTTTGAAAATAGCAGTTTTATAGGTTCTTTTTATCGTCCTATAGATGAACTACGATACAATCTTGTAGGTATAATTTTATATATTTGGTTAACCAATTCCAATTTTAATTACCTCATCGTACAATGAAGAATAGCTATTTTAGACTCTCCATGCTTTTGCCAGCTCTGGTACTTGCCTCATGCGCAGCCAAACTGCCTTACAACCAACAGGCTATATATAAAGATAAATTTGACGATGCAGTGCCGGTGCTTAACGTGGCGACATTCCACATGGGCGAAACCACCGATGCAAACTCAACAGAATTTGATGAAAATGATAAAAAGAACCAGCAGGACGTAAAAAGGGTTGCAATACTGCTGGCCGAATTTAAGCCAACAATAATTGTAATTGAAAGCCTGCCGGAAAGAGATTCAATTAGAAGGGCAGATTATCTGGATTACCTGCAGCACCCGGATAAAAAGTTTAAAGACCCTGACGAAAGAGAGCTTCTTGCTTACGAGATTGGGAGATTAAGCGGCGCACAAAAGCTATACGGCATCGATTTTAAGGAAGGATACGATTATGATATTGGCGAACAGGTAATAAGCAAGGTTGATAAGACTACAACGACAAAATACTGGCAGTTGATAGATGAGAACGAGAAAAAGAATCCGGAGAAAGGGATTCCGTTTTACGATCTTTTCAGGCTGAATAATCATCCTCAATATTTAGAGAGCCTTATCAATATCAACGCTGATTTGCTGACCTATATTTCGAGCAAAGGAAAATCGGAAGGGGCCAACGAAGCGGCAAAATTTTATCACAGGAACCTGGTTATGTTCTCGAACCTGAACCAGATTCAGGTTAATAAAAATGACAGGATCCTGATTTTAATGGGAGGAACGCATACCGCGTTTTTTAATGATTTTCTGAAAAGAAGCCCAAAATACAAGCCCGAAAATATATTTAAGTATTTAAAATAGTTTTTTGGCTTACCTAATTTCTATATTTGAATCAAACAAATTACAACATTGAACTATTCCTATAACACACCCGAAGAAGCGATTGCCTCATTAGAAAGCGCCTACACCAATAACGACTTGGAAGGTATTATCAATTCTAAAGATTTTATGGAGGAAGCTAAAGTGATACTGGATCAGGCAAAATATGAGTATGATACATCAGATGAATTACTTCTTGAGGAGACAGCCAAACTTTTACAACTAGGACTAACACAAAGTCTTCAGGAAAATGGATTCCCTGATTTTTCATATTTGAAATCTGAACTTTATGGTTTACAAAAAGTAAGCGAAATCATTTATGTGATCAACAAAAAGATAACTTATCCTGATGCAACTATTTATGAAACGAGGATTTTCCTGTCAAATAAGAATGATGTTTGGAAAGTGGTGTTGGTGGAAGAATAATTCCATGCTATCTTAAATAATAACTATGAAATATGTACTGTTTTTTTTAGTGCTTTTCGCATTCGTTGGTTGCAGTAAACCGGTACAGGAGGATGTTATGCACGATGCGGTAAATCAGATTATCGGGGAAATGGAAGGTAAAGGTTGGGAAGCAGAAGGCAGCCCGTCGTATGGTTACCTGGTAGACAGGTCGTCTGCGGCTTCTATGATACCTATAACCGATGAGGACAAGCTGGATACGTTTCTTTCGGAGGAAACAATACGAAAGTATTTTTCAAAAGAAGATATAGAAGCATTTAAGCAACAGGCTCTGAAATATAAGAATATGGTATATGATAAAAATAAAATTACGGCTAAAAAGATAATTTCGCATAATGAACTTGACAAACTAATACAAAATCGAAATGCATTTTGGAAAGAGTACGAGAGCAGGTATGGCAAAACAGGATTTTACGATATTTCCTTTCCGCTATTTTCTGCCGATGGGACAAAGATGTTGGTTGCTATAGAACATTGTCGGTTTGGCTCTTCCAGTAGTGGCTACGTTTGCATTTTCAACAAGGTAAATGGCAGGTGGGTTGTTGGGAAACCATTGTATAGTTATTTAAGCTGATGTTTAAATGCAACCCTCTCATTTTCTTTTATTTATTCCCGTTCCGCTTTTTAATGTCGTACCTTACTTAGCTAAATGATTTATTATGACAAAAGCCGAAAAAAAAATACAGCTCAATAAGCTGATTGCTGAATTTCTGAAAGCAACCGATAAAGAACTGCTCACGAACCTTCGCAACGATATCTATAAGGAGATCAACAAACTGCCTATGTCGTCTAACGACAGGAATGCCACCGAAGAATCTATGTATTTATGGAATTACAACAGCGACAGGTATATTGAGAACCCAAAGAGCATAACCATACGCACCTCCCTTGCCTCCGATTTTGATGCCATCGTAAAGACTGTTGATATTTCGTTGCTGAGTAATAAGTAATTGATTGTTCTTTTGTCTTGAAACAAAGAACCAAAAGTTCAAGGCTGCAACTTCTTAGGCTACAAATTGCCCAAATCAGCTAAACCATTCGAACTCGCTTCGCTCAAACAGCGAATGCTTCTTAACGCTAATTCGATTAATTTGCTTAACGCCACAAAGTTTAAGGCCTTAGCTTCACTCAGCTGTGATGTGAGTAATATAGTCCAGTCCTGGTTCCCCTCTTTTTTGGAGAGGAGATAGGGGTGAGGTCAAACAAAAAGCCCCACTTTCCGTGAGGCTTTCATTATACGTCTTTAGTCTGAGACTGTTGCTTTATTCTCTCTGCTGTATTTTTTGCGGTTTCCACATGGCTTATGCAGCGGCGTGTTCCCCCGCATCCGTAGCGGTGCAGTTTCGGTCCGCATGAACCTAATAGTAATAGTGTAGCGGCTCCAAGTGTAAAAAAGTACTTCCTCTTCATTATCATCGTTTTCATTTTGCGTGTACATATATGCAAACATAATGCCAAACTACTGATACAGTAGTTGTTAAAGTCTAAGCGAGGTCGGTGGTAAAACTATCCTGCATCGACTTAAGCTGTTCCAGATAATGGCGTTCATTGCTTAGGCGCGGTATCTTATGCTGTCCTCCCAGTTTGTCCTGCTCCTTAAGCCAGTCATAAAATAATTTAGGGCGGGCTACATTCAGTACTAACGGGTTAAGGGTCATATTATTGTAGCGTTTTGCTTCATAATCAGAATTTAACGTCTGTAATGTTTCGTCCAGTACGGTACGGAAATGGTCGGCGTCCGCCGGGGCTTCCTTAAACTCAATGATCCACTCATGGGCGCCTTTTTCGCGGCCTTCCATAAACACAGGGGCAACAGTATAGTCTATCACTTCATGCCCGGTAATCTTGCAGGCTTTGGCAATAGCACTGTCGGTATTTTCTACCATCAGTTCCTCACCAAAAACATTGATATGGTGCTTGGTCCTTCCGGTTACTTTGATACGGTACGGATTAACAGATGTAAACCTAACGGTATCGCCTATCATGTAGCGCCACAGGCCGGAGTTGGTCGTGATCACAATGGCATAATTCTTATCCACCTGTACTTCTGCCAGCGGAATTACCCTTTGGTTCAGCGTACCGAACGTATCCATCGGGATAAATTCGTAAAAGATGCCGTAATCCAGCATCAGCAGCAGTTCGTTGCTGTCGTTAGAATCCTGTATGGCAAAGAACCCTTCGGAAGCGTTGTATATCTCGTAATATTTAAAGTCGGCTTTAGGCAGTATCTTTTTGTACTGGTCGCGGTACGGTTCAAAGCTTACGCCGCCGTGAAAGTATACCTCCAGGTTAGGCCATATCTCCATAAGATTGGTTTTACCGGTTTCCTCAAGGGCGCGGTTCATAAGCACGAGCATCCACGACGGTACACCGGCAAAGCTGGTTACATTCTCATTGATGGTCTCTTTTACGATGGCAGGCAGTTTGGTTTCCCATTCGCTCATAAGCGATACCTTATTGCTGGGTGTACTGCTGAATTCTGCCCATATAGGCATGTTATCTATAAGGATAGCAGAAAGGTCGCCAAAGAAAGAGTTATTGTCTGCATAGAGCTGTTTACTGCCCCCAAGGCGAAGCGACTTACCTGTAAAGAGCTGCGATTCTTCGTTGTTGTTAAGATACAGGCATAAAAGGTCTTTCGCGGCTTTGTAGTGGCAGTCCTCCAATGCATCAGCACTAACGGGAATAAATTTGCTTTTGGCATTGGTCGTCCCGCTCGATTTGGCGAACCATTTTATTGGCGTGGGCCAAAAGACATTCTGCTCACCTTTGCGGGTAAGTTCTATTATCGGTTCGAGGTCCTCATAGGTAGAAACGGGTACCCTTTCGGCGAATGCCCTGTAGTTTTTTGCCGATGCAAAATCGTATTTTCTGCCTATGGATGTACCCTCAGCGGTGCGTATCAGGCTCATAAGCAACTCTTCCTGAACCTCGTTAGGGTATTTCAGGAACAATTCTATCTGGTGAATGCGCTTTTTAAGTATCCACGAAGCAATGGAATTGATAATTGGCAATGCCATATTTTAGTATCTTTATGCCCATAAAAATACTAAATTTTCCATGCAATACGAAGGGGTTTTAACAAAAATGCAAACAGAGGCGGGAAGCCCTATACAATATTACCTTGTTTTTGAAAACAGTTTCTTAAATATGAACCAGCTGTTGGGCAAGGATATAGATATAAACTTCATGGGATTTCAGTGCCTTAACTGCAATAAAAAAAAGAAAATTTACCGCCAGGGATTTTGTTATGATTGTTTCTACAGTTCTGCTTCGGCGGGCGACTGGATCATGCGCCCTGAGCTGAGCACAGCCCACCTTGGCATTGCCGACCGTGACCTGGAGTACGAAACAAAGGTACAATTGCAGCCCCATGTTGTTTACCTTGCTGCTGCAAGCGACATGAAGGTAGGGGTGACACGAAAAACACAGGTGCCTACCCGCTGGATAGATCAGGGGGCATCATGGGCAGCGCCATTAGTAGAAGTACCTAACCGTTACCTTGCCGGTATAACAGAGGTTGCACTTAAAGGCCATTTCTCGGATAAGATCAACTGGAAAAAAATGCTTTTAAATGAGGTAAACGAGATTGACCTCCTATCAAAACGAAATGAGATACGATCGCTGCTTCCTGAAGAGGTGCAGCAATACTTTGACACCACTCCCGAAAAATTATACACGTTAGATTACCCTGTACTGCAATATCCAAAAAAAGTAAGCGCAAGCCTTAACCTTACCACTACACCCAACTATGCAGGCAAACTGGCAGGTATAAAAGGGCAGTACCTTTTGTTTGTAGACGGCACTGTTTTCAACGTGCGCTCGTATGAGGGCTTTGTGGTGCAGATAAATGTGTAAATAGTTTACGCTTCTGTCATTTTTAGCGAAGTGCAACGGAGTCGAAAAATCCCGATTGAGATTTGCTTCGCCGGTCGGGCATAGCCCTTGGGTCTCCACTGCGCTATCGCTTCGGTGGAAATGACAAACTATAATATAAAACGCCTGATGAAATTTCATCAGGCGTTTTATATTATATGAGATTTTCCACTCCGCTTTGCTGCGTTCAGAATGACATGTTGTACTGAAAACTGCGACTGTTTACTCTTTCTTCTCTTTCTTCTTGAACAGTCCCTGCAGTACTTTACCGGCTGCTTCCTTGCCTTTTTCTTCCAGTTGTTTCTGGGTTTCGGCGTTGGTTTTAGGTGCAGTCTTGGTTGTATCTGTGCTTGTTTTGTTACCGCCAAGCAGTTTGTTCAGGGCATCGGCACCTTTTGTTTTAGCCTCGTCTACATACTTGTCTTTTTGTTGTTTTACAAGCTGCGTAGTAAGGTTGGTTACAGCCTTGCCAAGGTCGGTGCTTACTTTAGGGTTTTTAAAGTTACCCGAGATGATGGCATTTACCGGAACGCTTATCTTACTTGGGTCAGATTTTATAGAGGTAAGCAGTTTGTTTACATCATTGCCCAGGTATTTCGCAGGCACATCAAATGCTACGTTATAAGCCATATTCTGGTCAAAACCGTGTGTACCGTCAATCTTTATATCAATATCCTGGTATTTAAGATCAATTGGCTTGATGATCACTTTGCCTTTATCAAATGTAAGGTTGATCTTTTTGTTCAGGTCAATCTTTTTTGGGTCTAAGAACTTCACGTTAGAGGTAAGTGCCGAAAGCAATTTCGAATTCTCAGGATTTATCGCTGTTTGCGCCAGGCTTCCTGCAAGGTCTCCCGAAAGCGAATTCAGGTCAGGTGTCATTTCTTTAGAGTCAAGGTTACCATTCACTTTAATGGCCGTATTAATTTTGCCCGTTACCACACCCGCAATAGGTGCAATGGCCTTAAGCATTTCCAGCTGGTTAAACGACTGGGTGATATCTATATTGTTAAGGTTAAGGTCCATGTCAAACGTAGGCGTTTTCGCCTTGGTAGATACAGTACCGTTCATTCCTATCTGTCCGCCAAAGATCGAAGTCTTAACATTCTGCAGCGTTACCGCTTCATCTTTAATGATCATTTTTCCTGATACATCACTAAGCTGAAGGTTGTCATACACCACAGTACCGGCTTTAGCCGTAATGGTACAGTCAAGGAAAGCCGGGATCTTAACTGCGTCAGACGCTGTTGTTGTCTTTTTGGTTTCTGTTTTTTCAGAACCCTGCTCTGTCGTTTTTGTCGTTGTCGTTTTAGGCGCTTCAGGAGCCATGAAATCAGCAACAAGCAGCCTGTTAGAATTCATGTTAAAGTTACCTTTAAGCGTCTGGTCCCTGAAAACGAAACCATAGAAATTATCAAGCGTACCGGTAACAGCAATGTCAGATCCTCCCGTTACAGCATTAAACTGGCTCAGCGTAATGCGGCTTGGATTAAACTGAACGCTTGCCATGTTTATTTTTATCGGCTTAGCCAATCCTTCGCCTGCGTATGTAAATCCGCTAAGGCTTATGGTACCGTTGTTCTGTATTTTCTCGTACTGGCTTGTCTCTACCGATTTCATGTCGAATTTCGTTTCAACATCAGCTTTCAGGATTCCAGAAAGCGGCATATCCAGTTTTACAGGATAGGCTTTAGATACGTTAGCAAGGTTAACTGTACCTTTTATCTTGGCATCTACAAGTGCATTTTCTATAATGTTCTTTATTGTAGCGCTTGCATCAAATGTATCCTGGTCTATCCTGAACGACAATTTATCAAGGTTAACATAAGTATCGTTAAGTACTCCGGTCTCATTGATGATCTTGGTATCAATAACAATATTCTGAACCGATTTTGGCAGGTCAGGATATTTAAACGATGCATTGTTAGACGCTATCGCAACGTTGAATTTCGGAATCGAATTATCGCCATTCAGTCCGTTTACCTTACCGTTTATGGTAAAATCGCCTTCGGTCTTAACCGATGCCAGGTTACCTGAATAAGCTTCCGGAACCAATCCTAAGAAGTTCTTGAACGATGAGGTTGGTGTTTTAAACGTAATGTCTATCTGCTGTCCCTGTTCTACCATGGCAAACGTACCGTCAAACTCAAGCGGCAGCTGGTTGATGAGTGCCTTATTGTTTTTAAACGTGTAAATGCTTTTATCAAGGTCAAGGCCCAATACCGCATCAAGGCTAAGCGCAACATTTTTCATGTAGTTGGCTTTGCCCATGCTAAGCGAAAGCTTTGCTGTGGTTTTGGTGTCAAGGTCAAGCTTGTTAGCAGCCATGTTTCCTTTACCTTCGTGGTTAAGGCTGTCTATAACCATACTTATTCCTGAACGGGCATCGGCATATTTAAAGCGAAGGTTCTCCACTTTATACTTTTGCATATTAAGCGCAAAAGGTTTGCTTTCTTTAGCTTCGGCTGGTTTTTCTTCTTTGCTTTTAATTGCAATATCAAAGTTACCTATGCCATCTTTATTAAAAAGTATGTTCACGATACCGTTCTTCGTGCCTATGTACTCAATATTCATTGGTTCGCCATCGCTCTTAAACAGTTCTTTAACCGATATATCAAGATCAACTTCGCCCATGTACACAAGCGTATCGCCGGCAAATGGTGCTTTGTTTATAACGCTCAGTTTTTCTATGGTAACGTTAGCTTTAGGGAAACTCCTGAAAAGGCTCAGGCTTACATCCTCAACCGAAACAGTAGCATCTACATTTTCGTTAATCGTTTTCAGGACAAGTTCTTTGATCTTGTCTTTAAATAAGAACGGCGCTGCCGCCAGTGCAATAATAATGACCAGAAGTACAATACCGGTCCATTTTAAAATCTTCTTAACCATGATAACTTTATTTTGACCTTAAAGGTAAGGAATATAAGCTTTAACGAAAATTATCTTATGTTTATTTCGTACGGCATTAACACTTGTGTACCCTTCATTTGGGTTGTCCTGCGAATGCGCTCAATAACACGGTAGTTTTCTGCACCCACCTCTTCTTTAATAAACTCCTCTTTGCTTTGTGCAAACGGTAATCCCAGGGCTCCGAATATCTTGCTGAAGTCTTTTTCAAACTCAGGATAGTCGTGTACGGCATAATCTGTAGTTTTACCCAGTTTTGCAGCGTGTTTTATGGCAGCGTCAAGTCCGCCTATCTCATCTACAAGACCAATTTTTATCGCTTCGCGTCCACTCCATACACGGCCCTGCCCAATAGAGTCAACCTGTGCAGTAGTAAGTTTTCTTCCGGCAGCTACACGGCTTATAAACGTACCGTATGTTTTTTCTACGCCTTCCTGTATAAATGCCCTCGTTTCGTTTTTAAGCGGCGAGAACACACTGTATCCCGATGCATTTTTATGTGTGCTAACCTCTTCGGTATGTATTCCTATCCTGTTAGAAAGTTCAGTAAAGTTTGGCAGCATGCCAAATACGCCTATAGATCCTGTAATGGTACCTTCTTCGGCAAAAATACGGCTGGCGTTACACGCAATGTAGTAACCGCCTGATGCTGCTACGTTACCCATAGAAACTACCACCGGCTTTACTTTTTTAGTCAGCTCGATATCCCTCCATATAAGTTCAGATGTCAATGCGCTTCCTCCCGGAGAGTCTACGCGTAGCACGATAGCCTTAACGCTTTCATCTTCCCTTGCTTCTTTTAGCGCTTTGCGCATTCCTTCTTCTGTAACTACGTTAACATCGCCTTCACCGCTTCTTATTTCGCCTTGTGCATATATAATGGCAATCTCATCTGCCGCACCTGCGTTTTCTGCTTTTAAAGAAGCCGATTGTACATAGTCAAGTATAGATACTGTAGTTATCTCTTCGTCTTTTTTAAGCTTAAGCGCTTTTTTAATAGCCGATTCATATTGGTCCTGGTACGCTATCTTATCGATAAGCTTAGCGCTCTTAGCCAGTTCCGGAGTACGTGCGCCAAGCCTGTCAGCAATGCTGTTAAGGCTGTCTACAGGTATCTTGCGGCTTTTAGATATATCGGTCACGATAGAACTCCAAACCGAATTAAGCAGTACTGTAAGCTGTTCCCTGTTAGCAGGGCTCATCTCGTTGCTAAGAAAAGGCTCAACGGCACTTTTGTATTTACCATGGCGGATAACCTCCATCTTAACGCCTGTCTTGTCCTGAAGGTCTTTGTAGAACATCACTTCAGATGATAAACCTTTAAAATCAACCTCACCTACAGGGTTAAGGTAAATAGTATCGGCAACCGAGTTCAGGTAGTAATCTTTTTGCGAGTAACCTTCAGAATAGGCAACGATAAATTTACCCGATTTCTTAAATGCATCAAGCTCGTCACGAAGCGCTTTGCTTTGTGCCATACCCAGCGCTATATTGCTGTTGGTAATGGTTATACCTTTTATCTTATCGTCTGTTTTTGCAGCGTCAATTGCCCTTATAACATCCACAAGCCCTTCTTTAGGCTCAGAGTCAAACATGGCAAAATCTTTATATTTAAACTTTCCTGAGTAGTCGTTGGTCACTTCGCTAAGGTCAAGCTCAATAACACTGTTGTCTTCTACTGTTACAACGCCTTCTTTATTACTGCTGCCTGCTGCAGCCGCAATTACACCAAAAATGATGATAAGGAAAAAAAATAAAAAGCAGAATACAAATATTCCTACTACGGTAGAAAGTACATTCTTAAAGAAAACAGCCGATGCAGACGGCTGGCGCTGAGGGTGTTTTGGAATCTCGTTCATCTTGAAATGGATATTTTATTTATATAATAGTCGCACATATACTAAATATGTTACAGTTTGCGAAGATAGAATTTTACAAACCATAGGTTAAAATGCCTTTTAAAATTATTAACAGTATAAAAAAGCACGCATTGTTTTGCTTACTTTGCAGGTATGAGATTTCAAAACAAGGCAATACTTTCGCTGGGCAGCAATATGGGTAACCGATTGGAAAACCTGCAATGGTGCATCAGCTATATACATAACCACGTGGCAACCGTGGCAAAGGTTTCCGGCATTTATGAGAACCCTTCGATAGGGTTTGATGGTGCCGATTTTTACAACTGCTGCCTGCTGGTGCATACCCAAAAACCTGCATTGCAGCTATTGGACGAATTACTGAAAGCCGAACTGGAGGGGGGTAGGGTACGCAATCCTGACGGTGGTTACATATCGCGTACTATTGATGTTGACATTATTACCTTTAATAACGAAGTGATAGGCGAAGCCGAACTTACGATACCGCATCCGCGGATGCAGGAGCGTAACTTTGTTATGGTACCGTTAAGGGATGTTGCACAGGATTGGCTGCACCCTGTTCTAAAGAGGGATATCAACCATCTGATAACCGAATCAAAAGATACAAGCGCGTGCGAATTTGTACTGCAGCTGCCGTCTCCGGTAGACGAATTTAAAGTGCAGCGCCACAATTACATTGCTATTGAAGGTAATATAGGTGCAGGCAAAACCAGCCTTGCCGGAAAACTGGCAGAAGACTTTGGCGGAAAGATAGTGTTAGAACGTTTTGCCGATAACCCTTTCCTGCCGCAATTTTACAAAGATCCGCAGCGGTATGCCTTTTCGCTTGAGATGTCTTTTCTGGCTGACAGGTACCAGCAGCTTACCGATGATATTGCACAGATACATCCGGTAAACGATTTTGTCGTAGCCGATTATCATATCATCAAATCGCTTATTTTCTCTAAGGTTACGTTAGGCGGTGATGAATATGCGTTATACAAAAAACTGTTTGATATCATGTATGGCGAAATGCGCAGGCCGGGATTATATGTGTATCTCTATCAAACGACTGAAACGTTATTGGCACACATAAAACTGCGCGGACGCAGCTACGAACAGCAGATTGAAGCCGGATACCTTGACAAAATTAACGAGGGCTATCTTGACTACATCAAAACCCATAGCGGGCTTAATGTTTTAGTGCTCGATGTGTCTAACCGCGACTTTGTACACAATCAGGAGGATTACCTCTGGGTATTGGGAGAGATTGAGAGGATAGTAAGTAATGATCAAAAATAAAAAAAGGAAGCATTGTGCCCACCGGTGGCGCGAGAGTCCCGCTCCTGTCCTTAAAAATAAGTACAGCACGAGCGAGACGCTCACACCAGCGATAAGAGGCATAAAAAAAGAAGCACAAAGGCTTCCTTTTTTATATAAAACCGTCCTGAGACAGCGCTTTATTTTTTATGGTGTACTTGTAAATACGTATCCTATTTTCAGGCCATTAAAAGTAGTTTCGGCTTCCAGCTCTTTAGAATTAAGTTTGTTAACGGTATAGATTATTGTTTCGCCGTCAAGAACAGTAGTAAGTTTGTTGGTGTTGGCATCGATAGTATATGTGCCATTAGTTATCTCCGGATCAAGCTGGCAGTTATAGATGTCTACATTTTTAGCTACACCGCCTTCAAGAAATTCAAGATAATCTTTACCGCATGCTTCATTTACGTGGTCGGTTTTTTTGCCGTTTACCCATGTTGCAACATAATACCATCTTTTATTAAGCTGATTAAGGTTTACCGTGTTTTTTGGTGAATCGTCGTCTGAACAGCCTGCAAGGCATATCAATGCCAGTGCTAATCCCAATATTTTTTTCATGGTTCGTGTTTTATTTTATTACTATTAAACGTTTATTTATGGTTAACTATTGTAAAGACACCGGTTTGTAGGTCACAATCACGGTTTCTATTACCGGGTCTACAGGTGTAACAAAATACCTTATCTGCTCCTTTATCTTCATTTGGTTTTTAGAAAGCGCAACAATCTCTGTACTGTAATTGTTTCTCGTTACCTGATTGCCATTAATGCTGTATTCTGATTCTGAATATACAGTTTCACTGCATTGGCTGACTCCAATTTCCCTGAATTTATAATCGGCAGAGAATTCATAGTAATCTGTTTCGCAGGGAATGTATCCTTCATCATAATTAGTGTTATCCTGACTGAATGTAGTTCCTGTAATATACCATTTGTTCACGATGTAGGCAGGGTTAACGGTCGCGTCATCATCACTTGAGCAGGCGGCAAGTAAAAACAGTAACGATAATGGCAAAAATTTCTTCATGGCTGCTGTGCAGGTTTTCTCACTGCAATAATAAGCAAATAATATAAATTCAACTATAAAATAAAACCACGCTGTGGCGTGGTTTTAAGGTGTCTGCTCATGTGGGCAAACTATACGTTTGCGGCAATAGCCTTTGCTAAAGCTTCAAATTCTTCTTTTTCAAGTTTTACCTTGTTCACAAAACGCATCTCATCCATTTCGTTTAATGGGATAAGGTGTACGTGCGCGTGAGGCACTTCAAGGCCTACAACAGCTACACCCACGCGTTTGCAGGGAACGGTTTTTTCTAAGGCAATGGCAATCTTGCCCGAAAACTTCATCAGGCCAAGGTAGTTTTCCTCGTCCATGTCAAAGATCTTGTCAATTTCCTGTTTCGGTATGCAAAGGGTATGGCCTTTAGCGTTAGGATTTACATCCAGGAAAGCAAGGTAGTTGTCATCTTCCGCTATTTTATAAGCCGGAATTTCGCCGTTTATTATTTTTGTGAATATAGAGCTCATAATTAGTCTCTTGTTATTTCAAGAACCTCAAATTTAAGCGTGCCGTTTGGTACGTTAATTTCGGCAGTTTCACCTACAGATTTGCCAAGAAGGCCTTTCCCGATAGGAGAGGTAACAGAAATTTTTCCGGTTTTAAGGTCGGCTTCGCTTTCAGCAACAAGTGTATAAGTCATTTCCATGCCGTTAGCCTGGTTCTTTATTTTCACGGTGCTAAGCACAAGTGCTTTTGTAAGATCAAGCTGCGACTCGTCTATAAGGCGGGCGTTAGAAACAAGCTCTTCCATTTTAGAAATTTTAAGCTCAAGCAGTCCCTGAGCTTCTTTTGCAGCATCGTACTCTGCATTTTCAGATAGATCTCCTTTATCCCTTGCTTCGGCTATAGCAGCAGATGCCTTTGGCCTTTCAATGCTTTTTAGCTGGTCAAGCTCATCTCTCAGCTTTTTTAATCCTTCTGCGGTGTAGTAAGATACTGTACTCATAACTTCGTCGTTTATATAAATAGAAAAAATCCCATCAGGACGGGATTTCTATCTGTAAAGATAATATATTTTTAGTATTTCAATTTTTATTATATGCTATAGCATAGGTCAAAGTTAATTAAATTAAATTTGTTTCATAATTATAACGCCTAAATTTTATCAAGATGAAAAAATATATTTTACTGCTGCTTATTGTTCCCTTTTTGGTTAACTGCAGTAAAGATGACTATAACTACACTAATAAATTCCTGCCTAACTACAGCTTTTCTATAGATATAGACATGACACTGCCGTTATACAACCAGCTCCAGTTCCCGTCTAACCCCGTGCGCATCAACCAGGCGGGTATAGGTATTAATGGTGTAATCGTGATGAATACAGGCAGTGGTTATACTGCTTATGAGGCCACGTGCCCTAACCAGGCCATGTCATCGTGTTCTGTGCTTACTCTTAACGGTATATTAGTAAAATGCCCGTGCGATGGCGTAGAGTACAGCCTGTTTACGGGGCTTGCCACTTCAGCGGTACAATATCCGCTAAAGCCTTACAGGGTGTCTCTTATTGGTTCTAATATTATCAGGGTTTCTAATTAATGCCCGTAATAAGACTGCAAACGGTTGTTAATGCACCTATAGATGTGGTGTTTGATCTTTCAAGAAGTATAGATCTTCATACAATTTCCACCGCCCACACCAATGAGCAGGCTGTTGCGGGAAAGACAACAGGGCTTATAGGTATGGGCGAAAGCGTTACCTGGAAAGCGAGGCATTTTGGGGTAACCCAACTGCTTTCATCAAAAATAACCGCTTTCAGCAGGCCGAATTCATTTACTGATGAAATGGTTTCGGGTGCTTTTAAGCGCTTTAAGCACGATCATAAATTTTCAGAGGAAAATGGCATCGTGCTTATGACCGATATTTTCGATTATACCAGTCCCTATGGTATCTTTGGGCGTATAGCCGATTATCTTTTCCTCAAAAGATATATGACCGAACTGCTTACAGAAAGGAACAGGATCGTTAAGGCATTCGCTGAAGATAACAGCAAGCATACCGGACTATTATAGGATATTCCAAAGAGCTAAGAGTTTAAAAATACCTTAGTCTATTTTCGCGGTTTGCTACCCATGTAAAATACCAGCTGCCCGCCATCTGTAATTTCTTTATGGGTAATGTAGGTTCTGTCAAGCGGTTTTCCGTTAAGTGCCATTTTAATGATATATACATTTTTAGCCGACTGGTTCTTTGCCGTAATGGTAAATGTTTTTCCGTTTTCCAGGTTAAGCACCGCCTCTTTTACTTTTGGCGACCCAATGGCATACTTGTCACTACCCGGCGCCACAGGATAAAACCCAAGGCTGCTGAAAATGTACCAGGCACTCATTTGTCCCGTATCGTCATTACCGCCCAAGCCATCAGGTTTTGGTTTGTACATGGCGTCAAGTATCATGCGCACCCTTTGCTGTGTTTTTTCAGGGTGGCCGGTCCAGTTGTAAAGATAAGCCACATGGTGTGAAGGCTCGTTACCGTGTACATAGTTGCCTATGATACCGTCTCTGGTAATATCTTCGGTATTTTCAAAGTATTTATCCGGCAGGGTCATGGTGAACAGTGAATCAAGATGCTGGGTGAATTTTTCTTTTCCGCCATTCATCTTAACAAGTTCTTCAGGATAGTGAGGAACATACAAACTATAATTCCATGCGTTGCCCTCTATAAAGCCCTGTCCGTGGGTATCAAGCGGATCGAACTCCTTTTTAAAAGTGCCGTCATCAAGCTTAGGTCTCATAAAACCTGATTTTGAATCAAATACATTTTTATAATGCTGCGAGCGTTTAGTGTATTCAGCTACGGCCGATTGGTTACCCAGTTTTTTAGCTATTTGTGCAATGCACCAGTCGTCATACGCATATTCTAAAGTTTTAGAAACTGATGCTCCATTTTTATCTTCCGGCACATAGCCTTTGTTGATGTAGTAATCAATTCCGTCAAAATATTTCAGGTTTGAGGAATTAATGCAGGCTTCCAATGCTTTTTTGGTGTCAAAATTGTCATTGCCTTTTGCAATGGCATCGGCAATTACCGATACGGAGTGATACCCTATCATACACCAGTTCTCATTGGCATAATGCGACCACACCGGCAGCATCTTGTGTACGCTCTGTTCATAATGTGCCAGCATGCTTTTTATCATATCTGTATTGCGCTTCGGCTGAACGATATTAAACAGCGGATGCAGCGCGCGATATGTATCCCAAAGTGAGAAAGTAGTGTAATTGGTAAAGCCATCTGCATTATGAATGTTCTGATCAAGGCCTTTGTAACTGCCATCGGCATCCATGTAAACGGTAGGATTTATAAACGCATGGTACATGGCGGTATAAAAGTTTACCTTGTCATCTTCGGTCAGGGTTTCAACTTTAATTTTATTGAGTTCCTTTTCCCAAAGCTGTTCGCCTTCTTTTCTGGTCTTGTCAAAATCCCAATGTGGAATCTCGGCTTTAATATTGGCTAGTGCCCCTGCGGTACTTACAGGAGACAATGCCATTTTTATCATTACCTGTTCGCCTGCTTTTACATCAAAGTCAAAATACATCCTCAGGTTTTTGCCTGCCGCCTCCGGAAAGTTTTTGCTTTCGTCAAACTTGCGCCAAAAGCCTTTGTAAATATTGTTCTCATCATATTTACGTGTGCCATATTGCTTTATGGGTTTAGAGAACGACATGGCAAAGTAAACAGTTCGTGTCCTTGCCCATCCATTAGTCTGTCGGTAACCGGTTATGAGCGTATCGTTCTCAATGCGCACAAACGTCCATACGTTTTTTTCGTTATGGTTGTAAATGCCGTGCATCAGGTCAAAAATAATATGGGCCTCGTTAGCTTTAGGAAAAGTATAGCGATGGAAACCTACGCGCTGGCTTGTTGTCAGCTCGGCAATGATGTTATTGTCATCCAGTTTTACTTTGTAGTAATTGGCCTGTGCCGTTTCATTAGCATGAGAAAATGCAGAGCGGTAGCCTGACAGCGGTTTGTCTGCCGTTCCGGGATTCAACTGCAATTTGCCTGTCGTGGGCATGATAAGAAAATCGCCCAGGTCGCTGTGGCCTGTTCCGCTAAAATGGGTATGGCTAAAGCCTACAATTGTTTTGTCTTCATATTGGTAGCCGGAACAGTATTCATACACTTTACCGTTGTATTTTTTATTGAGCTCATACGAAATCGTATCGGTATCGGGACTTAACTGCACCGATCCAAAAGGTACTGTTGCACCCAGATAGGTGTGCCCCATGCGCTGCGTGCCAATAATAGGGTTTATGTATTGATAGTTTTTCTTTTCTGGTTTTTGGGCTAACGCCATTACCGAAAGCAGTAGGAAAGTGAAGACAAATTTTAATTTCATGACTGATAGTTGTAGGGTAAAAGTAATTATTTTACCTAAAAGTTAGTGAAATAAAAAAAGCGGAAACCAAAGGCTTCCGCTTAATATAAAGCAATTTTTTAGGTGGATTTTTAAAATTTAAGCGTAGCGCCCACAAGAAAGTTAATGCCTGCCTGCGGATAATAGTATGGATCGCCATACATCGCCCCGTTAGAAACATATTCTTTGTCAAAGATGTTATTTACCAATCCGTTAAATACTATCGATTTGAACACCTTGTTAATGTTCCACTCATAGCTGATGTTCAGGTCGCTGGTAAAATAGCTTTTTAGTTTAGCGCTTGGTGTTTCGTAGTTATCCATAAACTGCTCACCCACGTATTTAGATAAAAACGCTATCTGAAAACCTTTTACAGGTACATAAATAAGCTGGTTGCCTGCTATCACACTTGGTGAGAAAGCAATTTCCGTATCGCCAAGGTTTTGCGTGCCCGCTTCTGTTTCTATATTGAAATCAACGTTTTTGTTGTCGCTCACGGCAATGTTAGGCCTTAGTATCCATTTGTCGGTAAGTACAAGCGTTGCATCGGCTTCTATACCCATACGGTAACTGTCGCCGCTATTTGTATAAATGTAACCGCCCACATCGTTAAGCTGTCCTGTAAGTACCAGCTGGTCTTTGTACCTCATATAATAACCGTTAATGTTTACAGTGCTTTGCCCCGATTTAAATCGCCAGCCTAACTCAAAATCGTTAAGGCTTTCCGGTTTAGAGCTTCCGTTCTCATAATCGCTGCGGCGTGGCTCTTTGTTAGCGCGGGCATAAGAGAAGTAAATGTTATTCTTGTCGTTTACAGTATAAGTAAGACCTGCTTTAGGATTAAAGAAGTTAAAGGTGTCGTTTACCGGCTGCGGTGTATCATTGCTTTCAAGAACGTTGCTCGCTTCATACTCCACATGGCGCACCTGCAGGTCTCCAAAAAGGTTCAGTTTGCTTGTTATCTGGTAGTTTGCCTTTGCATAGATGTTTGAATCCTGCTTATCGGCATCATTGTCATAATACCTGTCGCCAGGACGTACACTGGCCGAATACTGTGCCCATATCACGTTGCCGTAATGTGCACCTTTGTATTTGTTCCACGCACCGCCCATAACGATATTTAATTTATCGTCTTTATAATTTGCAGATAGTGTATAACCATAAAAATCGTTGTCAAGCCATTTTTGGGTGATCAGGTCGGCTGCGGTAATTTCTGTACCTTCTATCGTTACAGGCAGTAATCCGTATTTAGCAAACCCTGCATCATCGCGGTAGTTCTCATAATAACCTTTACCACGCGTGTAGTGCAACGCGGCGTTCGTACTCCATCGGTCGCTCCACCTTTCATTCCAGTGCAGCTGGTAGTTATCCTGCTGGTAATTGTCGGTTTCGTTATTGTAAAAACGGGTATCGCCATTTTCATCAGTATACATTCCTGACGGATTAAAACGCCTGTTGCTAACCAGTGTAGCAGCATCAATACCATTCCATGCCTGGTATGTTTTTTCTTTTCCGCCAAAGACCAATGCCTTAATAAGGGTAGTATTACCTACATAGGTTCCCTGAAGGAAGTACGACTTAAGGTCAGACGACGCCCTGTCGATATATCCGTCTGAAGCAAGGCTTGAAAGACGCCCTGCAATCTCAAACTTATCGTTCATAAGCCCGGTGCTGAATTTTACCGTGTGCTTTCTTGACCCGTAGCTGCCAAAAGAATTAGATATCTCACCACTCGAATCGTTTTTATAGGTATCAGTAAGAACATTAAGGCTGGCGCCAAAAGCACCTGCACCATTGGTAGACGTACCAACGCCGCGCTGAAGCTGAATGCTTTCGGCAGATGATGCAAAATCGGGCATATTAACCCAGAATGACCCATGCGATTCGGCATCGTTAAATGGAATTCCGTTCAGGGTCACGTTAACACGTGTAGCGTCGGCACCCCTTACACGTATGCCGGTGTAGCCAAATCCGTTACCGGCATCGGTAGTTGTTACGACAGACGGCAGGTAGTTAAGAAGTACAGGAATATCCTGGCCCAGGTTACGCGGGGCAAGCTCTGCTTTGGTTACGTTGGTAAAAGTTACAGGAGTGTTGCTGTTGGCACGTACCGCCTGTACCAATACTTCGTCCAGTTTATTGACTGAATCTTTTACTACAGGCTGCTGTGCATAGGCAAAGCCTCCAAGGCCGAGAATTAATAAAGGAAGTTTTTTAAAAGCTTTACAGCTTTCAGGAAAAATGAATAAAGTTTTCATTCGTAAAATATTTACGAATAAAAGGGGCAATTATTCTACTGTTAGTTAAAAAATGATTGTTTGGCATAGGTAAGGCGTGCACTCCGTTCCGTTTGCCTGTTCCCTTGGCAGCATTACCTGCCCAGGTTCTTTGGGTATAATCTCAGCTCGTTATTTAGAGCACCCCTTTGAGACGGGGCAAAAGTACAAAAAGTATTGAGATATTAGTATTGAGATTTTGAAATTAACTGTATAAATGTGTACTTAGGTCTCATGTCTAAAATCTCAATACTCAAATTAAAAATCCGGCCTTCTCCTCGATTGTTTTTTCTCGGCCTGCCTGCGTTTTCCTTCTATGCGTTTCTTGATCACCGACCGTGGAATGCGCGTAGGTTTCCTTGGCTTTTCCTCTTTCAGTGCAGCGTCCATTACAGTGATGAACCGTTTGGTAACAATATCTTTGTTGCGTAACTGGCTGCGGTCTTCGTCACATTGAAGGATGAGTATGCCATCGTTTGTTAAACGCGGGGCAAGCCTTGTTTCTGCAAGCAGTTTTTCTTCGTCGGTAAGCGCGTTGCTTGCCATAAGGTTAAAGCTCAGCACGACTTTAGACGAAACTTTATTTACGTTTTGTCCGCCGGCACCGCTGCTTCTTACCGCTTTATAATCTAATTCCTGTAGTATTTGTCCTGTATTCATTGTGTTACCAGGGCTGGTGCGCCGGTTTTAAGAGGTCGTTTACCGTTTTAACGGGGTTAAAGGTATCAAGGGGAACTTCTGCAAAAATGGTTATCCATCCCGCCATAGAGCCGTTCCATAAGCCGGGAAGCTCATACGATTTTACTTCTTTGCCTAGCCTGTTCTTATGCACTATAAAGCCCGATGCAGTATCTACAAATTCGTTAAGGTTAAAAAACTCTCCTTTGTAGTTCTTTATACCACATACAAGGTCTACCGGGTTGAAATGAGAGGCGTTGGCAAAAATAGCTTTTTGCGATCTGCTGTCAAGGTCTATCTGAGAGCTTTCTACAATTTGCAGCGAAAGATTTCCTTTATCGCACTCAATCCAGAAAGGCCCTCCGCCTGGCTCACCTTCATTTTTAACCATTCCGCATACGCGGATAGGCTTATTAAGCAGCTCTTTTACATATTCTTTTTTATGTTCAGGAGTATATTTATTGATAACCTGCGGAATATGCAGCGAAAGCTTATTTTGTGCAAATGCCAGTACTTTATTTATATCATCGTCACTGAGCTCATTGTTGTCTATGAGGTTAAGATACCTGAAGATTTCATTTTGAAGTTCTATTAATATACCTGCAAGCGCCTTTTTATAAAGGGCAATCGTTTGCAAATTATTGTGGCCTACGTTATCTATGTTTTTGATGAAAACAATGTCTGCATCCAGTTTACCCAGATTTTCAATCAGTGCACCATGTCCCCCAGGCCTGAAAAGCAAACGTCCGTCAATGTCCCGAAACGGCGTATTGTCTATGTTTACAGCGAGTGTATCGGTGTTTTTGTGCTGGTACGAAAAGCTAAAGTTTATTTTTGTCTGCGCATCTGCTTCTACTTCATCAATAACCTCCCTTATGCTGTCAAGAAACCCGTCAAGGTGGTCTTCAGAAATTGTAAATTCGATGTTTGCATTGCCCTGAGATGCTGCATATTCTACACTTTCTTTTAAGTGCTCGTATATTGGGGTGGCTATAAAATTGCCGTAGTGGTGAAAAGGCAGTATGCCTTTAGGTTTATTGGCAAAATCAAAAGCATTGCTGCTCAGCATGGTGTTTATAAAGGCAAGTATTTTTTTGTCTTTAGGCAGTGCAGTAAAGCCTTCATCCAGCTTTAAAGAGTCCATAACCTGTTTATAGAACGGAAATTTTTCAAGTCCCACCATAAATACAGAAAGGTCAGAATCTTTTTTACGGTTTCTGTAAGCGTTTATCGTTTCTTTATCGGGATTAAAATCGCCTACAAATTCATTAAGAAATTTAAACATCCTCGTAGCAGCACCAGATGCCGGTACAAATTTGGTAAGCTTAAGGCTGTCTTTTTTGCTGTCAAAGATTGCGGCATACTCTGAAGCTTTCTCTTCAGGGAGTTTAAAGATGCCATCGCCTATAAGCGCAGGTTTCTTTAAAGTCGCCTTTGTTATGCCATTCTTAAAAATATGCAGCTGGTGTTGTATGGTTTCAATTGCAATGCCGCGGTTATTAATGTCGGCAAAATCAGCGGCAGAGAATCCCATTGCCAGTGCTTTTTCAAGCTCGGTAAGGGTCTCCTTTGCGATTGCTGTAAATTCTGCCGGTGATGAGTTGATCATTATATTTGGCTGGTGGTTGTTGGTTAGTCTTTGGCTTAGTTTTTTTATAGATGCATCTTCGGTGCCATTGGTTGCGTTAAGAATTAAAAATAACTGTGCGGCCCTGTCATTTTCATTTAGGGCTTTGTCAATGCTTATAATGCGAAGCGTATAATCAAATATGCTGCTTTTATCTCCGGGAACAAAGTTTTTTAACTCTTCTGCAACAGTCCTGCCATTCAGTCCATTGCCGTAGATGGTAATGTTTACGCTTGTTTTTCGCTTAGTAATGTTTTCTTCCATGACATGTAGCCAAAAATGGCAATTACAGTTAAAATTACATTCAGCAGGCTGGTAAGGGTGTATCCTTTTATAAAGAACAGTGGTATTGCTATGATATCTCCAACAATCAAAAACAGCCAGTTTTCAATTTTTCGTTTGGCCATAAGCCACATCCCTACAAAGAAGAGGCCTGTAATAAAGGTATCTATATAAGACAGCCTGCTGGTAAATTTATCAAAATAAATATAAACCGCCGAAATCCCAATTACAGATAATGTAAATATAATGACAGACTTCACCCTGTCGTCAGCATTCATTGCAGATATTTTTAATACATCATGGTTGGTACTGTCTTTTTTGCTCCAAAGCGTCCAGCCGTAAATACTCATGTAAAAGTAATAGGCGTTAATAATCATTTCGCCATACAGGTTCCATTGCAAGAGGAGGTAAACAAAGATGCCTGTGCTTATAAGCCCGGTAGGGTATACCAATACATTGTTTTTCCAGGAGTATATAACACTGAATACGGCAAAAATGGTCGCTATGGCTTCAAGTGTAATATGAAGCGTGCTGTAATCTTTGTACTGGGCAAAGAGAAAATCAAAAATTTCGCCCATTATATAAGCGTTTTGCTGCCCAGGCAGTATACAAGGATAAAGTCTTCTATCTCTTCAAAAAAGAAAGGGTAGCTCTCGTTTATTTCTTCATATTTTACTGACGCCATGCCTCGTTTTTCAGGAAGGTCAAAGGGGAAAACATAGATGTTCTGCTTAAAGCTAAGCCCCGCGCGCGAAATCATTTTGTAGACTGCCTCCTTAACGCCCCATATCACGATAAGCTTGTGCATGTAATCGCTTAACTGCGTTGGGTCAAGATAGGCAAATTCGGGCTCAATGAATTTATCGGCAATCGTAATTACCTTTTCGCGCTGCAACTCCATGTCAATACCAATATCATTCTTACTGATAATAATTGCCGAAAAAGCATAAGAATGCGTAATGGAGATATTCATACCATCGGTAAGGTGCGGCTTTCCGTCATTGTCATAAAAAAGGTCAAAATCAGTGTAGCCTATTTCCTGAAGCAGCATGCGCACGCCAAGAAATCCTTTTTTGTGCAGCTCGCTTTTCATGCCATCTATCCTTGCACTGCAGGTATCTTTAAGTTTTACCTGTTCAAAAAACTCCTCCAGGCTTTCGGTGTTTTTCCAGATAAGCAGTCGGGTGTCGTTGTTTATGGTTATAGATTTGTATAAAGGCATTGGATATAGTTAATGGCCGAAATTCATGTTGTTGTTTACCAAACAATTAAGGCTACGGCAAGTTTTTATATTTTATTGTTAAAGCGGGTGAATTAAAAATTCATTCACTAAATTTGCAAAAATTTTTTTGCTAATACAAATATACAATATTCATGAGTACTACAACGCTGCCCTTTGTGGCATACAAAGTAAAGGATATTTCGCTTGCGGAATGGGGAAGAAAAGAGATTGGTCTTGCTGAAGCTGAAATGCCTGGCCTAATGGCACTTCGTGCAGAGTATGGCGCTTCTCAGCCGCTTAAGGGTGCGCGTATTGCAGGATGCCTTCACATGACGATCCAGACAGCTGTTCTTATAGAAACGCTTGTTGCTCTTGGTGCACAGGTTACATGGAGCTCATGCAACATTTTTTCTACCCAGGACCACGCTGCTGCTGCAATTGCCGCTGCAGGTATCCAGGTATATGCATGGAAAGGCCTTAACGAGGAGGAGTTTGACTGGTGTATAGAGCAAACGCTTTTCTTTGGTGAAGAACGTGAGCCGCTTAACATGATACTTGATGATGGTGGTGATCTTACAAATATGGTTTTTGACCGTTTCCCTGAGCTTACAGCTGCAATAAAAGGACTTTCGGAAGAAACGACTACAGGTGTTCACCGTCTTTACGAAAGAATGAAAAACGGTACGCTTGTTATGCCGGCGATCAACGTTAACGATTCTGTTACTAAATCTAAATTTGATAACAAATACGGCTGTAAAGAAAGTGCCGTTGATGCGGTACGCCGTGCAACAGACCTTATGCTTGCAGGTAAAAGGGTAATTGTATGTGGTTACGGAGACGTAGGTAAAGGTAGTGCAGCTTCTTTCCGTGGAGCAGGTTCTATCGTTACGGTTACCGAAATTGACCCTATCTGTGCGCTTCAGGCTGCTATGGATGGTTTTGAGGTTAAAAAACTGGATACGGTAATTTCTAATGCAGACATCATCATCACGACTACAGGTAACAAAGATATCGTTGTGGGCCGCCACTTTGAGCAAATGAAAGATAAGACTGTTGTTTGTAACATCGGACACTTTGATAACGAAATCGACATGGCATGGTTAAACAAAAACCACGGTGCGTCTAAAATTGAGATCAAACCACAAGTAGATAAATATACTATTGCAGGTAAAGATGTCATCATTCTTGCAGAAGGCCGCCTTGTTAACCTTGGTTGTGCTACAGGCCACCCAAGTTTTGTAATGAGTAACTCGTTCACAAACCAGACACTCGCCCAAATTGAACTTTGGACAAACAGTGCTGCTTATGGAAACGAAGTGTATATGCTGCCTAAGCACCTTGACGAAAAAGTGGCTTCACTTCACCTTGCTAAACTTGGTGTAGAGCTTGAAACACTTAACGATGAGCAGGCTGCTTACATTGGTGTTGAGGTTCAGGGGCCATTTAAACCTGAGTACTACAGATACTAATATGTAGTGTTGAGAAGTGAGTATTGGGATTTTAGATTTTTAGTTTGAAATTTTAATGTCACTTAGATATAAAGACAAACCCCGCAACTGCGGGGTTTATCTTTATATATGGTTGAGTGAAGCTTTCTAAATACTCGCATCTCAATACTATTATCTAAAATCGCATTCCAATATATGGTCATTAACCATTCCTGTTGCCTGCATATTAGCGTAAATAACTGTTGAGCCCACAAACTTAAACCCTCTCTTTTTCATGTCTTTGCTTATCTTGTCAGACAGTGGCGTAATGGCAGGAACCTGTGCCATAGATTCAAATTTGTTGTCTACAGGCTGGTTGCTGCTGAATGCCCAGTAGTAATCGGAGAAGCTGCCAAACTCTTCCTGAATTTTAATGAAAGCCTGTGCGTTGCTTACTGCGGCCAGTACTTTTAACCTGTTACGGATGATTCCGGCGTCCTGTAATAGTCCCTCAATCTTTGCGTCATCATATTTAGCAATCTTTAGGTAGTCAAAATTATCAAATGCGTTTCGGAAGTTTTCGCGCTTGCGCAGAATGGTAATCCAGCTCAGTCCAGCCTGAAAAGTTTCCAGTAGCAGGAACTCAAAGAGTTTATGGTCGTCATAAACGGGTTTGCCCCATTCATTATCGTGGTAGTCTTCATAAAGTGCGTCGCCTACGCACCATTTACAGCGTGTCTTGTTGCTCATGGGGTAAAGTGTTTGACTTGTCGTTATGAATGTATTTATCAATTAATAAATGGCCGAGATAAATAAGCGGGGTCAATACTATTGCAATGATCAGTTTCACAAAATATCCTGTAAAGCCCGAAGCAATGTAGGTTTTAGTATCCATTTGGCCTGTTGCCCAAAAAGCGATGCCCAGCACTATGAAACTGTCAAAAAACTGCGATATGACCGTAGAACCCGTACTGCGCAGCCAGATGTATTTGTTACCGGTTTTGCGCTTTACCCAATGGAACAGCGTCACATCTATAAGCTGCGATACCAAAAATGCAGTAATGCTGCCTACGATGATCCACATTCCCTGGCCAAACACAGCATCAAACTGCGTATCCTGAACGCCTATGCCCTTAACTGCCGGAATGCTTAGCGCCAGCCAAAGCATAAAAAAACAGTAGGCTATCAACCCTGCGGTTATGTAAGACAGTCGGCGAACGCCCTTTTCGCCAAAATATTCGTTGATAAGGTCGGTTGTTATAAATACGACAGGCCATGGCAATATGCCTACGCTCATGGGTACGGATGCTACATTGATTAGTTTTCCGCCAATAAGTTCGGCTACAACGGCATTGGTAATAAAAATCCCTGCCAGGATTACATAAATGGTGTCTTTACGGGTCTTGAACATAAAAAAGAGTAAACCGTAAAGGTAAAGAATTATGTTTTACGGGATGTTACAGCATTTTAGCTTCTTTTCGTATTGTGGCAAAGTTTTCATCGTTCACGTCGGTTTCCATAATGTAGATTTTTCCGCCATCGTTAAAGACCCTGTCCTCTAATTCTGTAATCGTGATTTCTTCACAGGCTGTCGGGATAAGAGAGGGCTCTATCAGTTTTATCCACTTGCCTTTTTTAAAAGCATAGGTAGTGAAGTGGTAAACGCATCCATTCATGGGTGCCTGAAATACCGAGAATTCATCTGCACCGTCACCGTCGAGGTCACCTTCATTTATTATGATCGCCTCGCAGCATTCTATCGGCAGATCAGGTAATTTTTCACCTGAAAATTTTACCGAGTATTCGTCAGGTGTTCCATCTTCTATAGGATTACTTTTTCCTTTTTTGGTCAATATTATATTGGCTGTCTCTTCTGTTTCATCCCCATTATAATCAGCGCTATTATTGGGAATAGTTTTCTCCGGCTGTATATCTTCTATTACTGTTTGCGTAGAATCCTTTGGTGTCGGCTTAACCGTTCCTGTCGTGTTTTCTTTTTTGCAGGCAAAAAGCGTGAACAGGCAAAAGCAAAATATTTTTCTCATAAAATCTTTTTGATTAGTAAATATAAGAAAAAGCTTTTTCAGGGGTGTAGGGTTATTTGTAATGTTTTTTTGGGTTTGGTGTATGCTTTTTATAGGGGTGTAGGTTAAAAATTTCAAAATAAATTCGATTTGTGCAATATTTTAAGGGGGTATGCGTTTATATTTGTATTAATTATTAAATCATACGCCATGAAGATAGGGGTGCCAAAGGAAATAAAGAATAATGAAAGCCGGGTAGCCCTTACACCGGCGGGGGTGTTTGAATTGGCCACGTACAGACATCAGGTTTACGTGCAGGAAAGTGCAGGCGAAAGCAGCGGTTTTTCTGATGAAGACTATCGCGATGCGGGAGCTGTGCTTATGCCTACTGCCGAGGCTGTTTATGCCATGGCAGATATGATCGTTAAAGTTAAGGAGCCTGTAGCGTCGGAGTATCCGCTGATCAAAAGGAACCAGGTAATATTTACCTATTTCCATTTTGCATCAAGTGAAGTGCTTACTAAAGCTATGATGGCAAGTAAAGCGGTTTGCATCGCGTATGAAACCGTAAGTGATGACGATGGTTTCCTGCCACTACTAACGCCTATGAGCGAAGTTGCCGGGCGTATGGCAATTCAGCAGGGTGCTAAATATCTTGAGAAGCCTATTAAAGGCAGGGGTGTATTGCTTGGCGGTGTGCCGGGTGTTCCTCCGGGCAGGGTGCTTGTGCTTGGGGCGGGAGTTGTAGGTATCCAGGCGGCTAAGATGGCTGCAGGGCTGGGAGCACACGTTACCATCCTTGATATAAATATGAAGCGCCTTCGCTATGTGAACGATGTAATGCCACCTCATGTGGTGACTGAGTTTAGCAGTGTTTACAATATAAAGAAACATATAAAAGACCACGATCTTATAATAGGTGCAGTACTTATACCGGGTGCTAAAGCACCGAATCTTATTACCCGCGAAATGCTTAAAGAGATGCGTCCGGGGACGGTATTGGTAGATGTAGCAGTAGACCAGGGAGGCTGTTTCGAAACTACCCGTCCTACGACACACGAAGAGCCTACTTTTATTATTGATGATATTGTGCATTACTGTGTGGCTAATATGCCGGGAGCGGTGCCATATACGTCTACACTGGCGCTTACTAATGTAACACTGCCGTATGTTTTAAAACTGGCTAATCTGGGGTGGGAAGAAGCCTGCTCTAAGTATCCCGACCTAGGCCGCGGACTGAATATTGTAAAAGGCGAGGTTGTGATTGAAGAAATTAAAAAAGCGTTCAAAGAAGTGGATCTGGTTGTTCGGTAATTTCGGTTATAGGTTACCGGCTTTCACCAGGTCTTATCATAAGAAAATAGTTTTCGTTATTGTTTGTTTGTTGTTTGCGGCTGGAGGAGTCCGGCCATAAAAAAACCCCGAATGAGAGTTCGGGGTTCTTTGTATTTATAAGGTTTTGAACTTATGCAAGCGCAACCCTTTTGAAACCTGTAACAACAAGAGAAGCATCAACAGACTTCACATACTCGCTTACGCTAAGTTTGCTGTCTTTAATGTAATCCTGGTTGACAAGAGTGTTGTCTTTAAAGAAACGGCCAAGTTTACCTTTAGCGATGTTTTCAAGCATAGCTTCCGGTTTACCTTCCTGACGTAGAAGATCTTTAGCGATCTCGATTTCTTTCTCAACAGTTGCAGCATCAACACCTTCCTCGTTAAGAGCAATAGGTGCCATAGCAGCAGCCTGCATAGCAACGTTACGTGCAGCTTCTTCGCCACCCGCAACATTACCAGAAAAACTAACAAGAGTAGCGATCCTGTTACCAGCGTGGATGTAAGAACCTACGAATGCACCTGTAAGTGTTTCGAAAGAACCGATCTCGATTTTTTCACCAATAACACCAGTTTGCTCGATAAGTTTTTCTTCAACAGTGATACCGTTAAAGTCAGCAGCAAGGAAATCTTCTTTAGATGTAAAGTTAAGTGCAAGTGCAGCAAGGTCGTTAGCAAGCTTAACGAAAGTTTCGTTTTTAGCAACGAAGTCAGTCTCACAGTTAAGAGAGATAACAACACCAGCAGTTTTGTCAGCGTTAACAACAGCAATAACAGCACCTTCAGTAGACTCACGGTCAGCTCTGTTAGCGGCTACTTTCTGACCTTTCTTACGAAGGTTTTCAATTGCTTTGTCAAAATCTCCATCAGCTTCAACAAGTGCTTTTTTGCAGTCCATCATACCTGCACCTGTAATTGTTCTTAGTTTATTTACGTCTGCAGCAGTTATATTTGCCATTTTGAATAATTGTTTTTAGTTAAAAAAATAAGCCGTTATGATGATAATATGCTACAAAAGTAAACATCTACCAGCACAACGGCTTTATTGTAATGTTATCTTTACTCTTCAGTAGCAGTTGGAGCTTCTGTCTGAGCAGGAGCTTCAGTAGCAACCGGTGCAGCAGCAACTGGTGCAGCTTCTGTAGCCGGAGCAGCGTCATCCTGGAAGTCATCTTTGTCTGATTTTCTATCAGAAAGACCTTCGATAACAGCGCCTGTTACAAGAGATAAGATTTTGTCTATAGATTTAGAAGCATCATCATTTGCAGGGATAACGTACTCAACCTGACGTGGGTCAGAGTTAGTATCTACCATTGCGAAAACCGGAATGTTTAATTTTTGAGCTTCTTTTACTGCGATGTGTTCAGCTTTGATATCTACAACGAATAACGCAGCAGGAAGCCTTGTCATGTCAGCTATAGAACCTAAGTTTTTCTCAAGTTTTGCACGTAGACGATCAACTTGCAGACGCTCTTTCTTAGAAAGTGTCATGAATGTACCGTCTTTCTTCATTTTATCAATAGAAGCCATTTTTTTAACAGCTTTACGGATAGTAACGAAGTTTGTTAGCATACCACCAGGCCACCTTTCAGTGATGTACGGCATGTTTGCAGCAGCTGCTTTTTCAGCAACGATGTCCTTAGCTTGTTTTTTTGTAGCAACAAAAAGGATTTTTCTGCCTGATGCAGCAATTTTTTTAAGGGCTTCATTAGCCTCTTCAATTTTAGCTGCAGTTTTATACAGGTTGATAATGTGTATACCATTACGCTCCATGTATATGTAAGGAGCCATGTTTGGATCCCATTTTCTGGTCATGTGTCCAAAGTGTACACCTGCTTCCAGTAAGTCTTTAACTTCTACTTTATTTGCCATTTTTGTAATAGTTTACGTTCTGTTGAGTAAGCAATGATTAAGTGGCGATTTTTTCGGCCTTAACCATTTAGATGCTAAACTAACCCTTCACCTCAGTGGGGCAACAACAACATTTGTTTTTAAATTCAATAATAAAAATGAACAGTATTGGATAATAAAATCCAATAGTGACATATTAACGTTTAGAGAACTGGAATCTTTTACGAGCTTTCTTCTGACCGAATTTCTTACGCTCTACCATTCTTGGATCCCTTGTTAATAGTCCTTCTGGTTTAAGGATGCTTCTGTTTTCAGCATCAACTTCGCACATAGCTCTTGCAATTGCCATTCTCACAGCTTCTGCCTGGCCAGTTGAACCACCGCCATAAACATTTACTTTTACGTCAAAGTTATCAGCAGTACCTGTTAGGGTAAGAGGCTGTAGTACTTTGTACTGTAAAGTTGGAGTTGGGAAATACGTTGCAAATTCTCTTTTGTTAACCGTGATTTTACCTGTTCCTTCAGAAAGGTAAATACGGGCAACAGCAGTTTTTCTCCTGCCAATTTTGTGAATTGTTGCCATTTTTTACTTTAAATCGTTTAAATTAACGGTTTTAGGAGTCTGTGCATCATGTTTGTGCTCAGCGCCTACATATACATTCAGGTTGCGGAAAAGTTCTGCGCCTAATTTGTTTTTAGGAAGCATACCTTTTACTGCTTTCTCTACTAAGATTGCAGGGTTCTTAGCCTGTAATACTTTAGCAGTTAAAATTCTTTGTCCACCTGGGTAACCTGTGTGACGGATGTAAGTCTTGTCATCCAGTTTGTTACCTGTTAGGTTGATCTTTTCTGCATTGATAACGATTACGTTATCTCCACAGTCCACGTGCGGTGTGTAATTTGTTTTGTATTTACCTCTTAAAAGCATCGCAACTTTAGAAGCAAATCGGCCCAAATTATGACCCTCAGCGTCAACAACGATCCACTCTTTCTGAGCAGTAGCTTTGTTAGCCGATACTGTCTTGTAGCTTAATGTGTTCACAATAAATTATTTTAATTAAACATTCCATCCCCAATAAAGGGGATGCAAAAGTACAATTATTTCTTAGAAATTCAAATAGATAGAAAAATTATTCTTTTAAGACTAATTTTTTGATAGTGAAGACGGTAAAGATAAGGCAATTATTTAATGTATCAATTGAGTTAGTGCGTCAAGAACGAGAGTGATGCGCCAAAAGTATTGCCTAAAATCTGCTCCAGTATTTCGCGCTTAGATTTTCAAGTAATTCTAAATCGATTACATTGGTATTATGGTCACATATTGTATATGTTTTACAATTTAAGCGAAGACAATTTGCTATATAATTTAATCCTTCATTTACCTGCCAACAATTTACCTCGATATTTCCATTGTTAATTGCTGCTCTATAGATGTCAATTTCTTCTCTGAAAATTTCAGTTGGTTCAGTTAGGATTATTGGTGTTTTTTCAGAGTTGGGAATGTTTTTAAATGTCTCTAATTCTATTAAAGTTATTTCTGTGAGCTCAAGATAAAAATACTCAAACTCCGGATCTATTAGTTCTGCTAAATATTTACAGCTAATTATTAATATTAGTTTGACACCTTCTTTTTTGTAATTTTCAATACAACCATCGTGGAAGATTGTAAATAAACTGGCTAATTCTTCGGTTACAGACATTGAATTGATTTATAGAAGCTAATATAGAGTAAAATTTTAGTTTTACTCCAACGGCCTTAGCGTATTGCTATACGTTATCACAAAAGGATTTTCTGCCCCCGGTTCTTTCATTACGTAAATATATTTATGCTTTTGGGCTTCTTTGGCAGAGATGATGGCTTCTTTTTTAGTAAGGTTGTCATATACTTTAGTGTCTACCGTATTATCTATGCGTATCTCTTCGGCTATGCCCGATTTTAAGTTGGAAATTGGGTATCCTTTATATAAGGTCTTTTTTTCGTTTGAAGCCGTTATCTCTTCACCCTTATAATTCTTGGTAAATATGAGTACCGAAAATCCTTTGCCCGATGCATTCAGCTTTTTTAGCAGTGCGGTTTTTTCTTTGTTCTCTGCCGACCTAAAGTCATCTTTATACTGGACGGTTGGTTTTGCATTAGTCTTTCCTGTTTTAGAAGTGCTGCACATGGTAAACAATAATGCTGAGCATATAATAATGATGGCTTTTTTCATAAATCTGGTTTAATTTTCCTGCATTAGGCGTAAGCAGATTTATAAATTTAGGATTTAAGGGCATTTACACATAACCCTTTAAGATATATATAACAAAAGACCCCCGTTATTAAACAGGGGCCTTCGCGAAATTTAAATATGTAAAAAACTAACTCAACTTAATTTCTTATAAGCTTTAATGTGCTCTGGCGGTTATCAGAATCTGTAACATTTACAAGGTACAAACCTGTGTTAAGGCTGCTCACATCATATATAGTAAACGCTGCCGATGCGCCAAACGTTTTTACAAGCTGGCCTGTTAATGCATACACTTCAATTTTAGCTGCTGCTACATTCAGTGCAAATACATCAGTTGTAGGGTTAGGGTAAAGCGCTGCTTTTTCTATAGCCTGCTCATCTGTTCCTAAAACAACAGTCTGGTTACCATAGATCCTGAATTCTCCCGCTGCAAGGCTTATTGGTGCAGCAGTGCTTGTTACTTCAAGCGGAGAGTTGTCCATAAGGTTATACCATGTTCCTGTCGATGGGAAATCCGGCGTTATGTTTTGTGCAGTCACATTAAAGTTGCTTAATACTACAACGCTGTTTAGTGATGTTGCAGGAAGCGTAGCGTCAGATATGTATACCTTTGGAGTCAGCGTGCTAGCCGACGCCATTGTGTAGTCTCCTTCAAATACGGCTTCATCTTTCTTAAGCTGTATCATCCTTTTCCAGTCGTAGTATATTTTAGCACGCTGTGCAGTTGTAAGCCAGTTGTCTGCCCATTGCGGCTGTGGCTTAGTGTCAAGTTTACAATCGCCATCTGTACCTCCTGTTGGGTTTACAGTGCCGTTGTTGCAGGTAAATATAGAAAGATCCCATCCAAGCTCGCCAAATTGCCATATCATTTTAGGCCCTGGTACCATAAAGAATACCGCTCCCTGTGCACTCATTCTTGAAAGTGCTACATTGAGGTTCTTTACGTCATGCGCAGGGTTTGAGCCGCTGCCGTACTGAAGATTCTTGTACATCAGCCTTTCTTCATCATGGCTTTCTGCGTAGCCTACCACCCTTTTTCCTAAGAAATCAGCGTGTGCTTTGTGGCCCACACGTGCAATATTAGACTGGTCGGCATAACCCATTGTAAGCTGGTTATAAGCATTGTTGATGTTGCCCCAAAGCATAACGCCCTTACCTTCGTCATATCTATAGTTAGCCCATTCTTTCTCTTCAGCATCTGTTCCCAGGTGTTCAAAGATCGTGTAATGAGTAGGGTCTAAGCTCCACGAGTAATCAGCATATTCTTTAAGCACGTCAACCCTGTCCTGCTGGTAAGCGTTAGTACATGATTCGTCATCTGCCGAACAGTTTTGTGTAAATCCTTTAGTTAAGTCCCAACGGAAACCGTCTATGTGGTATTCTTCTATCCAGTGCTTAACAACTCTTTTTACGTAGTTTTTTGTAAGCGGCTGCTGATGGTTAAAATCGTTACCTACATTATAAGAGTGTTTTGCAACTGTATTAAAGTATGGGCTGTCGCTGCTTGGGCCTCCCCATCCGTCACCGTCAGGGTCGTTCATCCACATACGCACAAGCGGATTGCGGTCGAAAGCGTGGTTAAGCGCAACGTCCATTATTACTGCAATACCATTTTGGTGGCAAATGTCTATAAGCTCCTTAAGCTTTTCAGACGGGCCGTAGAATTTATCCAGTGCCATGTGAAAAGCTGTGTTGTAACCCCAGCTTTCATTACCTTCAAACTCCATTACCGGCATAAGCTCAAGCGCGTTGATGCCAAGAGTTGTAAAGTAGTCTATCCTGTCAATAAGGTCCTGGTAGTTCCTGTCGGCATCAAAATCCCTAACAAGCGCCTCATAAATAACAAGGTCTTCTTTTTTAGGTTTTTCAAAATTAGTTACCTGCCAGTCGTAAGCAGCCTGTCCTGTTTGCAGTACCGTAACTTCTCTGTCCTGTCCCGATGGATATGCAGGGATATTAGGGTATGAAGACGCCGGTATTGTGGCATCGTCAAACGGAGAAAGTACCAGCGTAGAATACGGATCGGCCGTTTTTACGATTTTTGGAGAGTTGGCAACCGGCGCTTCATCAACCACCCAGTATTGGTAGCTGTACGATTGTCCTGATGTAAGGCCTGTAAGCTCTAACCAAAATTTACCAGTTGCCGGGTCTTTTTTCATGGCATACGCCGATGTAGGCTGCCAGTTGTTAAAGCTTCCTGCCACATATACATAATCTTTACCGGGAGCATCAAGCACAATAGTTGCCTTTGCAGCATCTGTACTGTCATAGTTTATACCGTCTGTTAATCCTGTTGGTAAAGCTTCAGCAGCTACCGTAGGACTCACAACTACGGCAAACGATTTTACAACTGTGTTCTCGCCTTGCGTTACAGTAAGCTCGTAGTTTTGGTTAGCTGTAATGTTGGTGTGGTTAAAGGTATAGTTCGCTGTTGCAGCATTAGTATTAAGTACAACGCCGTTAGATTTTAAGGTGTAGCTAGCATTACCATCTGTGTTAGAAGCTGTAATGTTAAGGCTCGCGCCAGCTGTAAGCAGGGTAGTGCTGTTTTGCGCAGGAGTATTTAACGTAACCTGAAATGCGCCAACATTAATAAATATATCCTGCGATTTCTTATCGCCTGTGCCGTCTTTTGCTTTTACAAGAAAGCCTATCCTGCCTATGCCCGTCCTGTTGTAAAACGTGGTAGGAACATAAGTAAGTGTGTAGGTGTCAGTACCTGCATTGTAAGTAAACTTATTCGTTTCAGACGATGCCGTCCATGAACCGTTAGTAGGGCAGTCCTGGCTGTTTTCGTAGTTGGTGTCCAGCGACCATCCCCAGTAGTACAGTGCATTGTTTGTAATGCCCCATGCTGCCTCGTTAACACTCGATCCGTTTACGGTAATGGTAATCGAAGTGGTTTCTTCAAGCCCTGCCGGTGTCACGGTATAGGTTATGTTTTGCTGTTGCGCAAAAACGCTAAACCCAAACAGTAAGCATAATAGTGTAATTTTTTTCATAGATGTATGGTAATAAATAAAGGGGGTTGCGTTAGCAGCCCCCTTATCTTAAATAATATTATTGTTTAACAATGGTATAAGTATAAGCTCTTGGGTTGCTTAGATCCAGTGTTATGACATAAGTTCCTGCTTCGGCAACACCAATGTTCTGGCCGCCATAAGAAAGTTCTCCGCTTGTACTGTTAACAGTAACATCGCCCATGTTGATATCCCATGCATTGTTAGCTCTGAATTTCCATCCGTTATCCGGAGCAGCCTGAGCTGTAAGAGCAACGGTAATAGTCCATTTTTTAGTTTCAGCATTGTAAGTCATAGGAGTACTGTTGTCCCATCCTCCTGGAGTAGCGTTACCTATTACACCCCACTCGGTAGCTGTAAGCTTATAAGTAAGGGCATCTGTGTCAGCTTCTACACGGTAATAGCCTGCAGCAGGTACTTTAATGTTAGTTTCACCTTCCTGTGCAAGTATGCCAGAAGTACCGCTTGCATCAGCATCAGCATAATCTCCTGTAAAGTCTACAGCATTTGGTATGAATTTAACCTCAGGAGCAGCGTCATTAAAGTAGATGTACCCTTCAAAAGCAGTCTCGCCGTAAGCAGCAGCCTGGATGAACGGAGGCGTAGTGTTGTCTCCCCAGTTTGGTCCGTAACCACTTGCCGCTGTAAAGTTACCTCTCAGGTAAAGTTTAGGGCTTTCAGTTGTATACGGTGTAATGTCTATTTTAATAGAGTTAGACGTCATTGGCATTGCATTGTTAGTACCAAGAGACGCAGCAATCCTTACATCAAGGCTGCCTAATTCATAAGGAGTAAGACCTGCTTCCAGCGCTTTACCGTTAAGTTCTGCAACCGTCATTGTAAACACGCGGTTAGTTGTAGTACCTGCAGATATTACAGTGGCAAAATCAGTACCTGCAACAGCCATTTCAATGTTGTAATTAATCTCTGTAGGCGCAGTATAATCGCCATGGTTCCATACTAAAGTAAGCGCAGGGTTAGACTGAAGATCCGGGTCAAGCACGATTGCAGTGGCGTCTTGCGGAGAGATCAGTACCGGTGCAGCAGCATCCGTTGCGATTGTTTTGTTATCGTCGTCACTGCACGATGTTGTCATTACTGATACAAACAGTAATGATATAAGTGATAGGTTTACTATTTTTTTCATTTTTGTTAGATTTTGGTATTAATAGCCTGGGTTCTGAGTTAGGTTAGCATTTGCCTGGATTGCCGTTAAAGGAATAGGGAATACTTTATAGGTATCCGGTATTGCAGCACCGTTTACAGCATTTCCTTTCCATGGCCATAAATAAGCACCGCCTGTAAATTTGCCAAAACGGATAAGGTCTGTCCTTCTGTGTCCTTCAAGGTTAAGCTCTCTTGCTCTCTCGTCAAGAAGGAAGTCAAGCGTAAGCTGCGCAGAAGTAATTGCGCCTGCATGCGACCTGTTTCTTACTGCATTTACATAATCTAAAGCCTGAGATGCTGTACCTCCTGCGCCGCCTCTCAGTACACATTCAGCATACATAAGATAAACGTCAGCAAGCCTGTACATAGGGAAATCTGTGCTTGAGAATGATGTAGACAAAGATGTTCCTGAGAAATTAGTGTTCCTGAATTTTACAGCAGGATAACCGTCGGTCCATTTTTTATAATCTGCCATTTCATAAGCGTGTCCTGTTGTCCAGAATAATTTAGCCCTGTCATCTGGAGATGTTCCAAGGTTGCCATATAAACCATACCATGCCTTTGTAGCCCTGTGGCCTGTCCAGCCGTCACTCGTTCCAAAATCGTTAAGGTTCATGGTTTCTGTACTGCATGATCCGTTTACAATATAGGTGGTGTTACCAAAACTCTGGCTTGTTACCGCATCGGCAAGAAGTGGGAAGATAACCTCTGTAGAAGTTTCGTTATCTCCTGAGAACTGGCTTACAAAGCTTCCTGCTAACTGATAGTTACCTTCGGTAACAATTTTATTGATGTAGGTAAGCGCATCTGTGTAGCGTTGCGTACCTGTGTACACTTCTGCATTAAGGTAAAGCTTAGCTAGAGTCATGCGTACTACAGATTTGTTAGCTCTTCCATAAGTATTAGTAAGCGATATTTTTCCTTCAATATCAAGAAGTTCGCTTTCCACATAGTCAAAAAGTTCTTTTCTTGATGATTCAGGAAGTGGAGTTGTGCTTCCGTAGTTTGATTCGTTTACAATAACACCTTTACCAAAACAGTCTATCATGTAGTAATAAGAAAGTGCCCTTATAAAACGAAGCTCACTTACAATCTGCTCTTCGTTAGGTACATCTACAGTGTTAAGTGCAATGATAATGTTTGTACTTTGAGGTACGATATAATATACCCTGTCATACAGGTATCTGAAGAATTTATTGTTTGAATTCCATCTCGAGGTGGTTGTAAGCTGGTCAAGACCATCATCTCCCCAACGGTTCTTCATGCCATCGGCAGTAAATTCCTGTAGGTTGATAATACCCCTTAAGAATGCTGTTTCTCCTGGATCTGGCCCTGTAATGTCAGAGCTTCCCGCACCTTTACTCCCTGAAAGGGCAAAAGTACCATACATTTTAGATAAAAGCCCTTCGATAGCATTAGGGTCTTTAGCCAAAAGGTTTTCTAATGATAACTCTACTTTTGGCGTAGTGTCCAGCTCATCGCTGCATGAAGAGAACAGCAGCGTGGCAGTACATAATCCAAGAATTATCTTTTTACTTATATTTTTCATATCCAATTTTATTTTTTAGAAGTCAAAGTTTAACCCAAAGCTCCATAGTCTTGGGCGTGGATAAAAGTTACTGTCAAGCGAATTGAAGTTCTCAGGATCCTGACCAGAATACTTGGTTACTAAAAACGCGTTGTTTACTGCAGCATATATACGTACTGACCCATAACCCGGTTTAATGATGTCGTTAAACCTGTAACCAAGTGTAATGTTGTCACATCTTAGGAAAGCTCCGTTTTGAAGGTAATAATCTGATAACGGAATAGGATCCTGTATCGTGATAAAACGTGGGTCTGCTGCTCCGTCATAAAAGTTAAGCACGTTGTTAAGGCTGTTTGAGTTGTTAGGTACAGGCCTGTTTACCCATCCACCCTGAAGTTTAGCAGCGTTGTAAACCTGTCCGTCAAGCTGCCCATGGAAACTTGCCGTCAAATCAAAGTTCTTATAGGTAAAGTTTGTGCTGAAACCAAAAGTCCAGTTAGGGCGAAGTGCTGTATAATACCTGTCGTCAGATGTTATTGTGCCGTCACCGTTACGGTCTTTGTAAGCGCCTACGATAGGGCGGCCTGTGCTGTCATACAGCTGCTCATATACATAAGCAGAATATGGCTGGTAGCCTACCGCATGTCTCTGGAAACTTACACCTGTAGAAACAGGCAGTCTTCCTTCAGATGCGTCGATAGATGACCTGTCGCCAAGATCTGTAACCTCTCCGATGTTATAAGAGATGTTACCTAAAAGTTCCCAGCTAAAATCTTCTGTTGTAATTGGCTTAAGGCGAAGGTCTAACTCCACACCTTTGTTTGTAAGCGAACCTACATTCTGGATGATCTCGTTAGAAAGATATTGTCCCGGTGGTACACTTGTTTTAACAAGAAGGTTGTCGGTATCTCTTTTGTAAACATCTACACTACCTGATAAAAGATCGTTTTTAAAGAAAGCAAAATCAACACCTACGTTATATGTAGTTGTAGTTTCCCATTTAAGGTTGTCGTTAAATGCCAGTGGGCTGTAAGTGTTGTAGCCAGGAAGATATTGTCCGTTAACATCTCCCGGTTCAAATAGGGCAGATGTAGGGTAATATCCTGCAACCTGTGTGATATCCTGCTGACCTGTTTTACCATAACCTAAACGTAGTTTAAGGTTAGTAATCGTTTGGTTATCCTTAAGGAAATTCTCATCTGTAATCCTCCATGCAAGCGCTGCTGCCGGGAAGTAAGCCCAACGGTCGTCTTTCCTGAAGAATGATGAACCATCGGCCCTCATTGTAAATGTAAGCAGGTATTTGTCTGCAAGGTCAACATTTACACGTCCAAAATAAGACTCAAGCACCGATCTATTATAATACCTGTTATTTGGATTTTGCGGGTTAAGTATCTCTTCACGGCTTCCTGTTGTTGTATTGTACCTGAAAAGTTCTTTATTTCCGTCATTTACAAAATCCTGGAAAGTGTGTCCTGCCTGTGCATCTATACGTGTAACAAAACCTGTCAGGTTTTTTGTGTAGGCAAGGTAAGTGTCTAAAGTCCTGTTTGTAATATGTTGGTTTTCGCCGGTGTTTTTACCCGGATTGTATTTGTACTGGCCTGTAGTGTTATCAAGCTGGTATGAAGCAAAAGCCCTGTCAGTATAGGTTTCAGAAATAGTAGCACGAGACGCTTCTACACCAAGGTTTACGATAGCCCTTAAGTCGGGAAAAAAGTGCAGTTTATAATCTAACTGAAGGTTAGCAAGCAATTTCTTGATTTCTTCCGGCCTGTTTCTTTCTCTTAAAAGGTTTACAGGGTTGTATTGTCCGTCAAGTTTGCCTGTATTAGGGTCAACTACCTGTGCATAACTTCCGTCAGCATTATAGATAGGTTTTGTAGGGTCCATGTTAAGTGATCCTGCGATAACAGAAGCTTCATCTATGGCATTCTTTTTTGTTTTAGTCCCCTTTGCATTGAAGTCAATTTTAAGGTGGTCATCAAAGAATGAAGGCGTAATTTTAATAGCTCCGGTGTAACGCTCATAATCACTTGTTTGTACAAGCGCCTGGTTTTTCATATAACCTACAGATGCTCTTACAGGAAGCAGGTCAAATAATGTACCGCTTGCACTAAAGTTATTATCTGTCATTATTGAAGTTCTCATAATAGCCTTCTGCCAGTCTGTGTTAGAAAGTATCCTTCCTTCAATTTCAGGCGTTGCAGGGTTGTCTACTAAAGTGTTAGACGGGTCGTCTACACCAAGTTTATTGGTAAGGTCAGGATGGTATTCCTGGATAAATTTGGTAAACGTCTTGCCGTCCATCATATCTACTGTCTTGCCTACTTTACCAAAGGCAACATTAGCAGAGTAGTTAAATTTAACAGCGCCGCCACCTTTCTTAGTGGTAATGATAATTACACCATTAGAAGCCCTTGAACCGTAAATTGCAGTTGCAGAAGCATCTTTCAACACTGTAAACGACTCAATGTCGTTAGGGTTAAGAATAGTAAGCGGGTTGCTTGAGCCTGCAGGGCTCACGTAATCAAGGGGCACACCGTCAATTACAATAAGTGGGTTATTCTGCGCATTTAGCGAGCTTCCTCCGCGTATCCTGATGTTTGGGGCAGCGTCAGGCTGACCGCCTGAGTTTGTTATCCTTACACCCGGCGAACGGCCTGTCAGCAGCTGATCGGCATTGGCAATGGCACCTTTATTGAAGTCTTTAGACGATACAACGTCTACGGCTCCTGTTGCGTCTTTTTTGGTAGTGCTGCCGTAACCGATAACTACCACCTCCTGAAGCTGCGTTGCATCTTCTTTAAGACTCACATTTAAAGTAGCCTGCCCGGTGTAGTCAATTACCTGGTTTGTGTAGCCTATATAGCTAATAACCACGCGGCTTCCGGCCTGAAGATTTGTTAGGGTAAAGTTACCGTCCATGTCGGTAGATGTACCGTTTTGGGTACCCTCTACGATCACGTTTGCGCCGGGTATGGGCTCCCCGGATGTGGCATCGCTAACTTTACCTTTTAAGGTGCTCTGTGCCAGCACACTAAATGGTAACAATAGCAATAAAAGCAATAACTTTGAGTAGATTGTTTTCATACAAGTTGTTTAGGGTTAATTTTGGGTTTTGTACTTGCTTATATTTCACTTTCAATGTTAAAATTATGTAAATTCTATTATTAAAAAAACGTTTTCGTAATCTTGGAGTACCGATAACGTTTGCGTGTTGAAAACTTTCTATTTTTTGCTGAATTTCAGTAAGATAATTGTTACTAATAAAATTAAGGACTATCTTTATTTTTAAAACCACATTTTAACGTCTTTTTATGAAAAGAAAGGTAACCCTGAAACAAATTGCAAAAGAGCTTGATGTATCTATTTCAACAGTGTCTAAAGCGTTGAGAAACAGTATAGAAATAAGCGAGGACACCCGACAAAAGGTTCAGGCTTTTGCAAAACTCTATAATTACAGGCCAAACAACATCGCACTGAGTCTTAAGAATAAGAAAACCAAGACTATAGGTATTATAATTCCTGAAATTATACACCATTTTTTCGCTACTGTAATTAGTGGTATCGAGCAGGTGGCAAACGAGAATGGATATAACGTTATCGTGTGCCTTAGCGATGAGTCTTTTGATAAGGAAGTAATCAATATGGAAATGCTTGCAAACGGCAGTACTGACGGCTTCATTATGTCGCTCTCTAAGGAGACAGAGCAAAAGAAGGATTTTCATCACATCGTTGAGGTTATCAATCAGGGAATGCCGGTTGTTATGTTTGACAGGGTAACTAATGATGTGCTTTGCGATAAGGTTATTATAGACGATCAGCTGGCTGCTTATGATGCGGTAGAATTTTTGATTAAACACGGCTTTAAGAACGTGGCGCTTGTTACAACGGTAGACTATGTCAGCGTAGGCAAGCTGCGTACCGATGGTTATATTAATGCACTTAGCGATCATGACCTGCCTATTGATGAAAATCTTATCGTCAAAATTGAGGATATTGAAAACTGTGCCTCTAAAATAGAAAAGCTCCTTACTGAGAACAAGCCCGATGCTATATTTGCTGTAAATGAGTTGTTTGCGGTAACCACCATAAAACTAGCAAATAAAATGGGACTGAAAGTGCCTGATGATATTTCAGTTATAGGCTTTACCGATGGCATCATATCGCAATTCTCTACGCCAACGATTACTACAGTAAGCCAGAACGGAATAAAAATGGGCGGGCGCGCCGCAAAAATGCTTATTGAACGTCTTGAAATGGAAGAAAGCGAAGAAGAAAATGAGCAATATCGTACAGAATTAATAGATACACACCTGGTAGAAAGAGAATCTACGTCAACGTTGTAGTTTTTGTTAAGGTATTTATTATCAATAAAATATAAAAGTGATTCCGGCCATAGTGCCGGAATTTTTTTGCATCAAAAAAGCTTTCAGATAAAAAAACAATTATCTTTGTCCTGATTATCAAAGCTTATACTTCACTTTCAACCATAAGTTTTTGATAAGCACATAACGCGCTTATCGTTTTAATAACCATTAAAATACGATAATGGAAAAGCGTAAATTAAGTTTCTGGGAAATTTGGAACATGAGTTTCGGATTCCTGGGGATACAAATGGGTTTTGCCCTGCAAAATGCTAATGTGAGCAGGATATTCCAGACGCTGGGTGCCGAAATTGACGACATTCCTGCATTATGGGTAGCCGCTCCCCTCACCGGACTGATAGTCCAGCCTATTATCGGATATTTTAGCGACCGTACCTGGACAAGCCTGGGTCGTAGGAAACCCTACTTTTTAATGGGTGCACTGCTGGCATCTGTAGCCTTATTCATTATGCCTAACTCACCGGTGCTTTGGTTTGCGGCAGGTATGCTGTGGATACTGGATGCGTCTATAAACATTACCATGGAACCCTTCAGGGCTTTTGTGGGCGATGTGCTTAACGACAAGCAGCGTACCACCGGTTTTGCGATGCAGAGCTTTTTTATTGGGCTTGGTGCTTATGTAGCTTCTAAGCTGCCTAACATACTTACCTACTACAATGTGAGCAACGTGGCTCCGGCAGGCCAGATTCCTGATTCGGTGAAATATTCTTTTTACATAGGCGGCGCGGCATTTATCATTACGGTATTGGTTACCATTTCTACCACAAAAGAATATTCGCCTAAAGAGCTGGAAGCTTTTGAAAAGGCTGAAGCCGAGGAATACCACACCGAAGAGCGTCCTGCATCTTGGTTTAAAGCCAATGGCAACACGCACTTTGCGATAGGTATAATTGCACTTATTATAAGCGCAATATTTACCTGGTTCATTGCAGCTTACGAACTGAAGAAAGATCTCTATGTACTTTCGCTGGGGCTTATTGGCTTAGGAGGTGTGGCATTGGTCATATCGGGTATTTTCCAGAAAAAAGAAAACTACCGCAATGGTTTTGTAACCATCATGAACGATTTTCAGTTCATGCCAAAGGTTATGAAACAGCTTGCTATAGTTCAGTTCTTTACCTGGTTTGCGCTGTTCTCTATGTGGATATACACCACAGGAGCTGTTACCGAACATATTTTTAAAACTACCGATACTACCTCTGTAGCCTATAACAATGGCGCTAATGTGGTAAACGAAATGTTCGCCAACTATAACCTTGTGGGGGCAATTGCAGCATTCCTTTTACCGCTTATCGCAAAACGTACCAGCCGTAAGTTTACCCACTTTATGGCACTTGCAGCGGGAGGGGTTGGGCTCGCGTCTATTTATTTCTTAGGAAATTCGGGCACGTTTAACGATGTTATCTTCAGGATAGGTTCAGAAGATAATTATTTCAATTTTACGTTTTATATGTACGACCTGAGTATGATGGGGGTAGGTATAGCCTGGGCCAGCATATTGTCTATTCCGTTTGCCATGCTTAGCGGTTCGCTGCCGGCATCTAAGATGGGGTATTACATGGGCGTATTTAATTTCTTTGTTGTGATACCGCAATTGCTTGCCGCATCAATACTGGGCTTTTTAGTTTCGTTCTTCTTTGATAACGAACCTATCTATGCACTGCTGATAGGCGGTGTATCTATGGTATTGGCGGGCCTAATGGCGCTATTGGTAAACGACAAGGCAAACATCAACATCAATCAAAAATCATAATGAATCCAAAAGCATTTATTTTCGACCTTGACGGGGTTATTGTAGATACTGCCAAATACCATTACCTGGCATGGCAAAAGATTGCAAACCGTCTTGGAATAGATTTCACACATGAACACAACGAACTGCTGAAAGGCGTGAGCCGAATCCGTTCGCTTGATATTATTCTTGGGCTTGGCAATGTAGAAGCCGCCGAGGAAGACAAAGAAAAATGGCTGGTAGAAAAGAATGAAGACTATTTAGGTTACATCACTAACATGAATGCCGACGAAATTTTGCCCGATGTAGAAAGGATATTACAATACCTGAAAGACAACGGTCAAAAGATAGCTTTAGGTTCTGCCAGTAAAAATGCAAGGCCAATACTTGAAAAAGTAGGTATACTGCATTTTTTTGATGCCATTGTAGACGGTAACGATGTTACCAATGCCAAGCCTGACCCTGAAGTGTTTTTAAGGGCTGCGCAGATGTTGGGCATTGCACCAGACAATTCGATTGTATTTGAGGATGCTGTTGCGGGAGTGCAGGCTGCCAATGCTGCTAATATGGTAAGCATAGGCATAGGCGATACAAAAACACTGCATGAAGCACAATACAACTTTAACGATTTTACAGAGATAGATACTGATTTTTTACAAACATTAGTCAATAAATAAGATGAACCAGGATTATATAGTACCGGATAATTGGTCGGTAATAGAAGAAGGATTTGATGCAGAAAGGGTTAAATCTTCCGAGAGTTTATTTAGTATAGGCAATGGTGCCATGGGGCAGCGTGCTAATTTTGAAGAAAGCTACTCAGGGTATACCTTTCAGGGAAGCTATATAGCAGGTATTTATTACCCCGACAAAACAAAAGTGGGGTGGTGGAAAAACGGCTACCCTGAGTATTTTGCAAAAGTGCTTAACGCTCCTAACTGGATAGGCATAGATATTACCATAAACGGCGAGGCGTTAGACCTTAATGCATGTACATTTGTCAAAAACTTTAAGCGCGAGCTTAACATGAAAGAGGGCTGGTACAACCGCTCTTTTGAAGCTGCGCTCCAAAACGGCACGGAGGTTAAGGTAAACGTTAGGCGTTTCCTTTCTTTAGAGGCAGATGAGCTTGGTGTGATCAATTTTCAGGTTACACCATTAAACAGGGCTGCGCAAATAACATTTAGCCCGTATGTAGATGCAGGTGTTACTAATGAAGATGCCAACTGGGAAGAAACATTCTGGGAACCATTGAGCGTTGAGCACAATGCTAACGAAGGTTTTGTAACTTCAAGAACATTTAAGACCCACTTTAACGTGGCAACTTATATGCACAATAGCGTCATGCTTAACGGCAGGGATGCAGAAGTACTTCCCACGAATGTAGAAACTACAAAAGACAAAGTTCAGTTTAGCTATACAGTAGAGGCAAACCCTAACGATGTTGCAGCAATAATTAAGTTGGGTGGTTATACCGTTTCGCTTAACCATGCTAATGATAAATTAATTGATGCTGCGAAGAGCGTGATCGCTTCGGCGAATGTCAAAGGATATGATGCCCTTTTAGAAGAGCAGAAGCAGGCCTGGGCTGCTATATGGGAAATGGCCGATATTACCATTGATGGCGATGTAAAAGCGCAGCAGGGTATTCGCTTTAATATTTTCCAATTGAACCAGACGTACCTTGGTAAAGACCCAAGGCTAAACATAGGCCCTAAAGGGTTTACCGGAGAAAAATATGGAGGAAGTACTTACTGGGATACCGAGGCATACTGCATACCATTCTATATGGCGACAAAAGACCAGCAGGTAGCGCGTAACCTCTTAACGTACCGTTACAACCAACTGGATAAAGCTATTGAAAATGCTGCCAAACTTGGTTTTACAAACGGCGCAGCGCTATACCCTATGGTAACCATGAACGGCGAGGAGTGCCACAATGAGTGGGAAATTACTTTTGAGGAAATTCACCGTAACGGGGCTATCGCATTTGCAATCTATAACTACTACCGCTTTACCGGAGATTACAGCTACATTCCTGAAAAAGGACTTGAGGTACTTATTGGTATTGCGCGTTTCTGGCAGCAGAGAGCTACGCTTTCGGCACAGAAAAACCAGTATGTTATACTGGGTGTTACGGGTCCGAATGAATACGAGAACAACGTAAACAACAACTTCTATACTAACTATATCGCTAAATGGTGTATTGACTACACAGTAGAGCAGATTACAAAGGTAAAAGAAAATTACCCTGTAGATCATGACCGCATTATGGCAAAAGCTAAACTTAATGCGGAAGAGGTTCGTAAATGGAAAAACGTGTCAGACAATATGTATTTCCCATATTCAGAAGAATTTGGGGTATATCTGCAACAGGATGGTTTCCTCGACAAAGAATTGGTGAAAGCAGCTGACCTTGACAAAAGCCAGCGCCCTATCAACCAGAAATGGTCGTGGGACAGGATACTGCGCTCGCCATACATAAAACAGGCTGATGTATTGCAGGGCTTCTACTTTTTTGAAGACCACTTTACAAAAGAGCAGCTTGAACAGCATTTTGATTTCTATGAGCCGTTAACGGTACACGAATCGTCTCTTTCGCCATGTGTGCACTCTATACAGGCTGCCGGACTGGGCAGGATGGAACAGGCCTACACTTTTTACTTAAGGACATCGCGCCTTGACCTTGATGATTATAACAAAGAGGTAGAAGAAGGCTGCCACATTACCAGTATGGCAGGAACATGGATGAGCATCGTGGAAGGTTTTGGCGGAATGAGGGTTAAAGACGACACCCTGCATTTTGAACCAAGGATACCGGAGCAATGGAGAGGATACTCCTTTAAGATCAACTTCAGGAACCAGGTGTTGCAGATATCTATCGAACCGGGTGAAACTAAATTTAGCCTTGAGGGAACACAATCGTTAACCGTTTATGTAAATGGCAAAGCAGTAAATGTTGAGCCAAATACACTTGTTACAGTATAATTTTTCACAACCTGCAAGGTCTTAAAGACCTTGTAGGTTTTATAGACCTCACCCCAACCCCTCTCCAAAGGAGAAGGACTAACTTCACTCGAATCATCAGGTCTGAGTGGAAAGCCTCTTTCCTTTGGAGAGGGGTTGAGGTAAGGATAAAATATAATTCTCATTTTCGATTTGAAAAGATATCGAAAGTTAGACCAAACAACAATAAATGAAAAAATTACTAAGCCTTTTATTGCTTTTCTGCGGAAGCGCAATTTTTGCACAGATACAAAGAACCGAACCGCCATTCTGGTGGAGCGGTATGCATAATCCTGAACTCCAAATCGTGTTTTACGGTAAGGATATTGCAAAATACACACCATCGGTATCAAACAATGTTGTGATTACCAATGTGGTTAAAACAGAAAATCCTAACTATGTGTTTGTAACCATAGATACTAAAAATATCAAGCCAACGGAACTAACCTTTTCGTTTAAGGAAAAGAACAAGACTGCCTTTACCCAAAAGTATTCGCTAAAAGAGCGTAAGGCGGGTTCGGCACAAAGGGAGAGCTACACATCGGCGGATATGATGTACCTTATCATGCCCGATCGTTTTGCCAACGGTAACCCAAATAATGATTCGGAAAAATCGGTTACTGAAAAAGTCGACCGTTCTAATCCTAACGGGCGCCATGGGGGCGATATAGAAGGTATTATCAATAATCTTGATTACATAAAAGAGTTGGGTGCTACCGCAGTTTGGGCCACGCCATTGTGCGAGGATAACGACTCGCGTGGTTCATACCACGGTTACGGACAGAGCGATGTATACAGGATAGACCCGCGTTATGGTACTAACGAAGATTACCTGCGCCTTTCGGCAGAAGTAAAAAAGAAAGGCATGAAGCTGGTGCTTGATTATGTTACCAACCACTGGGGTGCTGAGCACTGGATGTACAAAGACCTGCCAACCTATGAGTGGGTACACCAGTTTCCGGGCTATTCGCAGAGCAATTACCGCATGGCGACACAATTTGACGTTAATGCGTCTAAAGTTGATAAACGCCAGTGTGTAGACGGCTGGTTTGTGCCAAGTATGCCTGATCTTAACCAAAGCAATCCGTTAGTATTAAATTACCTGACGCAAAATGCGATCTGGTGGATAGAGTATGCTGACCTTGACGGCTTTCGTGTAGATACCTATAGCTATAATGACAAGGAGGGTATTGCTAAATGGACTAAAGCCATTACAGACGAATATCCAAAATTCAACATTGTGGGTGAGGTATGGATGAACGACCAGGCACAGATGGCCTATTGGCAGAAGGATAGTAAAATTGGCGCAATCCAAAGCTACAACTCGCACCTGCCGTCGGTTATGGATTTTACAGGAATGGATGCATTGGCGCAGGCCTTTAACGAAGACGATGCCGGTTGGGACAAGGGTATGTACAAGATGTACAATAACCTGGCTAACGACTTTTTGTATCCTAACATAAACAGTATACTGACTTTTGCAGAGAACCATGATACAGGCCGTTTAAACGAGATCTATAAAAACGACTTTAAAAAATATCAAATGGCTATGGCTATCCTGGCTACAGAGCGCGGTATTCCGCAGCTGTATTATGGGAGTGAGATAGGCATGGCAGGCGACAAGGGCAAAGGCGATGGGGATATCCGTCACGATTTTCCTGGTGGCTGGAAGGGCGATGAACACAATGCATTTACCGCGTCAGGCCGTAACGGACAGGAAAAGCAGTACTTTGATTTCACATCAAAACTCTTTACGTGGAGGAAAGGTAAAGCAGTGATACATTCTGGCAAGACCACCCAGTATTTGCCGTATGACAATGTGTATGTGTACTTTAGGTATAACGAAAAAGAGACTGTTATGGTATTGGTAAATAACAGTAAGGACGCTAAAACCTTTGGTACGGGACGTTTCGGCGAAAGCCTTAAAAATTATAAGTCAGGTACAGATGTGATTACAGGTAAAACGGTTAACGTTACGGGTGAGATCACTATGGAACCGAAAAGTGTAATGGTGCTGGAACTTAAATAAGCAATTAAAGAAATTATTATATGAAAAAAACACTTCTTTTAGCGACATTGCTTGCAGCTTTTGTAAGCTGTAAAGACGATAAGAAAGTTTCGGAAGAAAAAGAAACTGCCCAGACAGAGAAACTTGCACCGGTAAGTGATGCCATGATGGAAAACAGCATTATTTATGAAGCTAACATTCGTAACTATTCGCCGGAAGGTACTTTTAATGCCTTTACAAAAGATATTCCGCAGCTTAAAAAGCTGGGTGTAAAGATACTTTGGGTAATGCCCATTTATCCTATTTCTATGACCAAAAGGAAGGCTACGGGAGATAAATCTATTGAAGATATTACAGATCCTCAGGAGAAGAAAAAATACCTGGGCAGTTGGTATGCTATTTCTGATTATACTGCTGTAAATCCGGATATGGGTACGCTTGAAGATTTTCAAAAGCTGGTAAAGACAGCTCATGATAACGGCATATACGTAATTCTGGACTGGGTAGCTAACCATACCGGTTGGGACCATAAGTGGATAAAAGAACACCCCGAATATTACCAGCACAATGCAAAAGGCGAAGTTACAGAACCTATGAACCCTGATACAGCCGAACTATGGGGATGGACTGATGTTGCCAAACTGGAATATACCAACAAAAAAGTATATGAACCCATGCTGAACGAAATGATGTATTGGGTTAAAGAGCAGGGTGTGGATGGTTTTAGGTGTGATGTGGCCGATAACGTGCCTGTTGACTTCTGGAATTATGCCATCCCGAAACTTAAAGAAGTAAAGCCTCTTTTTATGCTTATGGAAAGCGAAAAAGAGCATTTGCTTAAAGGCCAGTTTGATATGGGCTACGGTTTTGAAGCACACCATGTAATGAACGATATTGCACAGGGCAAAAAAACGGTTGCCGACTGGGATAAGCTTATGGTGCACCTGTCTCAGAAATTTGAGAAGGACGATATCATGATGAACCTTACCAGCAGCCACGACGAGAATGCATGGAGTGGAAGTGAATATGAGCGTATGGGAGACGCAGCAGAAACATTTGCTGCACTTACCTATGTAATGCCGGGTATGCCGCTTATTTATACCGGACAGGAGTATGACAACAAGCGCCGCCTTAAGTTTTTTGAGCAGGATCCTATTGATAAAAAAGTAGGCCATATGTTTGGCATATATGAGAAGCTTGGTAAGCTTAAAAACAACAATCCTGCGCTGGATGGTGGCAAAAAGTCGGCACCTTACAAAAGAATTGCAACCTCTGCCAATATAGCCGTACTTGCCTTTGACAGGGAAAAAGGAGAAGATAAAGTAGTGTACATTGCTAACCTTACTGCAAAGCCGCAAACTTTCACGGCTTCTGTTGAGGGTGATTATACCAACTACATGAGCGGAGAGAAAGTTGCCCTTAAAAAGGGACAGCAATTTAGCTTTAAGCCATGGGAATATTGGGTGCTTGTAAAATAACCGGAATAGTTTTTTAATTTTTCATAGCTGGAAAGCGCAGATTGTAAAGTCTGCGCTTTTTATTTTTATACGTCATCATCGCGAGTGAAGCGAAGCGTAACGCGGCGATCTTTTAGATTGCTTCGTCGTTGCTCCTCGCAAAGACGATGCTTATAATGAATTCGTAGGCAAATCTATTTATCTTTACAAAAAATCTATTTACTATGGCGGCAATTTTAAAAATAGGGCATCGCGGTGCTAAAGGCCATGTGGCCGAAAATACGCTGGCTTCATTTCAAAAAGCGTTAGATATGGGTGCAGACGGCATTGAGCTTGATGTACACGTTTGTGCAACGGGCGAACTGGTCGTGATTCACGATTTTACCGTAGACCGAACCACAAACGGTAGCGGCGAAGTGCACAAGATGACACTATCTGAACTTAAAAAGCTGCGTGTAGATGGAGAACACACTATTCCGTTGCTGGATGAGGTGCTGGCGCTCGTAAACCGTAAATGCCTTGTGAATATAGAAATGAAAGGCCGTCATACCGCAAAGCCGGTTTCTGATTTTGTAGATGCTTATGTTAAGAGCAGGGGCTATAGCTATGATGATTTTATAGTGTCGAGCTTTCAGCGTGAAGAGTTATTGATCATGCACGAAGTGAATAAAAATATACCGCTCGGTATATTAACACAGGCAAGCGTTACCCAGGCTTGGGAGTGGGCAATGGAGTTTTCGGCGAAAGCCATACACCCCCATTACAGCCTGTTGACAGAAAGTAATGTAAAAAAAGCACAGCAGGCAGGGCTTAAGGTCTACACCTGGACTATAAATGATACCGAAGACATAGAGCGTATAAAATCGTATCATGTAGACGGTATAATATCTGATTTCCCTGAGTTACTATGAGTAAAAGTTTTGATGTTATAATTGCAGGCGGCGGCGCTGCAGGATTTTTTACGGCCATTAATATCGCCGAAGCCAACCCCAATTTGAAGATCGCAATTTTAGAAAGAGGTAAAGAAGTACTTTCTAAAGTACGCATATCGGGCGGGGGGCGGTGCAATGTTACGCATGCGTGTTTTATACCCGATGACCTGGTTAAGTTTTACCCAAGGGGGGAAAAGGAACTCAAAGGGCCTTTTAACCGATTTTGTTCGGGAGATACTATCGAATGGTTTGAACGCCACGGGGTGGAACTGAAGATTGAAGAAGACGGGCGCATGTTTCCGGTAACGGACAGTTCGCAAACTATAATAGACTGCTTTCTGGACGCGTCAAAGAAACTGGGAGTCCAGATCTTAATGGGCGAAAGCATACAGTCGCTTTACAGGTCTGACACACATTGGAAAATAGAAACCAACAATAATGTTTTCCTGACAGCAAAGCTCGTTATGGCTACAGGCAGCAACCCTAAAATGTGGGATATGCTGGCCGAAATGGGCCATAAGATTATTTCGCCTGTACCTTCATTATTTACATTTAATATTAAAGACCCAAGGACTAAGGACCTTATGGGTGTTTCGGCAATTGCCTCTGTCAAGGTAAAAGGAACAAAGCTTGAAGCCGCAGGCCCGCTGCTTATTACCCATTGGGGTATGAGCGGCCCGGCAATACTAAGAGTTTCAGCCTGGGGTGCAAGAGAATTGTTTGATAAAAGTTACCAGTTTACGCTTCAGGTTAACTGGCTTAACGATATTGATGCTGACGACTGCGAAAATCAGCTTAAAGAGCTGAGACAGGAACACGCTAAAAAAATGGTAACCAAATTCTCGCCGTATGATTTTCCTAACCGTTTATGGCAAAGCCTTGTAAACGCAGCGGGCATTGAGCCCGAAACGCGTTGGGCAGAACTCAATAAAGTTCAGCTTCAGGCATTGGTACAGCAGCTTACTAACGGGCATTTTCATGTAAACGGCAAAAGCACCTTTAAGGAAGAGTTTGTTACAGCAGGCGGTGTAGATCTTAAAGAAGTGAATTTTAAGACAATGGAAAGCAAATTTTTACCAGGTATGTATTTTACAGGAGAAGTACTGAATATAGACGCCATTACAGGCGGTTTCAACTTTCAAAATGCATGGACCGGAGGTTATATTGCGGCGCAAAGTATTGTGGTTGAGTAATTTGTTTTTTAAATTGTTTGTTTTTTAACGCAACCGTTTGCGATTTATCGCATCTTATGTTAAAATCAATCACCATGAAAAACAAATTATTATTACTTGGGTTATGCCTGTCGCTGATGGGCTGCTCTGAAGATGCAACAACGCCGGTGGATAACACGCCTGCCGAAAACAATGTATTGCTATTAAAGGTAGACTTGCTGACTTCGGCATTTGAAGGCGGTAAAGAACTTACTTTTGATGCAGCGGAAAACTTTACCATCTCGCATGAGTACGAGACGCCTGGCGATTTTGGCGGCATTAAGCTAAAGTACAACGAACTAAATGCACCGCTTTTTGAAGGTACAATTCACTGGATGGGCCTTGGTGCAATGTCGTATCCTCAAATCGATCCGCCATCGGCATTTTCATCATCAGAAATTCTTACAATGATGCCGGATGCAAGTCATAGGGAAATTGTTCAGTATACCGAATACCCGATGCCGTATAATGAGGAACCCTACGCACCAGACTATGAAGCGTTATGGGGTGCAGTAAGCAGCCTGCATATTGTTAAGGATTACAGGGCAGCAAACCCTAATTCAAAAGTGTACTTCTTCCTGTATACACCAAGTGTAGGCGTGGGAGATCCAGCCGACTGGGATTGGTTCATTATCCTGAAAAATTAATCATCAGCCTCCTTCGGGAGGCTTTTTTATGCAGTTTACTATCTGCAATCGGGCAGGATGTTTATATTTGTGTAGAACATACACATAGTACTATGAATCTTCAAAATATAAGGATAGCTGTAGATGCGGTGGTTTTTGGGTATCAGCAGGGAAAATTATATGTACTGCTTATAAGGCAGAAATTTGGCAGCGACGAAGCCTATTGGGCATTGCCGGGTGGACTCGTACAGGATAACGAATCCCTTATAGATGCCGTGAAACGTGAATTGAAAGAAGAAACCAATGTCGCTGTAAGTTACATGGAGCAGCTCTATACCTTTGGCGATGATGTTAACCGCGACTCGCGCAACAGGGTTATATCAGTAGCTTACTTTGCACTCATTGATGTCGCTAAAACTTCCATTAAAGCCGCTACTGATGCCGAAAATGTACATTGGTATGCTGTTGATGTTGTTCCTGCATTGGCTTTTGATCATAAAAAAATGCTTGAGACTGCTGTGTTGAGGTTAAAAGCCAAGCTTACCTACCAGCCCATTGGGTTTGACCTGCTTCCGCAGGAATTCCTTTTTTCTGATCTGGAAAATCTTTATTGCACTATTTTAGAAAAGGAAATAGACAGGCGAAACTTCCGCAAAAAGATACTCAGCTTTGGCTTTATAGATGAAACGGATAAGTTTTCAGAAAAAAAAGGCGGCCGACCAGCTAAACTTTTTGGGTTCAATAAACAGAAATACAATCAATTAGATAAAGAAGGCTTTCATTTTGATATAAAGTTTGCGTAAAAAACACACAAAATATTTTGCCGGTAAAATATTGTTATTTACATTTGTGTAAGAATAACGCAAAATACATTAATTATGCTACTATTAAATCTTGACGCTGATTTCAACCCGATAGAAGGAACAGCGATCGCCCATAAAAGTTTTACATTCTCTGGCGGAGAACCACATATAAAAATTGAATCTGGTTTTACTACAGAAGATACTGTAACCATTACACACAGGCTTAAAAGTTTTAATACGCTTGGTTTGCTGTGTGTAACAGTAGATGCGCTTAAGAGAATGGGTGTAACTAAAATAAATCTTTTTATACCTTATTTTCCTGCAGCAAGGCAGGACAGGGTTATGGTGCCCGGCGAACCTTTATCTGTAAAAGTATATGCTGATATCATTAACGCAATGGATCTTCAAAAGGTTATTGTGTTAGACCCTCACTCTGAAGTTACACCTGCACTGCTTAATAATTGCGAAACTATTGCTAACTATGGTTTCATCGAAGAGGTGCTAAAACAGATAGGCAGCAATGTAAAACTGATTTCTCCTGATGGCGGTGCCCTCAAAAAGATATATAAACTGTCTGAATACCTTGGGGGTATGGAAGTAACCGAGTGCAGTAAAAGCCGCGATGTGAAAACCGGAAAACTTTCAGGTTTCAGGGTGTATGAAGATGACCTAAACGGAATGGACTGCCTGATAGTAGACGATATTTGCGATGGTGGCGGAACATTTGTGGGCCTTGCCGAAGCACTAAAAGCTAAAAATGCAGGCAAACTTTACCTGGCAGTTACCCACGGTATCTTTAATAAAGGGTTTGAGGTATTTAACGGTTACTTTGAAAAAATATTCACTACCAACTCTTTTACCGATTTTGATACCGATAAAGTAGAGCAGATAAAAATTACTTTGTAATTAATGCCAGAGATTTGATTAAAATAAATTAAAACATTCAACCAAAATAGCATGAACCCATTATTATTAACAGATGGCTATAAAGCAGACCACCGCAGGCAATACCCTGACGGCACAACACTGGTATATTCTAACTGGACACCAAGAAAATCGAGAATAGAAGGAGTAGAAGAAGTTGTGTTCTTTGGCCTTCAGTACTTCATCAAAAAATATATAATTGAAGATTTTGAGAACGACTTCTTTAAAAAACCGAAGGCTGAGGTCGTAAAAAAATATTCGCGCAGGCTTAACAATTACCTTGGGGCAAACGAGATTGGCACTGCACACATAGAAGCACTGCACGATCTGGGTTACATCCCAATGGTGTTTAAAGCGCTGCCTGAAGGTGCATCGGTACCTATTCGTGTACCAATGTTCACAATGTACAATACATTACCTGAGTTCTTTTGGCTTACTAATTATTTTGAGACATTGCTTTCGGCTGTAGTATGGCTTCCATGCAACTCGGCAACTATCGCACAGCAATACCGCAAAATTCTGGATAAGTATGCAGCAGAAACATCGTCGGTTCCAGAATTTGTAGACTGGCAGGCGCATGATTTCTCCATGAGGGGAATGGGCGGGATTGAAGCATCGGTAACATCATCGGCAGGCCATTTGCTAAGTTTTACGGGTACCGATACTATTCCGGCAATAGACTTTATGGAGGACTATTACAATGCCGATTCTGACAAGGAGCTTATTGCAGGCTCTGTTCCTGCTACAGAACATTCTGTAATGTGTATGGGAACAACTGAAGGCGAATATGAGACTTTTAAACGACTGATTTGTGATGTGTATCCTAAAGGTATTGTGTCTATCGTTTCTGATACATGGGACCTTTGGAAAGTGCTTACCGATTATCTGCCACTATTAAAAGACGTGATTTCAGGCCGGGAAGGTAAAGTAGTGGTACGTCCTGACAGCGGTAACCCGGCAGACATTCTTTGCGGTAACCCGAAAGGTAAGACTGAACAGGAGAAAAAAGGAGTGGTAGAACTGCTTTGGGATGTGTTTGGAGGATCAGTAAATGCTAAAGGTTATAAAGAGCTTATTCCACAGATTGGTGCCATTTATGGCGATAGTATAACTATGGAGCGTGCTACGGAGATTTGCGAAAGGCTGAAACAAAAAGGGTTCGCATCTACAAATGTGGTATTGGGCATTGGTTCATTTACCTATCAGTACAATACCCGCGATACCTTTGGCTTTGCCATGAAAGCAACGTATGGCGAAGTGAAAGGCGAAGGCCGCGAGATTTTTAAAGATCCAATTACCGATGACGGAACAAAGAAATCGGCTAAGGGGCTGATGAAAGTTATAAAAGACAATGATACCTATAAACTTATCGACCAGGTAAGCTGGGAGGAAGAACAGACCGGCGAACTGAAAGAAGTGTTCAGGGACGGTAAAATAGTAATTGACCAATCGCTTGCCGAGATCCGTGAAAGGGTAAAAAGCAAAGCAGATGTATTAGCTGTATAAAAGTAAAGTCCCCCGCAGTAACAACGGGGGACTTCTTGTATTAAGGCATAAGCCGAATAACTAAATCAACAAATAGCCAAATCTTACCTGTTCAGCCAATATATAGAACCGGTGAGTACAGTAGCAAATGTTACCCAAAGAATATATGGTATAAACAGGTAACCTGCAATTTTATTTACTTTATTGAACTGAACAAAGGTTTCGTAGATCATAAGCCAAAGTAAAATGATCTCGATAAGCGCGAGCATGGGGTTGTGAAGCCCGAAAAAGATATACGACCACAATGCGTTAAGTGCTAGTTGAATTGCGAAAAAGGTAAGACCCTTTCTCACTATTTCTTTTTGGCGGTCCATTTCATGCCACACGAGTCCGGCAGCAATACCCATCATCACATATAGTGTAGACCATACCGGAGCAAAGATCCAGTTGGGCGGATTAAACGACGGTTTTCTTATAGTTGTATACCAGGTATCTACGCCTTCCTGGGTAAGCAGTCCGGCAATTGCGCCAATTACAACGCAGGTAACAATCATCACGATAATCTTAAAGGTACGGGTTAAGGGTTTTTGTTCCATGCTTCAAAGTTAGAAAAGAAAGTTTTAAATTGATGCTAATTTTTTACCCACCAAGAGCACAATTTGTACATTCCTTTAGGATGGACCAGGTTCACAAAGCGTTGTGTGCCTTATGAATTCTTTGTGTACCTTGTGGTTAAATAATTTTTATCTTTGCATTAAAATCATCAACTATGCCCGATAAGGCTTTTATTCCTTCCGCTTACACAAATACAATAGAAAAAGGCAGCTTTACATGGAGTGCGCCAAGTAATATAGCCCTTGTAAAGTACTGGGGTAAAAAAGGGAAGCAGCTTCCTGCAAATCCTTCCATCAGCTTAACGCTTAACAATTGCAAGACGATTACCACGCTTGGTTTTGAGAAAAAAGAAAACAGTGGGAGTTTCTCTTTTGAACTGCTTTTTGAAGGGCAGCTAAAAGAAAGTTTCCGCCCCAAGATCGAGAAATTCTTTGAGAGAATAGAAGAGTACCTTCCGTTTCTAAAGGATTATCACTTTACGATAGATACGCAGAATACATTTCCGCACAGTTCGGGTATTGCATCGTCGGCATCAGGTATGGCGGCACTGGCCGTAAACCTTATGAGTCTGGAGGCGGCGCTTAACCCTTTAATGACCGAAGACGAATTCAACCAGAAAGCATCTTTTCTGGCACGTTTAGGGTCGGGCAGTGCGTGCAGAAGCGTGAGTGGCAATGTAGTGATATGGGGAGACCACGATGAAACGGCTCACAGTTCTAACCTTTACGGATTTGCGTTTGAGGGTTTCCATGAAGTATTTAAAACATATCAGGATACTATTCTTTTGGTTGATAAGGGCGAGAAACAGGTGAGCAGTACGTTAGGGCACGACCTTATGCATGGGCATCCGTTTGCACAGCAGCGTTTTGCACAGGCGCATGATAATCTGTCGCTAATGAAGGAAGCCCTGGCAAAAGGTGACCTGGAGGCTTTTATAAAAATTACCGAAAGCGAAGCACTAACACTACACGCCATGATGATGACATCTATGCCGTATTTCATACTGATGAAGCCTAATACGCTTGAGATTATAAACAAGATATGGAGCTTTAGGGAGCAAACAGGTGTTCCTGTGTGCTTCACGCTAGACGCTGGCGCTAATGTGCATGTTTTGTACCCCGAAAACGTTAGTAATAAAGTTTTGGATTTTATTAAGAACGAATTAGTTGGCTATTGCCAGAACAGTCAGTACATTTGCGACGAAATTGGTACAGGGGCTGTGAGAATTAATTAAGTTAAATTTTAACAGCACATAACGTTTTTGTCGTACCTTTAATAAAAATATCCTCGATGAAAGGACCGTCATTTTACTCTAAAATTCTTCTCTTCGGAGAATACGGAATCATTAAAGATTCTAAAGGGTTATCTATTCCTTATAATTTTTACAACGGAGCCCTGAAAAGGGACCATAATACATCTGAGGAGGCGGTTAAATCTAACGGCCACCTTAAGCGTTTTGTAGCTTATCTTGATACTTTGCAGCGGGAACAGCCTGAGTTGGTAACGTTTGATATCGCTGCGCTTAAAGAACATATAGAAGACGGAATGTACTTTGATTCTACAATCCCGCAAGGATATGGAGTGGGTAGCAGTGGCGCACTGGTAGCGGCAATTTATGACCGTTATGCCAATAACAAGATCACAGTTCTTGAAAACCTTACCCGCGAAAAACTATTGCAGCTTAAAAAGATCTTTGGCCAGATGGAATCGTTCTTTCACGGCAAAAGTTCAGGGCTTGACCCGCTTAACAGCTACCTTAGCATTCCTATACTTATCAATTCACAGGACAATATTGAGGCTACAGGCATACCGATGCAGAGTGCCGATGGAAAAGGGGCAGTGTTCCTTTTAGATTCGGGCATTGTAGGCGAAACAGCTCCTATGGTTTCTATTTTTATGGAAAACCTAAAGGAAAAAGGTTTCCGGGATATGTTCAAAAAAGAATTTGCAAAATATACAGATGCCTGTGTGGACAACTTTCTGCACGGCGATATAAAATCGTTGTTCTCTAATACCAAAAAACTGAGCAAGGTTGTACTTAACAACTTTAAGCCCATGATTCCAGAACAGTTTCATGAACTATGGCAAAAAGGTATTGAAACAAACGATTACTACCTTAAGCTTTGCGGCTCTGGCGGTGGCGGTTATATTCTTGGTTTTACAGAAGATATAGAAAAAGCCAAACAATCGCTGGAAGGACATAAGCTTGAAGTAGTTTACCAATTTTAAGCAGTTATGACCGTTACCGAAATTTTAAACTTATTACTGAGGTCTGTTTTTATAGGCTTTGGATTTCTTATTCCGTTATTTGCCGTAATGAGAACCTCTGACCTGAAAAAGTTAGAGTTTAAAGACCTTTTTATTCTTACTGCGGTACAGCTGGTAAGGATTTCAGGGATACTTTACTTTGTATTGGCTGCTGTAGCTGCCTATCCTTTGTTCTTTAGTACAGGCCCGGCTGCTGCCGGTGCTGTAAAGGTAGACCTTAGCGGTTTTGGTATGCAGATCATAATTGCGCCTGTAATAACACTGCTTATCACCCAATTCTTTTGGTTTAAAAAGCTTTACATGAAACGAAAAGCGCTTATAGTGCTTCCGCTGTTACTGCTTATTATTCCATCTGCCCTGTTTATAAAAATTGCCCAGTCGCAAGATTTTGCACCTGTGCTTAAGGCCGCCTTCAGCTGGCAGGAAATTGTAAAGGCAATCATCAGTATCATTATATTTTTCTTTATAACTTTTACAATAGTATTGCTTGGTGGCAAGTTAAAAGATAAAAAAGCATAACTATGGCCACAAGGAAAACACGTTTGGTTCTGATGAAAATTCTCAGCCTGTTTTCTGTGGTGCGCGGTTACAATATCCCCGTTATAATTTTAGCACAATACCTTTCGGCAGTATTTATCCTGGCTCCGGAGAAAAGGGCGCTTCAGGTGATTTTCGACCTTAACCTGTTTTATATTGTGTTGGCCTCCTCGATCACTATTGCATCGGGATATATCATTAACAACTTTTATGATGCTCAAAAGGATCTTATTAACCGTCCTCAAAAGTCAATGCTCGACAGGCTTGTAAGTCAGCAAACCAAATTGCATGTGTATTTTGCGCTTAATTTTTTGGTAGTACTGCTTGCCTTTATGGTATCGTGGCGTGCTGTATTTTTCTTTTCGGGTTATATTTTCCTGATTTGGTTCTATTCGCATAAGCTTAAAAAATATCCGGTTGTGGGTAATCTTACGGCAGCTTTCTTAGCAGTATTGCCATTCTTTGGGATTCTTATGTACTTTAAGAATTTCTACCAGGTAATATTTGCGCATGCTACCTTTTTATACCTGCTTATCCTTACCCGCGAACTTATAAAAGACCTGGAGAACGTAAAAGGCGACTTCGTGGCTGATTACCGTACCATACCGGTAATGTTTGGCGAAAGGACTTCAAAGATCATTATCACATCACTTATATTCTTAACGGTTATCCCGGTATACTTGCTTATAGATGTCTATGATGTGGGGTATATGGATATTTACCTGTATAGTGGAATGATCGTAATCATCTGGTTCCTTGGATTGTTATGGAAAGCCGATACGCAGAAAGAGTATTTAAGGCTTCATAACATCTTAAAATTCCTCATTGTGGCAGGAGTATTCTGTATCGTGCTTATAGATCCTTCAGTTTTAGTACACGGCAGAAAGCTTTTATCGTGTATTTAAGCTATCTTTGCAAAAATATACGACAAAAATGAACAACGGCAATAGCAGGAGAGGCGGCAATGACAGAAAGAAAAGCGGTCCTTCCAAACCATTAAACAAAGCGAGGAAACCGGGCGCATCTTCTAAACCAAAATCTTTTGACAAACCATCAGCGGCAGATGCTGAAGGTCCTAAAGCAGCGCCATCTGCAAAATCTAAAAAACCGGCAGCACCTAAAAAAGGCCCTGCAACTTTTGCTAAAAAAGACGGTTACCCAAGAGCAAAACCTACTTTTGACAAAAAGCCGGCAGATAAAAAACCAACAGTAAAAAGACAGGCAAATCCAGATGAGATGCGCCTTAATAAATACATAGCCAACTCAGGTGCGTGTTCACGCCGTGATGCTGATATCTACATCCAGTCGGGTAACGTTAAAGTAAACGGGCAGGTTATTACGGAGATGGGCCATATCGTTAAAATTACCGATACGGTAAATTTTGACGGTGTTACGATTACTCCGGAGAAAAAAGAATACCTGTTGCTTAACAAGCCTAAAAACTTTACCACATCGGGCGAAGGCGAAAACGATATGCGTAATGTGCTTGAGCTTATACGTGGCGCAAGTAAAGGTAACCTTCAGCCGGTAGGCAGGATGGATAAGAATACTACAGGCCTGCTTATATTTACTAATGATACAGAGATCATAAGGAAATATGCGCAGCCCAACCAAAAATCGTTCAAAATATATCAGGTGTCGCTTGACAAGAACCTGAAATATGAAGACCTTGAAAAGATATCTGCAGGCGTACATTTAGATGGACATAAACTGTTTATTGATGAGGTAACCTATATTGAAGGAGAAGCGAAGACAGAGATAGGCCTTAAACTTAGAACGCCAAACGTAAAAGTGGTGCGTGCTATTTTTGAGAGTTTTAAATATGATGTGCTTAGGGTAGACCGTGTATCTTTTGCCGGCCTTACTAAAAAGAACCTTCCTCGTGGAAACTACCGTTTCTTGACTGAGCAGGAAATCATCAACCTTAAAAATATTTAGTTTGCAGCCAAGGGATATTGAACATATTGCTGTAAAATGGTTTGAGGCATTCAATACAAAACAGCTGGATAAATTATTAGATCTTTATGCTGAAGATGCCGAACATTTCAGTCCGAAATTAAAGATTCGCAAGCCTGAGACCAATGGCCTTGTGAAAGGGCATGACGCTTTGCGCGAATGGTGGCAGGATGCTTTTGACAGGCTGCCTACACTATATTACAAAGTAAACAGCCTTACGGCAAACGACTACCGCGTGTTTATGGAGTATGTACGGACTGTTCAGGGCGAAGAAGATATGCTTGTTGCCGAAGTACTTGAAATTAAGGAAGGCAAGATCGTTTTTTCACGTGTTTATCACGGATAGCGATTTTGCGATTTATATATCGTAAAGGCAGTCCTTAAAGGGCTGCCTTTCTTTTATTTACTACACTATGTTTAACCGGGGTTGATTTTTTCCTGATTATATTGTAACAAAAACTTCTCGCGTTATACTAATAGTTAATCATCATCACATCAATCAATCATCAATCAAAAAATGAACAATTACAAATACATCGTATTTGATTTTGACGGCACTATTGCCGACTCCCAAACCCTTTTTACCAGTATTTACAACGAAATCGCCGAAAAGAACGGCTATCTCAGCCTTACGGAAGATAACCTTGAAGACCTGCGAGCCGTGAGTATTACAGAACGCTGTAAAGTGCTTGGCGTGCCCTTGTATAAAATTCCGTTCCTGATGTCGGCGGTGCTTAAAAAATATAAAGAATCGGTATCGGTACTTAATTTTAACGAGGGAATGAAAGAGCTGCTGCTTTCTCTACAGCAAAATAAAGTGAAATTTGCGGTGCTTTCTTCTAATTCCAAATCAAATATTGAGCAGTTCTTTAAGCAGAATAGCGTAAAATGCAAACGGATTTATGCGTCGAGAAGTATTTTTGGCAAACATTCGCTTATCAATAAGTTTCTTAAGGAAAAAGAACTAAGACATTCTGAAGTGCTTTATGTTGGCGATGAACTTCGTTATGTTGTTGCCTGCAGAAAGAGCGGTGTAAAAGTAGCATGGGTGAACTGGGGTTATGACAGTATAAAATCCCTTGAAAATAACAAACCGGACTATCATATAGACGATCCGGCTCAGATATTAGCGTTGGCACTGGGCCATCTGGTTATCGTATAAGACTAAAGTGTCCTTTTATCTCTTCGCTGTCTTTTTCCAGTTGTATTATATACCAATAATCAGTAGCGGGAAGCCTGCTGCCATTGAATGTGCCATCCCATGATCGGTTACGGTTGCTGAGTGCGGCAAGTACTTGTCCGTAGCGGTCAAATATGGTAACGGTAGCATCAGGGTAGGCGCTCATACCCGCCAGTGTAAATACATCGTTAGTATTGTCACCGTTAGGAGTAAAGAACTTGGGTATCATGTAAACTGCAAAACTCTTGTAATCGCTGCCACAGCCGTTTATGGAGCGGGCATAAACCGTGTGATTTCCGGGGCTTACATTAGTAAATATGTTCGAAGCCTTAAATGGACCGCCATCTATAGAAAATTCATAACTAGAAAGTTCAGGGTCGTTCATTATAACAACGACTTTATCGGTATTAACTTCAGCCCTTAGTATGTTGGCTGCCGGTTCTGTAGTCGCGATTATTGTTGCTGTGGCACTGCAGCCTGCGGGATTTGTAATTTTTACCGTATACATACCCGGTTGATCTACGGTGATTGTTTGAGTTGTTTCTCCGGTAGACCATTCATATCCCATTCCTGATAACCCTGCATTTAGGATTACAGAATCGTTTTCACAAAAAGTAACATTATAATCAGATGCTTCTGGTAAATCCAGAACATCTATGGTTACAGCTTGCCTTGTAGTAGCAGGACAGCCATTATTTACGGCTTCGGCATAAAAAGTTATAGCTGTCATTAAAGGCTGGGTAGTGAACGGACTCCCTGTGCCTAATAATGTGCCGCCGGTTTGTGCATCATACCACCTGATCGTGCTTCCTGCTGAGGCTGATGCTGTAAGTTGTGCCGAAGAACCCTCGCAAACTGCATCTGCGGGATTTACAGTAAGCGTAGGAGTTGTGTTTACAGTTGCAATCACGGCTGTTCTGGTCGCATTGCATCCTTCGGGATAAGCCGATGCGTAGTAAGTTGTTGTTTGTGTGAGTGCAGGCGTTTGAAAAGTTGTGCCTGTGGTTAAAAGATTTCCTCCCGTAGGTGCATCATACCAGTAGGCTGTAGCGCCTGTAGTAACAGCCTGAAGCGTAACGGAACCGTCACCGCATCTTGCAGCCCCGGTAGTCGATGTCAGCCTGTCTACATCTATAGATGTACTGGCAGATATCTGTAGTGCGGGGTCACCGGGCATACCGCCAAATTCTACGATATAGCCTTTTGGTGTATAATCGCCGCCACTTCCTGCGTTTGGTAAATCATTCCATGAACCCAGGGTGCCTACGCCCGGAGCAGTAATGTGAACATAATCTTCGTCGCCGGCATTGTTGGGCTCTCCGGTATTCCAGAATGCAAAATTTGGGGTTGATCCATTTGCGCCGCCATTCCAGAATGTAGTGCCGGCTTCGGGGCCAGTAACCCATTTCCATATGCCTTCGGTAGCGGCATCACTCCCGCCAATCCAGCCTGTTCCCGTGGTTTGTTTACCACAAAGCTGTGCTTCGTCCAGGGCTAATAGTGTAGCAAGATAGCCTTGCAGTCCGTAATACGTGCTGTTTTCGGCTGCTGTTTTAGCAGAAGACCACGTAATGCCTAAAGATGAAACATATTTGTAATAATGCTGTGTTGAAGGCAGGTAATTGGCATCGCCTACAGTAATGGAAAATGTACGTGTTCCTGATGTTGGGTTGGCAGAAGTATTGTTGTAAGTAACGCTCTGTACTGCATTTATAAGTGTAACATAAGGAACATCTTGTCCCGCTGTATTGCTTGTAATTGTAAGCTTGGCTGTTGTGGCATCCCAGGTTGAGGTAACACCAGCTCCCGGAAAATTAAGAGTTAAGATATCCTGGCCGTTTACGTAACCCGACGATATCTGTATGTAGATTGCGGAAGTACCGCTATCATTGGCATCAGTAATATTGAAAGCCGTCGTGATTGCAAGCGCAGTACCGGGGCAATATTGCTGTGCTCCCGATGCTGTAACGACTGGGGCGATATCAGCCTGTGCAAAAGTAGTGCTTACCGGCAATAAAAATGCAATTGCCAATACAGCTACAGTATAATTATACAGCCCGCAAAAGATGGGAGAAATTTTATTCATTCCGTAAAAATAACGATTTCGCCGACTAATTAGCGCTTGTATAGTTTTTTTGGAAGATATCCCACACCACAATACCCGCACTTACCGAAATGTTGAGGGAATGTTTAGTTCCCAGTTGCGGAATCTCGATGGTTCCGCTGCACAGTTTAATGGCTTCCTGCGATACGCCTTTTACTTCGTTGCCAAAAACAAGCGCATATTTCTTTCCTTCTTCAGGCTGGAAATCATTCAGGTAAACCGAATTCTCCACCTGCTCAATAGCCCAGACTTCGGTGTTTTCATCCTGTAATCTGGTTATTACCTCAAGCACATCTTTTTCATATTCCCAGGCAACGGTATCGGTAGCGCCCAGTGCAGTTTTGTGTATCTCTTTGTTAGGGGGTGTAGCGGTAATGCCGCACAGGTATATTTTTTCAATAAGAAAGGCATCGGCAGTACGAAAAACCGACCCGATATTGTGCAGGCTTCGTATGTCGTCAAGTATAAGGATCAGCGGGGTCTTTTCGGCCTCTTTAAAATCTTCTATGCTTTTACGACCCAGTTCGCTGTTGGCTAATTTTCTCATGTTTGTTTTTTGGAATAGATGATGACAAATTTACATATATCATAATGTTTTAGCAAAAGTGTTTACAATGATTCTTGTTGTGTTAATTGAAAGTGAGATTTAACTTATTGGAAAAATAAATATTACTTTAGGCGATAGTAAATTATGGATAATAAAATTTAAACCATGAAAAAAATAATTTGTTTTACTCTTTTTATAGTTGCTCAATTCATTTACGGACAAGCTGCTGTTGGCAAAAAGCCCGAGAATGTGATAATAATCAATAATGAGATCGTTACTATGGAACAAGTTGAAAAGTATGGTAATGAAGGTTATATCAAAGCTATGAGCAAAGGGGTTTCGGAAAAACAAAGAAATGAGCTTGCTGAAAAGTTTGGGGATAAAATAGGGGAAAAGGAATTTATAATATTGGTTTCTTTATTTTATGAGAGTGAAAAAATTGAGAATCTTAAAAAAAGTGGTGCTGAAACAGAAGGGAGTATGGCTGTTTCTAAAAACGAAGAGTATATTTTAAATGTAAACGACACTGCAAAAGACTTTACATTAAAATTAATTGATGGTACTGAAGTAAAACTTTCTGATTTAAAAGGTAAAGTTGTTCTGGTCAATTTTTGGGCAACCTGGTGTGGTCCCTGCCTGATGGAATTTTATGATATTCCTGAAAAAATCCTTAAGCCATTTAAAAATGTTGACTTTGTATTTTTGGCAATCTCAAAAGGCGAAACGAAAGAAAAAGTGGCAAAAAAAGTATTAAAATTAAAGGCTGACGGCCTCAATTTTAATTTTGGTATTGACCCTGATAAAAAAATATGGAATGATTATGCATTAAATTCAATTCCTAAAAATTTTCTGATAGATCAAAATGGAGTTGTCAGGTTTGTTTCCACCGGAAATGCAGCTGATAATTTGGAAAATATCGCAAAAGAGATAAGAAAATTATTGCCGAAATAAAATGATGTGCTTCATGCTGCTTTTAAAATAAGGTGTAGGTCTTTCACAAGTTATCCACCATTTACCAACACCGCATTTAAGTGTTTCAGAATTTAAGTAACTTCGCCCATTACGAAAATTTAAACCATATTTCAATTGGCTACTAAAGAAAAAGCACCCAAAGAAACCCCCTTAATGAAACAGTATAACGAGATCAAGGCAAAGTACCCTGATGCGTGCCTGTTGTTTCGTGTGGGTGATTTTTACGAAACCTTTGGCGAAGATGCCGTAAGGGCAGCCGGAATATTAGGTATAGTGCTTACCAAAAGGGGAGCGGGCAGCGATTCTGAAACCGCGTTATGCGGATTCCCGCACCACTCTTTAAATACGTATCTGCCAAAACTGGTTAAAGCAGGACTAAGGGTTGCAATATGTGACCAGCTAGAAGATCCAAAAATGACCAAGACCATCGTGAAACGCGGCGTGACCGAACTGGTTACTCCCGGTGTATCAATGAACGATGAGGTGCTGCATGCCAAGAGCAATAACTTTCTGGCTTCGGTTCATTTTGGTAAGAGAAGTTTAGGTATTTCATTTCTTGATGTGTCTACGGGAGAATTTCTTACGGCACAGGGTAATGAAGAATATATAGACAAATTGTTACAAAATTTTAGTCCGAGTGAGGTGCTTGTGCCTAAGGCGGAAAAGAATAATTTCAGGGAAACCTTTGGCGATGATTTTCATACGTTTTACCTGGAAGACTGGGTATATAAAGAAGATTATGCCTTCGAGAGCCTTACTTCGCATTTTGGAACTAACTCCCTTAAAGGTTTTGGTGTTGAAGAACTTCAGGAAGGTATTATTGCATCGGGTGCAGTGTTGTATTATTTATCAGAAACCCAGCATAATAAAGTGCAGCATATTACGTCAATTCAGCGTATTGCCGAAGATGCCTATGTGTGGATGGACCGGTTTACCATACGTAACCTCGAATTGTACCAAAGTCCAAACCTTAACGCCGTAACATTACTTGATGTAATAGACAGAACGCTTTCACCAATGGGAAGCCGACTGCTGAAACGCTGGCTTGCATTGCCCTTAAAGGATGCCAACAAAGTACGCGCCCGCCATGAGGTAGTGGCTTATTTAAAAGATAACCAGGATACCCTTAGCAAGATACAGTACCAGATAAAACAAATATCCGACCTTGAGCGCCTCATCTCTAAGATCGCGACGGGAAAAGTAAGTCCGCGTGAGGTGGTTTATCTTAAAGATTCATTAGATGCCATTGTGCCTATCAAGGCGCTGGCACTGGAAAGTAAAAATGAAGCATTAAAAGCCATCGGCGACAGCCTGCATGCCTGCGACCTGCTTCGCGAAAAGATTAAAACTACATTACATCCAGATGCGCCTGTTTCCATTAATAAAGGAAATGCTATTGCGATGGGCATCCACCCGGAACTTGATGATTTAAGGAATATATCAAATACGGGTAAGGAATATCTTGAAGGGATTGAGAGAAGAGAGTCGGAAGCGACCGGAATCTCATCACTTAAAATATCTTTCAATAATGTATTCGGGTATTATATAGAAGTTCGTAATACGCACAAGGATAAAGTTCCGGCAGAGTGGATACGCAAGCAAACACTTGTAAATGCCGAACGTTATATTACTGAAGAGCTTAAGGAATACGAAACCAAGATACTTGGTGCCGAAGAAAAGATACATGCGCTGGAAACTCAGTTATTTGAACAGCTCGTAGTATGGATATCAACCTACATAAAACCGGTTCAGTTAAATGCCAGCCTCGTGGCGCAGGTAGACTGCCTGTCGTCGTTTGCACAGCTGGCTATAGAAAACAAATATGTTTGCCCGGTTATCGATGATAGTTTTGACCTTGAGATAAAAGAAGGCCGCCACCCGGTTATAGAAAAGCAATTGCCGGTAGGAACGCCTTATATAACTAATGATGTTTACCTTGACCGCAGCGCACAACAGATTATTATGATCACAGGGCCCAATATGTCGGGTAAATCGGCTATTCTTCGCCAAACGGCGTTGATAGTGCTGCTTGCACAGATGGGAAGTTTTGTTCCTGCTGAAAGCGTGCGCATGGGTATTGTAGATAAGATATTTACAAGGGTAGGGGCGTCAGACAATATCTCGATGGGTGAATCTACCTTTATGGTCGAGATGAACGAAACGGCAAGCATCCTTAACAATTTATCAGACAGGAGCCTTATTCTGCTTGATGAGATTGGCCGTGGAACGAGTACCTACGACGGTATTTCCATCGCATGGGCTATCGCCGAATTTCTGCATGAGCACCCGGCGCAGCCAAAAACGTTATTTGCCACGCATTACCACGAACTGAATGAGATGCAGGATATCTTTGACCGTATTCAGAATTTTAATGTGTCGGTAAAAGAACTTAAAGATACGGTGCTGTTTATCCGTAAGCTTGTAAAAGGCGGTTCTGCACACAGTTTTGGTATCCATGTCGCCAAGATGGCGGGGATGCCGCAAACGGTAATACAGAAGGCGCAAAAACTACTTAAAAAGCTGGAGAAAGATCATTCGGGCGAAGCACTGGGTAATGGTAAGGTAGCAGCAAAAGACGAACTGCAGCTAAGCTTCTTTAATCTTGATGACCCTTTGCTGGAAGAAATTAAAGAGGAGATTGTAAACCTGGACATCAATACGCTTACGCCGGTTGAAGCGTTAATGAAACTAAACGAGATAAAAAGGATGCTGACAAAGTAGTGTCCGTGTTCAGTGTCGCGAGGTTCATTGCTTCCTCAGTCGGATTTCAACCTCGAGTTAGTCGTAGTGTAACGAAGTCGAAAATCCCTATTGTAAACATGGATTCTTAAAGTCTTGAGATGATAAGAAGGAGGTGTGTCCTGAGAACTAATTTTTTTTACATTTTAAGCTAAACGTTATCAGAAAGTTATATTTTTTATCTGATTTTTTTTTGGGAAACGTTTGCGAAATTGAATTTAAGTGCTACATTTGCAACCGAATTACTGATACAAACAGCGGTAACCAAATGCGAAAATAGCTCAGTTGGTAGAGCGCAACCTTGCCAAGGTTGAGGTCGCGGGTTCGAATCCCGTTTTTCGCTCAGACTACTAATAATGCTCGAGTGGTGGAATTGGTAGACACGCTGGACTTAAAATCCAGTGGGTAGTAATGCCCGTGCGGGTTCAAGTCCCGCCTTGAGTACAAAAAGCCTTAAACGAAAGTTTAAGGTTTTTTTTTTGATTAATTAACAGGGGAAACTTCTTAAAGATCAAGGCTAACCTTCAGGATGCCGTAGAATTATTGCGGTGTAAAAATGATTTTTTAATCAGAATGTAATTTTTTTATTACATTAGGCTTTATCTTTTTAAAATAATCATGATAAAGAAATCCTTATTTTTATTGTATGCGCTTATAATAACACTGTCTGGCTCACTGAAATGCAATGCGCAACTTACCGATGCACAGGTAAAAGAACTGCTCTTTAAGATAGATGATTCTATCGCCAGTATAAAAACGGTGGTGTATAAGATTAAATATGACAAGAAACTTCTTTCAAGAAGGGATACCGTACATACAGTTGCTGTGTGTTCGCTATACATCGCGCCAAGAGACAAGATGAAAGCTTATAATATAATTGATGGAACGGAAACAGCATTAGAAAGGCATTCTTACATACATAGAAAATATGATGGCAAGAGGTCATTTCTTACTGATCGTTCGGTAGATTTTCCGGATAAGCTTACGAATAACTTTATTGAGAGTGACAGCAAAATGAGAGAGTCTGTAGTAAAAGACTATGGTGATCTGTTGCTGAGTGAATATACAAAGATTAAGACGCCTTTTGGCAGATATGCGCCGTCAGCAGGTATGATAGGGTTTAAAGAAGATAAGCTTTATGGTGTGCCGGTATATGTGTTTACCATTACATTTAAAGATAAGGAAGATGTTAGGGACAATGTTGAAAAACATTATATACGGAAATCAGACCTTTTACCGATTGCTTTCTCATCGTTCCTTCGTTGGGAAAACATGGAGCAATACCACTATTATGAGGTAGACTATTTAGATATAAATCCAAATATAACACGGGAAGATTTTAAAATAGAAAAAGATGAAACCATCGTTGCAAGTGAGCGTTATAATGAGTTTAATAAAAAGATAAAAAAGTAAAGGATTACCAGCATGAGAACCAGGACTATAAAAATGCTATTATGCTGTTTTGTAATGGCAATGAGCTTGTTTACAGCCACTTCCCAAAACGACACTAAAAACTTAAGCCTTCCTGATTTTGAAATGAAGCTGCATAACAATACAACTGTAAATCTGAGCCAATTAAAAGGAAAAGTAGTACTGCTTGATTTTTGGTACAGGGGTTGTGCGCCCTGCCTTATGGCTATTCCTGATCTTGTAAAACTTCAGGAAGAATTTAAGGATGACCTCGTGATCATTGGTATCAATCATTCAGATACACAGGATGATGTAATTGATTATTTTAATTACAAGAAGCCCAATTATGCGTCTACCTACAAAAACGGCGACAATATTCCGAAAGCCCTGAACGTAACTATAATTGGTTACCCCACCACTATGCTATATGGTAAGCAGGGAAAGCTGATAAAAATGGATGCCGGATACCGAAAAGGCGGAATACGCTCACTGCGTAATGGAATAAAAAAAGCCCTGAAAAAATAACATAGATTTCTAATAGTTTTGTTTTGCATAAAGCGAAACTTTACTACATTTGCAACCGAATTACTGATACAAACAGCGGTAACCAAATGCGAAAATAGCTCAGTTGGTAGAGCGCAACCTTGCCAAGGTTGAGGTCGCGGGTTCGAATCCCGTTTTTCGCTCAGACTACTAATAATGCTCGAGTGGTGGAATTGGTAGACACGCTGGACTTAAAATCCAGTGGGTAGTAATGCCCGTGCGGGTTCAAGTCCCGCCTTGAGTACGAAGCCTTAAACGAAAGTTTAAGGCTTTTTTCGTTTGAATATTTTTCTTAGCGGGAGTCTACTTTTTTCATTTCATAGATTAACCTGTCTATAGTTTTAATTTATACCAAATATGAATTAGCCCTCCCGCTATTTATACTGCTCTTTAATTTTAACAATTGAGGATAACGGCGATTAATCATCAATCATCCTCAAAAAAGACATGTTAAAGTTTAAAGATAAACGACTGGTAAAATTTGGCGAGCACGTAAGGCAGCTTCGCGAAAAACTGGGTATGACCCATGCCGATATCGTAAACAGGAGTACACTCACTAAAAGCGATGTTGCTTCTATAGAAGAGGGCGGAAAGAATTTTGGGTTCACGACACTGCTGGAGCTGGCAAAAGGGCTCGGAGTAAGCACGGGTGAACTGCTGAATATTGATCTTTAACATACTTTATCTTTAATTGATTTATTACATTTGCGGTTCTCAATAACTGCTGCGTGAAAAACTTCCTTTTTATTTCTTTGCTGCTTGTTTGTGCCTTTTGCAGTGCACAAAACAGCCGTTTGGCTTTTGCAGAGCTTGATGCTGCCATAAAGAATAAAAGTGAGTATTCGCAAAAAAGGGAAGAACGTATATCTGGACTAAAAAGGCTTAAAGAAGACGGATTATCCCGTCTCAGGGAATATGAGGTAAACAAAAGCCTTTATAAAGAATACCGCAAATTCAGGCTTGATTCGGCTATTGCTTATATTCAGAGAAACCTTGTCATTGCGTCAGATTTAAACGATGAAGTATTAAAAAATGAATCGCAGCTGCAACTGGCAAATTTATACTCTTCTTCGGGTAAATTTCGCGAAGCCGAAGGCATCTTGAAAGGAATAAACAGGAACAGCCTTTCAAAATCATTGCTGCCGTTATATTACGAATTCTACAGCCAGTTTTTTGAACATTATGCTACGAACAGCTATAACGAAGCCTACGCTAAAAAGATAGAAATGTACCGTGATTCGCTGCTTATAGTGCTTGACCTTGCATCAGTTAAATATAAGATAGCGATGTCACAGAAAAATATCTACCACAACAAAATTGACATCGCCCAAAAAGATCTGCTGCATCTTTTAGAAACAGCTAAAGATAAAAATGCCGATTATGCCATGACAGCTTATCTGCTGGGCGATATTAGCGGATTAAAAAACAATCCCGAAAAGCAAAAGGAATATTATGCTGTTTCGGCAACTGCCGATATTAAGAACGCAATACGCGATAATGCTGCGGTACAAAACCTTGCCCTGATTTTCTACGAAGCCGGTGATATAGACAACGCCTATAAATTTACCAGGTCGGCTATTGAAGATGCTATCTTTTGTAATGTAAAGTTTCGCACGCTGCAAATGTCAGAGCTGTATTCCATCATCAATACTGCTTATCTTGAAAAGGAAGCGAAAGGAAAGAGCCAGTTACAGCTTTACCTGATGCTGATCAGCATACTTTCTTTTTTTCTTATCCTTGCCGTAGTCCATGTGTACAAACAGATGCGCAGAGTATCAAAGATAAAGGAAGAGCTATACATAACAAGCCAAAAGCTGGCCGGCCTAAATTCGGAGATTACTATTACCAACGAGCAGCTGCATGAAAGCAACGCACAGCTATCAGAATCAAACCATGTAAAAGAAGAATATATTGCGCATTTTTTTGATCTGTGCTCAACGTATATTAACAAGCTGGAGGATTACCGCAAATCGCTCAACCGTAAGGCTGCCGACAAACAGCTTGACGAGCTTTTTAAAATGCTGAAATCTACAACAGTGGTAGATAACGAGATCGAAGAGCTGTACAAAACCTTTGATACAATCTTTATCAACCTGTATCCTACTTTTGTAAAAGATTTTAATGCCCTCCTCGTACCCGAAGAGCAGGTAACTGTAAAACAGGGTGAATTGCTAAATACCGAACTGCGTATTTTTGCACTCGTGCGCCTGGGCATTACCGACAGCGTAAAGATTGCTGCCTTTCTCCGCTACTCTTTAAGCACTATTTATAACTACCGCACTAAGGCCAGGAATAAAGCTGCTGTTTCCCGTGATGAGTTTGAGGTCATGGTCTCAAAAATCGGACTTTTACCTTCAAGAGCCTAAGATAAGGCTATTATTTTACTACTTTTTTTGATTGTTATAATATGGTTATTTATTTGATAGTCATAATGTTAATCTTTATTGTTTGCTACTTTTTTGAGTGTAGAAATCCGGCGTGTACTATAACGTTATAGTTTTACCAAAAAATAGAGATCACCTTAAATATTGAAACATGAATAAAAAGATAAGAGTATTTGTTACAGCTCTTTTGTTTGGTTCGTTCGGTACGCAGGCGCAAACCACTGTGCCTGTTTACCTGAATGACAGTAAACCTATTAAAGACAGGGTTGAGGATGCACTTTCGCGAATGACGGTTGAAGAGAAGATCGCCATGATACACGCACAGTCTAAATTCAGTTCGCCCGGAGTGCCCCGCTTAGGTATCCCTGAAAACTGGATGACCGACGGCCCTCACGGAATACGCCCTGAAGTGCTGTGGGATGAATGGTCTCAGGCAGGATGGACAAACGATTCGTGTATTGCATTTCCTGCCCTAACAGCCCTTTCTGCAACGTGGAATAAAGAATTGGCCAGGCTGTACGGAAAATCGTTAGGAGAAGAAGCGCGCTACCGTAATAAGAATGTACTGTTGGGGCCTGGGGTAAATAATTACCGCAGTCCGCTCAACGGGCGCAATTTTGAATACATGGGCGAAGATCCGTTCTTAACTTCTAAAATGGTTGTTCCCTATATTCAGGGTGTGCAGTCTAATGGTGTTGCGGCCTGTGTAAAGCACTTTGCACTAAACAATCAGGAAACCAACCGTCATAGCGTTAATGTGGTGGTAGATGACCGTGCTCTATACGAAATTTATCTTCCCGCCTTTAAGGCTGCGGTTACTGAAGGGGATTCATGGACAATCATGGGGTCGTATAATAAATACAAAGGACAGCAAAACTGCCATAATCAATACCTGCTAAACGATATTCTTAAAGGGGAATGGGGCTTTAAGGGGGCTGTTGTAGCCGATTGGGGTGGTGCTCACAATACCCGGGAAGCAATATTTAACGGATTGGATATGGAATTTGGCAGCTGGACAGACGGCCTTGCATGGGGTAAGAGCAATGCGTATGATAACTATTATCTTGCGGCGCCTTATCTGGACCTGATTAAAAAGGGCGAAGTGGGTACTAAAGAACTTGATGATAAAGTGCGCCGTATTCTGCGACTTTCTTTTTTGACTACAATGGATAAGAACAGGCCGTGGGGTTCTTTTGGCACAGAAGAGCATGCACTTGCAGCCCGAAAAATTGCCGAGGAAGGCATCGTGCTGCTTCAAAACAAAAACAACGTATTGCCTGTAAATCTTGCTAAGACTAAGAAAATAGCTGTTATAGGCGAGAATGCCATCAAAATGATGACAGTAGGCGGCGGAAGCTCTTCGCTTAAGGCGAAATATGAAATATCTCCGCTGGATGGCATCAAAAAAAGGGTGGGCAGCCAGGCAGAGGTAATCTACGCACGTGGCTATGTAGGCGACGCCAGCAGCGATTACAATGGGGTAGTTTCGGGTCAGAATCTTCAAGATAAGCGTTCTGCTAAAGAACTTATGGATGAAGCGCTGAAAGTGGCAAAATCTGCCGATGTTGTGATTTTTGTGGGAGGGCTTAATAAAAGCGACTTTCAGGATAGCGAAGGTAACGACCGTAAAGGGTTAGAGCTTCCTTATGATCAGAATAAGCTTATAAGCGAATTGGCTAAAGTAAATAAGAACGTAGTGTTTGTAAACATATCGGGCAACGCGGTGGCTATGCCATGGGCTAAACAGGTGTCGGGCATTGTTCAGGGCTGGTTTCTGGGTACAGAAGCGGGCAGTGCATTGGCTGCTGTATTGGTAGGCGACGTAAATCCGTCGGGTAAGCTTACGTTTACATTCCCTGCACAGCTTAAAGATAATCCGGCGCATTTGTTTGGCGAATTCCCGGGCGGAGAAGAAGTGCATTACAAAGAGGGCATATTTGTAGGCTACCGTTGGAATGAAAAACAAAACATCAAACCGCTGTTCCCTTTTGGCCACGGACTTACGTATACCACGTTTGAATACGGTAAAGCATCGGCCGATAAAAGGGAAATTTCGGCATCAGATAAAATTACGATTACTGTAAAAGTAAAGAATACTGGTAAGCGCGACGGACAGGAGATCGTTCAGCTCTATATTGCCGACCTTAAATCGTCTTTACCAAGGCCTGTAAAAGAACTTAAAGGTTTTGAAAAGGTACGGCTTAAAGCGGGTGAGGAAAAAACAGTAACGTTCTCACTGGATAAATCGGCATTAAGCTTTTTTGATGACAGGAAACACGACTGGGTTGCAGAACCGGGCGATTTTGAAGCTATCATTGGCGCATCATCATCTGATGTGAAAACAAAAGTGAAATTTACCTTGAAATAACAGATTGGGCTGTAACTTTTGTTACAGCCTGTTTTTAACCAATCAATCACCAATAAACAAATAATGAAAAAAATCTTTATCGGTATCATATCGTTGCTTGCCCTGCAGCAGGCAGCGGCGCAGAGCCTGGAAAAAATGCAGTGGTTTAACGAACCCGCAAAATGGGAAATCAAGAATAATGCACTTACCATGCAGGTAACGCCTAAAAGCGACTACTGGCGCATATCGCACTACGGTTTTACCGTTGACGATGCTCCATTTTACTATACGACTTATGGCGGGGAGTTTGAAGCCAAAGTAAAAATTACAGGAGCTTATAAAGAGCGTTTTGACCAAATGGGCCTTATGCTCCGTATAGACGAAGATAACTATATTAAAACAGGAGTAGAATTTGTAGACGGTAAATTCAACATCAGTACTGTGGTAACACACGAAAAGAGCGACTGGAGTGTAACAGCTTTAGATAAAACGCCTCCTTTTGTATGGATAAAAGTTGTGCGCAGGCTTGATGCTGTTGAAGTGTTTTATTCATATGATGATAAAAATTACATCATGACCCGCAATGCTCCGTTACAGGATAACACTCCGGTAATGGTAGGGCTTATGGCTGCATGCCCGGATGGTAATGGTTTTGAAGCAAAGTTTGAGAATTTTTCGGTGAAACACCTGGCAGACCAGCGCAGGCTGGAATGGCTTAAAAATCATAAGGAGTAAGCGATGAAACCGCATTATCCTATTTTAGACGGCCTTCGCGGAACAGCTGCGCTGCTTGTTGTTATTTTTCACCTGATCGAGGCTTTTTATCCCGACGTGAACATCCATCCTATGCACCATGCTTTTCTTGCAGTAGATTTTTTCTTTCTGCTGTCGGGTTTTGTAATTGGTTATGCGTATGATGACCGTTGGGGGAGCATGACATTCAAAGATTTTTTTAAGATACGGCTGGTGCGACTGCATCCGCTGGTAATTGTAAGTGCTGTGATAGCGGGTGTGTGCATACTGTTGGATCCGTATACTGAAAGCATACAAAAATATAACTTTTTGCAGGTAGCGGGCATATCGTTGTTGGCAATGACGCTGCTTCCGGTACCTGACGTAAGGGGATGGAATGAAACCCATTCTATTAATGGGCCGTTTTGGTCGTTGTTACAGGAGTATATAGCCAACTTTATTTATGCGGTTGTAGGCAGAAAGCTAAGCAGTACTGCTTTATGGATATTGGTAACACTTAGTGCAGCGGCGCTCATAGTTACGGCATCGTGGCGTGGAAACCTGGGCACAGGCTGGGGTTATGATACTTTCTGGATCGCTTTTGTGCGAATGATGTTCCCGTTTTTTGGCGGGCTGTTGCTTTTCCGTGCCGGTAAACTTATCAGGATACCCAATGCCTACCTTTTTTGCTCTGTAGCATTAACCGTATTGTTTTGCCTCCCTACATTCAGGTTTAACGGTTTGTATGAAGCGGCATGTATTATCATCGCATTTCCTATGATAGTGGCTGCCGGTGCCGGAGGTACTATAAATGGCAGATGGGCTAAATTGTGTAAATTTTCAGGGGATATATCGTATCCTATTTACATACTGCACTATCCGTTCATCTATATCTATACCTCATGGATATATGCTGCAAAACCCGATACTGCCACAATATGGCTTGTGTCGGTGGGCTTAGTGCTATTCTTTGTACTTCTGGCATATGCATTACTTAAATTGTATGACGAGCCGGTACGCCAATGGCTTCGCCGGAAGTTTTTAATTCGTAAGACAGTCTCATAATATAGTGTTTGCTTAAAACGACTCCGGGTTAAAGAGTTAGGGCTTTATGCCGGTTGTTTTTGCGATGGCCGACGGTAAATTACCGTCGGCTTTTTTATTGCCTAATCTCATTTTTAACGTTTTACGGCATACTAATTGGATAACACCATCGTTTTAAAATACTAACAGTTAATGATTTAATGTGTTTTTGTTTAAATCTGTAAAGAAAAATTTACTAAATTAAATCTGCATCGTATCGCAGCTCAAATTATCTTCATCACCCTACTCAACGATAAGACAAATTACTGTCAGGCTTATACAAGATTTCAGTCTGGAAACAAAATAATGTGTGGAATAGTTTAATTTATATCGAACTAGAATGAGAGTAAAAGGATTTTTGTTTGTTGTTTTATCTGTGTGTTCGTTTGTAGCTTCAGCACAAACAGATTCAATTGTGGCGCCAAAAGAGCAGGCGCGTTTTAAAATGCATATACCGGCAGTAAAAGATTCGGTAGCTAAGCAAAAGGCGCAGAAGCTACCCAGGTCTAATGCCGCTAAACCTGTGCCGGAGCTCAAACCTGAATTTGCAGGGCTTGCATTAAATAGTGATTCCTTAGTTATGCAGTCTAAAGCCAAGTCCGGTTTTATACGGCAGACGGCGATTCCGTTAGGTATGATCACGGCAGGTGTGTTACTTAGTAAGAGCGGTTTTGAAAAATCGCTTAAAACGAATGTGCGCAATGCTGTAGGTAATGATTTTAAAACAGGTATAGATGATTATATACGGTATGCGCCCATAGTGCAGTTGTATGCGGCAGATGCTTTTGGCGTCAAGGCAAAGAACCATTGGTTTGACCAGACAAAGAACCTGGCGATATCATATATACTTACCGATTTTATTACCAATTCGCTTAAAAAGAACGTGCACAAGATGCGACCGAATGTAAGTATGGGCGATGAATCTTTTCCGTCGGCACATACCACGCAGGCTTTTACAACGGCCACAGTATTGTATGAGGAGTTTAAAGATTCTAGCCCACTGTTGGCCTACAGTGGTTATGTGTTTGCTGTTAGTACAGGCGCCCTGCGTATCATGAACAACGCCCATTGGTTTAGCGATGTTGTGGTGGGGGCGGGTATTGGCATATTAGTTACTAAAGTAGTGTATATGCTTGACCCTCTTATAAAATGGAACCCTTTCCTGAAGAAAAAAGAAGTATTGATACTGCCGCAGGTTGCAGCCAACGAATATGGTGTTTATATGAGCTATAAGTTTTAAACAGTTCTATACATAAGTCCAAAAGCCGTATCAGTAAAATGATGCGGCTTTTTTGGTTTCAGGAATACGACCGTAATTAAATACAGCATAATTATTTATTATTTAAAAGATTACGTGTCATGTTTAACATTCGTAACGTTAGCGTAATGATTTAAAAATTGTATGGGATAACGTACTTAACACAGGATAATGTTCTTTGTGTAAGAGGCGTGGATACCAAGGCAGATCTGTCTCTGATAATCCAAATCAACTAAATTCTATACTATGAAAAAAAATGTTCTTAAAGTACTCGCAGTGTTCAGTCTTGTAGGTTTTTACCAATGTTCTGCACCCTCAATCGAAGAAGAGGATGTAGATTTCAGCAGGCCGAAAAAAATCAATAACGTGCATACCTTCCTTAACTGTAACTGCAGCGAGAGTGGTACAAAAGTAACGGGGAGCAACGCATCACAATGGGCTTCGCAGTTTGCACCACTTGTAAAATTTGACCGCGCCGCACCCGACTATCCTACCTCTGTAGAAGATATGTGGGCAAGTTCTAACCCATCTTCAATTACGTGTGATGCCACACTTGCGTTGACTAACACGACCTCGCCAACAGCGCCGGTTTTCCCAACGTACTTTGATGTACAGCAGCACCCTTCAGATTCAGATAAAGTATTTATCGATTATTGGTTTACCTATAAAAACCAGGAGCCATGTGCAGCAGGGCAGGGCGGACACAATTATGACTGGGAGCACGTTGTGATCCAGTTCAGGAAATCAACGTCACGTATCCTTACCGTAACTTATTTTCAGCACGGCGGATGGTATACTAAAGACTGGCGCAATGTTGCTGCCGGAACAAGGCTAATGGCTTATGTGGGTAAAAAAGCGCATGGCATGTACCACAATTCACGCTCGTCAAGCTTTTTTGGGTATGAATGTACGTACTACGGGGATTATAGAAATCCTGAGAATTCAGGAGATGAATACGGAACCTGGAATAACCTCCAGCAGATGGAATGCGGAAAAACCGAATTTAACTTTAGCGGTACATGGGGCGCTTCAGGAAAAGGGCCATTATTCCGCGACCGCGCTTACTGGAATTTTGCATCCTGCAAAGGTTCAGACGGACTTTTTGGAACCGATGGCTGCAGCCAGTCTGATTTTGCCGTAGGAACATTACTGGGCGGAATCAATTAAATAAAGACCTTACATTATACCACGCTAACCTGATTTGCCAATTTATTAAAACTGCTCCTTACAGGGCAGTTTTTTGTTTAAATGTCTTGAAGTAATACATAAAAAAAGCTCCCGCATTGCGGGAGCTTTTAAATACTTTAACTAGTTACTAGTCCTTGCAAATTCTTAGTGAGCAGGAGCAGCAGCTGGAGTTGCAGCTGGAGCAGCAGCAGTATCAACAGCAGTAGTATCAGCAACTGGAGCAGTTTCTTCAACAGCTGGAGTTTCTTCTACAGTTGTAGTTTCTTCTGTTGTAGTTTCTTCTTTAGCAGTTTCTTTACAAGAAACAAAAGAAACACTCATCATTGCTACTAGAGCTAGGCTTAAAACAACTTTTTTCATCTTACTAAATTATAAAGGTTAATTATTAATTCGGAGCAAAGATATAAATTTTTTGATATCGCAATATATTTGTGATAATTTTTTTTGCAAATCATTTTCCCTTTAAATACAAGGGTTTACAAGTTATAATGTGCTTTTTAACAGTAAGCTTTTTAATAGTGTGGCAGTATAAAATTCTTAGGGTGCTTACTTTGCCTGAACAAACTTATTTTAAAAAAGTGAACCTGGCTATTTACCCACGACCTTCATCTCATCTACAAGGTGTTTTGCACCTGCATATTTGTCTATAATAAATAACACGTAGCGCATATCTACCATCACGTTTCGGCAAATAGACGGGTCATAATGAATGTCGCTCATGGTACCTTCCCACACACGGTCAAAATTAAGTCCTATAAGATTACCTCTTGCATCAATGGCAGGGCTTCCTGAGTTTCCTCCTGTAGTATGGTTAGTCCCGATGAAGCAAACAGGCATCTTGCCATTCTCTCCGTAACGGCCGTAGTCTTTCTTGTTATAAAGGTCAATCAGTTTTGCAGGCACGTCAAACTCATAATCTCCCGGCACATATTTTTCTATTACACCATCAAGATAGGTTACAGGTTTATAGTAAGTAGCATCTTTTGGCTCATAGCCATCTACTTTGCCATATGTTACACGCAGCGTGCTGTTAGCATCCGGGAAAATGCGCGCATCTTTAGGGCTTAGTTCCAGTATACCTTTCATATAAGTACGCTGAAGCGAAGCTATCTTTAAGTTTATCTCCTCATATCTAGTGGCTACGTTAGCATTAAAGGCATCGGTAAGTGCCTTAACAAGCTGATAGCCTTTGTCCTTGTTAAGTCTTGCTATAGCTGTTTTAGCATCGCCTGCCAGCAGCTCTTTCACGCCACTGTATGATGTAAGCTTAGATTGCCCGTAAATTTCGGTAGTCAGGGTTTTATAGTTGGCATTAATAAGTTCTTTTGGCAGGAACTGTTTAGGTGATTTGGTGCCATAAAGTTCTATAAGCTGTTCAAACACTTTCTCGTCTACGTTTTTGTTGAAGTCTTTATAGACTTCTTCGAGTGCAGCGATTGTGTTGTTTCTCCTGTCATTAAATGACTGCTCACCACTACGGTTGAAGGCGATTTCCAGTTGGTACATTTTGTAAGCTGTAGCAAGAAGCTCGGTATTACGCAGTACAACTTCAATAAAGTAATCCCTGCTAAGTGCATAAGGTGCAATTTCAGCGTAGTTTTTTTCAAATTCGGCCATCAGGCTGCCGTATTCTGCCTGCTTTCCTGCCTTGGTTACTTTTGCCAAAAAGTCCTTTTCGTAAGCTCTTTTAAGTGCTATCGCATTACTTTTTTTAAGACCCTGAGTTTCGCCTATCCATTTTTTCCAATAGTTGGCAATCTGTGCATATTTAGCAGCATACTGAATTTTGATAGCCTGGTCTTTACGCATAAAGCCGTCAGCTATTTTAAGGGCAGCATCCCTCACTTCAATTTTTGCAGGGTTAAGACTGTTCACAATCTGGTCTACCGCTACAGCCGGAAGGTATTCGGTCGTTTTGCCTGGGTAACCAAACACAAGTGTAAAGTCATCTTCCTTAACACCGCCTATAGAGACAGGAAAGAAGTATTTTGGGGTATATGGCACATTCTCTTTAGAATAATCTGCCGGCTTATTGTCCTTGTTGGCATAGATCCTGAAAAGCGAGAAGTCGCCTGTATGCCTCGGCCAAACCCAGTTATCGGTGTCCGATCCAAATTTACCTATAGATGACGGCGGCGCTCCCACAAGGCGAACATCGGTAAAGGTTTCGGTTACAAAACGCATATACTGGTTGCCTTCATAAAAGGTACGTATGCTGTTGCCCTGCCAAGACTCTTTAGGGAGTGTTTTGGTAAGGTTGGCTATGTTTTCCTGTATTTTCTTTTGTTTGTCTTTTTCGTTGGTAATTGTAGTAGTACCTTCAAGCACCTGGGTAGTAACATCTTCTATCCTTACGATAAAAGTTACTTCGAGATCCGGGTTTGGTAGCTCTTCGGCCTGGCTCATGGCCCAGAAACCGTTAGCAAGGTAATCGTGTTCTACAGTAGAGTGCGACTGTATCTCACCAAAACCACAGTGGTGGTTAGTAAGTAATAGTCCTTTCGACGAAATAACTTCAGATGTACACCCGCCGTTAAACTGTGGTACGGCATCTTTAAGGCTGGAATGGTTTACATCATAAATGTCTGACGCCGACATTTTCATGCCAAGGCTCTTCATTTCTTTCTCGTTCATTCCCTTAAGCAGGGACGGAATCCACATGCCGCCTTGCTGCGCATAGGCAGGAAGTATAAGCAATAAGACAAGCAGTCGTAATAATTTCATATTGTATTTTAATTATTTAAGCGATGCGCAAGTTACACATTATTTAGAAAAAGGTATAATTTGTATATTTCGGTCATAATTATAAGTAGTATGTTCGATTCAATTGTTACACATATAAGAAAACATGCAGGCCTTACCGATGCTGAGGCAGATATCCTGACTTCGCTGCTTACAGTAAGAGATGTAAAAAAGAAAGAGCATTTGCTTGAGGCGGGAAAGGTATGCACCGAATACTATTTTGTGGCAGAAGGATGTTTTAGAATGTATCTTGTCACTGCAAAAGGGGCAGAGCAGGTAATACAATTTGGTATAGAAGACTGGTGGATAAACGATTATGCAAGTTATAAAACCGGCCTGCCATCAGGATATTGCATACAGGCTGTTGAAAAGGCAAAAGTAATTGTGCTTGATAAAAAGAATGAAGAAGAAATGTTTACCAGGCTTCCGCAGATGGAGCGCTACTTTAGGCGTGTGGCAGAGAAAGCCTATTCTGCACAGCTAAACCGCATCCATTATATATTTAACCTTAGCGGCGAGGAGCAGTATCACCTTATGAACAGCAGGCACCCTCAGTTTGTGCAGCGGGTGCCCCAGTATATGCTGGCATCCTTTCTTGGTATTACTCCCGAATTTTTAAGTAAGCTCAGGGCGAAGAAATAATTTTTCGGTAAAAATCATTTCTTAATCATGATTAAGTTTTTTAATGATCCATTGGCGGAAATTTGTCATGTACAAATCATATAACAAATTAATACTAAACGTCATGGAAAAAAGAATGAACATGTTTAAAGTAGAACCGGAAGGCTATAATGCAATGCTTGCCTTAGAAAAATACCTTACCGGTACAGAAGTTTCTAAAACCCACAAAGAACTTATCAAGATAAGGGCTTCACAAATCAATGGCTGTGCTTTTTGTCTTGATATGCACACAAAAGATGCCCTTAAATATGGCGAGAGCCAGCAGCGCATTTTTACGCTGAACGCGTGGAGAGATACGCCTTTCTTTACACCTGAGGAGCGGGCTTTACTTGCACTAACCGAAGAGGTAACCCTTATAACAAGCCACGTTTCAGATAAAACGTATAATGAAGCTGTTGCACTTTTGGGCGAAAAATATATAGCACAGGTCATTATGCTTATTGTCGTAATTAACGGCTGGAACCGTATTGCAATTACTACAGGTATGATGCCTGCATAATTTTAGATTCTCTTGCAAAAAAAAGAAAGCCTCCTTTAAGGAGGCTTTCTTTTTTTTGCAAGGGTTATTTTTTCTTAACGCCCAGTTTAAGATTGTCAAAGGTTGATACATCTATCACCTCTTCGTTATCGGTATCATACGAAATTCTTACACTGTCGCCCACCACCGTCACCGGCAGTTCGTTAGATAATTGTGACGAACCGATGAATATCTTAGGGTTTCCGTTAAGCGTAAAATAATAGAAGCTATTTCCGTTTTTTATATCGCTCTGTATACGTGTTACCACAGTACTCAATACTGTTCTTGTATCCTTATCATCAGGGTTAATTCGGTTACCTGCCATGTTGTAAACATTTTTGTACGACATCAGTGTTTCGCGCATGGTGTTGCCCACGCCCACGATGGTGTAATCTCCAATAGAAACCATCGCATACATTTTTACCAGTCCGCCGCCATCTTTAAGCGTCATTACATAAGTTGGTATACCGTTGATGGTATATGGTACAGGCAGCGATGCCTTATAGCCCTTTTCCTGTACTTTACCCTCGGCAGAACTTTGTGCTGCATATTCTGTAGCGCCGCTCTGGTGGTAAATAGTAGTTTCTTTAGTCCTTGTGTCTATAAGCGCAAAACCTACCGCAGATTCTTCCTTACCTACAGATGATACCCCCGTGTACCAGTAAGAACGGCCATCTTCGCCATATACAAGCGTAAGGTCTTCGGTAATCATAAGCTTATCGGTATTGGCCCAGTTCCAGTAACCGTGCACATATTCGCCCCAGTCGTTCATCTGCTCTACAACAAAAGATATCGGCTGTATCCTATCTACCCATTTTGGTGTATTGGCAATGGTGTATTCGTTTATCGCACCCGTTTGCGCATCAATAAGAACCACTCCTGTAGCATCGTCTCCGGCAAAGCCAACTTTCTTTTCATACTTTGTAGCTACCCAGAATGGTTTTCCGGTATCGTCAATTTCAAAATTAAAATCGGCTAGGCCTGTCGTGGCATATCCGTTAAAATAGGTATGCCTTTCTATCTGGCTGCCAAAATAAGCTTCCGGCTGGTATTTAATTTTCAGGTCTTTTCCGTTAAGGTTTTGTACCAGCTTTACGTCACGCTCGTTAGTTGCCGAAACCATTACATAGCCTTCGGTACCGTCGCTGTTATTAAGCCATTTAAAAAATCCTGAATGCAGCAATGGTGCTACCCAGTATAGATCGTCTCCCACTTTCTGGATAAAAAATTCGCCAAGCTCTGACTTACTTCCCAGGGCAGGATCAGAACCCAATATTTTTTCGCCAAGCAAATACGCAAGGTTTTCATCTACCACCCTTACTTTGTTGATGGATATAGGCGCAATGTGGTTAGTCATTTTATCGCCGGTCTTCACCTTGCCTATCATTTCGCGGTAATCCTGATTCCTGAAAATAGGCGCGCTTGTAAACAGCGGTAATAATGTGGCATATAAAAATAACACGAGGGCTATTCCTAAGGCTATTTTTCCTCCTTTAGTGAGTTTTAAAGTTACCTTTTTGCTGGTGATGATTTTATCTGATGTTGTAAAGGCTGCTGCCACCAGGATAAAGATCAGGATAACGGCAAATCCTGTAAACCCGTAATTAAGCACCGGGAGTGCTGTGTAGAAAATTAAAAATCCAATCACTAATAAAACTGCAACTGCTACTGTCTTCTTCATTTTTTGTTTTTAAATTATTGGTTATGCCTATTTGTACGTAAAAGGGTATAAAATGTTACAGCAAATTGTAAATATATTTTTACCTTTTACTGTTTTGTTAAAATAAACGCATTAAAAATGCATTAACCTACTTTTAAACACATTTGATTGAAAATGTGTGAATGACGAATTCAATTTGTCCTGAATCGCTCAATTTGCATAACATTTACATTTTGAATTGCTATTTTTGTAGTATCCCTTATCAAAATACATGAAGCTGCTAATTGTAGAAGACGAGCCTAACTTGTTGTCCATTCTCAGGAAAGGCCTTACCGAAAAGAATTATGAAGTTAGTGCCGCTCTTGACGGTACTACGGCCATGTCTATGCTGGCGTCTAATACTTTTGATGTCGTGGTTCTCGATGTGATGCTGCCCGATATTAACGGTATTGAAATATGCCGAAGGCTGCGTGCTGCAGGCAATTTTGTTCCGATACTTATGCTTACCGCGCTTGATAGCAGCGAAAACGTAGTTACAGGGCTTAATGCCGGTGCCGATGATTATATGGCTAAACCCTTTAAGTTTACAGAACTTGAAGCTCGTATCAACGCGCTGGCACGCCGTGCGCAGCAGGAGCACCGCCCGCCTGAGATAATAACCATAGAAGACATGGAGATTGACAGGTTGGCTAAGTCGGTAAAAAGGGGAGAGGATACCATTTCACTTACTGCAAAAGAATTTAAGCTGTTGTATTACCTGGCTAAAAATTCGGGTATAATTCTGTCAAGGGAAAAGATACTGGACAATGTATGGAATATTAATTTTGACATGAATACTAACGTGGTAGATGTTTACATTAACTACCTGCGCAAAAAGATAGATAAGCCCTATAGCACAAAACTTATCCACACCATAAAAGGACTGGGGTATGTTGTAAAACCATAATATGCAAATAAGAAAAAAGATCATTGTTACTTACATTACCCTTTCGGGTATAAGTACTCTATTGCTGTGCGTCGTAGTGTTTTTTCTTTTTAAGCAAAATAACCAATACTATTTCTTAAAGCGTTTGCAGGACAGGGCAAAAATTGTCGCTTCCATACATTACCAGAACGACCCCGAGAAAGCGCGGTACTATCGCAGGCTTAAGGAACAGGGACTGGAAGAACTTATAGATGAGCACGACTTTGTGCTTAAGGTAAATGGGGCAAACTCGTTTGAATATACTACAGAGCTGCATTTGCAGCATGAGTTTTATGAAGAAGCCATGACAACCGGAAAATCGTGGGTCATGATGGATGAACACCGCTACTACTATGGGCAAGTGTTTGAAGAGAACGGACTTAAATACCTGGTTATCGTTACGGCAAAAGACCGCCGGGGCAACACCAGTACCATTTATATTACCCGCATAATGCTCTTTGGCGGAATAGCATTTATTATCCTCGCTTACTTTTTTGGGCGATTTTTAGCGCGCAGGGTTATTAACCCAGTGTCAAGAATCACTAAAGAGGTAAAACGCATTAGTGCTTCAAACCTGCACAACAGGCTGCCATTACCGGGAACAGATGATTCTGACGAGATCACCGATCTTACTAAGACCTTTAACGATATGCTGGACAGGCTGGAAACCTCGTTTGAGATTCAGGCGAACTTTATCAATAATGCGTCGCACGAACTTAAAACACCTATAACCACAATATTAGCCGAAACCGAGATTGCGCTTCTTAAAGAACGTGACCCTGAGGAGTATGCTGTTACTTTAGAGAACATAAATAAACAGGCCTCCCGCCTTAGTAACCTTACGGAAAGCCTTTTGAAACTGACACAGACAGGATACGATGGTACTAAACAAGTTCAGGATATTACCAGGATAGACGAACTGCTATTGGATGTTAAGTGCGACCTTGACCGCCTGTATCCTGATAATCGTATCAGTATAAAGCTAAACGACGTGCCTGAAGATGAAGCCCTGCTTATGCTGCCCTGCAACAGGCCGCTGCTGGAGCTTGCCATAGGCAATATTATTTCTAATGGCGTAAAATATTCTGATAACGAAGAAGTGTTTGTTTCATTTTCAGCAAATGCTAAAGACATAAGAATCGTAATTACCGATATTGGTATCGGTATCCCTCCGGAAGATATTCCATATCTCTATGAGCCTTTCTTCAGGGGTAAGAAGGCATCGCGTTATACAGGTTATGGCTTAGGGCTTCCATTGGCCATGAAGATAATCAGGATGCATGGGGGCGAACTGGTAATTCAGTCAGAGCCGGATAAGGGAACAGTCGTGAACATTATCTTTCACAGGGCTGGTATTAAAAAATCTAATGTGAAATCTTAGTATTTTCTAATTTTATTTTAAGCCCGCTCTAATATAGGAGTTGTTGTTTTGTGTGTATAGCCGCTAAGATTATACATTATGAAAAACATACTCATACCATCTACACTACAGCAGGATACACTTTTTTCGGTAAAAACTGCCATAGATCAGGCTGCCGGCACCAAGTGTGTAATCACATTAGTATTACTTAACGAAGCTCCTGATACTGAGTCGGCATCTTATTTTCTCAGAAAAACCAAGCCACTTACTACTCCCGCGCAAATGCTTGTACTTAATGAATGCAGGGGGGCAATTGACAACTCTTTAAACTGTGTGCTCGAAATTCATAACCAGTTTGGGCTTACGGCACCGCTGCTTAAAAACTTGCTTGAATATTTGGCTACAACTATTATCATCATTCCGGCATCATATAAACAGGAGGGTAAAAAAATACACAGCTATTTTTTAGAATTGCTTTCTAATAGCAAAATACCCATGCTGCATTTAACACCCGGCTGCGAACTGCAGGAACTTAATAAAGCACTATTTGTTGAGAGGGATGAAACAGCAGTGAGCTTAACCGAGTTACAGCAAATCATAAACAGCCAGTTTACCTTTAAGATCGTAGGGCATGCTGCAGTAAGCGCACATTATCCCGAGGAGCCCGACCCGGGGGTTGCAGAAGCAATCTCTAAAAACAATATTGACCTGCTCATAGAAACCCGTAAAAATTCTAAGATGGGTAAAAAGAAAAAGAAGGCAGTTATAAACGAATCCCTTGGATTACCAGTACTGTCTATATATGAAGATGCCATAACGGCCTGATGGAATGCGACCGATTAATTTAATTATCAAATTATGCTTTTAAAGAAAAGAATACCCCTAAAATATGTAATAGGCAAGATCAAGGTTGAGCTTGCCCTTGTTATAGCCTATACGATTGGCTTTGAAGTGATACACCACTTTTACCATGCCATATCTATCAATATACCTATCGCTGTGCCTACTATCATTGGTACCATAATCTCATTGCTTTTGGCATTTAAATCCAATCAGGCGTACGACCGCTGGTGGGAAGCCCGAATGGTTTGGGGTGCTATAGTAAATGATTCACGTTCCCTTATGCGACAGATTATTGCATTTTATAAAGACCCTGATTTTTCGGTAGAGGCAAGCGATTTTAAAGAGCGCTTTGCAAAAAGGCAATCGGCTTGGTGTTACAGCCTTGCGCAGTTTTTAAGAGGTAAAGACCCTATAAAACCAATACGAACATTGCTTAACGAAGAAGAGCTTCGCTTTGTGAAGAACCACAAGCACGTTCCTAACGCTATACTGATGCTGCATGCAAAAGAGCTTAAAAAAGCAAGGGCAGGTAAAAAAATAAATACCTATCAACAAGTAGAAATAGATAACACGCTTACAAGGCTGTGCGATTCTATGGGTAAATGTGAGCGTATCAAGAATACTATCTTTCCAACGACCTACAGCATGTACATTCGTTTTACGCTGTTTCTTTTTATCCTCCTGTTGCCATTTGGGCTTACCGACTATTTAGGCTGGATGCAGATACCGGTTATCGCAACCATTGCAGCAGCGTGCTTCCTGATAGAAAAAATGGCGATACACTTACAGGACCCGTTTGAGAACAGACCTACAGATACGCCTATGATTTCCATTTCTACCAACATAGAAAAGAACCTGATGCAAATGGTTAATGAATACAGGAACGAATTTGAAACAGAACAGGAAGAACTGAAGGGTAAAAGCCCTCAGCCTGTAGATGATAGTTACTTTGTTTTATAAGGCTAATTTTTTTTGACGAAAGGGCCGCCATGCAAATGGCGTTTTTTTTATGTCTTTAATTTTTTATAATCTCTTGTTCCAGTTTTTTGTCAGCCATGCCTTAATCTCCCTGCGGGTTTTTAAATCTTCAGGCAGTTCTTTTCTTATGAGCTGCTCCAGCCTGTTAAAAGCATCAGTGGTCATAAAGCCAGACATTTCAAAAAAATAGTTGATAAGATCCAGCACCTGGTAGCCATTATTCCTGTCAATAATATCATCATTGGTAATGTCACCTTCAATTTTAGCTTTATCAGCCTCAGTCCACGAATAGGTGCATTTAAGGGAAAATTTGTCAAATTTAGGCATAGTAAAATGTAATAAGCCACATGTTATGCAGCGGTGAATAAATAGATGAATTTGGAGTAGTAAATATAGAAATCTACAGGAATTGAATGTAAACCCTTTATTACATTTTTAACAAAAAAAATCCCTCTGTAAATAGAGGGATTTAATTAAAAAAATATTTTAGGAAAACCCTTGTGGGCTTTAATAAGGTTTACCAAAAGTATAGCTTTTTAAAATCGGTTCGACACAACCAAATGTTAATTAAAGTGTTAAATATGGTTTTTAACACAATAAGAGCTAAAACGCCCGAAATATTGCTGCTCCTGAAAAATATGTTACTTTTGCCCTTCAAACAAAACAGAAACAAATACCTAACAGTATGAAAGCATATGTATTTCCGGGACAGGGTGCCCAGTTTACAGGCATGGGTAAAGATCTTTACGAAAAATCTGCCCAGGCGAAAGAACTATTTGAAAAAGCCAATGAGATACTTGGTTTCCGCATTACCGACATCATGTTTGAAGGTACCGCTGAAGAACTTAAAGAAACTAAAGTAACACAGCCAGCTGTGTTTTTGCATTCAGTAATATTGGCTAAAACACTTGGCGAAGATTTTAAACCTGAAATGGTTGCCGGACATTCTTTAGGCGAGTTCTCTGCACTTGTTGCTGCCGGAGCGCTTACTTTTGAAGACGGACTTAAATTAGTTTCGCAGCGTGCTCTTGCCATGCAAAAAGCATGTGAGATCACGCCGTCTACTATGGCTGCTGTTCTTGGCCTTGATGATAAGGTGGTAGAAGATGTTTGCGCTACAGTTGATGGCGTTGTTGTTCCTGCTAACTATAACTGCCCCGGGCAGCTTGTAATATCTGGCGAAACTACTGCGGTAGAAAAGGCTTGTGTTGCCATGAAGGAAGCTGGCGCTAAACGTGCGCTTATATTACCTGTAGGTGGTGCATTCCACTCACCTATGATGGAGCCTGCACGCGAAGAGCTAGCTGCTGCCATTGAGAAAACAACTTTCAGCACTCCTGTTTGCCCTGTATATCAAAATGTACCGGCAAGTGCGGTGACTTCTCCTGACGAGATTAAACAAAACCTTATCATACAGCTAACTGCTCCGGTAAAATGGACGCAGTCGGTACAGAATATGGTTGCTGATGGCGCTACTTTATTTACTGAAGTTGGTCCGGGTAACGTACTGCAGGGACTGGTTAAAAAAATTGCCCCTGAAGCACAAACAGCAGCGGCTGTTTTAAGTTAAGAGCTAACGGTGGTCGGTATTCAGAACGCGACGTTATGTCATCGCGACGAACGAAGCGATCTTTAAAGATTCATATTCTTCCATTTTCAAAATGACAAATAGAATCAGTATATAAGATATGTATCATTCTGAATAAAATGCAATGGAATATAGAATCTCTACTATTTTATAGATTTTTTCCATCTAAAAAGTAATAGTGTACACTCATAAAAAAATCCCCAAGCAAAAGTTTTGGGGATTTTTATTTTATATATTTACTGTAAACCATATCGTTATGAAAATCAAAATCTTTTTCCTTATCGCGATAGTTGCCTTTGCAATAACGGGTGCAGCAATATTTGTAAATGCTTCAAATGAGAACAGGGAGAACTGTGAATTGAGCAAAGGCAGCAATATAGACAATGTTACTTTAAAATAAAGATTGCCGTGCGTTACTGCTGTTTGCCTACAATGACGAAGAAGCACGACGTTTTTACTGTACCACTAGCTTCATCAGCCCACGGTTGTGTATTTCATAACCTTTAGCAAGATATAGCTTTTGGGCAGCGCTATTGTGGCGTTCTATTTCAAGGTAAATTATCTTAACGGATAAGGCCTTCGCCTGCCCGGCTACAAAATCAAGCGCCGCCTTACCAAAACCGAGTCCGCGTGCGCCAGCCGAAATAAAAAGCTCATCCAGAAAGGCAATTCTTCCTCTGTATTCAAAAGAAAAAACAAACGTCATAATTACATAGCCTACAGGTTCATTCTCTTTTAAAATTGTCCATCCCCTGCCTAAACTTTCATTTTCAAGGAATTCAAGCATCAATTCGCGAGATACATTAGCGTCGATCGGATAGTTGTCTATAGCATAAAAATCCTCCATCATGGCAACCACGATTGGGATATCCTTGCTTTCTATGGGCCTGAAAATAGCTTCCATTAGTATTCTATGTTTTTAAGGATGATATTTACTGCGCCACGGTTCATGCTTACAAACGTACCTGCAATATGGCCTGTTTCTTCGCGCACATCATCGTTGTATACAAGAGAAGATAGGGCGTCGTTCATCTCATTCTCGTCTTTGACCGCAATGCAGCCACCCATGTTTACCAAGGCCACCGCTTCAGGAAATTTGGTATGGTTAGGGCCAATTATTATCGGTACGCCAAAAGCAGCAGGTTCCAGTATGTTGTGCAGCCCGGCGGTACCAAAGCCGCCGCCTACATACGCGACATCGGCATAACTGTAAATTTTCGTCAGTATGCCTACGGTGTTGATGACAAGCACATCATAATCGGCAAGGTTTTTTCCTTCTTTTTCAGAGAACAAAACCACCTTTTTTGTCAGGCTGTTTTTTATTGCAGCAATATGATCTTCGCCTGTGGTATGTGGCGCGATTATAAATTTGGCGTTTGCCGCGCTATTAATAAAGCCGGTAAACATAGCTTCATCCTTAGGCCAGGAGCTGCCAAAGACCACAGCTGTTTTGCCATCTATAAATTCTTCAACAAAAGGAAGGCTGTTGTCGCGTTTCAATATTTCGCTTACACGGTCATAGCGTGTATCGCCGCTTATGGTTACATTGTTAAAACCTATACTTTGCAGCAATGTTTTAGAACTTTCATACTGTACAAAAAAGTGATTGAATGCTTTAAGCGCCTTTCTGTAAAAACCGCCATACCACTTAAAGAAAACCTGGTCTTTCCTGAAAAAGCCTGAAATAAGATAAACCTGCGCCTGTGTCTTTTTAAGTTGGGTAAGGTAGTTAGGCCAGAATTCGTATTTAATGAAGAATACTTTTTCGGGCTTTACTATAGAAAGAAACTTTTCGGCATTTGCCAGTGTATCCATAGGCAGGTAAACAATAACGTCGGCTGTTGTTGCGTTTTTACGTACTTCATACCCTGATGGCGAGAAGAACGTTAGTACGATCTTATGTTCGGGTTGCGCCGCCCTTACTTTTTCCATAACAGGAAGCCCTTGTTCATATTCGCCAAGCGAGGCGGCGTGAAACCAGATGGTCTTATCATCAGGTTGTAGTTTTTGTTCCAAAGTGGTAAAGACAGACTTTCTGCCCTCCACAAAAAGTTTCATCTTGGGGCTGAAAAGCGCCACGATATTCAGGGTATATTTGGCGATTGTAACAAGGATATTGTAGAGAAAAAACATAGGCTTAAAATTGAGTCGCTAAATTACATACTTTATACTATTTTCATTGGCAGGCAGTCATTAAATTAGTAGTTTTGCGTTGATTAATAATTTCACAAACATGAAAAAAATCCAAATGGTTGACCTGAAAAGTCAGTACGACCAGATTAAAGATACAGTTAATGCTTCTATACAGGAAGTGCTTGATACAACAGCCTATATTAATGGCCCTCAGGTGCACAGCTTCCAGAAAAACCTTGAAACTTACCTTAATGCAAAACATGTGATACCATGCGCTAATGGTACCGATGCCCTTCAGATCGCTATGATGGGCCTTGACCTTAAACCGGGTGATGAAGTTATTACTGCCGATTTTACTTTTGCCGCTACAGTAGAGGTTATCGCTTTGCTTCAGCTTACTCCGGTACTGGTAGATGTTGAGCCGGATACTTTTAATATTTCTATCGATGCTGTAAAAAAAGCGATTACTCCTAAAACAAAAGCGATAGTTCCTGTACATCTTTTTGGCCAGTCGGCCGATATGGAGGAGATCATGGCGCTTGCTGCCGAACATAACCTTTATGTAATTGAAGATAATGCACAGGCCATAGGTGCTAACTATAAATATGCCAACGGTTCTAAGAAAAAAGCAGGTGTTATAGGCCATGTGGCTTCTACATCATTCTTCCCGTCTAAGAACTTAGGCTGTTATGGCGATGGCGGTGCCATCTTTACTAATGATGATGAACTTGCACACAAACTTAGGGGTATCGTAAATCACGGTATGTATGTGCGTTATCACCACGATGTTGTAGGTGTTAACTCAAGGCTGGATAGTATTCAGGCGGCGGTGCTTAACGCAAAACTGCCAAATCTTGATACATATAACGATGCAAGACAGACTGCCGCACAAAAATACAGTGATGCCCTTGCAGGACACGCTAATATCGTAACTCCGGTTATCAAAGGAGACAGGGATAGCCACGTATTCCATCAATATACATTACGTATAATTAATGCTGACAGGGACGGACTTATGCAGCACCTGCTAGACAAAGGTATTCCTTGTGCTATTTATTACCCGATACCATTACACAGCCAAAAGGCATACGCCGATTCTCGCTATAATGAAGCTGATTTCCCGGTTACCAACCAATTGGTGAAAGAAGTGATCTCTTTACCGATGCATACAGAGCTTGACGATGAGCAGATTAAATTTATTACTGACAGCGTTTTGGAGTTCCTTAAATAATATTAGATTGATGGCTGCCCGTATATTCGGCAGCCATTATCATATAACCAATACTTAATCAATCCAAAAAACATTTTATGAAAATTCTTGTAACAGGCGGCCTTGGCTTTATAGGTTCGCACACCGTTGTAGAGCTTCAGAACGAAGGCTTTGATGTCGTTGTCATAGACGACCTTTCAAACTCTTCTCTTGAAGTGCTTGACGGAATTACTGCCATTACAGGCAAAAAACCTGATTTTGAACAAATAGACCTTCGTGAAAAGGCAGCGGTAAAAGATTTCTTTAAGAAATACAGCGATGTGTCGGGTATTATTCACTTTGCGGCATCAAAGGCGGTAGGCGAAAGCGTAGAGAATCCGCTATTGTATTATGAAAACAACATTGGCGCTTTAGTATACCTTTTGCAGGAACTTCAGGCTAAACCGGAAGGGCATTTTATATTCAGCTCTTCATGTACCGTATACGGACAGGCAGAAAAAATGCCAATTACAGAAGATGCACCTATACAAACTGCGATGTCTCCTTATGGGAACACAAAACAGATTGGTGAGGAGATAATTCAGGACGTAGCAAAGGTAAGCGGCATAACTTCTATATTGCTTCGCTACTTTAATCCTATTGGCGCCCATGAGTCGGTTAACATTGGCGAACTTCCTAAAGGAACTCCGCAAAACCTAGTGCCGTTCATTACACAAACTGCAATGGGTTTACGCAAAGAACTATCGGTTTTTGGCGAAGATTACCCAACACCGGACGGTACCTGCATACGTGATTATATTCACGTGGTAGATCTTGCCAAAGCACACGTTAAAGCCCTTAAGCGCCTTGTGAATAAAGACAACGCCGATAAAGTTGAGATATTCAACCTGGGCACAGGAAAAGGCAGCTCTGTACTTGAAGTGATTAACGCTTTTGAAAAAGTAAGCGGGCAAAAACTAAACTACAAGATCGTAGACAAACGTGCAGGCGATATTACGGAGGCTTACGCGGATACAAATAAAGCAAACAACGTTTTGGGATGGAAAGCAGAGCTTTCGCTTGACGAAGCACTTGCATCTGCCTGGAAATGGGAGCAGAAAATACGAAGCTAAGACAAAGTTTCAACGCATAAAAGAACCTAAGCATTGCTTAGGTTTTTTTGTTATATGTTCTGTCAGGTTAAGCGTGTATCTTAACCAACGCAGCAGCTGCTTTTGCTTTCTCAACAATACCTTCAACCGGAGTATCTACAGCATCGCTAACCAATGCTACTCCCATACGTCGGTATGGTCTTGATGTTGGCTTGCCAAAAAGCCTGAAATCGGTTTTAGGTAGCACAGCAATCTGTTCTACACCGGTAAAGGTTGGGTTGTCGCTGTTTTCTGAAGCCAGCATAACAGCACTCGCTCCGGCTCTCTCTAAAGTGATCTCTGCAATTGGCAGGCTGAGTATCGCACGCAGGTGCAATTCAAATTCATTAAAATTTTGTGTTCCCGCAAGCGTTACCATTCCTGTGTCGTGCGGACGCGGAGAAAGTTCTGAGAAGTAAACACCTTCATCTGTCAGGAAAAACTCTACACCAAAGATACCTGCACCGCCAAGGGCCTCGGTTACTTTGCGCGCCATATCCTGAGCTTCGGCAATGGCTGCATCATTTACATTAGCAGGCTGCCAGCTTTCCTGGTAGTCGCCACGCTCCTGCCTGTGGCCTATAGGTGCACAAAAAAGGGTAGGGTTGTTGTTTTGTGTAACGGTAAGAAGTGTAATCTCAGAATTGAAATTTACAAATGCCTCAACAATAACTTCTACAACATCGCCACGCGAACCTTCAACAGCATATTTCCATGCTTTTTCTATATCTTCCTGTGTCTTAATGGTAGACTGCCCTTTACCGGATGATGACATCAATGGCTTAACCACGCAAGGCATGCCTACTTCGGCAACAGCCTCAGCAAGCTCTTCGCCCGATGTAGCATAACGGTAATTGGCAGTACGAAGGCCAAGGTCTTTTGCAGCAAGGTCTCGGATGGCCTTACGGTTCATCGTAAAGTTGGCCGCCTTAGCCGATGGTACCACCTTAATGCCTTGTTTTTCGTAATCGTAAAAGCGCTCTGTACGTATTGCTTCTATTTCAGGAACTATAAAATCAGGATTGTGTTTTGCTATAATGGCATCAAGCGCGTCGCCGTCAAGCATATTGATTACTTCAAAACCGTCTGCCACCTGCATTGCCGGCGCGCCGGCATAACTGTCTACGGCAATAACCGTCTGGCCTATGCGTTGTGCTGCAATTACAAATTCTTTACCAAGTTCTCCTGATCCTAATAGTACTATTTTTTTCTGCATTGTATAGTTGTAGTTGATGTAATTAAAAGTGCTAATTTACAAACTTTTAGATTTGCTCCTTTGTTTTTGGGGGTGTTTTCAGTCTGAGTTTTGTCAGCTGAACTACTGCGAGTCCGCCCGTGATTGTAACAACCGCTGCGGTAAAAGAAAAGAAAATGATCATTGCAATAAGCGAGTAGGGCACGATAGCCAAAAATGCGGCTTCACCAATGCGCAGCCATTCTGTAATGACAGCAATAAAGTAAATGGCGCAAATAAAAAGGAACAACCTTAGGGTAACTTTGAAAGTAAATAAGAAGCTCGTTTTTAAAACATCATTCTTTTCTAAGGCCGGAGCTATCATTTTGCCGGTCTTCCACAATATCAGGGCTAGGGCAGCGGCGATTAAAGTCCACACCATCGGGTTCCAGAACAGTTTAAAGCTGGCCAGTTTCAGGAGAAACCTGAAAGGATAAAATTTTGATGCCGACAGCGCCATTGTGCCCATTGCCAAACCTATCGGGAGGCCAATAAGCAGTGCAAATAAAGAGCCTGATTTTTCTGTTTCCATGAAGCAAAAGTATAAAAAAAGTCCCGCTCTGTGGCGGGACTCGGTATATTTAAGCTAAGGCTTCTTTTATTCGTCGTAGCGCTTCCGTTAAGATGTCTTCGCTTGTAGCGTAAGAGAAACGAATGCAGTCTGGGTTACCAAAGGCATCGCCCGTTACAGTTGCTACATTTGCATATTCTAAAAGGTACATTGAAAGATCGTCAGCATTCTTGATGGCTACACCGTTAAGTGTTTTTCCGAAGAATGAAGAAACGTCAGGGAATACATAAAATGCACCTTCCGGAGTGTTGATCTTGATACCCGGAATTTCTTTTAGTAATCCTACAACAAGGTCCCTGCGGCTATGGAAAGCCTGAACCATCTCTTTTAGTACAGAAGGATCTGCATCCAGGGCAGTAATGGTGGCTTGCTGTGCAATACTGTTTGCACCGCTTGTTACCTGTCCCTGCATTTTTGTACACGCTTTTGCGATGAACTCAGGAGCACCGATGTATCCGATTCTCCATCCTGTCATGGCAAATGCTTTTGCGACACCGTTTACAGTAATGGTCCTGTCAAACATTCCCGGGATTGTTGCGATACTGCAAAAAGTTCCGGAGAAGTTGATATGCTCATAAATCTCATCTGATACGATGTAGATGTTAGGGTATTTTTCAAGCACTTTAGCAATAGCAGTAAGTTCTGCCTCATTATAAACAGATCCGCTTGGGTTACATGGCGAACTGAACATGATAAGCTTGGTTTTTGGCGTAATCGCCGCTTCAAGCTGCTCAGGTGTTATTTTAAAATCACTTTCTACAGATGTAGGCACTTCAACAGGATTAGCTTCTGCCATTTTAACCATTTCTGAGTAGCTTACCCAGTATGGTGCAGGAAGGATGCATTCGTCGCCTGGATTAAGCATTACCTGGCAAACATTGTAAAGTGATTGTTTTGCCCCGGTAGAAACTACAATGTTTGCAGGTTTGTAATCAAGATTGTTATCTCTTTTAAACTTGCGCACAATAGCGTCTTTAAGTTCAGCGTAACCGTCTACAGGGCTATAGGTGCTGTAGTTTTCGTGTATGGCTTTTATGGCAGCTTCTTTAATGAAATCAGGTGTGTTAAAATCAGGCTCGCCAAGGCTAAGGCTGATTATATCTTTTCCCTGTGCTTTAAGTTCGCGGGCTTTTGCAGCCATAGCAAGGGTTTGTGATACAGATAAGTTGTTGATTCTGTCTGAAAGCGGATTCATCGAATAGAATGTTTTTTGGAGTTATGTTTTTTTAATTAATTCAAAGCAGGTTTCATTCCCAGTTCTTTTAGGTGCCTGAAGTGGGCAATTACTGCGCCTCTCATGGTCTTGAACTCATGGTACGGCAGGTTGTGTTCTTTTGCTGTTTCTTTTACGATCTTGGCAATATTGCCGTAATGGATATGGCTGATATTTGGGAATATATGGTGTTCTATCTGGTGGTTAAGGCCACCTGTAAACCAATTGATTATTCTGTTTTTTGGAGCAAAGTTAGCTGTAGTATACAACTGGTGTATTGCCCATGTGTTTTCCATCTCTCCATTTTCATCAGGTAGTGGGTTGGCAGTTTCTTCAACTACGTGCGCCAATTGGAATACCACGCTTAAAATTAGCCCTGCTACATAATGCATAACAAAAAAGCCTACAAGTACTTTCCACCATGTGATGCCTAAAAGTATAGGGGTCACTATCCATACCATGATATAAATTATCTTGGTAATTACTAATACCGTCCATTGTTTTACAGGGCTCTGGAATTTACCATACGAAAGGCCTCTTTTGATATAACGCCTCATTTGTTTGATATCTGTAGTTATCGCCCAGTTGAAGGTTAATAGTCCGTAAAGGAAAATAGAATAGTAGTGCTGAAATTTGTGAACTTTCATCCATTTTGCATCCTGAGTAAAACGGATTATACGCCCAGCATCAAGATCTTCGTCATGACCGTGTATGTTGGTATAGGTGTGGTGAAGCACATTGTGCTGTACCTGCCAATTGTTTACGTTTCCGGCCAAAAGGTAAAGGCTCCCGCCCATAAATTTGTTAAGCCATGATTTGTCTGAATACGAACCGTGGTTGCCATCGTGCATAACATTCATGCCGATTCCTGCCATGCCAATTCCCATAATTACGGACAGCAAAAGCTGGATCCATAACGGCATATCGAGCGCAAGGATAACAAAATAGGGTGTAAGCAAAAGTGAAAACATGATAACAGCTTTAAGGTGCAGTTTCCAGTTTCCTGTCTTTTTTATGTTGTTCTCTTTAAAATAATCATTTACCCTTTTGTTAAGGGTACGAAAGAATTTTACCGAGTCGTTTTTAGAAAATATAGGTGGGTTTATTTGCATAACAGGTTTATAGTCTTGGGTTTCAAAGGTAACCATTAATGAAGTTGTAAACGCAAAAAATTAGGCAAAATTTCATCACCAAAATGATTACTTTTGTTCAAAATTAAAAAGATGCAGGAGATACTTAAGCATTTTCCTAACCTTACTGAGGTTCAGATTGATCAATTTACAAGACTGGAAGAATTATACAAAGAGTGGAATGCTAAAATAAATGTGATTTCGAGAAAGGATATAGACGAGCTCTACACAAGACACGTGTTACATTCGCTGGGTATTGCAAAGGTAATGGATTTCAGGCCGGGCGCCAGCGTTATGGACGTAGGTACCGGAGGAGGTTTTCCGGGAATCCCGCTTGCTATACTATATCCTGAAACTAAATTTTACTTAATAGATATCATTGCCAAGAAGATAAAGGTTGTGCAGGAAGTGGCTAACGGCCTTGGGCTTAAAAATATGAAGGCCGAACAAAAACGTGCAGAAACAGTAAACAAAGAATTCGACTTTATTGTAAGCCGTGCCGTTACTAATATGCCAGACTTTGTAAAATGGGTAAGAGGTAAAGTAAAAAAAGACCAGAACCACGACCTGCCAAATGGGATACTGTATCTTAAAGGAGGAGATCTTACTGAAGAGCTTTCTGTTTTTCAAAAAGTTACTACATATAACCTGTCGGACTTTTTCGAAGACGAATTCTTTGAAACCAAGAAGGTTGTGCATCTTGCCATGAAATACAAAGTGTGATTTGGCTTTGATAATTGTTTTCGCTCCCTGCTTCAAAACAAATTATACTGACTTAAAAATTATTAGCTTTGTACAATGCAGACACTTACCGAATCTAATATTCCCGTCTATACTCTTGAAGAGGGCGGCCATTATGGTGAAAAGTATTTTGAAATTGCCAAGTGTGTTGGGCTTACAAGCCACCAGAAGGATTACTTTTTTGTGCCGCACCGCAACAACTTTTACAAGTTGATATTAGTAAGGGAAGGTAATAGCAGGCATTGGGTAGATATGGTGCCTTTTACCGTAAAGCCTAACGCTTTTTATTTTTCATCGCCGCAGCATATAGTACTCAAAGAGGAAAATTCATATAGCGATGTGGTGGCCATTTGTTTTACCGATGAATTTTTAGAAATTGAGGAAAACAGGATGCTTCGCAAATTGCCGATAATACAGAATTTGCAGAATGAGCATGAACTAGTGTTGTCAGATGAAGATATTACGTATTTAAATGATGTTATTGATAAGCTTATTGCAGAGTACAAGCACGAAAACGGATGGCGCAACAGCATGCTTTCGGCTTACCTGCAGGTAATGCTTATATATTTAAGCAGGATATATACAGAACGGTTTGCGGACAATAATTTGCATGAAAACCGTGAATTGCTAAAGAGATTCCAAAGCCTTATTACCGAAAATTTCAACACTATACACGATGTGGCAGGGTATGCCGCAATGGTAAACCTTTCCGCCGGTCATTTTAGTGAACTTATAAAAGTTCAAAGCGGAAAGACTGCTATGCAGCACATCCACGAACGTTTGCTGCTGGAAGCAAAAAGACTTTTATTTCATACTCAAACATCTGTAAAAGAGATTGCGTTTCAATTAGGTTTTGAGGATGCTTCTTACTTTAACCGCTTCTTTAAAAGGCTTACATCTGCTACCCCGGCAGAGTACAGGTCTTCAATCCGCGAAATGTACCATTAATCCCTGACGGAGTGCAATCTCTCTAAAGTCGCTTCCATATAATTTTGCTTTTATAATTTATAAACAGCATTTTAATATGAAAACAGCACTTATTACAGGCGCAAATAAAAGCATTGGGTTTCACACGGCGCGCTTACTGCTGCAACAAGGATTTCATGTATTTATTGGTAGCCGTACCTTAGAAAACGGACAAGACGCCGTCAATGAACTTAAAGCTGAAGGCTTTGAAAACGTAGAAGCCGTTCAACTGGATGTTACCGATGATGCTTCAGTAGCTTCAGCACGCGAAACAGTAGGTAAAAAGACCGATGTGCTTGACGTACTTATAAACAATGCGGGTATAAGCGGCGGGCTCCCACAAACTCCGCTTGAAGCACCTATAGAAATGTTTCAGTCGGTATATGATACAAATGTATTTGGAGTAGTTCGTGTTACGCAGGCTTTTGTGAGCCTGCTTCGCAAATCTGCCGAACCAAGAATAGTAAACGTTACCTCGGGACTCGGGTCGCTTACCCTTAGCGCCGACCCAACCTGGATATATTACAATATGAATGGCGGTGTGTACAACTCTTCTAAAGCCGCGCTCAATATGTACACCATAAAACTGGCGTATGAGCTACGCGAAACTCCTTTTAAAGTTAATGCCGTTGATCCCGGTTATACCAAAACCGATTTTAATCACCATAATGGTCCGGGCAGGGTTGAAGATGCCGCTTCACGCGTGGCAAAATACGCACTTATTGATGCCGATGGGCCAACAGGGAAATTCTTCAGCGAGGAATCGAATCCTGAAACGGGATATATTCCGTGGTAAAACAGGATTGTAGTAGTATTAAATCATTTTCTACAAATTGAGCTAAAAAAAATCCTTTCCTGTTTTAACGGGAAAGGATTTTGTTATTTAGATTATCCTAAGGAAGGATACCTGTAATCTGTTGGCGGAACTAAAGTTTCTTTGATTGTTCTTGGCGATACCCAGCGAAGTAAGTTCAGTATAGAACCTGCTTTGTCGTTTGTGCCTGATGCCCTTGCACCGCCAAATGGCTGCTGGCCTACGACAGCACCTGTAGGTTTATCATTGATGTAGAAGTTACCCGCAGCATTTTCAAGTGCTTTAGCAGCTTCCTCTATAGCATAACGGTCCTGGCTAAATACAGCGCCAGTAAGTGCATAAGGCGAAGTTTCGTCTACAAGCTGAAGAGTCTCCGTCCATTTTGCATCTTCATAAACATATATTGTAAGTACAGGGCCAAAAAGCTCTGTAGACATAGTGTCATACTTAGGGTTTGTAGTAACAATAACAGTAGGCTCTATAAACCAACCCACAGATTTGTCATACGTTCCACCGATAACTACTTCTGCATCCGGAGCGGCTTTAGCAGCATCGATAGCAGCAGCAAGCTTGTCAAAAGAACCCTCGGTAATTACTGCAGATACAAAGTTGGTAGTATCTTCCGGAGAGCCCATTTTAAAAGAAGCAAGGTCTTTTGCAAGGTGTTCTTTTACGGCAGGCCAGATAGACTGCGGTATATAAGCTCTTGAAGCAGCAGAACATTTTTGTCCCTGGTATTCAAAAGCACCCCTTGATAGGGCAGTGGCAACCTGTGCAGGAATAGATGACGGGTGGGCAAGAACGAAATCTTTACCTCCTGTCTCGCCTACTATCCTTGGGTAGGTTTTGTATTTGCTTATGTTTTTGCCAATGTTTGCCCAAATGTCGTTAAATACACCTGTAGATCCTGTAAAGTGGATACCTGCAAAATCAGGGCTTGCAATAAGAGTATCTGTAATCATGCCTGCGCTGCCGTTGATCATATTGATCACACCATCAGGTAATCCTGCAAGTTTAAATACTTCCATGATAACATTTGCACTAAGCATTTGCGTTGCGCTTGGTTTCCAAACCACCACGTTACCCATAAGGGCAGGAGAAGCAGGTAGGTTACCGGCAATAGCAGTAAAGTTAAATGGAGTGATTGCGTACACAAATCCTTCAAGTGGGCGGTGTTCCATCCTGTTCCAGATACCTTCAGACGATGCAGGCTGTTCAGCATAAATCCTTGTCATGAACTCTACGTTGTAACGTAAAAAGTCAATGAATTCACAAGCCGAATCAATTTCTGCCTGATGAACGGTTTTAGCCTGGCCTATCATTGTAGCAGCATTAATTTTAGCGCGGTAAGGACCTGCTAAAAGATCGGCAGCTTTAAGGAATATAGAAGCCCTGTGTTCCCACGCCAGTGCAGCCCATTTCTTTTTAGCAGCAAGCGCAGCAGCGATAGCTTTTTCTACGTGCTCTTTTTCGGCATCGTGAAAAGTACCTACTACTTTTTTATGGTCAAATGGAGGGTTTATTGTTCTTGTTTTTCCTGTGCGTATTTCTTCGCTTCCTATGTATAAAGGCACATCTGTGCTGGCATTATACAATTCTTTAAAAGCGGCAAGTACCTGCTCTCTTTCTTTAGATCCGGGAGCATAGCTTTTAACAGGTTCGTTAATAGCTTTTGGTACAAGATATATTCCTTTTGGCATAGTATAAGATAATTTTAAAGGATTAAATTAAAGTAGTGCAAATGTACAATAAATTATTAATCCTGTATTTGCAAATAATACAGGAAAAAGGGTAATCTATTGACTATTATGTTAGTTTACGGCAAATGGCGCACTAAGCCTGAAAGTGGGTACAATAACCCTGAATGTACGCGTTGTGGTAAAATTGATCATGTTGAAGTAACCCCTCATAGCCCCAAACGGAGATGCCAGTAGGCAGCCTGAGCTGTAGGTGTGTTTCTCTCCCGGTTTAAGTACTGGTTTTTTACCTATAACACCTTCGCCGTCTACGGTCTCTATGTCATTAAGAGAATCGTATATCTCCCAATGGCGCGTGTTTAGCTGTACTGAATCTTTGCTTTGGTTCTCTATGGTTATCTCATAGCTGAATGCAAACTGAATCCTGTAATTTTTAAAGTAAGTGCCTTCAAAATTAGTGGATACCGATATTTTTATGCCTCGTGTTATCTGTGTTACCATACTTCACCTTCTTAAACGGGTTCTAAATACTGCCCCAAAAATACAAATTTATTAAATTACAGGCTACCTTTTAAACATTAAATTAATAGTAAGTAATATTTAACTAATTGAAATTTAGTTGATAATGTTTTCTGAATTTGCCTGCCCAATGCCAATTACCCTGTCATAACGCTGTCCGTTCTCCCTGTAATATACCAAAACGGTATAGTCGTTTTCAGTCTGGTAAAAGTTACCGTCAATGGCGTGCTCACCATCTACAACGCCATTTTTGTCGGCAATTAGATACTGGTAGTTATTAAAGCCCTGTTTTATCATTACTGCCTTTTCGTAAGTGGCCGTCTTTTCGTTGTAATCCATCTTGTATTCCGGTGTTTTTGCGTAGTTGTTAAACATGCCGCCTACATAGATGTCTTTCTTTTCATAATATAATGGAGCGCTAAGCGAAAAGAAGACCCATGTGTAGTCTGACTCAAGCCCTGGATTTGTGACGCTAAGGTTGATATTCCTGGTTTGGAAATTACCATTTACGTCTGGGTAAAAAGTATAGGCGCTTCCCCTTCGGGCAGCGTTAGGGTATAATATGGTGTTGTAGATTTCGCCGGCTGTAATACGTAATACATTGTTCACCGCATTCCTAATGTCCTTGTTTTCGAAATACATAAATTCATTGCCGGCCCAAAACTGCGTTTCCTTGTCATACCTGTAAATAAGATCGTTGCCTATGGTATATTGTGGTTTAACATTGTAAATGGCAGAGTCAAATCTTCCGTTTTGAAAAAGCGCCACCTTTACATTTTGCAAAGGGCTTTGAAATTGTATCGAAGCACTTTTGATAGAGAAGTCAAGATTTTGTTTTTCCTGTATTACCTCCATGTTTCTTGCTCTCTTCACCTGAACGGGTACAGATACCTGCTCTTCATAAAGCACAAACCTTCGTGTAAAAACCACTTCGCGATCGTCGTTAAGTATTTTTAGTACATAATTTCCTGAAAGCAGCAGTGTGGTAAATTTATTAGGAAACGTAAGTGTATAGCGTGAATAGATCTGCAGTGTGTTAAAAGAATTTTCGTAAGCCTGAATCCTCTGGTTGTCAAACCCCTGTATATAATCGTTTACAGTAAGCATGGACGACGGAGTCCAGTCGTAATTGCAATGTGTTATTGTGTAATAATAGTTGGCCTCATTGCCAAACAGGTCGTCAAAAACAAAAGCAAAGCTTTCGCCTAATCTAAAAAACGGATATACGTTAGCAGCATCTTTGATGAAAGAAGCTGTTTTGATGTTGTAAGGCGGCGCAATTTCCTGCTGTACCTGTGCTGAAAGGTTAACTGATATAAATAAGAAAAGAGATAAGGCGATACACCTTTTAATTGCGCTCTTCATTGTGTTTTTGGTTTTATTAGTGAACGTAAATATAGCAATATATATTATATCTGCCATTTTAACTAATCAAGAAGCACGCCAAAAAAACATATAGGTTTTTGTGTGTTAAAAATAATAATCTCTTATTTTTAAAGTTATTATGATGCCAACTACTTAAACCAATTTACAATGAAACATTTCAAATTATGGATGTTCCTTATGGCTGTGCCTTTGGCGGGCACTGCACAGGGACTGAAGGGTTCAGACCCAATTCCGTTAGACCCTGCCGTGAAGACCGGTAAGCTTAAAAACGGATTGACTTACTACATCAGGAAAAACGCCAAACCCGAAAGCAAAGTTGACTTGAGGCTTGTTATCAATGCGGGTTCTATTCTTGAAGATGACGACCAGCAGGGGCTTGCCCACTTTATGGAACACATGTGTTTTAACGGTACAAAACGTTTTCCTAAAAACCAGCTGGTAGACTACCTGCAAAGCATAGGAGTAAAATTTGGGCAGCACTTAAATGCCTACACCAGTTTTGATGAAACTGTTTATTTCCTGCCGATACCAAGCGACGACCCGGCAAAACTTGAAAAAGGTTTTGAGATAATCGAAGACTGGGCGTTTAACACCATTCTTTCTCCTGAAGAAATAGATAAGGAAAGGGGTGTAGTGCTCGAAGAATACCGCCTTGGTCTTGATGCTGATAACAGGATGGAGAAAAGGTTTATGCCCAAGATGATGTATAAGTCGCATTATGTAGACCGTTTTCCTATAGGGCAGAAAGCAATACTCGAGAATTTTACGTACGACAAGATCAAAAAGTTCTACAGAGACTGGTACAGACCAGATCTTATGGCTGTCATTGTAGTAGGTGATATTGATGTTGCCGAAATGGAAAAAAAGGTAATAGCACATTTCTCATCGTATGAAAATCCAAAAAACGCACGCCCGAGAAAATTTTATGAAGTGCCTAACCATAAAGAAACTTTTGTAGCTATTGAAAGCGATAAAGAGGCTGATGGAAGCCAGGTGCGCCTGGTGTATAAAGATTATGATACTGCAAAACCAATAGTTACTGTCGATGATTACAAAAAAAGGCTGACAGAACGTTTGTTTGCGGTAATGCTTAATAAAAGATTCCGCGAGCTTACAAATTCGCCTACACCGCCGTTTACTTTCGGAGGAAGCTCTCACGGCGGAATCATGGCACGCGATAAAGAAGCATATAGTTCTTTTGCCATGACGCAGGATGGTAAACAGCTGGATGCTCTTAAAACACTGGTTGAAGAAAATAACCGTGTTAAGAAATTTGGTTTTACGCAGGGTGAGTTTGAAAGAGCCAAAATTGATGTGCTTGCCGGAATGGAAAATGCGTATAATGAAAGAGAGAAAATGAATTCTGCTGCTTTTGTTGGGCAGTATCAGGGAAACTTTCTTGATAAAGAACCGGCACCCGGCATAGAATGGACATATAATGCCATAAAAAAAATGCTTCCTGATATCAAACTGACTGATATCAATTCACTTGTCAATGGTTATATAAAAGATGATAACCGCGTTGTTGTGATAACCGGTCCTGAAAAGGACAACATAAAAAAACCTACGGAGCAGGAAGTGCTTGCTGTCCTTAATACTCCAAGCGATAACCTTAAGCCTTACGACGAAGGTACAACGGCTGTGGGATTATTGCGTAAAGAGGTTAAGCCGGGAAGCATAACGAAAAAAGAAAACAATGCTAGGCTCGGTACAACAACATTAACACTTTCTAACGGTGCAAAAGTAACCTATAAGAAAACCGATTTTAAAAATGATGAGGTGTTGCTTGAAGCGGTTAGTTTTGGCGGATCAAACCTATATACTTATGAGGAATCTTTAAAGACGGAATGGGCACAGTCTGGTCTTTCGCAGGCAGGTTTTTCAGGGCTCAAGCTAAACGATATCAATAAATTTATGACAGGTAAAATAGCGAGGGTAAATCCGTATATATACGAAGACACCGAAGGGTTAAGGGGTAATGCAGCTCCAAAAGACATGGAGTATATGTTCCAGATGATACACGCCTACTTTACCGACCTGAATTTTGATACGGAAGCTTACGAAGGTTACAAGAAAAAGCAAATCTCAATGTTTGCTAATATGGGCTCTAACCCTGAGGGTTATTTTACAAGCGAATTTCGAAAATTTACAAATAAAGATAACCCAAGGTATACACCTATGTTTCCGGGAGATGAAGACTGGGCCAGGACCGATTATCAGCTTGCCTATAATAAATATAAAGAACGTTTTGCCAATGCCGGCGACTTCCAGTTCTTTTTTGTGGGTAACATAGACGATAAGGCTATAGAGGACTTTTCGGCAAAATATATTGCGTCGCTCCCTGCAACAGATAAAAGGGAGAAGATTGTTGATCTGGGTATACGTTCTTTAAAAGGAGAACATAAAAAGATCATTTACAAAGGTTCTGAGCCTAAGAGCAAAGTTTTAATACGTTTTCGCGGAGAAACAACTTATACGCCGAAAGAAGATCTTGCTATGCAGGCGTTAGGCGAAATATTAACCATTAAGCTTATTGAGCAGCTAAGGGAAAAAGATAGCGGTGTATATACTGTGAATGCAAGCGGCGGTTTAAGTAAAATGCCTCATGGCGCCTACCGTTTCACCATAAGTTTTCCGTGCGGCCCTGAAAACACAGACAAGCTTACAGAGGCCGCATTAGCTGAACTTAAAAAACTGGTAGATAACGGCCCTGAAGCTAAAGACCTTGCTAAATATAAAGAAGGTGAACTTTTAGACTATAAAAAGAATATTAAGGAAAACCGTACGTGGATGAGCAATTTAAAAAACTCCTATACTGAAGGTGAAAATCCTGAAGATATATTAGTATATGAAGAAAAAGTAAATGCGCTGACCGCAAAAGATATTCAGGCAGTAGCCAAAAAATACCTGACTAAAGAAAAAATTGTTGGAGTGCTAATGCCGGAAAAAAGCTAAGTATTACTTTGTTATAAGGTTAAAAATAAAACCCCTGCTAGATTTTAGCAGGGGTTTCTTGATTTTGTGTAAATGATTATTCGAATTCAAAATAGTTAAATGTGCTCGTGTTGACTTGGCCCGATGTAGATCCGACGGATTTAATCAGATATCCTTGTGTATTATATGTATTGGTGTAAACAGCTGTGAAGTTTTGTTCGTCACCAGCAAATGTATGGGTAAGGTAATTATTTACTCCACCTTCAAGTTCAGCAAATTTCATAATTTCAAATCCAGAGACATTTTTATAGGGACCGTTTTTATTGTCAAAAGTGTAAGTATGTGTTTCAACAGGGCCTTCACTATACTTACGAACAAGTTTAGTAATGTTACCATTGCTCAGGGTAAGTTCGGCAGTAGCATTGAGATATAAAGTAGTATCTTCTTCTTCCAAATCCAGGTCATATTCTTTAATGCTAACCGTATTGTTGCTATCATAAGTGTATTTCACTACCTTGCGTTGTAATATATCTAAATCATCTGCAGTAACTGTTACCAGTTTATCGGCTTCATATTCAAGAGTTTTTTTAATTACCAGATCACCTTCAATATATTGATTAATATATTTTATTTTTCCATTCTCATAGGTGTAGTCTTCATAGGAATTGTCGTCCCAGTTGATACGTTTAATAGTCTTGCCGTCAAATTCAAAATTAGCGTTTACAATCTCGCCATCTTCAAACGTATCAGATCCTGATTTTGGAAGCAGTTCAGGAGTTTTTGCATCGTCATCGTTGTGACACGAGGTTAAAAACAAAAATGTTAGTGCGGTGATAAACAGGTTTTTCATAATAGGTTTAGTATAATTGTTTTGAATAGTAAGAACGTTTTGATTAAGAAATTATTATAAAGCTAAATCTTACATTATTACTCAAAAGAAAACCCCTGCTAGATTTTAGCAGGGGTTTCTTATTTGTATAGATATGTATAAAATTAATCTTTATAACAAACTGGTATTATCTCGCCTTTAGCAAGGCAAAAGCGTTCTACTGCTTCGGGAGTAAGTTTTTTTGTGTAGTCTTCTTCAACAACCCTGAAGCCTATGCTTCTCAGCTTGTCAAAATAATCGCGGCCGTAAACCCTTACATGGTCATATTGGCCAAAGATGCGCGCGCGTTCTTTTGGGTCGGTAATACTGTTATCTTCAAAAGTTGTATCTCTGTTAAGATCCTGCGGAATCTGGAATATTCCCATGCCGCCCGGTTTAAGTACGCGGTATAACTCCTGCATCGCCTTAGTGTCATCAGGAATGTGTTCAAGAACGTGGTTGCAAAGTATAAGGTCGTATGCGTTAGCCTCAAATGGGAGGTTGCATATATCGGCTTTTACGTCGGCTAGAGGCGAATACAAATCGGTTGTAGTGTAATCCAGGTTTTTCTGGTTACGGAAGCGTTTGTAAAAAGCCTGCTCAGGAGCAAAGTGCAGTACTTTTTTGTGCGATGTAAAAAAGTCGGTTTCCCTGTTCAGGTAAAGCCACAACAGGCGGTGCCTTTCCAGAGAAAGTGTTCCCGGAGCCAAAACGTTATTACGCTGATGCCCATAACCGTAGGGTAAAAAGTTTTTAAAACTTTTCCCGTCTATAGGGTCGGTATACGTTTTTCCCTTTAAGGCAAATGCCAATACCGGCCTTGCAACATAGCTAAGCCTTATTAGTAAAGGGCGGGGAATAGTATTAAGTATAAATTTGAATAGTTTCTTCATAGTATGGCTTTACCACAAATTTTACGAACTGCACTAATTAATTTGTGTGATTAGTGTAATCCGTGGCTAAATAATTAAACCACAAACGGCGTCGTCCTAAACTCATCTTCTTCATTGCTTACAATGCCTAATGCTTTGTAAACGTATGCAAAAGTAGAAAGCAGCTCCGGTTTACCGTTTACAAGAGCAACATCGTGCTCAAAGTGTGCACTCGGTTTACCATCGCGGGTTACAATTGTCCAGCCGTCTTTAAGTTGTTTTATGTTTTTGGTTCCCATGTTTATCATAGGTTCAATGGCTACAACCATTCCTTCTACAAACATTTTTCCGCGGCCGCGTTTGCCATAGTTTGGCATGTTTGGCTCCTCGTGCATTTTTTTGCCAAGTCCGTGGCCTACAAGTTCACGAACTACACCGTAACCATGTGCCTCGGTATATTTCTGGATGGCATTACCCACATCTTCAACTCGGTTGCCTGCTTTAAATTCGCGAATGCCCACATACAGCGATTCTTTAGTTACCTGAAGCAGTTTTTTGGTTTCAGGGGCAACTTCTCCTATCTCAAAAGTATAGGCATGGTCACCGTAATATTCGTTCATGATGGCGCCACAGTCTACCGATACTACGTCGCCTTCTTCAATAGGGCGGCTAGTAGGCAGTCCGTGTACTATTTGTTCGTTTACGCTGGTAAGAAGCGTAGACGGGCAGCCGTATAGGCCAAGGAAACCCGGAACAGCACCATTGTCACGGATGAACTCTTCCGCCAGTTTATCAAGGTGTAAAGTCGTTACACCCGGTTTTATTTCAGAGGCAATCATGCCTAATGTTTTAGAAACGATAAGTGCGCTTTGGCGCATCAACTCAATTTGTTCTGTCGTTTTTGGGATAATCATATAAAAAATTTTTTCCACGGCAAAAGTACAACATTCCGCCGGAATATTTTTAAGAGCCTGCATAACATGAGATATGTCATGTTTTATATCTTTAGGGGACATTAATTTTGCTATAAACGTAATTGGTATGAGTAAATATGTAACCGCGGCAGAAGCCGTAAAAGTAATACAATCAGGTAACAGGATATATGTACAGGCAGCTGCAGCAACACCAACAGTCTTAACCAAAGCACTTGCTGAAAGGGCGCACGAACTTCGTGATGTGGAGGTTTGCCATATGCATACCGAAGGCGAAGCACCCTATGCAGATCCCGCGCTTAAGGATAGTTTTCACGTTAATTCATTTTTCATAGGCAAAAATGTACGACATACACTTGCAGCGGGCAATGGATCTTACACGCCGGTTTTTTTGAGCGAAATACCACGGTTATTCCGTAAAAATATAGTGCCGCTGGATGTGGTGTTTATTCATGTCTCGCCGCCTGATAGCCATGGGTATTGCTCGCTGGGCGTATCGGTAGAGGCTACAAAAGCGGCTATCGAGAATTGCAAAATAGTGATAGCGCAGGTCAATCCGCAAATGCCGAGAACTTTTGGCGACAGTGTTATCAGCCTTTCTGCAATAGATTATCTGGTTGAGGTTAATGTGCCTCTTTATGGGCATGGGAGTGCCGAAATTTCTGCGCAGGAGGAACTTATAGGAGGTTTTGTAGCATCACTTATAGAAGATGAGAGCACTTTGCAAATGGGAATAGGGTCAATACCCAATGCCGCGCTTGCTAAACTTACTAACCACAAAAATTTAGGACTGCATACAGAGATGTTCTCTGATGGTGTGATAGATCTTATAGAAAGTGGAGTAATTAACTGTAAATATAAAGGGGTGACCAAGAATAGGGCGCTGGCTACATTTCTTATAGGGTCACAGCGTTTGTATAATTTCGTTAACGATAATTCGTTTATCTCCATGCGCGAATCTTCTTTTGTAAACGATACTGCTGTTATACGCCGAAATCCCAAAATGGTGGCAATAAATTCGGCTATAGAAGTTGATATTACAGGACAGGTATCAGCCGATTCTATTGGGTCTAAAATGTATTCGGGGGTAGGGGGACAAATGGATTTTATCCGTGGGGCTTCTCTAAGCGAAGGAGGTAAAGCAATAATAGCCTTGCCATCGGCTACTAAAAATGGCGAAAGCAAAATTGTGCCGTTCCTTAAACAGGGTGCTGGCGTGGTAACAACGCGTGCCCACGTTCAGTATGTGGTTACCGAATATGGAATTGCCGACCTCTATGGTAAAACCCTTAAACAGCGTGCGGTGGCAATGACAAATATTGCGCATCCTGATCACAGGGAGTCTATAGACCGCGCCTATTTTGAATCGTTCAGGAATGTGTAATAAAAAAGAGTCTTACTAATTTAGTAAGACCCTTTTTCACATTGATGTACAATTACGACACCAGCGAATTCCTTGTCATAACAGCTGGCTTCTCAAGTCCCATAAGGTCAAGGATAGTAGGGGCAAGATCTCCCAGAATACCATCTTTAACATGTTTAAGCTCTTTGTCAACCAAGATTATAGGTACCGGATTTGTTGTGTGTGCTGTGTTAGGCGATCCGTCAGGATTTATCATTGTTTCGCAGTTACCGTGATCGGCAATTACGATAGTAGTATAATTATTTTCAAGGGCAGTCTCAATAACTTCTTTTACGCAGGCATCAACTGCTTCGCAGGCTTTAATTGCAGCTTCCATAACACCTGTATGGCCTACCATGTCGCCATTGGCAAAGTTAAGGCATACAAAATCTACCTCACCTTTGTTAAGTTCAGGAACAAGCGCATCTTTAAGGTCAAAAGCGCTCATTTCAGGCTGCAGGTCGTATGTGGCCACTTTGGGAGACGGGCAAAGTAAACGTTTCTCGCCTTCAAAAGGCTCTTCACGGCCTCCTGAAAAGAAGAAGGTTACGTGAGGATATTTTTCGGTTTCGGCGATACGAATCTGTTTTTTACCGTTTCGAGACACTACTTCTCCAAGTGTTTCGGTTAGGTTGTCTTTGTCATAAACTACGTGGATATCTTTAAAGTTATCATCATAGTTAGTCATGGTTACAAAGTACAGTTTTAGTTTGTGCATGTTCTGCTCATGAACATCAAATTGGCTAAGTACTTCGGTAAGCTGCCTTCCACGGTCTGTACGGAAGTTAAAGAAAATAACCACGTCATCTTCCTGGATAACTGCACGGGGCTGGTCGTTCTCATCTACCATTAGGATAGGCTTAATGAACTCATCAGTAATGCCGTCTTTGTAATTGTCCTGCATGCTTTCAATGGCATTGGTAGAATGTGCTCCTTCGCCATTAACCAAAAGATCATACGCCAGTTTTACTCTTTCCCAGCGCTTGTCGCGGTCCATGGCATAATAACGGCCGATGATAGAAGCGAGTTTTGCTTTTTTATCTTTCAGGTGGTGCTCAAGGTCAGATATGAAATTTACTCCTGATTTTGGGTCAACGTCACGCCCGTCTGTAAATGCATGGATGAAAACATTGTCAACTCCATCTGCTTCGGCAGCATCTATAAGGCCTTTAAGGTGATCTATGTGAGAATGTACCCCTCCGTTAGAAACCAGTCCTAAAAGGTGTACTTTTTTATTATTCTGCTTTGCATAGTTAAATGCGTCAACAAGTGGTTTTTCTGTTGCAAGGGTGTGGTTTTGCACCGCAAGGTTAATCTTTACAAGATCCTGGTAAACAATACGGCCGGCGCCAAGGTTCATGTGGCCTACCTCACTATTACCCATCTGTCCTTCAGGTAAGCCTACGTTTAGGCCGTCTGTGCGAAGCGACGCATTAGGGTAATTTTTATACAGGCTGTCAATAAACGGAACGTTTGCATTGTCTATGGCTGATACTTTTGGATCGGGCGATTTACCCCATCCGTCAAGGATCATTAAAATTACTTTTTTGTTCATTTTCAAGATGTTATTAATTTTTGGCACGATTTTGGGAATATATTAACCCGTAATCGAGGCTCTAAAATTACTATAATTTTGCCGGTTTTACATATTCTGAAGACGGTTTGTATTGTGTTTTATAAAAAATTTAGTATTATTTTAATATTGAGCACAATAACTTTATTTTGATTCCGTTGTATTAATTGATTATTAGATGAAAAAGAGGCACAGCCTGGGAAGAGGCCTGCCAAATGATAAATGTTAAATAATTGATTTTAACAGTGTTGCTATTTTTTGTTTAGATTTCTTTAACTTATTTTAGCATTCTGATTAAAAACACAACTACTAGAATTACTTATGGCTTACAACTTTTTTACGTCGGTTTTCTTTTTGTTCTTTTCTATTACCGCAACAACACCAAAACACGCCGCAACAACTGCTTCTACTACTAAAGCAGGAAATGCTGTATCCGAAACTGTTTCAGTTTACAATGAAATTAAGGCACATTCAGGGTCTGTACCCCAAATGGACTGCTTTTCTAAAGCCCTTAATGGTTATAAACGTCTAAAGGCCGAAGGAAAGATCAAGAAAAATATCTTAACCCTTATCGATTTCAGCCAGTCTTCTAATACAAAAAGGCTTTGGATAATTGATATGGCTACAAATACTGTATTGTATAATACTCTTGTAGCGCACGGAATGAAAAGCGGTGATGAATATGCCACTGATTTCAGCAATGCATCAAGCTCAAACAAAAGCAGTCTTGGTTTTTATGCCACGGGTGAGATTTACCAGGGAAAACATGGTGCTTCTTTACGTCTTGACGGCCTTGAGCAGGGGATAAACAGTAATGCACGCAACAGGTCTGTAGTAATGCACGCAGCAGATTATGTAAGCGAGACTTTCATAAAAATGCACAAGAGACTGGGCAGAAGCCAGGGATGTCCTGCTCTTCCGGCTAATCTTACTAAAGAAGTGATAAGCCTTATCAAAGACAAATCATGCCTTTTTATATATCATCCTTCTAAAACATACCTTTCTTCTTCTAAATTACTGTCGTAATTTTTTATAAAGGATATTGTCAAGATTGTAGATGTCATTTCTAAACTGAACACCGTCCCGGTCCATCCAGGCGGTCCAATATAACTGATGAACGTGGGTTTCTTTTTTGAGGCCCACGTTTTTTGTTTCAGCCCCGGCTATCATTTCATCCAGCTTTTCTTTTGTCCATCCGGCATCTTCTTTATCTATAATATATCCGGCAAGTTTTAAAGGTTCCTGCACACGTACACAGCCGGAACTTAGTGCCCTGTACCCTTTACTGAAAAGTTCCCTGTGGTTAGTGTCATGGAGGTATACGCTAAAGCTGTTCTTGAAATTGAATTTTACTAACCCTAGTGAGTTATTCACCCCCGGACCCTGTACATAACGGTAATGGTCTGCTTTTTCAGGATCCCATTCTTCAGGGTCGGTTGCTATAGTATCCTTATACCTGTATATTTTCATGTTATGATTGGCAAAATAACTCCTGTCTTCAGATGCAGAGGGAGTAAGATCTTCTTTAAGTATGGTAGGTGGTACCGTCCATGTAGGGTTAATAACCAAATTGCTGAGTATTGAGTGCAGCACCGGACTTCTCCTGCCGGGCTTGCCCACAACCACTTTATACAGTTGTACGGTATCCCTTCCGTTTTCCAGTACAGCCATTTGGAATTCAGGAATGTTTATTACAAGTGCTTTTGGCCCAAAATCATTGGCAAACCATCTCCAGCGCTCAAGATTAGCTACAATCTGTTGCTTTCTTTTTTCCAGGCTGATATTTAACGCAGCAACTGTGCTGCCGCTAACAATGCCGTTAGGGTAAATTCCATGTCGTTTCTGGAATTTTTTTACAGCGCGGAGTGTTGGGCGGTCAAACGTACTGCTTTTAGCATCTTCAGAACTAAGGTCTTTCCAAAATACGAGACGCGCTTTAATATCTGAAACCACTGCTCCCGAGTCTTTCAGTTTTATAACCGAATTTTTAGGTAGCACCGAAAAAGAGGCGTCGTCATTTAGCGAATTCAGAAATTTCATGCTTTTTCTAAGGCTTGCGTAGATTTTATGCGAAGGCCTGCATTTGTTTAGGGTTTCAGTAACAGAATGATCTGCCAGTGCATCGGTAAGCAGCTTGTTAGCATTTATAGATTTTGCGGGAAGTGCCCAGTCATAATACACATTGTAAGGTTTAAGCTTTCCTTTAAAAAGGTGGCTTGCCAGTTTTCTAAATGATTTGGTAAGTAGTATATCGTAGGTTACACACTCTTCTTTAGTAATAACAGTGTTATTCTCAAACGCCATTAATGCTTCAAGGTTGTAGTCAGCAGGCTTTAGACCGTCGTCCAGTGTTTGTTGTATAGCGAGGAGCAGCGATTTCCTGTCAGTATCTTTTACCCAGGCCGTTTTTAATCCGTTACCTTTATAAAAGGACTGTACGGCATCAGGTTGGCCGTCAAGCAATGCTGTATCTATATTGTGAGAAGCGTTTTTAAGTTGCCTGGTATCTGCCGCCGGCTGGGGCAATTTATCGCTGCCCCCTATAGTGTTTTTGCAGGATGGGAGTAAAAAAATAAACAGCAATATGGTTAAGGCTGCATTCTTCATTTGTGTTTGAATTTAGCTTATCCTAAAATTACAAAACAAAAGATTGCGAAAAATGTAATTATTTGTAAAAGAGAGGTTAAAGTTAAGCCTCTCTGTACATAACATGGTGTATGCCTATATCGCCTAAGGTAAAAGGATTTCCGATAATTTTGTAGCCCATTTTATCATAAAAACCAACAGCAATTTCGCGCGCGTTGAACCAAATGGCTTCTCCGCCTGCTGTTTTTATATACTCTTCGGCAGCTTTTACAAGCTTCTCGCCAAGGCCTTTTTTCTGGTACGAATCCAGTACTGCCATTCCTCTAAGCTGAAACTGCTTTTGCTGGGGTAAAAGGGGAGTAGCTGCCTCAAAAACCGATACGATGCCGGCAATTTTTTCGCCTTCAAAAATGCCAAAGTGTACGGTAGATGGTAAATCATCGCCCTCAAAAATGCACGATTCTATAGGTTTTCCCGGTCGTAGAACAGGTAGGCGAACAGCAAAAGTTTCTTTTGACGGAATTTGTTTTATGGAATACATAAGGAGTTGTTTAGAGCCAAAAATAAATAAATGTTTATGTTTTACATCTAAATATATCTGGAGAAAATATATTTTAGCCACATTTATTTATGAGTTTATGAAAAATATTTTTTTGATATTCTTTTTTCTAAGTATAAATGCAATTGGCCAGGCTGTTGAGGTAATTGGTTTTTCTTCTAAACAACCTGTTTCATTTGCTTCAATAGCTTACTATAAAAAAGGAAATATTATTGCGGGGGATTATGCCGATAAAAATGGTAAATTCAACCTCAATGTGCAGGATTTTGAAATGATTGAGATTTCGTGTATAGGATATGAAACCAAAAAAATAAATAAAGCAGATGTTGCTAAACAGGTCTTTTTGATGGAAGTGCCAATAGACCTAAATGAAGTGGTTATTAATTCAAATGCAACTTTCGACATAGGTTATAGTAAAAGTAAACGAAAGAAAATAAATTCAAGGCTGGGTATTGGCAAATTATCCAAATGGCAACTTTTATAGTAAACCCTTTTAAAACCCCGGTAGTTATAAAGTCGGTTTCTTTTAATGTTTTAAGTATAACAGGGCATCCTGCATACAGGCTCCATTTGTACCGTAAGCAACAGCAAAAAAATAGCGTTGGAGAAGATACTCCCGGAGAAGACATCCTTACCAAAGATTTGGTTTATTATTTAGATGAAGATACCAAAGGATTGGTAGAGATTAGTTTAGACGAAATAAGTGTAGAAATGCCTGCTGATGGGGTTTATGTGGCTTTAGAAGGTTTGGGTTCTTATGATGCAAATGATAAAGCTGAAAATAACGGATTCATACCCGAAATGTTTCAGACGTACGAGCCTATTCATTGTTACAACTATGACTCTTTTAAGCGCTCAATAGGATGGGTTAATAACAATCAAAGAATGGCAAGAGATGAAAAAGCTATGAATATGAATCTTAGCAAAAAATCTTTTCTGGCTCCTTCTTTTGGATTAAAGGTTTATAAACCGTAACAGATTCCTGATTTCCTTTTAATAGTAAAAATTTAGTTTTTCCGTAACAAATTAGTAATAAATATATTAAATACGGAAGCGAAAAAAACCTTGATTTTTTTTATTGAAAAGTTTGCGAATATGGAAAGTGGTTGTATATTTGCACCACAATAATGCGGAAGTAGCTCAGTTGGTAGAGCTCCAGCCTTCCAAGCTGGTTGTCGCGAGTTCGAGCCTCGTCTTCCGCTCTGCAAAAAAGCCCAAACATCAAGTTTGGGCTTTTTTTGTCTTTATGTCCCGTCCTAAAATAAGTTGACACAAATTCGACTTATTATGAAAGATAACGAAAACAAGAGGCCCAGGCGTTCACAGCGAGATTATAATATGGCTTTTAAATTAGCCATAATTTCCCGGGTTGAAAAAGGCGAAGTGACCTATAAACAGGCTCAATCTACTTATGGTATTCAAGGGCGAAGCACAGTTTTGGTCTGGTTAAGAAAATTTGGTAATTTAGACTGGAGCAAACCAAATCTGTTATTTATGTCTAAATCCAAAGAAACCCCAGCTCAAATCATCAAAAGGCTTGAAAAGGAACTGGCAGATGAACAACTAAAGAACAAGATACTTAATACCATGATTGATATTTCCGATAGTTAATATGGCACTCAGATCAGAAAAAAGTTTTCTCCCAAACCATCTTCCGCCTCCGGCAAAAAGAAAGAATAAGTTTATCTAGAAGTTGCCGATTGTTTGGGATTAGCAGGCAGGCTTTATATCAGGAACAGGTAAGGATTAGTCAAAGAGAATCTGAATTTTTGAAATTAAAAGATTTGGTTCTTAGCATAAGATTGGAAATGCCACGTATAGGTACACGCAAACTGTATTATCTTCTTTCACAACGATTTCCCCAGCATGGGATAAAGATAGGGCGCGATGCATTATTTGACTATTTGAGAAGGGAGAATTTACTTGTAAGACCAATGAAAAGTTATACTAAAACCACTTTTTCAAAACATTGGCTGCGTAAGTATGATAATCTCTTAAAAGGATGTAAACTTGAGCGGCCTGAACAAGTATATGTTAGTGATATTACTTATGTGAAATCACATGAAAGAACACATTATCTATCCTTAGTTACTGATGCATACAGTAGAAAAATAGTAGGCTATAAACTTAGTGATGATATGACTACGGAGAATGTCATACAAGCTCTGAAAATGGCTATTAAGAACCGAAAATCAAAATTACCACTTATCCATCACTCTGATAGAGGATTACAATATTGTTCTAAGGTTTATCAGGATATATTAAATCAGAACGGTATTAAACCATCAATGACAGATGGATATGACTGTTATCAAAATGCTTTGGCAGAAAGAATAAATGGAATTTTAAAAAGTGAATTCCTTATTTATAAATGTAAAGATGGAGCAACATTAGAAAAGCTTATAAATGTAGCAATAGATACTTATAATATCAAAAGACCACATTTAAGTTTAATGATGAAAACTCCTAACTTTATACATGAAAAAACCAGTCAAGAAAACCTGACTGGTTGATGTAATTTTTATTGTAAAACTTGTCAACCTATTTTAGGACGACTCATTAACAAAAGCTTCTGCATTGCAGAAGCTTTTATGTTTTTTTATTTAAGCCACGATAAATCACTCCCGGCTTCAATCTCTTCGGGCTGCTGCTCCTGGCGGAAAAGCCTTGCTTTAAGCTCGCCTCTCAAGACAATCGTTTCGCCGTATACTTCAAGCCAGCTGCCCTCGCGAAGCCCTAAAACAGGCTGCCGATTTATTTTGTGGAATTCATTTATTCGTGTCTCGCGGGTTTCCCCCATGTGTGTAGAACCTTCAACAGGGTCAAGGTAATGCGGGTTCAGGTTAAAAGGCACTAGTGCTAGTGTATTAAAACTTGGAGGATAGATAATGGGCATATCGTTTGTGGTTTGCATTGTCAGTCCGCAAATGTTGCTCCCCGCACTGCTTCCCAAATACGGCGTGCCGTTTTCAACCGCATTTTGAATAGCAGTAAGTACATTGTTGTTATATAGTTGGGTAACAAGTAAGAAAGTGTTACCACCGCCTGTAAATATCGCCTCGGCATTGGCTACAGCCTCTGCAGGATTGTCAAACTCATGTAATCCTTTTACATCTATGTTTAACGGGGCAAATGTATCAGCTACCCGTTTTGTGTAATCATCATGACTTATGCCGCCGGGCCTTGCATACGGAACAAACAGCAGAGAACTGCATCCTTTAAAATGAGACGCCAGTACAGGCAGGAGATATTCAAGGTAAGCACCGCCATGTAAAGTAGATGTGCTCGCAATAATTAGTTTTTTCATTCGTTAAATAAGTGTAAGAAAAGGTAAAGTTACAAAGTTTTGTATGTTCAGGGAAGCCTGCCTTACTAATGATCTTTTTTTATGATTTTTTAATCACCTAAACTCACTCGCTTGAAGAATTTGTTTTTCCTGTTTACTATTGTCACTTCAACAGTGCTTACGGCGCAGGAGCGTATGCCTGTTAAGGGAAAAATTAAATGTGATGCCACTGATCTGGAAGGCATCTATGTAATCAATAAAAATGCAGATGATTCTGTAAATACATTACGGGGCGGCTATTTTACCATTAATGCAAAAGTGAATGATACGCTTATATTCTCGGGTGTAAATATCATTGCTAAAGAAATAACATTAACCGATGAGGATGTTAAAAGCGAGCTGCTGATGGTTCCGGTAGAAAAATTTGTGCGCCAGCTTGACGAACTTATTATTGTAGATTACAGTAATATGATAAACTCAGAAACGCTGGGATTGGTACCGAAGGGGCAAAAGCGGCTAACAATGTCGGAAAAAAGGGTTTATACGGCACGTAATGGTGGCGACGGGCTACTGAATTTTTTATCGGGCCGTACTAAAATGCTTGAGAAGGCTAATGAAACAGCTGTCAAGGTTGACCTGCTGGACAAAATTGACTATATTTATACTGAGGAACAACTTATAAGCCAGTTCAAAATTCCGGCTGACTATCTAAGGGGGTTTGTATATTTTCTTGTGGAAGATGCTAATTTTGCGCGTGCCCTTAAGGATAAGAACGACACCATGGCACGGTTTCTTATGAGTGGGCTAAGCAGTAAATACCTCGAACTTATAAAGGATGAAAAATAAGCTTTTGCATATACTATTGTTTTTTATGACTATTGCCGCAACGGCTCAGGAGCGCCATACCCTTTCCGGCAAAATAGTGGCTAATGATGCAGGTGTTCCTAACGTTTACATCATAAATAAGGCAACGGGTAGAGAGGTTTCGTCTGACTATGATGGCAGATTTATGATAGAGGCCAGGCCCGGAGACAAGATTATAGCGTACAACACGAGAATCATCGTCAGGGAATTTAGCCTCCTTCCCGATTCTTTTAAAGAAAATCCGTATATAATAAGCGTTAACTATAATGCATATGAGCTTGAAGAGCTTGTTATCAATAAAAACGGAAGGTTAAATGCCGAATCGCTTGGGCTTGTGCCAAAGGGACAGATAAAGCGTACCGTAGCGGAAAGAAGATTGTATAGCGCAGGTACGTTTACTGTAGGTACCATTATAGGACTCGATCCTATTATAAACGCTATTTCGGGGCGTACAAAAATGCTTCGCAGGGCTTACGAAACCGAAAAGCAGGAAACGGTCTTCAGTAATATAAAGAACATCTACAGCGATGAGGATATTACAAGACAGTACAATATTCCCAAAGAAAATATAAACGGATTTATTTATTACCTCGTGGAACAGCAGGAATTTAAAGATGCTATAAAACAGGGTAATAAACAGTTTATTGATTTTTTAATGATGAATATGGCTAAGAAATTCCTTAACCTTCAGGAAGATGGTAAATAAACTACTATATTTTATGCTGTTTTTTTGCACTATAATGAGCCATGCGCAGCACCTTACAACATTTGCCGGGAGGGTAATGGCAGGACAGGAAGGTGTAAAGAACGTATTTGTGATCAATAAAAAAACAGGCAGCGAATCTAAAACTGATATTTCAGGCAATTTTTCGGTAGACGTCCAGGTGGGCGATATTATAGTTATTTATAATGCCAAAATACACGAGCGCCAGTTTACAATTAATCCCGAATTATTAAAGACGCAGCCATTTATTGTTCAGATTAACCAACAGGCGCTGGAAATGGATGAGCTTGTAATCAATAAATATGGGAGGGTAGATGAGGTTTCGCTTGGATTGGTTCCGGCCAACCAAAAGCGCTATACGGTAGCCGAACGAAGGTTTAAGGTTTGCAATGGGCGGAGGAATGCCTGTAATCTATCTGATAAACCTGATGAATGGAGAGATAGCCAAAGCAAAACGCGCAGTACGTACTGAGAAGAAGGTAATGATGATTGAAAGTCTTCAGGGGATGTATAACGAAGACGAGATTATGCAAATGTTTGGTATTCCTCAGGAAAATGTAAGTGGCTTTTTCTATTACCTGTCTGAAGATAAAGAATTTGCCCTGTTGGTTAAGCAGGGGAGAAAGCCTAATATAGATTTCCAGATGCTTAATTATGCAAAAGAATATATAGCCCTGCTTAAAGATGCAGAATAAAATTCTTGTATTGCTTTTATTTGTTTTCTCGGTCTGTGTGGGACAGGAGCGGGTGGCTTTTTTCGGGCGTGTAGTAGCTGATAATTTTGTTGTAGGTGATGTTTTTGTAATTAATAAGGCCTCAGGGTTGGAAACGAAAACCGACGCCAACGGTAATTTTACTATCGCTGCAAGAGTTGGCGATGTACTCATAGTTTATGCCGCTAAAGTTGAGCAGCGCCAGTTTACACTCAGTAAAAAATCGTTGGATGACGTACCATGCGTGTTTTCGGTAAACTATAAGGCTAATGAAATGGATGAACTTGTTATTAATAAGTATGGGGCTATAAATTCCGAGTCGTTGAGCCTTAGTGCCTAAGGGGCAGAAACAATACACCCAGCAGGAGAAAAAACTGTATGGAGCTTCGGGTAATAAGCCTTTATGGAAACATAGTTTGGGGCTTCTGGTAGGTTCTATGCTTCTTGACCCTTTTATAAATGCGATATCGGGCAGGATCAGCCGAATTACAAACGATGTAGCTAACGAGAAAAAACAACTGACTATACAAAAGATGAACATCTTTTTTACAGAAGATGAGATAGTGAACCGGCTAAAGGTTCCGAAAGGGTATGAGAAGGGTTTTGTTTTTTATGCTGCCGAAGATGAAGCTGTTCTGGCAGCACTCAATACGAAGACAGAGGCTGAACAGAGATTTATACTCACAGCACTTGCCGAAAAATACACCAACACCATAACCAATGAATAAATTCTTAACGTTTTTCCTGCTGGTTGCACCGGCTGTATTCCAAGGGCAGAATCGGCAGCTGCTTAAATGCAAGGTAATATCAGACGAGTATAAGGCAGTAGATGTTACTGTGAAGAATTTAGCTGCCGAAACGACTGTTGTAACAGATGAAGAAGGCAACTTTTCTATTGAAGCTGCAGTAGGCGATATCCTTGAATTTTCATCGCTAACCTTTAAAAAGTATACGCATTCGCTCAAGCCACAGGATTTTAGAGAGGAATTATTTGTGATACGATTAGAACCTTTAGCAATAATCCTCGATGAGATTAAAGTAGTGGGGATGACAGGTAATTTAGCGATAGATAGTAAAAAGCTGGCTGTAGACAAACTCTTCAATAAAGAATTTGATGCATCAGTAATAAACCTCAATGTTGTGCCCGAAAATCCTTTGGGTAATATGAACTTCATGGCAATCTTCGGGATGCTTGCCGATGCAGTCTCTCCTTCAAAACCCAAGCCTAAATACAGGGAAAGAGGATATTACCCAACAGTTCACCGTCCACCTTTTTCTGTTGTTATACAGCAAAACTATCCGTTGTCATTTTTTACCGATACCGTGCAGATTCCCAAGGAAAAACTGGCCTTATTTTTGCACTTTTGTAATCAGGATGCCAAGCTTTACCTGCTTGATCCTAAAAATGAGGCAGATCTTATCATTTTCCTCAAAAATAAATATACCTTATACCTAAACCAACCCGAAAATAATGAAAACTAAATTTTTATTCCTTTTGCTGCTGCTTTTGCCGCTCGCTGCCCTTGCCCAAAAAAGGCCAAGACAAATACTGCACGGAAAGGTTGTTGCCGACTCTATAGCTGTTGATAATATTACGGTACTTAATACCAACTCAAAAATACGTGCAGTGACTGATGCTGAAGGTAGCTTTACTATTTACGCCCGTGCAGAAGATACGCTCTATTTTTACGGTACCGCTTTTCGCGATGCTTCATTAGGGTTAAAGGAAGCACACCTTGCTGAAAACCCGCTTATGATTGGGCTTAACGTAGATGTTACGGTGCTTAATGAGATTGTTATTACTGCAAATCCGTTAACCGGGGAGCTGGCTAAGGATAGTAAGAATACAAAAACCCTCAGGCTAAATAAGGATCTTGATAATGAGACGGCCCAAAAACTTGATCTCCCTCCTGTAAGCAAAGCCAATGTAAACACAGCCCTGCCACAGATGTCCAGCCCATTGACCGGGGTGGATTTTGTGCAGGTTTATAAAATGATCTTTAAAAAGAAACCTAAGAAAAAAGATAAAGGTGAGATTTACGGCACTCCCGGTGTAAAGACTTTTGCCGAAACGGTAAAAGAACGCTATACCTACCATTTTTTTACCCAAACCCTTAAAATACCGGGAGAAGATATAGGTAAATTTCTTGTGTATTGTGACGAAGCCGAAGATTCTGCATGGCTGCTCGATCCTAAAAAAGATTTTGAGCTAACCGATTACCTTGTGGTAAAAAGCAAGGACTATCTTAAAAATGAAAAATAAACATTTCAGTTTGCTATATTTGGCCCTGTGATACAAAAAGCGAAATACCTAACTCTTTTTTTGCTGGTTTCAGCCTGCCTCGCAATGGGTGTGCATAAATATTATGTAGCGGTGTTTCAGCTTAATTATGTGCCTGCTAAAAAAGAGATGCAAATGACTTCGCGCATATTTATAGACGACCTTGAAGCTGCTTTTGTAAAAAAATATAAAAAGAAGTTTTATCTTGGGGCTGCAAATGAAGTGACTGATGCAAACGAATACCTTGAAAAATATTTTGCCGAAAAGGTGCATGTTAAAATAAACGGTAAAGAAAAAGCCCTGAAGTTTTTAGGAAAGGAAACGGAAGAAGATATATTAATATGCTACTTTACGCTTCCTGCCGAAAACGGTATAAAACAGTTTAATGTAAGTAACACAATGCTTTTAGAACTGTATGACGAGCAGCAGAATATAATACACGCTAATGTAAAAGGTAAAAAGAAAAGCCTTTTGCTTACTAATGATACTACAGCAGGAGTGCTGGAATTTTAAGATACGGTTATGAGAAAAATTTTATTTATGGTATCTGTGTTTGCTGCATCTCAGCTTTCAGCACAGGATAAACCAGTTGAAAAGAGGGAGCCTGGGCATACGGATAAAAATAAATTCAGCCAGATGTACGATCTTTTGGCTACACCTAATATGTTCCGTACGGCATCGGGTGCGCCGGGCCCTGCGTATTATCAACAGCAGGCTGACTATAAAATGAACATTGAGCTTGATGACAAGAACACCAAAATATATGGTACAGAAACGATAACGTATCATAACAATTCGCCTGAAGATCTTGAATACTTATGGGTACAGCTGGATCAGAACCAGAGTGCTAAAGATTCTAAATCTAAACTTGTTGAAAGCCAAAAAATGGATACGGCCTATAAACCTGATGCTTTTTCAAGAAGATACCTTGAAGAAGGATTTGCAGGAGGTTTCAATATAGAATATGTGCAGGATGCCAAGGGTAAACCGTTGCAGTACACTATAAACCAGACAATGATGCGTATTGACTTGCCAACGCCTTTAAAATCTAAAGGGGAAATATCTTTTTCTATAAAGTGGTGGTACAATATTAATAACTACCGTGTAGTGGGGGGGCGCTCAGGCTATGAGCATTTTGATAAGGATAATAACAATCTTTATGTTATCGCTCAGTTTTATCCCCGCATGGCAGTATACAACGATGTTGAAGGCTGGCAGAATATGCAGTTTTGGGGCGCAGGAGAGTTTGCGCTGCCATTTGGTAACTTTGATGTAAGTATTACTGTTCCTGCAGATCATGTAATGGATGGTACCGGCGAACTTCAAAACAGGGCTGAGGTACTTACACCGGCGCAGTTAAAGCGTTATGAAGAGGCAGCCAAGTCGTATGATAAGACTGTCGTTATCGTGACCCAGGAAGAGGCTGAAAAATCAGAGAAAAGTTTTTCTGATAAAAAGAAAACGTGGAGGTTTAAAGCTGATTTTGTTAGGGATTTTGCTTTCTCTACATCAAGAAAGTTTATTTATGATGCAATGGCAGTTAAGCTTTCTAATAAAACGGTTATGGCCGTGTCACTGTATCCTAAAGAGGCAAATCCGCTTTGGGGTGATACGTCTACAAAAGTAGTCGCGCATACCCTTAAAACATACTCTAAATATACTTTTGATTACCCTTACCCAAAAGCGATATCGGTTTCTGCCGAAGACCAGGGTATGGAATACCCTATGATCTGCTGGAATTATGGACGTCCTGATGAAAAAGGTTTTGTTAGTGACAGGATAAAGTGGGGTAACATGAGTGTTATAATACATGAAGTGGGGCACAACTTTTTCCCTATGATCGTGAACTCTGACGAAAGGCAGTGGACGTGGATGGATGAGGGGCTTAATACCTTCCTTCAATACTTAACAGAGCAGGAGTATGACGCTAATTACCCATCATCCCGTGGGCCGGCAGCTAAGATTGTTCCTTACATGAGTGGTGATCAAAAGTTCTTAGAACCTATAATGACAAATTCTGAGTCGATACACCAGTTTGGGTCTAATGCATACGGCAAGCCTGCTACGGGCCTAAATATGCTGCGCGAAGTGGTTATGGGTAAAGAGCTGTTTGACCACGCGTTTAAAACGTATGCCACCCGCTGGAAATTTAAGCACCCTACCCCGGAAGATTTTTTCAGGACAATGGAAGATGCATCAGCGGTAGATCTTGACTGGTTCTGGAGGGGATGGTTCTATACAACAGATTATGTAGATATGGGTATCCAGGAAGTAAAAGAATATTATGTAACCGATAAACAGCCGGAAAGCCTCAAGGAAGTAAATATCAAAAAAGGCAGATTTGGACAGGAGCAGGGGCCGTTTGTATATATGGCTGGTGACGCCGATCTTAAAAGCCGTGATAAAAAAGCACTCGATACAAAAGAGGTTAAGCTGCTTGACGATTATATTTCAGAAAAATTTTCGGCAGAAGAAAGGGCTAAACTTAAATCGCCAAAGTATTTTTATGAAGTAACTTTCAATAAGCCCGGCGATATGCTTATGCCTATTATTGCGGAACTTACTTTTGACGACGGTACTACTGAAAGCTATACTTTTCCGGTTCAGATATGGAGAAAGAACAACCAGACGGCATCACGCGTATTTGCGGTAAACAAACAGGTTAAGAAGATTACGCTCGATCCTAAACTGCTTACGGCAGATATAGATACATCTAACAATATATGGCCCGCTTCGGCGGCAGTTTCTAAGTTTGATGAGCTGGAAAAGAAGTCAAAATAAGCGTAGAAAAAATTAAGGTGTAGTTAAATTTGCAGTAAAAGGACAACCGGCTATAGACTAAAAACGTAATTATAACTACATTTGTATATTAAACACCCGAATTATGTTTGGAATAGGAGGAGGAGAATTTTTTGTAATTATATTAGTAGTACTAATGCTTTTTGGATCTGACAAGATCCCTGAGATTGCGCGCGGCCTTGGTAAAGGTATGCAGCAGCTTAAAAATGCAACTAACGATATTAAAAGCGAGATACATAAAAGTGCCGATGTTGACGGTATAAAAAAATCGTTCAACGACATTGGCAACAGTTCTCAGGTACAAGATATTAAAAATACCCTTAATGGCGTAGATACGAGCGCTAACAGCCTGACCGAAAACATTACCGGCGAAATTACTAAGGCAAAAGAAGATATTGAAGATATGACAGGACCTATAAAACGTATCAGGTAATATGCTTAAAAGTTTACTGGACCTTGACAGGGACGCACTCGTTTATCTTAATTCTCTTGGCTCTGAAACCTTCGACCCTTTCTGGGAATTTATAACCAAACAAATAAACTGGATTCCGCTTTTTGCCATAATCGCTTACCTTACTTTTAAAAGGCTTGGCTGGCGCCACGCTCTTTTGGTAGTAGGAATGGTAGCAGTGTTGATCGCATTTACAGACCAGACCACAAACCTGTTTAAAAATGGATTCCAAAGGCTGCGGCCGGGCAATAACCCCGAGATTGCAGGAATTATCAGGGCTATACAACACCGCAGGTCTTTCAGTTTTATATCGGGGCATGCCTCAAATTCTATGGCAGCTGCTTTCTTCTTGTATAAAGTGCTGCGCCCGTATTTAAGGTACATGGGATTCTTCTTCCTGTGGCCGTTAATATTTGCTTACAGCCGTATTTATCTGGGGCTTCACTATCCGGGAGACATACTTTTAGGTTATGCCTGGGGTATATTTACAGGATGGCTTGTGCTTAAGTTGTATATTTATTTAAGAGACAGGTATTTTCCTCAACAGGAAAACTTAGATAATCCTACTAACAGTGAGCCCGTCACGAATGGGTAATAATACTGTTTCTACTCTAGGGTCGTCCTTAAGCAGCTTGTTATAATCTAAAAGTATTTTAGTGCTTTTGTCGTTTGGCATTAGCGGCTCAACGACTTTGCCACTCCATAATACATTATCAGATAATATGATACCGCCTTTGTTCATAAGGGGCACGAGCATATGGAAATAATTTACATAGTTTTCTTTATCCGCATCAATAAAGACAAGGTCAAATTTTTTATTGAGTGTTGGTATTATGTCTATGGCATTTCCTAAATGCTGAAATATCTGGTCTTTCCATGGCGAACGGTCAAAATACTTTCGCTGAAAATCATACAGTTCTTCCTTTATATCTATAGTGTCAAGCGTGCCGTCTTTCTGCATTCCTTCAGCAAGGCTTAAAGCTGCGTATCCTGTATATGTTCCCAGCTCAAGAATGTGTTTTGGATTTACAAGCTTAGATATCATGCTCAACACCCTTCCCTGAAAGTGCCCGCTAAGCATGCGCGGAAGCAGTATCTTTTGATAGGTTTCCCTGTTTAGGGCAGCAAGCAGTTCAGGTTCGTTTTCGCTGTGAAGCGCAGCATAATCTTCTAAGTCTTCTGATATAAAATGCATAATCGTAATTTGTGCAAAGATAATAAATGACATCTTATTGTTAATTCTGCGGTCAAAAGTTTAATAGCTATAATTATATAACATTAAAACCTTTATTTTTACTGCCTTAATATCAAACGAATGAAATTTAAAATTACTTTTTTATTGCTTTTATGCGGAGCTTTTGGTTTTAGCCAGGTTTCAAATGAGGGCCAGCCATTCAGTTGGGAAGCTGAAGGCATAACGGCATTGGCACCACAAAAAATGCCTGCTTTTGATCTTGCAAAACTACAGGCAGAAGATAAAATTACCGATGCCGGAAAAAATAAGCCATGGCGTTATGGTTATGAATTTTTAGTAGACCATAATCTGCAAAACAGTGGGCAGTGGACTACTCTGGCTAACGGTGACAGGATATGGAGAATACGCTACTATTCTGAAGGGGCGCAGACAATGAACTTTCTTTTTAGCGATTACTATATGCCAAAAGGAGCAAAAGTGTATTTGTATAACAATGAGAGGACAGATTTGCTTGGCGCGTATGATGCGCAGCAAAATAATGAAAAAAGGGAGCTTGGTACATGGCTTGTTGATGGACAGGATATTTGGATAGAGTATTATGAGCCTGCTGCTGTAAAAGGACAGGGTAAGCTTGAGGTATTTAAAGTTGTACACGGCTACAGGTCGGTAAGGAATTTTAAATCGCCCGATAATGACCTGAATTCTTCCGGAGCTTGTAATTATGACGTGGATTGTAATATATCTGATATTAACGCCTTAAAAGAGATCAATAAAAAAGCGGTTGGGCTGATAATTGTTTCTAACAGCAGTTTTTGTACAGGCGCGCTTATCAATACTACTTCAAACGACGGTACGCCATACTTTTTGACGGCAAACCACTGTACTGAAGATAATGATTTTGGGCAATGGGCATTCCGTTTCAACTGGATAAGTCCTAATCCTGTTTGCGGGCAAAATATAGGCAGCACAAATAATGCACCTAATTATTACCAGACACTTAGCGGTGCCGAATTAAAAGCGAGACGTGCAGCAAGTGATTTTTGCCTTGTTGAGATAACAGCGACGATATCTCCTGCCTGGGATGTTGTTTATGCAGGATGGAGCAGGAGTGAGACGCCTACTTCGTCTACATTTGGTATTCACCACCCGTCAGGAGATATAATGAAGGTAAGCAGGGATTATAATGCACCGGCAATTGATAATTCTTTTGATGAATTTATGTGGGAAGTATCAGAGTGGGATTTGGGCGTTACCGAGCCGGGATCATCGGGATCGCCATTGTTTGATGCAAACGGACGAATAATTGGACAGTTGTATGGAGGCAGTTCTGAATGCCAGGGCACAGTTGATAACGGAGGAGCTGATTATTATGGAAGACTGGGTAAATCCTGGGATACAGGAACGACAGCTTCTACAAGGCTTAAAGACTGGCTGGACCCTACAAATACAAATGCACAAACTGTGAATTATAAGGAAGCAGATGTGGCTGATATAGCAGATGTAGTTAAGGACACAGTGAAAGTGTATCCTAACCCTTCTAAGGGAGTGTATACTGTTGCAATTGATGGTGATGCTCATTATGCTGTTTATGGTGTTTTAGGCCAGCTTGTTACTGAAGGGGAATTTGCTTCGGGCGAAAATACCCTTAGCCTGTCAGGTGCTGCAAACGGTATTTATATATTAAAAGTCGTTGACAGCTTAGGGAAAACAGCAAATTATAAACTGGTTAAGGAGTAGTTTAAACTATAAAATTGGTAAACTCCTGAAATACTGTATTTACAGTATTCAGGAGTTTGTTTTTTTACCTTGGCGCAGTAAAATAGATATTTAGCAAATAGTTATTACCTTTGCACCATGCAAACGGAGAAGAAAGATATAAGGGCGCTTACAAAAGAACAGTTACGCGATTTTTTTGTAGCAAATGGCGATAAGGCATTCCGCGGTAACCAGGTATACGAATGGCTATGGAGCAAACACGCCCATAAGTTTGAGGATATGACCAATGTTGCCAAGGAAACAAGGCAGATGCTGGAGGATAATTTTGTTATTAATCACATCCATGTGGATGAGATGCAGAAGAGTACCGACGGTACGGTTAAAAACGCTGTTAGGCTGCATGATGGCCTTGTGGTAGAATCTGTACTTATACCTACCGAAACAAGGACTACTGCCTGTGTGTCGAGCCAGGTAGGGTGCAGTCTGGACTGTAACTTTTGTGCTACTGCGAGACTTAAGCGCATGCGTAACCTTAATCCTGATGAAATATACGATCAGGTGGCTGCTATAGACAGCGAAAGCCGTTTGTATTACAACAGGCCACTTTCTAATATTGTATTTATGGGAATGGGCGAACCGCTTATGAACTATAATAATGTGCTTAAGGCTATCGAAAAAATAACCTCTCCAGAAGGCTTAGGTATGTCACCAAAGCGTATCACGGTTTCAACATCAGGGCTTCCTAAAATGATCAAAAAACTGGCAGACGACGGAGTTCGCTTTAAGCTTGCGGTTTCACTGCATTCTGCAATAGATGAAGTGCGTTCTAAGATTATGCCCTTCAGCGAAAATTTTCCACTGGCAGATCTAAGAGAATCATTAGAATACTGGTTCAGGATAACTAAAAGCCGCGTTACCTATGAATATGTAGTGTGGAAAGGTATTAATGACCGTAAGCAGGATATAGATGCGTTGGTTAAATTTTGCAGGTATGTTCCCTGTAAAGTAAACCTTATTGAATATAATCCAATAGACGACGGGGAATTCCAGCAGGCCGACCCTGAGACTATAGATGCTTACATAAAGGCACTGGAAAAAAACGATATTGTGGCTAAGGTGCGTCGAAGCCGTGGTAAGGATATAGACGCTGCCTGCGGACAGCTTGCAAACAAAAATGAGGCAGCATCTCCTGCACAGTAAATACAATAAAAACTTTACCTTTTCGCTCTTTGGGGGTAAAGGGGGTTTTGTTATCTTTGAGGCGCAATGAAGATAACAGAGCAAATTAAGCAGCCAATAGCAGAGGAAATGGAACTTTTTGAAACAAAGTTTCATCAGTCCATGTCTTCAAAAGTGGCATTGCTTAACAGGATAACCTATTACATAGTGAACCGTAAGGGCAAGCAGATGCGCCCTATGTTCGTATTCCTTACTGCCAAGATGGTAAGCGGGGGTGTAGTTAACGAACGTACCTACAGGGGAGCATCGGTAATAGAGCTTATCCACACAGCCACACTTGTGCATGATGATGTTGTAGACGACAGCAACAGGCGCAGGGGCTTTTTCTCCATCAATGCCTTATGGAAAAATAAGATTGCCGTTTTAGTGGGCGATTACCTTTTGTCTAAAGGTTTATTGCTTTCTATAGATAATGGCGATTTTGACCTTCTTAAAATCATATCGGTAGCTGTTCGCGAGATGAGCGAAGGCGAGCTTTTGCAGATTGAGAAAGCACGCAGGCTTGATATTACCGAAGATATTTACTACGAGATAATCCGCCAAAAAACAGCTACGCTTATAGCAGCTTGCTGTTCTCTTGGCGCTTGTTCTGTGCAGCCCGACAGCATGCACGTAGAGAAGATGCGTAAATTTGGCGAACTCATAGGTATGGCTTTCCAGATAAAGGACGACCTTTTTGATTATACCGATGATGCCATAGGCAAACCAACAGGTATTGATATTAAAGAGCAAAAAATGACCCTTCCGCTTATTTATGCTCTTAATAACTGTACCAAAGCCGAAAAAAAATGGGCTATCAATTCTATAAAGAACCACAATAAAGATAAAAAGCGCGTAAAGGAAGTCATAGATTTCGTTAAGCAAAAGAGCGGACTTACGTATGCTGAACAGCGTATGGTAGAGTTTCGTGAAGAAGCACTTCTTTTATTGTCAGACTATCCTTCTTCTGTTTACAAAGATGCATTAGTGCTTATGGTAAATTACGTTATTGAGCGAAAAATCTAATTTTTTGGGAAAAGTTTACCTTCTGGGATAAGAAATATTTACAAGCTGCTCTTTTAGTAGCTTTTTTTATTTTTTAATTGTATCTGATCTTCAGTATGTTGAAATTAAAACCGATAAATTTTAAAAATATTTTTACCTTTCATGCAACCTTTTTTCAACCCGGCTCGTCTATGCTAATAGAAGTCGGTTAGTAATTAAGATTTGAACCGGCAGACCAAACCAACCAACCAATAGTTTTGAAAGTAATAGCCTTACATCAGGAAGAGAAAGATATTATTGCGCAGGCAGCGGAGAACAACCGCCATGCCCAGCAAAAGATCTACGCTAAACATGCTCCGAAAATGCTGAGCATCTGCAGGCAGTATGTTAAAGATGTACAGCAGGCCGAGGATATAATGATAACGGCCTTTATGAAGGTGTTTACTAACCTTAAGGCATTTGAGCACAAAGGTAGTTTTGAAGGATGGATACGCAGGATAATTGTAAATGAATGTATCTCTTTTATAAGGGTGCAGAAAAAAGTAAGTTTTCTTGAAGATGAATTTTTTGTGGAAGACACCTTTAATAATATAGAAAGTCATTTTTCGGTAGAAGATATTCAAACGCTGATAGACGGACTGCCCGACGGATACAAGATGGTGTTTAACCTTTATGCGATAGAAGGATTTAAACACCAGGAAATAGCAAAGATGCTGGGCATTAACGAAGGGACATCAAAATCGCAATTATCGCACGCAAGGAAGATGCTGAAGGAAGGGATTAACAGATTAAAGAATTATGAAAATGGAACCGAATAAAATAGAGAACGAATTTAGGGATAAGCTGGAACAAAGAAGAATTCAGCCCTCTGAAATGGCGTGGGACAGGCTGGATGCCATGCTTTCGGTTACCGAAAACAAAAAGCCAAAGAAGAAAAGGACATGGATGTATGTGGCAGCGGCTTTTTTAGTGTTCCTGCTGGCAGGAGTACTGTTCTTAAACCAGGAGAAAAAAGGTAACGGCGTAGAGAATAACAATAGTGTGGTAACGACAAAAGAACAACCACAGCCGGCAACTGAAACTGTACAGCCTCAAAACGTAGTGCCTGTTATTATCCGGGAAGCGGTAGCAGCTAAAGAACAGGTTAGAGGTACAGTCAAAAAAAATTCGGTACAGCCAGTGAGCAAAATGCATGAAGTTCCGGCGATGAATACTGAAGCTGTTGCAGCAAATGATAAAAAAGAGATTCAAAATGTAGTGCCTCAGGCTACAGCCGATAATCTTTTAGCATCTGCGATGACAAATGAAACGCCGAAAAAGAGGTCAACGGTAAAAGTAGATCCTAATGCCTTACTATCTAACGTAGAGGGTGAGCTTAACGAAAACTACAGGAGCAAAGCTTTTCAGGGTGTCGTTAAAAGCTTTAATACTGTAAAAGTAGCGGTGTCTAACAGGAATTACGAATAAAACAATCATCAGAAACATAAATTAAATCATTAAACATGAAAACAGTAACTTTTTATGTTGCGGGTATGCTATGCCTTCTTGCAACCAGACTATCAGCCCAGGAAAATAAGCCGCTGACTTTTGAAGATCAGGCAAGGGAAATCTCTAACAACATAGAAACCATCACCAAACAGCAAAAGGATTCGCTTAAAATAGAAGTGGAAGCGGTTAATGTGCAGCTGGACAATAAAGAAATAACTACCGAGCAGGCTGCTGCTAAAAAACAGCAATTATCTGCGGTACGTGCTAAAAACATAGAAACTAAAGTAGCTGTTGAGGAAGAGAAATTGTCTCAGCTTGTTAAAGATAAAGTAGACGGAAAAATTCAGGGTAAAAGAAGAAAAGGCGGTTTTTCTTTTACGTACGATAAAGGAGATGACGAAGCAGACACTGTAAAAGTAGTAAGGCATGATTTTAAAAGGACAACATCTCAATTTGTATTTGCCTTAGGTATCAATCGCCTTATGACTGACGGAAAAGTAGATACTGACAATTTTGAAGACGGGTCTGACTTCTACGAGTGGGGTATTGCCTACAATACAAGGATATTCAAGACCAATAACCTGCTGCATTTTAAATATGGGCTTTCACTTCAATACAATAATCTTAGGCCTAAAAATGACAAGATATTTATGGCAGATGGCGATAAGACAGAGTTAGTAGACTCAGGCAGGAACCTTAATAAAGTACGTCTTCGATATGTAAACCTAGTTGTGCCAATGCACTTAGAATTTGACTTTACACCTAAAAAAGTAAATGGAGATAAAACATATTATCCTATACATGATAGCTTTAGGTTAGGTATTGGTGGATATGCAGGTATCAATGTAAAAGAGAAGCAAATTCTCAAATATAAAAATGACGATGGTAACAGAGTAAGGGATAAAACTAAGGGCGATTTTAATGTAAACGACTTTACATACGGGCTTAGTGCTTATGTAGGTTATGGCGATATAAGCGTGTATGCGAAATATGATCTTCAGCCTGTTTTTAATAATAACGATGTTGATCAGAATAACTTCTCACTTGGCATAAGATTTGATTTGAATTAAGTATAAGGGTTAGTTTTGTACTTTGATAAGAAGGGTGTCTGCGTAAAGGACACCCTTTTTTTGTTTATTTTAAGCTAGGGCTATTTTTATGTTTTGTATTTTTATGAAAAACACATCTAATGCCGCACGATCATTCATCACACAGTCATTCGCACCATCATCATACTACATCCGGTAAAAATATAAAAGCTGCCTTTTTCTTAAACCTTGGTTTTACCATTCTTGAAATTATAGGTGGATTTTATGTAAATAGTGTTTCCATATTGTCAGATGCGCTGCACGACCTTGGCGACAGTTTTTCGCTGGGTATATCGTGGTACCTGCATAACCGCTCAAAAAAAGAGGCAGATAATAAATTTACCTTTGGCTACAGCCGATTCTCAATATTAGGAGCGCTTATCAATAGCGTAATATTAATGGGTGGTTCGGTCTATGTTATTATCGAGGCCATAAAAAGGCTGATACACCCTGAACCGTCTGACGCACAGGGAATGCTCATATTTGCCATTATTGGCATTTTGGTAAATGGTTACGCCGCCTTTAAGCTGAGCCACGGCAGTTCGCTTAACGAGCGTGTTGTGAGCTGGCATCTTATAGAGGATGTTTTAGGCTGGGTGGCAGTTCTTATAGTATCGATAGTGATGATGTTTACTGATGCACCGTACCTTGATCCTGCACTATCGTTAGCTATTACACTTTTTATCCTATACAATGTAATAAAAAGGTTGAGGGAGACTTTTGTAATACTGCTTCAAGGTACGCCCGAAGGAATAGACCCCGAAAAAATAAAAATGGATATACTGGCGGTTGATAACATCGCGTCGTTACATCATATGAATATATGGTCACTTGAAGGGGAGCACCATGTTTTTACAGCGCACATAAAGCTGAAGTACATCATTAACTTTTCGCAGATGATAGAGGCAAAGCAAAAGGTAAAGCAGATATTAAAAAAATACCCGTTTTCTCATTATACAATAGAAGTAGAACTTACAGACGAAAACTGTGAACTTGCACCTAAGCAGGATGTTTAACAGTTGATTTGATAAGGTAATAGTGACTAAAGGTATAAAATACCCACTGATGGGTATTTTTTTCTGTTTATAAAGGGAGTAGTTTTGAAAAAGTTTTTAGGATTACTGTGAACGATTTGAACTGGTGCAAATTACTGTCCGGTTTTGGTATCGGCAAGAGTCGAAATCCGGTAATCATAGATGTAGTGTATTTCTTTTTTTTTTGGTAAATGAAAAGCAGGCTGAGTAAGAGCCTGCTTTTTTATTTTGTAACTTTGGCACTCTCAACTTTGCAACTCCATAGAAATTGATATCCAAAAATTCCATTGATACTGTATTTGAAACCGCCCGTGTAGAGGAGGTTATCGGCGATTTCGTAGTTCTAAAAAGGGCGGGTACTAACCTTAAGGGGCTTAGTCCGTTCAGTAATGAGAAATCACCGTCGTTTATGGTATCTCCCGTAAAGCAGATATGGAAGGATTTTAGCTCCGGTAAGGGCGGAAACTCGGTTGCATTCCTAATGGAACACGAGCATTTCACGTACCCTGAAGCCATTCGCTACCTGGCAAAAAAATATAATATAGAGCTTGAGGAAACAGAGCAGACCGATGCTGACAAGGAACAGGCAAATGAGAAAGAGAGTATGTACCTGGTATCCGAGTTTGCACAGAAATACTTCCAGAATACGCTGCTTAATACCGACGAAGGCCAGGCTATCGGTTACTCTTATTTTAAAGAACGTGGTTTTACGGGCGATACAATAAAAAAGTTTGGTTTAGGTTATTCTCCCGAACAATGGGATGCTTTTACTAAAGAGGCTTTGGGTAAGGCCTATAAGCTCGATTATCTTGACAAAACCGGATTTACTATTGTACGCGAAGACGGCAGGCACATTGACCGTTTCCGTGGGCGTGTAATGTTTCCCATCCATAGTATGTCAGGCCGTGTACTTGGCTTTGGCGGGCGTATATTAGGAAACGATAAAAAAGCAGCCAAATACTTAAACTCTCCCGAGAGTGAAATCTACCATAAAAGTAATGTGCTATATGGTATTTATCATGCCAAGCAGGCAATCGCCAAGCAGGATAATTGTTACCTGGTAGAAGGATATACTGATGTTATACAGTTTCATCAGGCGGGTATAGAAAACACAGTGGCATCATCGGGCACTGCGCTTACGCCAAACCAGATCAGGCTTATCAACAGGCTTACTAAAAATATAACCGTACTTTTTGATGGTGATGCTGCAGGATTAAGGGCATCCGTGCGCGGTATAGATCTTATTCTTGAAGAGGGCATGAACGTAAGGGTGTGTGCTTTTCCTGATGGGGAAGACCCGGACAGTTTTGCAAAAAAGACACCACACGATGAACTGGTTGCCTATCTTAATGATAATTCAAAAGACTTTATTCAGTTTAAGGCAGGCCTTCTTATGGATGAGGCAAAGAACGACCCTGTTAAAAAAGCCGGCCTGATAAAAGATATGGTTACCAGTATCTCCAAGATTCCGGACAGGATACAGCGTGAGATATACATTCAGGAATGTTCACGCATCATGGATATATCAGAACAGGTGCTTTCAAGTACATTGGCGCAGCTTGTGCAGAAAGATGTAGCCGATGCCGGTAAGAAGGTTAAGGAAGAGCAGAAAGCTGCTGTAATGAAGCCTGTGTTTGATGAAGAAGGAATGGCAAACCAGCCAAGAATCAATATACTTGATACCCTCGAAAGAAAGATTATTGAAATACTTTTGCTGTATGGCGGTGTGGAAGAAGAATTTCAGGATGTATATATCAAATATGATGAATACGGAAAAGAGTTTGAGCACACCGAAGTAAAAAATTATAAGGTATACGAGCGCATCTACTTAAATCTTCATGAAGACGAGATTGAGTTTACCAACCCTGTATTTAAAGATCTTTACAAGGCAATCATAGATTTTTATGTGGCCAATCAGGCAATGGTTATAGATAACTTTCTTAATGAACTGCATCCTGAACTTCAGCATGTAGCTACTGATATATACATGCAGGACGAAAAATACTACCTGCACGAATGGGAAGAAAAAAAACAGATTCCGGTGAAAGAAAAGATCGTAACGGTGGCAAATTATACTAACGAACATATTGTAGACCTTCGATGGCTACTTTTAGGAAGGCTTATACAGGACTTAAAAATGCAGGTAAGCCCGGAGGCAGACAATATGGAGATACTAATGGCTGTAAATGATTATAACACACTTGTAAATTACCTTTCCAGAAAACTTAGCAGGATAAGAAGCCAGTATTATTAAAGAAATAATTATAGAAATTAAAAAACGCCCTGGTAGTAAGCAGGGCGTTTTATATAATTGGTTGTGAGTACAGGTAAGGCAGTACCGCACTAATACTTTATAGCAAGTGTCGTTGTTGTTTTTGTCTTAAGCGGGTAAGCTGTCATTAAACAATGTCTAATGTTTTAGCTTTGTTTACAAGATCTACAAGGTTTGTAACATGCAGTTTTGTAAGCAGTCTCAGTTTGTATGTACTGATAGTTTTCTCATTAAGGTCAAGCAGTTTTGCGATTTCCTTATTTTTTTTGCCTTCACTAAGGTAGCGCAGTACTTCAATTTCTCTTGAAGACAGCTTTCTGTACAAACGTTCAGATTTTTTACCTTTGTTAAGTAAGGCAAGGTTTTTCTTTACTAGGTCGCTGAAAACTACTTCGCCTTCATTTACTTTTTTGATGGCGTTTTCAAGCTCTTCCATCTTGGCGCTTTTATGAACATAAGCAGAAACTCCTGCTTTAAGTGCATTAGGCGCGTAGATTTGCTCAGCAAGGTTAGTAAAGATAATTACTTTGGTATCAGGGAAATCCTTTACCAGCGACTTAACAGCACTAATGCTTGTTAGTCCTTCAAGCTCAAGGTCAATAACAGCTACGTCAACTGTTTTTTTGCCTAAGACATCAAGTAAGCTTTCCAGGTTGTTCACAACGCCGGAGAAGCTAAATTGCGGATTGTCGCTAAAGTACGATTTCATGCCGTAGTGCACTACGGGATGATTGTCCGCGAGGCATAGTTTAATCATATTGCTAGATTTTTGGGTTTAGACTATAGTAAATTTAATAATTTAATTCTTAAAGTATTGTGAATGAAAGAATTTTATTTCAATTCTTTCGGAATTTCACATACCGGTATTGGGTTCATCTTATGTTGATTTACGGAATTGAGCCTTTTATAGATCTCAAAAACTTCTTTTTGCCTGCCGGTAAAGTCGTTGTGGTTTTTTCCGTTCTCTAATTGTTCCATCGCCCATTCTAATTCATCATAACTGGCACCAAGCTGATCTTCATCGCTTCGGTCATCGCCAAAAAGGCCGTCTGTAGGTTTTGCCTTTATAATTGTCTGTGTTACACCCAAATATTGTGCCAATTCTCTTACTTCCGATTTTAAAAGGTCGGCTATAGGGCTTATATCAACACCTCCGTCACCATATTTTGTAAAGAACCCTACTCCAAAATCCTCGACTTTATTGCCGGTTCCGGCTACAAGCGCGCTATGCAGGCCTGCAAAATAATAAAGTGTTGTCATGCGTAATCTTGCACGTGTATTTGCTAGTGTCAGGTTTAATATAAACGGATTGTCAGTGTCAGGCAGCTGTTTTTTAAAGCTCTCAAAGATAGGGGTAAGATCTGCCTCAGCAGATGATACGTTGGGATATTTTTCTTTTAAGTTCTTAATATGTTCGCGTGCGCGGCTCACATGGCTGTCTGCCTGGTGTATCGGCATCTCTACGCAAAGCGTAGGCAGGCCTGTTTGCGCGCACAATGTAGATGTAAGTGCAGAATCTATTCCTCCGGATATGCCTACAACAAAACCTTTTACTTTTGCGTTTTCTGCATAGGCATGCAGCCATGTTACAATGTGTTTGTTTATTGCTTCGGACTGAAAAGACGACTTAGATGTCATAATTATCTATTATTGAAGGGTGAGTTGTATATTTGCGCATAAAATTAAAAAAACCTTAATAAGAAATTACTAATAAAATTACAAAATGAAGAAATGTGTTGTAATTCTTTCTCTTTTGGTGCTATTTGCAGCCTGTAAAAAGGAAAATGAAGCAGAAAGCAAGATTGCAGAGATACCTGCCCCGACAGTGAAGATTGAACGTTTTGATAAAGATTTTTTTGCCGGAGGCCCTGGAAGCCTTCCGGAACTTAAGGCTAAATACCCATTTTTATTTCCTGAAGGAAATGAAGATGCTGTATGGTTAAATAAAATGAAGGATCCTTTTATGCTGAAGCTAAAGGCTGAAGCCGAAAAAAAGTTTCCTAATCTCAACGTGCTCGAAGACGACATGAGTGCTTTTTTACAGCATATAAAATATTATTATCCGCAGCTGCCTACGCCAAAAGTAATATCGCTGGTTACAGATGATAATGAGATCAAGGCGGTGTATACTCCACAGGTTATACTTATACCTCTTAGCCTTTATCTTGGTAAAGATAATTACTTGTATGAAGGACTTAATAAATATGAGATCGAGCAATATGAGCCGTCCCAGATCATGCCAGACCTTGCAGGGTCTTTCTGCTATGGCAAGATTGCACCTCCACGCGATAAGCAACTGCTGTCGCTTATGGTCTACTGGGGAAAAGAGCTGTACATGAAAGATATCCTCATTCCTGAAACGCCCGATAATAATAGAATAGGGTACACAAAAGAACAAATGCAATGGGCAGAAGCTAATGAAACTGAGATATGGCGCTACTTTGTAGATAAGAAAATATTATATGATTCTGATCCTAAGCTTGCACCTCGATTTATTAACCCTGCACCATTCTCTAAGTTTTATCTGGAGCTTGATAATGAATCTCCTGGAAGGATAGGCCAATGGCTGGGATGGCAGATCGTAAAATCATATGTGGAAAATAATAAAAATGTACCTTTGCAGGACCTTTTGGCGATGGATGCCAAAACAATTTTTGATAATTCTAAATACAAACCTAAAAAGTAATGTCTAATAATCCTCTTACGTCTGAGATAAAAATAGTTGTTGAGCTTGATGATAACCGTGTGCCGGAGAAACTTAAATGGACGGCTCGTGATGGTGGTGTCGTTGCAGAAGAGTCTAAAGCAGTAATGCTTTCGGTATGGGACAGTAAAGCTCAGGAAAGTATGCGTATTGACCTTTGGACAAAAGATATGCCGGTAGATGAGATGAAGGTGTTTTATCACCAGACCCTTGTTTCTATGGCCGATACTTTTGAACGTGCTACAGGCGACAAAAAAATGAGCGAAACGATGAAAGATTTCTGCGATTATTTTGCGGAAAAACTTGAGATCACGAAGAAATAATATTTTTATTATTACAGTTTAAAAGCGGCTTTATGCCGCTTTTTCTTTTATATATGCTGATGGTGTTGTCCCTACGATATCTTTAAAATATTGGTTGAAGGAGGCTTTGGTCTTAAAGCCACAATCGTAGGCCAGATAGAGCAGCCTTGTTTTTTTATTATTTTCGGCATCAAGCTGCTGCAGTACTTCCCTTATCCTGTATTCATTGATGTATCTGTAAAAAGATTTTTTAGCAAAAACATTTAAAGTCTCCGAAATATGGTGCCTGTTAATGCCGGATGCAGCGGCTAGTTTTTCAAGGGAAAGGTCTTCATCTTTGTAAAGCTGCTTTTGCTTTAGCAGTGCTTCAAGCTGATTAAATATTTCTTCGTGCTTAATTTCTGGCAGTACTTGTTTTCGTTCACTTGTATCCTGATTTCCTGGTATATCTTTACTACCGGCGTAACCCTTGTTTACCATTAAAGGCTGGCCAAACCAGAAAATAATGACGGGGACGCCCGCTAATAAGATATAAACAATACAACGGATGTAAGGATTTATAGCCGGATCTATATTGCCGAAGATTAAAAGGGCTATTTCTGTTATGCCCAATGCTATAAGTATAGATCGTAGTCCGTTAATTAAGGATACGGTGTTGGTTGGCGTTGTTTTGGGTTTGGACAGTATTCCGAATATGATATGCGAACAAACGATGGGTAAGAACACTATCGAGTTGTAGAATTTCAGGATTGAGTTTCCCTGCACAGGAAATGCCGATATAGCCAAAGAGGTGCATATATAAAGGGTGATCACTATAATGAGCGGTATAAAAAGAAACCACATTTTAGAAGTTGTAAAGCCCTCATCGTTGGTTTTACGGGTAAAAAGGTATAATAGCGGACCGTAGGCGAGCTGTATGCCTGTGTGCATTCTGAACGTTACGTTAGAATTCTCTACCGCTGAAAATATGTAGAGCTTGGCGGCTATATGTATGCCTATACATAATGTAAGTAACATAACGAGGTAATTAGCCTTATGTTTTTCCATGCGCAGTCCTATAAATGCCAGAGCAAGTATAATCTGCAGCAGCCCGGCAAAGAGAATGTAATTCATATGGTTGTAAATCTGCACCAAAAATAGCCCTCAAACAGTTAAGCAATGTTTCTTTAATGTTATCAAACATTTGTATTGTTTAGATGATGATAAATTAACATTGGTTCAATTGTTTGATATGTAGCTATCTGTACGTAAATCTGGTTCTATATTTACTTTTTGGCACAAAAAAAACTCAGATGGTCGTGTGCTAATTTCATTCTACTGAATTTTGCATCGGAGGAAATAAGAGCGGGCCTGCTAATTTTGTCCTTAATGATAATTATTAAAAAATAAGACAATGAAATCTGCTATTAAAAATCTGTTTGTAACCCTAATTTCGTTTACAGCTGTAGGCGTAACATCAGCACAAAATGCTGCAAAACCACAGCGGACAATTGTAATTATGATAGACGGTTTTGGTGAACCGTATTACCGTAACAGCGATATGCCCAATCTTAACAGAATGGAAAAAGAAGGGATATTTGCTGTCGTTCCTTCTATAATGCCGGCTGTTACAATGGTAAATAACGTTGCAATTGCTACGGGGGAACTGCCAAATAAACAAGGGATAACCGGTAACGTTTGGTATAACCCAAAAACAAAAGAAGAAGAATTTATAGAAGACCCTGATCTTATCATGGTGCCTACCATTTTTGATAAGGCAAAAGACAGGGGTATTAAGTCGGCATTGTTTTCTGTGAAGAAAAAAACGGTTGATATGATGTCTAAAAATACAGTCGTTTCATTATGTCCTGAATGTGATGGGGCAGAGGAATCAGAATGGGCTAAGCTATTCGGTCCGCCACCGGGAGTATATTCAAAGGAAGTTACGTATTGGCTTATGGAATCGGCTTTGCATACTATTAAGAATAATCCCGATCTTGGGCTTATCTATATTCATACTACCGACTACCCAATGCATACCTGGGCTCCGGAAGATAAAGATTCTAAGGAATTTCTGCATAAGCTTGATGAGTATATTGGTAAGCTGCATGAAACAGCTCCGGATGCTGCTATACTTATAACGGCAGACCACGGCCTGAATCATAAAGATTATTGCTGGGATCTTGAAAAAGCTTGTGCAAAGCGCAAAGCGCCAATAAAAATATCTATCTCTCCCGAAAAAGATCGCTATTTTAAACATCACAGAGGCATGGGCGGATCTGCCTATGTATACCTTAAGAAACCGAAAGACCTTGAAAAGGTTAAAAAGACATTACTATCTTTAAAAGGTGTCGAAGCAGTATTGACAAAAGAGGAGGCGGTTAACAAGTATGACTTACTCCCTGAACGCGTAGGCGACCTTATGGTATTGGGAGATAAGGTTACTGTTTTTGGCCAGCTGGCAGATACAGAGTTTGAAAAACTCCCGGCTGCATACCGCAGTCACGGCTCTACTTATGAGTGTATAGTACCGGTATTTGTGTACAACGCTAAGGGTGCTCCTAAAGCTTATTTCTTTGATCATAATTACAAAGTGGCAGCGTGGCTGTATCGCTAATATCACAATTATAAATAAAAAGCGGCTTAAAGCCGCTTTTTATTGTTTCATCTTATCGTGGGAATATTGAAGGTAAATGTTATAGTTCGCTTTTAGCAAATCTGTTTTTATGGCCTGATTGTATAGTGTGTCGTTTAGACCATTTAATAGTTTCAGGTCTACAAATTCAAATTTATAATTAGATAGCCTTGATATTTCTTCGCGACTGTCATTGATCAGTTTTTGTTTGTCTTTTGCGTGGTCTATATCAGCAAGAGTTCTGTCTACAATGACTTTTATGCGCCTTATGCTGTCGAAACTTGGATATAGGCCCGTTTGCGGATTTTGCGATATGTACTGTTGTATGTATGCCTGAAAATCGGTAAGGTTAGTGCTGTAAAAGTATTCTGATTCCTTGTATTGGTCAGATAGTAATTTTTCAACGTTTTTACCTGCAGCTTTTTCCTTTTGGCACGATGCAAGGCACAGTATCGCAATTATTGATAAAAGAAAGTGTTTCACCATTAGAGTGTTTATGTTATATAAATCCCTGATTGTCAAAAATACCCTGGTTCACTTCTCCTATATAGTCAAGAAGCGTATCGCGGCCAGTGCCTTCTGTAGAAGAAGTAACAAAATACTGCGGCATCTCTTCCCAGTTGTTTGCAAGGAGTGCCTTACGGTAAGCGGCAACATTTTGGTCTATTTTTCCTTTGCTTATTTTGTCAGCTTTAGTGAACACGATACAGAATGGAACTTCTGTTGTGCCTAGGTAAGTCAAAAATTCAAGGTCAATCTTTTGGGCTTCCAGGCGAATATCTATAAGTACAAAAGCGCAAACCATCTGTTCACGTTTTTCAAAATAATCGGTAATGAATTTCTGAAAGGTTTCTTTAGTAGATTTGGATACACGTGCGTATCCATATCCCGGTAAATCTACAAGGAACCAGTTCTCATTTATCTTAAAGTGGTTGATAAGCTGGGTCTTACCTGGTTTTCCGGATGTTTTTGCAAGGCTGTTACGGCCTGTAAGCATATTGATAAGCGATGACTTGCCTACATTACTGCGACCTATAAAAGCATATTCAGGAATAGGTTCCTTTGGGCATTTGCTAACTTCAGAATTACTTATTATAAACTCGGCAGTATTGATTTTCATGTCTTATGTATTTGCTGCAAAGTTACGGTAAATATTTTTAGGCTGAATTTTAAAGTGTCGGCCTCTGATAATCTCTAATTTAGTAAGGTCGATCCATCATTCGTCTAAATTAGTACAATTTAGAGCCTATTGTCCCCACAATTTACCACCAGCAAAAAGCCCCGAATAGTGCTACCCGGGGCTTTTTTATCCGGCGTATGCCGTAAGTACTATTCTTCTGTTAAGAGATGGTGTGCTGTGTCCAGCTTTTTAAGCCATTCGTGCATAAGTCGGTTGAACTCATCAGGATGCTCCATCATGGCAGCATGTCCGCATTTGTCTATCCAATAAAGTGCAGAGTTAGGTAATAGCTTATGGAAATCTTCGGCAACATCAGGTGGTGTTACATTATCGTTTTTACCCCAGATAATGCAGGTTGGAACGTGCATTTTCGGCAGGTCTTTTGCCATATTGTGGCGTATGGCGCTTTTTGCAATAGTAAGTGTTTTGATGAGCTTGATCCTGTCGTTTGCCATGGCATATACTTCATCTACGATTTCTTTTGTAGCGATAGCCGGATCATAAAATACAGCTTCAGCCTTCTTTTGTATATAGTCATAGTCGCCCCTTCGTGGATAACTGTCGCCCATAGCGCTTTCATAAAGCCCTGAACTTCCTGTTATTATAAGACCCATCATTTTTTCCGGGTACATTTTGGTATGGTAAAGTGCTATATGGCCGCCAAGCGAGTTGCCAAGCAATATAACCCTGTCAAAACCTTTGTACGTAATAAAATCTTTAACCCATCGGGCGAACGCTTTTACATTGGTCTTTAAAATACTCTGTGTATATATTGGTAATTCGGGTATAACTACCTTGTAGCCTTGCTGAGGGAAGTAGTTAGCTACGCCGTCAAAGTTACTGAGGCCACCCATCAATCCGTGCAGGATGATTATCGGGGTGCCTTCACCGGCTTCGTAATATGTGTATTTGCCGTCTTTTTTTGTAGTGTGCATGTCGTGGTCTAAACAAATTGTATTATCGCAAATATAGGATATTCTCTGCTAAAAAGAATTTTACTACATGATATTTGGGTTATTTTTTAACCTTTGCGCTTTTTTAATGGAGGGGGTGCTGGACAGTGTCAAAATTTACGTTCGGTAAGTTTTTTATTGTTATTAACAATTTTTGTGACTTTTTTATTTTCTGCATCGTCAATGTTAAGATTTCTTAAAAAAATATAAACCTTTTAGTATTCTTTTGAATATCCCGAAAATTCTCTAAAATCTGAGTTTTAGTGAATGTAAGACTTTTTTTTCAGGTGGTGGCAAAAGTGTGAAACTTATCAACAAAGTGGTGTAAAGTGGTATAAAGTGGTAAAATATATCTATATTTGCTTTGTAATCTCTATAAACCTAACTGCTTGAATACCATTATAGGAACATACGAATGCAAGGTAGATTCGAAGGGAAGGCTAATGTTGCCTGCTCCTTTGAAGAAGCAGCTGCATGCCGGCCTTGAAGATGGTTTTGTGCTGAAACGCTCGGTTTTTCAGCCATGTCTTGAGTTGTATCCTATGGCGGAATGGAACAAGATGATGCAAAAAATAAACAAGCTTAACCGTTTCATAAAAAAGAATAATGACTTTATCAGGAGGTTTACCGCCGGAGTTAAAGTAATTGAAATTGATGCTACGGGCAGGCTGCTTATTCCTAAAGATCTTTTTGTGTTTGCTGAAATGGATAAAGATATTGTGCTTTCATCTGCAGTAAATATTGTTGAGATATGGGATAAGGATAAATACGAGAAGTCTATTGACGATTCGGTAGTGGATTTTGCAGATTTAGCAGAAGAGGTAATGGGTAATTTAATGGATGACGAAGATGGAATATCATAACCCTGTTTTATTAAAAGAAACGGTTGACGGGCTTAACATAAAACCTGATGGAATATATGTTGATGTAACCTTTGGTGGTGGGGGCCACTCAAAGGAAATAATGAAAAGGCTTGGGCCAAACGGAAAATTGTTTGGCTTTGATCAGGATGAAGATGCGCAGGCGAACATTATAGATGATGAACGTTTTGTGCTGATACCGGAAAACTTCAGGTTCATCAAAAGGTTTCTTCGTTTTCATGGCGTGAAGGCTGTAGATGGTGTTCTTGCTGATCTTGGTGTTTCTTCCCACCAGTTTGATGTGCCGGAACGTGGTTTTTCTACACGTTTTGAAGCAGAGCTGGATATGAGGATGAGTAAAAAGAATGAGCTTAATGCTTTTGTGGTGATCAATGACTATGAAGAGGCTGATATAAAAAGGGTTCTTTTTGATTATGGTGAGCTTAAAAATGGTGGTGCCATGGCGCATGTGATAGTGGAAGCCAGAAAAGAAGCGCCTATAAAAAATAGCGAACAGCTTAAAAAAGTATTGTCCAGGTTTTTACCAGGGCACAAGAGTAATAAGATATTGGCGCAGATCTATCAGGCGATACGTATAGAGGTGAACCAGGAGATGGACGTGTTAAGGGAGTTTTTGGAACAGTCGCTTGAAATACTGAATGTAGGGGGAAGGCTTAGTGTTATCTCGTATCATTCTTTAGAAGACAGGCTGGTAAAACGCTTTATGAGAAACGGAATGTTTGAGGGTGAGCCGGAGCGTGATATGTTTGGCAATTTTGAGGTTCCTTTTAAAAGTATAGAAAAGCTGATCATTCCAACAGATGAGGAGATAGCTATAAATAACAGGGCACGTAGTGCAAAATTAAGGGTAGCAGAAAAAAAATAAGAATATGAAGGGCGGGGTAATTAATCTATTAAAGGCAAAATATCTTGTAGACCAGGGGTCTATGAGAAACTGGCGTTTTATAGTTTTTCTTATCATGATGTGTATGATTATGATTGCCAACTCTCATAACTACGAGCAAAAGTTGTTCAAGATAACAGCAATGGAAACACAGGTAAAGGAGCTTCGGTCTGAATTTGTGTATATGCGCTCTAAGCTGATGGAGCTTAAGATGGAATCTACGGTTTCACGTAAGATGGAAGAGCGACAAATTTTTCCGTCGTCTGTTCCTCCACGAAAAATTGAAGTTGTAAAAGAAGAAGATAAAGGATTTTTTGAAAAGCTATGGCAGTAGATAACGATAAAAAGATGTCGTACAGGATATACCTGGTAGCCTTCGCAATTTTTGTGATGGCTATTCTTGTTACTGTAAAGCTTGCTAACATACAGTGGGTTGAAGGCGATTATTACCGCCAGCTTGCAAAAGACCGTACTGTTAAAAACAAGACAATACCTGCAAACAGGGGTAATGTGTATTCTGCTGACGGAAGTCTGCTTGCCACATCGATACCTGACTATAAAGTGCGCTTTGATGCTGTAGCGCCAAGCGGTGAGAACTTTAATAAATACCTTGAGCCGCTTGCCGATTCGCTTTCTGTGATGTTTGGTAAGCCTTCTGAAGAGTATTATAATGAGCTTAAAAGGGCAAGGGCTAAGAAAAACAGGTATTTTCTTGTGGCACGCGACCTTAGCTTTACAGAATATATGCGCATTAAGAGCTTTCCACTATTTAATCTTGGAGCTTTTAAAGGTGGAATTATAACTGAACAAAGGACAATACGCGAGCATCCTATAGGTAAAATTGCAGAGCGAACCATTGGTTATGAAAGGGTAAACTTTAATGGAGAAAATCTTGAGGTGGGTATAGAAGGAGCTTTTGCTAAATACCTTAATGGTAAAGATGGTAAAAGGCTAATGCAGAAGATCGCCAAGAACCAGTGGAAACCGATAAGTGATAACAATGAGGTTGAACCTGTAGACGGGCTTGACATAGTTTCCACTATAGATGTTTACATTCAGGATATTGCACACCACGCATTGCTTAAGCAGTTGGAGCATTATGAAGCAGATCATGGTTGTGTTGTGGTTATGGAAACCAAGACTGGCTACATAAAAGCAATTTCTAACCTGGGCAGGAATACAGATGGGTCGTATTATGAAACGATAAATTATGCAGTTGCAGAATCTCAGGAGCCGGGATCTACCTTTAAGCTTGCCGGATTAATATCGCTGCTTGAAGATAAAAAAGTAGATACGAGTAAGGTATATGACTGCAGGGGGGGTGATATAACTTACTTTAACCGCCATGTTCGTGATTCTAAAAAAGGAGGATATGGAAAGGTGTCGCTGGCAAGAGGTTTTGAACTTTCGTCTAACACAGTGCTTGTTCAGGCAGTATATGAGAATTATAAGGATAACCCGCAGGAGTTTGTAGACCATCTTAACGCATTTGGTTTAAACAATAAACTGGGTATCTCAATAATTGGTGAAGGTAAACCAAGGATTCCCCAGCCGCAGGACAAAAGCTGGTCAAGGCTGTCATTGCCATGGATGGGATTTGGTTACGGGCTTAAGCTTACGCCGCTGCAAACATTGTGTTTATATAATGCAGTAGCAAATAATGGCGAGATGGTAAAACCGCTTTTTGTACAGGAAATCAAGGAGTGGGACAGAACAGTTAAAAAATTTAATAAAGAAGTCATTAACCCTAAGATATGTTCGCAGGCAACCATAAACAAGGTAAAGGCAGTTATGGAAAATGTGGTCAAAAAAGGTACAGGTTCAAAACTGTATTCGCCCGATTTTTCTATGGCAGGCAAAACAGGAACGGCGCAAGTTAATTATGGTAAAGGTAAAGGTGATGAAATGTATTACTCATCGTCATTTGCGGGATATTTCCCGGCCGATAAGCCGCAGTATTCGTGTATTGTCGTAATACACAAGCCTAGCAGAAGCAAAGGTATTTATGGCGCAGATGTATCGGGTCCTGTATTTAAAAGGATCGCACAAAAAATATTTACTGATGTGCCGTCAAGCAACAAGGTAAAAAAACTGGATAAAAAAATAAAGACACAGGAAGACCTGTATGCTTCGTACTATGATAAGGAAGCAAAAGTGGGTAATGCTGTGCCTAATATAATTGGGATGAGCGGTATGGATGCTGTAGCCCTGCTGGGTAACATGGGACTAAAAGTTCAGGTTATAGGCGCAGGCAAAGTAAAAAAGCAATCGCTTAAACCGGGAGAGGCAATTGGTAAGAATCAAACAATAATACTGGAGTTATCGTGATGATGTTAAGAGACATATTATACAGGGTATCTATAGAGGCGGTGAAAGGCGCTACAGATGTTGCTGTGGATAAAATTGAGTTTGATTCACGCCTTGTAAAAGGCGGCGATGTGTTTGTGGCTATTCGTGGCACATTGAGCGATGGACATTCTTTTATTGAAAAAGCATTAAGCATGGGAGCGGCAGCTGTAGTGTGTGAAGAAATGCCGGATGAAACAATTGAGGGCATCACTTATATACAGGTTAAAAGTTCAAGTGCTGCACTGGCGCACATGGCGGCAAATTATTACGGTAACCCGTCTCATAATGTTAGGCTGGTAGGTATTACCGGTACTAATGGTAAAACGACCATAGCGTCATTGTTATATCAGCTATTTAAAAATGCAGGATATAAAACAGGGCTGTTAAGTACTGTAAAGATACTTGTTGATACTAAAGAATATAAGGCTACACATACTACTCCTGACTCACTTACTATAAATAAGTATCTGAAAGAGATGGAAGAAGCAGGCTGCGAGTACTGCTTTATGGAGGTGAGCTCTCACGGTATTCACCAGAACAGGACTGCGGGTCTTGAGTTTGCCGGGGGTGTGTTTACCAATCTGTCTCATGATCACCTGGATTACCACAGCTCCTTTGCAGAGTACAGGGATGTTAAGAAAAGGTTCTTTGACGAATTGCCAAAAGGTTCTTTCGGGCTTGTAAACGTAGATGATAAGAATGGTCTTATTATGCTGCAGAATACAAAAGCTAAAAAGCTTACGTACGCACTTAAGACCTATGCCGATTACAAAGCCCAAATATTGGAAAACCAACTGTCAGGTTTGCTGCTTAAAATTAATGAACAGGAAGTTTGGGTAAAACTAATAGGGACTTTCAATGCGTACAACCTTTTGGCTATTTATGCCACGGCTGTAAACTTAGGTCTCGAAAGTGTAGAAGTTTTGCGGCTGATGAGTGAACTTGAGAGTGTTTCTGGCAGATTCCAGTTTATTATAAGCGACTCTAAAGTAACAGCAATTGTGGATTATGCCCACACGCCTGATGCGCTTGAAAACGTATTAAGTACAATAGAAAATATCCGCACCAGGAATGAACAGCTGATCACGGTTGTAGGCTGCGGCGGTGACAGGGACAAAACAAAACGCCCGGTCATGGCGCACATAGCTTCAAGTATGAGTGATAAAGCCATCTTTACTTCAGATAATCCGCGAAGCGAAGTGCCTGAGGATATTATTGAAGACATGGAAAAGGGTGTTGAGCCCCAAAACTATAAAAAGACACTTGCAGTGGTAGACAGGAAACAGGCTATTAAGATTGCCTGCCAGCTGGCAAGGCCAAATGATATTATACTTATTGCCGGTAAAGGCCATGAGACGTACCAGGAAATTAAAGGGGAGCGCTTTCACTTTGATGATATGGAGACAGTAAAAGAAATTTTAGACCAATTAAACAAATAGCGGAGATATGCTGTATTATTTATTTGAATATTTAGACAAACATTTAGATGTGCCGGGCACAGGGGTGTTTCAGTACATTACATTCCGTTCAGGGCTGGCAATCATCTTGTCGCTGCTTATCTCTACAGTTTTTGGTAAAAAGATAATCAACTTCCTTAGAAAGCAACAAGTGGGTGAAACTGTGCGCGAGCTTGGTCTTGAAGGCCAGTCTCAAAAGGCAGGTACTCCTACAATGGGAGGTCTTATCATTATCATTTCTACGCTTATCCCGGTAATACTGCTTGCAAAACTGGATAATATCTATGTGATGCTGCTTATAATTACCACATTGTGGATGGGTACCATCGGTTTTATAGACGATTACATCAAGATATTCAAAAAAGATAAAGAAGGGCTTAAAGGAAAATTTAAAGTTGTAGGGCAGGTAGGCCTTGGGCTTATTGTTGGGTACATTCTTTACTTCCATCCATCGGTTACAGTAAGAACAGATACAGGTAAAGTTAATATCTACAGCCAGCAGGCAGCGGGTGTTAATGTTATCTCTCAGGGTGGGCAGGAGGAGAAGTCTACAGCGACGACTATTCCGTTCTTTAAGAATAATGAGTTTGATTATGCTGAGCTGCTTTCGTGGGCAGGTGATGGCTATAAAGATTATGCATGGCTGATATTCATCCCGATCGTGATCTTTATCATCACGGCGGTATCTAACGGCGCAAACCTTACCGATGGTATAGATGGCCTCGCCGCGGGTACATCGGCAATTGCCGTACTCGCCCTCGGAATCTTTGCCTTTGTGTCTGGTAACATCATATTCTCAAATTACCTGAATATAATGTACATCCCTAATTCGGGAGAAATGACAGTATACATAACGGCATTTGTAGGTTCGCTCATTGGGTTTCTCTGGTACAATACCTATCCGGCAACGGTGTTTATGGGAGATACAGGGAGTTTGACCATAGGTGGAATCATTGCGGTGCTTGCCATTGCTGTTAGAAAAGAATTACTGATACCCGTACTATGCGGTATCTTCCTGGCAGAAAACCTTTCGGTAGTGCTTCAGGTAGGGTATTTTAAATATACAAAGAAAAAATTTGGAGAAGGAAGAAGGATATTTTTAATGTCGCCGCTCCACCATCATTACCAGAAGAAAGGCTATCATGAAAGCAAGATCGTAACGCGTTTTTGGATTGTAGCCATATTATTGGCCATATTTTCACTTGTATCCTTAAAATTAAGATAGAAAGCCTATGAGACTAGTTGTACTTGGCGGAGGGGAAAGCGGTGTTGGTACTGCCATCCTTGGAAAGAAAAAAGGGTATGACGTGTTCATCTCTGATTTTGGTAAGATAAAAAACAATTACAAAGAAGTTCTTGCACTTAATAAACTGGATTGGGAAGAAGAAAAGCATACGGAGGAATTGATCCTTAATGCTGATATAGTGATGAAAAGCCCGGGTATTCCTGATAAGTCGCCAATTGTAAAAGCGATTAAAGAAAAAGGGATCCCGGTAATATCTGAAATTGAATTTGCGTACCAGTTTCTTGAAGTAAATACGATAGGAATAACCGGGAGCAACGGAAAAACAACAACAACCCTGCTAACGCACCATTTGCTAAAACAGGGAGGCCTTAATGTAGGCTTGGCGGGAAATATAGGGAAAAGCTTTGCCTGGCAGGTTGCCGAAAATAAGCACGAGGGATATGTACTTGAGTTAAGCAGCTTTCAGCTGGACGGTATCGAAAAATACAGGCCGCATATTGCTGTGATAACAAACATAAGCCCTGATCACCTGGATCGCTACGAATACAAATATGAATTGTACATAGCAGCAAAATTCAGGATTACAATGAACCAGACTGAAGATGACTTTTTGATCTATGATGCAGATGACGAGGCGATAGCAGAATGGTTAGAAAAAAATTCGGTTAGGGCACAAAAGATTCCGTTCTCTCTTACTAGAGAAATAGAAAACGGAGTTTATTTTAAAGAAGACACTATTATCAGCAATATAAATAAAGACCAATTTACCATGTCAACAAACGAACTGTCATTAGAAGGAAAACACAATGTTAAGAATGCCATGGCAGCAACAGCTATTGCGCAGATTATGCGCATCAGGAAAGAGACAATAAGAGAGAGTCTTTCTAATTTTCAGGGTGTTGAACACCGTTTGGAAAATGTACTTAAGATACAGAATGTACAGTACATAAACGACAGTAAAGCAACAAATATAAACTCAACATTTTATGCCCTGGACAGCATGAAAACACCAACGGTGTGGATTGTGGGTGGTGTTGATAAAGGTAACGACTACAGCGAGCTTATGCAGCTGGTAAGGGAAAAGGTGAAAGCGATAGTGTGCCTGGGTGTGGACAACCACAAGATCATGGATGCGTTTAGCAACGTGGTAGATGTGATGGTAGAAACATCGAGCATGCAGGAGGCTGTAAAAGTGGCCCAGAAACTTGCCGAAAAAGGAGATACAGTACTGTTGTCTCCGGCATGCGCAAGCTTTGACCTGTTTGATAATTATGAAGAACGCGGAAAGCAATTTAAGAACGCAGTTCAGAATTTATAAAAAATCGCTTGCTCTGTCATTCTGAGCGAAGTGTAAAGGAGTAGAAGAATCTCCTGCTAATGATAGTTGAGCTTTCTTCTCTTCAAAATGACACGAAAATAAAGAACAAAAACGATGAAAGAATTAATCAATAACCTGAAGGGAGACAAAGGCGTCTGGTCGTTTGTGATGCTGCTTGCCCTTATCTCGTTCATGCCGGTTTTCAGCGCAAGTACAAACCTTGTGTATGTTATCGGTAAAGGATCTACGATTGGTTACCTGGTTAAGCACCTTGTGCATATTTTCATTGGTTTTGGCCTTATATATTTTGTACACAAAGTTCCTTATCATTATTACAAAGGAATATCTCAGATAGCATTGCCTATAGTAGGATTGCTGTTGGTGTATACGTTCTTTCAGGGTACGGTGATAGACGGCGCAAATGCCAGCCGATGGATTAAAGTGCCTTTTATCGGGGTTACATTCCAGACATCTGCATTGGCATCTATAGTTCTTATGATCTATGTTGCGCGCTACCTTGCTAAAATGGAGGGTAAAGAAATAACATTTAAAGGTTCGCTCCTTGAATTATGGGCTCCGGTGTTTATTATACTGGCGCTGATATTGCCAGCCAACTTTTCTACCGCTGCGCTTATTTTTTCGATGGTGTCTATGCTGGTGTTTATAGGTGGTTACCCGCTGCGCTATTTAGGAACAATTATAGGTGCAGGTGTACTTTTCCTTGTGCTTTTTGTTGGTTTTGCAATGAAATTTCCTGATGCTATGCCAAACAGGGTAGATACCTGGATGAACCGTATAGAACGTTTTTCGTCTGACGAACCTAACGAAGATGATTACCAAATAGAGAAAGCAAAAATTGCCATTGCGACAGGGCAGATATATGGGTTAGGTCCGGGCAAGAGCGTTCAGAAGAATTTTCTGCCGCAGTCATCTTCCGATTTTATCTTCGCTATTATAGTTGAAGAGTACGGGTTAGCAGGTGGATTGGCGGTACTGACCTTATACTTGATGTTGTTCTTCAGGTTTTTAGTAACGGCGCATAAAGCGAAGTCGCTATTTGGAAAACTTATTATTGTTGGGCTTGGATTTCCTATTATATTTCAGGCACTTATAAATATGGGGGTAGCGGTCGAGCTGCTTCCGGTAACAGGCCAAACGTTACCGCTTATCAGTAGCGGTGGTAGTTCGGTATGGATGACCTGTATTTCGATAGGAATCATAATTAGTGTTACCAAAAAAGAAGAAGAAATAGCACAGGAAATAGCTGAGAAGGAAGAACGCGAAGCAGCACTGCAGCGCATGATAGACGAACACATAACAAGGGAACAACAGGAAGAAGAAGCAAAAGCTTTAGCTGATGATGAAGACGAAAAGCAATCAGCACAGCCTGCAGCCTTTTCAATAGAGGACAGGTCTAAAAACCCGATGAGTGCTGTGTTTGGTAAATAGTGATCAGTGGATTGTCCGATGTCGGAAGTCCGAAGTTATAAAATAAAGTTGCTCACTCCCCTCTCCTTTGGAGAGGGGTTGGGGGTGAGGTAAAAAGGGATGAGTAAAAAAAAATTCATATTAAGCGGTGGCGGTACAGGCGGGCATATTTATCCGGCCGTAGCGATTGCCAATGAATTAAGGGAAAGGTTTCCGGATAGTGAGATACTTTTTGTAGGTGCCAGCGATAAGATGGAAATGCAAAAAGTGCCACAGGCAGGATATAAGATCATTGGTTTATGGATTGCAGGCATACAAAGAAGGCTAACGCTGGATAATGCTATGTTTCCGCTAAAGCTTATGAGTAGCCTGGTAAAGTCAAGAAAAATTGTAAAAGATTTTAAACCGGATGCAGTAATAGGTACAGGGGGCTTTGCAAGCGGCCCGTTATTAAGGGCAGCAGCAGGGTTAGGAGTGCCAACAGTTATACAGGAGCAGAATTCGTATCCGGGGATAACAAACAAATGGCTTTCAAAAAAAGCAAAAAAGATATGTGTTGCCTACGATAATCTTGAGCGTTTTTTTCCTGCTGAGAAGATAGTGTTTACAGGAAACCCTGTAAGAAGCGATATACTGGATGTAGAAGGTAATAGAAAAGAAGCAATAGAACGTTTTAAGCTTGATCCTGCTAAAAAGACAGTATTAGTCTTGGGTGGCAGCCTTGGTTCGCGAAGGATAAATCAGCTCATAGCAAAAGAACTTACATGGTTGTTGGCCCAAAATGTACAGGTAATATGGCAGTGCGGTAAGTTTTATTTTGAAGAGTACAAAAGCTACGGCGACAAAGAGGGTGTTCAGGTGCTTTCATTTATAGACAGGATGGATCTTGTGTATGCTGCTGCAGATTTTGTGATCTCACGATCAGGGGCATCATCGGTTTCAGAACTATGTTTAGTAGGCAAGCCGGTTATTTTTATTCCGTCGCCTAATGTAGCTGAAGACCACCAGACAAAAAATGCACAGGCTATCGTAGATAAAGAAGGTGCACTGCTGCTTAAGGAAGTGCAGCTTGATACACAGTTTCAACCGGTGTTTTCTGACTTGCTTTCCAACCCAGACAAACAGCATAAGCTGGGAGAGAATATAAAAAAACTGGCAAAAGCAAATGCTACTAAAGACATAGTTGAAGAGATAGTGAAGTTGATCAAGTAGGTGCTGAGTGGCTAAGGAGCTAAGGTTTTGAGGTAAAAGTGTGGAAGCAAATAATAGAAATGTGCTATGTATTAAGGTAGCGGGAAACCAGTAACCTAAACTACTCAGTAGCTAAGAAACTTAAAAAGAATAATGGACTTAAACCAAATACATAACGTCTATTTTGTGGGTATAGGAGGCATCGGAATGAGTGCCCTGGCCCGCTATTTTAAATTTATAGGCAAAAATGTGGCCGGTTATGATAAAACGCCTACTCATCTTACCGATGAGCTTAAGGCAGAAGGAATAGCTATTCATTTTGATGATAAGGTTGAGCTGATAGCGCTTCCGTTCCTGAATAAAGAGAATACACTGGTTGTTGTTACGCCTGCAGTTCCTAAAAACCATTTGCAATGGAATTATTTCCTGCAAAATGGATTTGAAGTTAAAAAACGTGCGGAGGTTTTAGGTATAATAACAAAAGATACCTACTGCTTTGCAGTGGCAGGTACACATGGTAAAACAACCACCTCAAGCATTTTAGGCCACGTTTTATATGAAAGCGGGCTTGATGTTACTGCGTTTTTAGGCGGTATTGTAGAGAACTACAACTCTAACCTAATTGGCAGCGGTAAAACGATAACCGTTGTAGAGGCAGATGAATTTGACCGATCGTTCCTGCACCTGCATCCTGACATGGCCTGCATTACATCTATGGATGCCGACCATCTTGATATTTATGGCGATACAGCTGCTATAGAAGCGACCTTCAGGGAGTTTGCAGATAAGGTATCAGATAAAAACCATTTGTTTGTTACCAATGGCCTTCCGTTAGAGGGTATAACTGTTGGTGTTAATGAGGGGCAGTTTTCGGCAGTAAACATACGCATAGAAAACGGATGGTATTTGTTTGATGTGGTAACACCATACGAAACAATAACCGACGTGAAATTTGCACTTCCGGGGCATCATAACCTTACTAATGCGCTTCTTGCATTTGCAATGGCAAGGACTTATGGTGTGGAAAGTAATGATATTAAAAGGGCGCTTGCATCTTTTAAAGGGGTAAAGAGAAGATTTTCATACCAGATAAAAAAACAAGGATTGGTGTATATAGATGATTATGCACACCATCCTACAGAAATAAATGCGGTGTACCAGGCGGTTACAGAATTGTATCCGAAGGAGAAAGTGCTTGCTGTTTTTCAGCCGCACCTTTTCAGCCGCACGAGGGATTTTGCCGACGGATTTGCTAAAAGCCTGTCTGCATTTGAGAACATAGTGCTGCTGGATATATATCCGGCACGCGAACTGCCGATGGAAGGGATCACTTCTAAATGGCTGTTGGATAAAATAGAAAACCCAAACAAAAAACTGGTTTCAAAAACCGATTTGCTATCGCTTTTAAAGCTGACCGATGCAACGGTAATTGTAACGATTGGAGCGGGTGATATAGGGGAGATGGTACCGCAGATTAAGACGATTTTAGATGAAAAAAATTAAGTGGAATGACGTAAGGCTGGTGCTTATTTTAGGCGCCGTGATTTTCCTGTATTCTTTCTCATCAAAACGAAATGACAACAGGAAGTTAAAAGAGGCAAATATTGAGTTTGCACAGGCTGAGGACTTTATAACGCACGAGAAAGTTAATAACTTGTTGATACAAAATTTTGGGAGTATACAAAGCATTCGAAAAGATAAATTAGATTTGAATAGCGTGGAAAAATCCCTTGACAAAAACCCAATGATTGACAAGGCAGAGGTTTACGCTACGGTAGATGGTAAACTTAAAGCGAAAATTTCGCAGAGGAAGCCTGTTGCCAGAATTTTTCTAGGGGAAGAATCATATTACATCGATTACAGGGGAGATAAAATGCCGTTGTCTGAAACATACACTGCGAGGGTGCCTATCGTAACCGGGCAAGTAAGCAGTGTAGAGAAGAAAAGACTTCACGAACTGCTCAATTACATCAACGATGATGTGTTTTTAACGAAGAACATCATTGGGATAGATATAACCCCTGGTGGCAGTTTTAAAATGAAAAGCAGAAATCATGATTTCGAAATTTTATTTGGCAGGCCGATAAACGTTGAAAAGAAATTTAATAATTATAAGGCGTTCCTCCAGAATGCAGCAAAAGATACACTGGTAAAACAGTACAAAACAATAAATCTGAAATTTACACAACAGGTTGTGTGCACCAAAAAATAGGGGTTATGGAAAAAGACAGCATTGCAGTAGGTTTAGATATCGGGACGACAAAGATTGTTGCGATGATAGGCAGGAAAAATGAATACGGGAAACTGGAGATACTTGGTGTCGGAAAATCCAAAAGCCTTGGTGTGGCCAGAGGTGTCGTAAATAATATTACACAAACAATACAGTCTATACAGCAGGCGGTACTGGAGGCCGAAGCAGATAGCGGATACAAAATTAACGACGTGGTGGTGGGTATTGCAGGGCAGCACATCCGCAGTATTCAGCACAGCGATTATATAAGCAGGAATAATCCTGAAGAGGTAATAGGCGATGCAGATATTGATTTGCTTATTAACCAGGTGCACAAGCTGGCAATGCTGCCGGGGGAAGAAATTATCCACGTACTGCCGCAGGAGTTTAAGATTGACGGACAGAACGAGATAAAAGAACCTATCGGAATGTATGGCGGCAGGCTGGAAAGCAGCTTCCATGTAGTGGTAGGGCAGGCTTCGTCTATCCGCAATGTAGGCCGATGCATTAAGAGTTCAGGCCTTGATCTTTCAGGATTGACATTAGAACCATTGGCATCTGCCGATGCGGTATTGAGCCAGGAGGAAAAAGAAGCAGGTGTTGCGCTTATCGACATAGGTGGCGGAACTACAGACCTGGCGATCTTTAAAGATGGTATCATTCGCCATACGGCGGTTATACCTTTTGGAGGTAATGTAATTACAGATGACATCAAAGAAGGATGTTCTATTATAGAGAAACAGGCAGAATTGCTTAAAGTGAAATTTGGATCGGCATGGCCGGGAGAAAATAAAGACAACGAGATTGTTTCTATCCCGGGACTGAGAGGCCGCGAACCAAAAGAGATTTCGCTTAAAAACCTCTCTAAGATTATCCACGCGAGAGTGGTGGAGATTATAGAGCAGGTATTTGCAGAGATCAAAGCTTACGGGCATGAAGATCCACGCAAAAAGCTGATTGCAGGAATTGTTCTTACAGGAGGCGGCGCACAGCTTAAACATGTTAAGCAGCTGGTAGAATATATTACGGGTATGGATACAAGGATAGGTTATCCTAACGAGCACCTGGCTGGTAATTCTGATGAAGAAATTTCAAGTCCGCTATATGCAACAGCAGTAGGGCTTGTAATGAACAGCCTTCGTAATGATACCCAAAGCGCAACGCCACTGGTAGAATTGCAAAAACCGGTGGAGCAGCCGGTGTACAGGCAGCCGGTTATTAATACAGTTGTTGCTCCGGATCCTACGCAGCAGCTTTATGAAGAGGAAGAGGTGCTGGAAACTGTAACTGCAAAACAGCCTGAAAGAAATGTAGAGGAATCTACAGAGAAGAAAGTCAAAAAGTCATTTTTTGACAAGTATATTGATAAGATTAAAGATTTTTTAGATAACGCAGAATAAACCGATTGATATGATGAGCAACTCAGAATTTGGAAGCATTTCGTTTGATTTACCCAAAAATCAATCAAACGTGATCAAAGTAATTGGTGTTGGCGGAGGCGGAAGCAACGCGATAAACCACATGTTTAAGCAGGGAATCAAAGGTGTAGATTTTATTGTGTGCAATACAGATTCGCAGGCTTTGCAAAATAGCCCTGTGCCAAACAAAATACAGCTTGGTATCGACCTTACCGAAGGTCTTGGTGCCGGTGCAAACCCTGAAGTAGGGCAACAGTCTGCTTTAGAGAGTATAGAAGATATTGAGAAAATGCTGGATACTAATACCAAGATGATCTTTATTACGGCTGGTATGGGCGGTGGTACCGGTACTGGTGCAGCTCCTGTAATTGCACAGCTTGCTAAAGAGAGAGACATTCTTACGGTAGGTATTGTAACCATTCCTTTCCAGTTTGAAGGTAAGGTAAGGTCTGAACAGGCATTATCAGGTGTTGAAAGGCTTAGAAAACAGGTTGATTCGTTAATCGTTATCAATAATAATAAATTACGTGAAGTGTATGGTAACCTTGGTTTTAAAGCAGGGTTCTCTAAAGCGGACGAAGTGTTAGCAACTGCCTCAAGGGGTATTGCCGAAGTTATTACGCACCACTACACTCAGAATATTGACCTTAAGGATGCTAAGACAGTATTGTCTAACAGTGGTACTGCTATAATGGGGTCTGCTGTAGCGTCTGGAGATAATCGTGCAAAAGAAGCTATTGTTGATGCGCTGGATTCTCCGCTGCTTAACGATAACAAGATTACAGGTGCTAAAAACGTGCTATTGCTTGTGGTTTCGGGAACTAACGAAATCACTATTGACGAGATAGGAGAGATCAATGATCACATACAGTCTGAAGCAGGCCATAACGCTAACATCATTATGGGTGTTGGTGAAGATGAATCTCTTGGAGATGCTGTTGCAGTAACTATTATTGCTACAGGCTTTAATGTTGAGCAGCAAAATGAGATCGTTAACACAGAGCCTAAAAAGATAATCCACGCTCTTGAAGAAGGGCAGAGGCTTGTTCAGGATCTTAGCGCAAGAGCTACGGTATCTGTATTTAATCTTGCTGCACCTGTGGAACAGCCTAGAGCTGAAGTGAGACCGGAACCTGTTGTTGAAGAAAAGATTGTTTTTTCACTTGAGGAGGAGGTAGAGGAAAAAAAGCCGGTTGCTGAAGTTGCAGAAGTTGAACTTCCTTCTTCAGAATACATCAATAACCTTGACGTGTTTTTTGAGATCGTAGCGCCAGAGCCCGTAATTGTACCGGCACCTGTGGCTGTACCGCCTGTAGCTGAGGCTCCGGTGTTTGCAGAGATCAAAGATGTGAGGGAGATTGAAGTATTTGAACCGGAATTTGTAGTAGCTGCCAAAAAAGAAGAAGATCAATTTACTTTCTCTTTTGACCTGTCTACTGATAATATAAAGAGAGAAGAAAAAGTACTTTTCAGTCTTACAGAAGAAACGCGCGATATTAAGGTAGTTGAGCCTGTTCAGGTAGTTCCTGTAACCGAACTTAACGAGAACGGAATCGTGAGATATTCTCTTGAGGAATACCTAGAAAAAGAAAACGAACTTCTTGATTCAAAACCGGCAGCTAAAGTGGAAGAGCCAATTGCTCCTGAACTTAACCTGACGATGAAGACGTCTGTAGAGCCTGTTAAGCAAGTACAGGCTAACGAGGAATTGTCTCCGATGGAAATGACTATTGAAGAGACACTTCGTTTGAGAGCAGAGGAAAGAAGAAGAAAAATGAAGGAATTTAATTATAAGTTCCATAACAGTTCTTCAAGAGTAGACGAATTTGAAAAAGAACCGGCATATAAAAGGATGGGGATTGATTTAAACGACTCCCGTACAGACAATAGCAAATCACGCTTGTCTTTAGGAACAGATAGCAACGACGACTTACAGTTACGTTCTAACAACTCGTTCCTGCATGACAATGTAGATTAACTAACCCAAATGTGAACCTTTAGCCCGAAAATATTCTGTATTTTCGGGTTATTTTTTTATCTTCGCAGGCATATTAAAGCCAATATTATGAGTTTACAAAATGATATCATGGATGCCATCAAGACAGCCATGAAAGCAAAAGATACAGTGGCGTTAGAATCACTTAGGGCTGTTAAGTCGGCACTATTGCTTGCGCAGACAGAAACAGGCGCAAAGGAAGAGGTGTCTCCTGAAGAAGAAATGAAGCTGCTTCAAAGGCTGGTAAAGCAGCGTAAGGACAGTGCAAACATATATATTGAGCAAGGACGCCAGGATCTTGCTGATCCGGAACTTGAGCAGGCTGCCATCATAGAAAAATTTCTTCCTGCACAATTGACTGAAGAAGAAGTTGAAGCAGTAATAAAGAAAATTATAGCAGACAATGGTTTTGCAGGAATGGGAGATATGGGTAAAGTAATGGGTATAGCGTCTAAAGAGCTTGCCGGTACAGCCGACGGTAAAACCATCTCTAATGTCGTGAAAAAATCATTAGCATAATATCGTTAGGCGGTTAGATCTTTAGACTATTTTAAAGAAACGCTAAAGATCTGACAGTCTATAAATCAGAGTATGAATTGGCCTCATGGCTCAACTGGATAGAGCACTGGATTTCGGCTCCAGCGGTTGGGGGTTCGAATCCCTCTGGGGTCACGAATAAATAAAAAAGGTGGATAAAATACAGAGCTTGCTCTAAGTGTTTTATTCACCTTTTTCGTTTTCAAAGCAGATTGGAGTATGGCATATGTAATTCTTGCATGACACTAGCTATACAAATGTCTTGTTAACAACTTAGTTCGGAATTGCGACAATGTTTGATAAAGCTTATTTTAACGAAATAATGTGTTTTTGCGGGCCAGAATTCTTACTATGTTATATTTAATGATGAAAGGTAAAAAAAACGGTCAAGATGTTAATTTGTAAACATTTTATCTATATTTTTGACGCTTAAAATGAATTCGTTTCAAAATTTATTTTAACTGCCCCCTAAGTAAATTTGATTACTGTTCTTTGTTCTAAACCTGCAAAGAACTTTTTTTGAGGATGCCTTTTTGCGTTCTGTTTATAAAAAATAGGGTAGCCTAGCCTCCAGGGATATCTAAGTTAATTTTTATGAAAACCGTAAAACGGTTGCTGCATGTTGGTTTGATCATGAACATAGCAGATTTCAGTTCAGGACTTGTCCTGGGTGTATTTCTATGTTTTAAATCGATCATATATTCAGTTTGCTATTAATAAGACTTAAGATGAAAGCGTACGAAAAGGTATTTATTAGCTCCCTTGTGGTGCTGGCGGCAGTTCTCTATACTGAACTCAACAGGAAAGAGAATATTTTTCCTGAAAATATTAAGCACAAATCGGTATCCCGACATCCTTTGCCTGCTATAATGACAAGCAGCGGTGTTGACAGTGTTGCGATTAAGCAGCTGCTCCCTTTGTTCAAAATTAAAAAAGACGAATACGATCCTAACAGCATTATATACTACAGGGAAAAAAGTATTCCTGATCTATGCCACGGTAATGCTGCATACTGTTATTTTGAACAGGTTAACAACGTTGCAGGCAATCTTAGATTTTGTTTTCAGGTACAGACTAATGAATGGATGTTCATAAAAAAGTGCCAATTTTTGGTTGATGGTATTCCTTATGAATATTATCCGGAGAATTTAGAGTATTATCCGGGAGACAAGGCGAAAGTATGCGAGTGGTTTGATGATTCGGTAAATGAAAACAACATAAGAATTATAAAAGCTGTGAGTACCGCAGCCGATGTAAAAGTTAAAATTACAGGCAGGCATAATCATACCATTATTTCAATTCCACAGAATCAGATTAAATCAATATTTAATACGTTATCCCTTTTTATTGCATTGAACGGTAATGATCATTCTTCATGATTTTTAACTACGTAAACAAATAAAACAGGCTCCCAATTTGAGAGCCTGTTTGTTTTACTAAAATTATAAATCTTAGAATTTAACAACTTTAAGATTAGCAGATCCGCCATATCCTTTTACCTCAAGGATATAGTTTCCTGCGGCAAGGTCAGATAGATCTATCTGTACATTTTGGGTATTTGTATTTTGGTCTATAACCGTTTGTCCTAAAAGAGTAATCACTTTTACATTTGTGATATTGTCGTTGTTTGCAATAGTGATAATATCTCTTGTAGGGTTAGGATAAACTTTTAAGCTATTCATATCAAAAGACGTTCTTCCTGCGGTTACGCTTACTGTAACAGCTAAATAGTCACTTGTACATGTCCCTACGGTCTGACTAACATAATATGTAGTGCCATCTTCAAGTGCAGTATCATTTGATACTGCTATATATTCGTCGGCATCATTTTTTACAAACCAGTTTGCCATTGCGCCATCAACACTATTAACTTCAAGATCGGTTACTGTAGAACCTTCAGTAAACTCCTGAGTAGCTTCTCCTGTTGGAGCATCTGGTATTGCGTTTACAAGTACGTTTACTGTCGCGGCGATACTTGTACAATCGCCAACTGTTTGTGTAACGTAATATGTACCCGTAACAAGAAGTTCGTTTCCGGTTAGTTCGTTACCAGCTTCAACAGCGTACCATGTAAGGCTTGTGCCCTGTGCTGTAAGTTCTGATGCTGTCGCCCCTTCGCAGAAAGTCTGCTCTGTTGCTGTAGGTGCTTCAGCTGTGTTTATAACAACATTGACTTCTGTCGCTGCGCTTGGACATCCGTTTAGTGTTTGTGTCACAAAGTATGTTCCCGTAACAAGAAGTTCGTTTCCTGTAAGCACGTTCCCGTTTTCAGATGCATACCATGCAAGGTCGGTTCCTGTTGCAGAAAGTTCTGAAGCGGTAGCTCCATTACAAAATGTTTGTGCCGATGCTGCCGGAGCCGGTGTTGTATTTACGGTAACAGCAATTTCTGTTGCTATACTTGGACACCCATTAAGTGTTTGAGTTACAAAATATGTTCCTGTAGCAAGAGTTTCAGTCCCGGTAAGAGCAGATCCTCCCTGCGAAGCATACCATGTTAGGTCTGTTCCGTTAGCTAACAATTCTGAAGCTGTTGAACCCGCGCAGAATGTTTGTGCCGATGCAGTAGGAGCTGGAGTTGTATTTATGGTTACAGAAACAGGAACTGGGCCGCTTTCGCAGTCGCTTAGTGTCTGGGTAACAAAATAAGTACCTGTTGAAAGTACTTCTGTCTCCGGAAGAACTGCTACGCCCGCCTGCGAAGCATACCATTTTAATCCTGACCCGGTTGCAGATAATTGAGATACCGTAGCGCCCACGCAAAATGTTTGTGCAGATGCTGTTGGAACCGGTGTAACATTTATGGTAACCGATACAGCTGTAGCGGTACTGGTACAAGAACCTACGGTTTGTGTTACATAATATGTTCCTGTCGAAAGCGATGTATTTCCGGTTAACGGATTTCCGCCTTGCGCTGCATACCATGTAAATGTGGCACCTGCGGCTCCTGTTGCAGTAAGCTGAGATGCTGTGGCAGCTACGCAGAATGGCTGTGAAGAAGCCTCTGGAGCATTAACAGTATTGATGGTTACTGCTACAGTAGTAGCCGTACTAATACAGCCATTTGCCGTTTGTGTTACATAGTATGTTCCTGTAGCAAGAGTAGCGGTTGAAGAAAGTGCAGTACCTCCCTGAGTGGCAGACCATACGAGGTTAGTACCCGTCGCTGCAAGCTGCGATACGGTCGCACCTGCACAAAATGCCTGTGTAGCAGCGGCAGTAGGAGCTGATGTAGTATTTATAGTTACTGTTACCGGTACTGCTGTACTTGGGCATCCGTTTAGCGTTTGTGTAACATAATAAGTTCCCGATGCAAGAACTGTGGTAGGCGCAAGAACCGGACCTCCCTGTGTTGTATACCAGCTAAATGTTGCACCTGTTCCACCTGTAGCTACGAGCTGAGATACAGGAGTGCCTGCACAAAAAGTTTGAGACGTAGCGGTAGGAGCAGGAGTTGTGGTAACAGTCACAGCGACAGTTGTTGCTGTACTCGTGCATGAACCCACCGTTTGTGTTACATAATAAGTGCCTGTTGCAAGAGTTGTTGTTCCTGCAAGAGCTGCTCCTCCCTGAGTGGAAGACCATGTAAATGTTGCCCCCGTGGATCCTGTTACAGAAAGCTGAGAGATCGTTGTGCCTGAACAAACGGTTTGTCCAGCCGAAGTTGGCGCGTTAACTGTCGCAACGGTTACTCCTACAACTGTAGCCGGGCTTGTACATCCGTTTGATGTTTGGGTTACATAATAAGTTTCTGTTGCAAGTATTTCCGTCCCTGTAAGTGGAGCTCCTCCCTGCGTTGCATACCATGTAAATGTTGCACCTGTAACTCCTGTGGCAGTAAGATGCGATGCGGGCGTGTTTGGACAGAATGTCTGTGCAGCAGCTGTTGGTGCTAAAACTGTATTTACGGTAACCTGTACTGTTGTCCTTGAGCTTTCGCATGCGTTTGTTGTTTGAGAAACGTAATAAGTTCCTGTTTCAACTGTGGCAGTAGCAACTAATGCAGTACCTCCTGTTGCTAGTGTATACCAGCTAAATGTTGCTCCTGTTACACCTGTTGCTGCAAGATTAGCAACTGTTGCCGGTCCACATATTGTTTGTGCGGCAGCTGTTGGTGCGGCCGGTGCCTGGCATGGTGTTGTAAAAGTACCTGTTACGTAAGCAGACGCACATGACGCGTTTATAGCTTTAACTCTGAAGTAATATTGTGTTGCAGGTGTTAAAGCGGTAAGGTTATAGTTTAACGCAGTAATTCCTGTAAAAGGAGAACCTGCAATTGGAGAAGTAAAGTTGGCATTTGTATATACTTCCACTGTATAAGAAGTAGCAGCTGTACCTGTTCCTGCTGTCCAGTTTACTGTCTCGGTAGTTGGCGTAGGTATACCGGCTGCGGCTGTTGCAACAGACGGACATTCGTCAATTAACTTGGCCGATACTGCAAATATATTTGGCACAGGCTCTGTTAATCCTGTTGAAGTTTTCGTTAACAGGATAGATGTTACTGTTTTACTTTGATTCTCAGGTAATATTGCGATTGATGTATAGAAAACTTTTGCAGCTCCTGTTTCAGGCGTTCCTGTGTTATCTGTCCTGTTTACGCGTCCAATATTTGTAACAAGCTGTGATCCTGAGCCGAACCAGTCAGGTATTGCTAAATGAGTTGGAGCCGATGTTGACTGTGATGTACCATCCAGAAAGTTTACCTGTGCAGAGACATTAGAAGGTCCACTGCCTGAAGTAACAGCAAGATATAAATCACTTACTTTAAATTGCTGTGTTAAAGTTAGGGTGCCGGACTGAAGTTCAGCAGGTAATCGTAATGCATTATTGAAACCGTAATCTGCTAAAAGGAATCTTACCGCAGGAGTAGTATTAGAGAGAGTTCTGTTTACGTCAAGGCCTACAGAGGTCACTGTTCCGCTTATCCTTTCATAGTCTTTAGCAATGTAGCTGTTGTTTACGGCATCGACGGCATTTGTGGTTGATATTTTTGCAATACCTGTTCCGTTAGCAATAACGTCGGCATTAAATCCTGTTACTGATAGTGGTGTATAGCTGTTTAACGCAACGAAGTTTATAGTAGCAGACCACGCATCATTAAAACATGAAGCGATAGATGTTGAACCTTTGACTCTGTAATAATATGTTGCTCCGTACCCTAAATTTGCAACATCATAATATGAGTTAGATGTGGTGTATGAACCAACAAGTGAAGTTAATGCAGCATCAGAATATAATTCTACTGTATAATTAGGAGTTGTTCCTCCTGTTCCTGCGATAGATGACCAGTTAAGTCTTGCTGTGTTAGCTGTAATATTACTGGCGGTAGCTGCTACAGCTGCTTTTGCGCAGGTAATAGCTTCTGCACTTACTGCACTACTGAATTTAGGGCCAAAACAGGCTGATCCATTTTCGTTATATGTGTAAAGAAAATAGAAATATCGTGTGTTTGAACCTACAAAGTCGTTTAGAGTGGTTAATGTAGGCCCTACAGCCGCAATCACACCACCTCCAAGTTCGGCACCTACTACATAAGTTGCTCCTGTGGCAGGTTGAGATGATAAGGTGTTTGATGTGCTTCTGACTAATAGATAACCGCTTGGAGCTGTAGTAGGTGCTGTAACTGTTATTGTTACATTGGAAGCTGTAATTCCGGATAACTGCATTCCGGCTACTCCGGGAGTTGGACAGTCTGCAGGAGGTGCAACAACAGAGATTGTGTAATCTTCTGTATCTCCGTTTGTAAGCAGGCCGCATGGCGTAATTGTAGTTGCTGTGCTTGAGCGCAGCCTTAATCGGTAATTTCCAAGTGCTGTACCGGCAGGAATGGTAATCGTTCCGTTGTATGTTGTTGCGCCTGTTCCTATGGTCGCAATTGTTTCGCCGGTGTCATCAAAATCAAGGTCTTTGTTCCAGTCAACATATATGTTGATCTTTGTTCCGGTCGCACTCTTTGTTCCGTTATAACTAAACGTAGTGCCTGCTGGCTTAGATACAGCCTGTGCGGTATAATTGTTATATGAAGTAGTAGTTGTGCTATTGGTTATGTTAGCATAGCCCCCCGTCGTTGTAAAGTTTGTGATGTTGTTTGAATTTGTGGTGTTCGTAGCGCTGCAGTATGCATGCGTGTACGTTCCTGTTACGTAATCAGAATCACAAGTTCCGTTATTAGCCTTAACTCTGTAATAATAAGCGGTATCAAGCGTAAGGCCGGTTACTAACTGAGACGTTGCAGTAAGTCCTGTAAATGGAGAGCCTGCAACGGATGTAGTATAACCTGCATCAGTATATACCTCTAGTGTATATGTTGCGCTGCTTCCGCTTGTACCTACTGTACCTAACGTCCAGTTGAATGTAGCCGATGTGTAAGTTGTTGCTGCTGCCGTAGCCGAAGCAACGATAGGGCATGCAGGGGTCACTTTTCCCGAAACCGCAAAGATGTTAGGTATTTTTGCATCTGCTCCTGCTACTGTTTTTGTTATTTTAATAGCATTTACAATCTTAGTATGATTAACAGGGTCAAGAGCCATGCTTATCTGGAATAATTTAAAAGCACCTGTAGATGCTGTTTGTGTAGTTCCGGTTCTTGAAACCCTGCCTATATTGTTTATTATGGCTGGCGATGCAGTAGGTGCTGTGCCGTCCCAGTTTGTAACTACAATTCCTGTAAATATTTGCGAAGTGTTGTCTGCAAACTGTACTTCTACCGAAATTTCAGAGTCTGTATTTCCGGATGCTACAGCCAGATAAAGATTGCTGAGCATTTGCGGCTGAGATAGTGTTAGTACACCAAAATCATTTTGGGCATTAAGCCTTAATGAGTTGTTTAATGCATAATCCTGAAGAATATACTTCAGCCCGGTTACGTTTGGGCTGTTAAGGCTTCTGCTAACAGGTAGGCCATAAGTCAATGTTGCTCCTCCAGAAGTTGGTTTGTAATCAATACATAAATATGCATAATTTGAAGTGCTGCTGTCTACCGAGTTGTTTGTAGAAGTAGAGGCAAGGCCTACGCCATTTGCAATTACATCTGCATTGTACCCTGTAGTGTCAAGCGGAGTGTAACCTGCCTGCGCTGTAAAACTATTGCTTGCAGAGAAATCGCCACAGGTAGTATTGTCTACTTTTACTCTATAGTAATAAGTGGTTCCGGGGATCAGTGCTGTAAGCGGAAAGTTTGTTGCTGTAACCGCCGTGTAAGTGCCAAAAGATGCCGTCATACCTGAGTCAGTGTACACTTCTAAGGTATAGGTAGGTGATGTTGTGTCTGGCACCGCATTCCAGTTAATCCGTGCAGATGTCGTAGTAATGTTACTGGCACCAGCAACAGTTGGTGCTGCTGTACATTGTGCTGAACTATTAGCTGTGATCATAAAGACCACTGCCAGTATCAGGTAATGTATGGGCACAAAACTTCTCGTGGCCAAAAGCAATGCTTCCGGCCATTCAGATAATTTTCTTTTCATAAAGAATTGATAAAGCGTTAATAATTTGGGTTTTTTGTTAAAATTTAGGTTCTTAAAAAGCTAAATTAGCGATAAGTAATTCATGATATTATCTTAATTTTAACAAATGACTAAATCTAACAACGTTATGCATCACTGTTATTATTTAACTGAAATTCAGGAATAAGACATTTTTTCTCACATATTTTGTAGGAATAAGTGGGTGTGCATTATTTTCGAATTCAGCTAATTAATTTTAAATGTTAAATTTTTTAACTTTTTGGTAATGAAAATATGTAACGTATAATTTTTTATGCATTGCTTCGTTATAATACTTTGAAAAAATGGGAAGGATAGTTAATGAAGAGAAAAATCATCTTACTGCTGTCGACACTTACTTTTGTGACAGCAAACGCTCAGGACAAAATTTTTATTGGTAAAGACACCCTCGTAAGCCAAAGCCAGCTAAACAAAAAATCCAGTATTTATAAGCAGCTTATTATACCTACAGTATTAATAGGCTATGGTTCTTTAGGCCTTGTTAGTGACGGTGTAAAAGATGTCAATCATTCTGTACGCTCAAGGTTGAGTTCACGCCTGGCTACAGGCACTACGGTTGATGACTATACGCGTTATGCTCCTGTAGTTTCTGTGTATGCACTAAATCTTGCAGGGGTCAAGGGGAAACACGGCTATAAAGACCTTACCATAATAGTGGCTACATCGCACCTTATAATGGTAGGTGCAGTGATGGGGCTTAAGTCTGCCGGGAAAGTAGAGCGCCCTGACGGCTCAACAAATAATTCTTTTCCATCGGGACATACAGCTACCGCTTTTGCCGGTGCAGAAATTTTATGGCAGGAATATAAAGATGTTTCGCCTTGGTATGGTGTTGCCGGTTTTGCCGTTGCTACAGGAACAGGCTTTTTACGGATCTATAATGACAGGCACTGGCTGACCGATATTGCGGCAGGAGCCGGAATAGGGATACTGAGCAGCAAACTTGCCTATTGGCTTCATCCGTTTATTCAGAAACATCTTTTCAGCCCAAAAGATGATACCGACAAAAAGGTCATAGGAATGGTTGCGCCATTTTATAATGGGGAACAGGCCGGCCTGAGTGCAGTAATACGATTTTGATAAACTACAAAGAGCCCGAAATTTACTTTCGGGCTCTTTGTAGTTTTATTTGATGCCAATTGTAGCATTTGTCCTGCGTATGGCTTCCTTGTCTTTATAATCCAGCCATTCCTGGCCTTTGCGCTTGCGCATCCAGTTGTCATAATACCTGTTAAAAGCAACGTTTGTAAGGCCTTTAAGCAGGTTAGAAGGCCGTCCTGCCAAAGAGCGCAGGCTTAAAGAAAAACCGGGTGTGAGGTACTTCATATAATGCCACCATCCTTCGGGCATATAAAGCATCTCTCCATGTTTAAGTTCTGTTATATATGGTTTTACGTGTTGTAGTGCCGGAAACTTTTCGAAATCCGGATTGTCAAAGTCTATATCTTCATTGCAAATCCATGAGTAGGGCAGGCGGTACATGTATTTTGTTTCCTTTGGGTCTACAAGGACGCATTGTTTTCTTCCGTCAAAATGAAAATGGAAGATATTAGGAAAATCAATATCATAATGCATAAACACTTTAGCATCCTGGCCGCCAAAAAACACAAGCGGCAGGCTCTTCAGTAGGCGTAAACCAAGGTCGGGCCATTTCATGTCATCTTTCATAGACGGAGCGTCTTTCATAAGGTTGTATAAAAAGATGCGTAGGTCTGTTGGACCTTTTTTTAAAATGTCAATGTATTCATTCATTGTCATCGTAAAGTCGGGTTCATTTACTTTTTTTGTGTAATCTGTTTTTCGGCTGTCATAAAGCGGGACCATTTTGTCGCCGGCAACTTCGCGTATAAAATCCAGGTTCCATTTTGTAAATGCAGGCCAGTCTTCTATCTGATTGGTTATTACGACCGGTTTTTGCGGTTTATAGTAGTTTTCTATAAACTCCTTTTTTGTGAGTTTTTCAACCCTCTCTATTTCTATATATTCAAAACTCATTAGTATAGTGTGTTATATGTTGCCTGTGTTAAGGCAATATCAAATGTAAGCAAAAACTAAATTCAAAAATAGAGTAAAGCACAATTGCGAGCCGATTAATGATTTTTATATTACCGTTGAATAATTGGCGTAAAAAAAGCAAAACCCGCCATATTTCAGGAGGGTTTTGCTTTTTTGATTGTTTGGTGATACTAGACTGCTTATGGGCGTCTGCCTACTGCAAGTCTGTATAGTATTCCGATAATTGCTAATACCAGTAGTATGTGGATAAGGCTACCTACGGCTTGTCCAAATCCAAAATATCCTACCAGCCATCCTATGATAAGGATTACGATAATTAATGATACTAAATCTCTCATGGCTCTAAATTTTTAATTAGTTAGTGAGATAAAATTACTTCTTTACGGTAAGAGCTGTTAATTAATTAAGAATCCTTTAATAGCCAAATTTTTCTTAATAAAATTTATGCTCTAAATAAATGATTAAAAACAGCTTTAGCTGAAATTTAATTAATTACATTTGTGTTGTTATAGAATAATTTGCAATGCAAACTCCATTAAAAGTTGCAATTGTAGGCGCCGGCTTGGTTGGGTCTCTTTTAGCAATATACCTTAAAAGGGCAGGTCATGCAGTTCATGTTTACGACCGTAGTCCCGATATCAGAAAAATTCAATTTTCAGGAAGATCCATCAACCTTGCTATGTCAAATCGTGGCTGGCGCGCGCTTGATGATATAGGTCTTGGTGATGAGATACGAAAAATTGCAATTCCTTTAGATAAAAGAGCGATACATCTTGTAGGGCAGCCGCTTAGTTATCAAAACTACGGAAATGAAGGAGAGTGTATCTACTCTATTTCCAGGGGCGTGCTTAACAGGCAGATGGTTACACTTGCAGAAGCTGAAGGTGCCGAATTCTTTTTTGAAAGCAGGATTTGGGACGTGAACATGGCGGATGCTACACTGCACATTGGTGAAACTGAAAAGGGGCCTTGGGAAGATCTTAAGTACGATATGGTTTTTGGATCAGATGGCGCGTTTTCAAGGATAAGACACAGAATGCAGCGCCAAAATATGTTTAATTATTCCCAGGAGTTTTTAAATACAGGATATAAGGAGCTTAATATTCCTGCAAATCCTGATGGTACACACAAGCTTGATAAAAACTCGTTCCATATATGGCCACGTCATGATTTTATGCTGATAGCGATGCCTAATCTCGACGGAAGTTTTACCTGTACATTGTTTATGCCTTTTGAAGGCGAAAATTCTTTCGAATCACTAAAAGACAAGGAAACACTTGAAGCATTCTTTGCTAAGCATTTTCCTTCTACAATAGAAGTTATACCAAACCTTGTTGAGGATTTCTTTAAGAACCCAACAAGTACCCTTGTTACCATGAAGTGTTATCCTTGGACGTATGAAGATAGAGTAGCACTTATAGGAGATGCTGCCCATGCGATAGTTCCGTTTTACGGGCATGGTATGAATGCAGGTTTTGAAGATATAACAATACTTAGCCAGCTTATGAAAGAGTATGGCGACGACTGGAAAACCATATTTAAAAAATACCAGGAAAGCCGTAAACCGAATGCTGATGCAATAGCTGAATTGTCGTATCGTAACTTTATGGAGATGCGATCTAAAACGGCCGATGCAAAATTCCTGCTGCAAAAGAAGATTGAAAAACGTTTCTCGGAAAAATATCCTGATAAATGGCTCCCATTATATAGTAGGGTTACATTCAGTTTCAGGCCTTATGCGGAGGCATTAGCTATTGGCGACCGCCAGAAAGAAATTATGGATGAAGTGATGAAAATTGACGGGATCGAAAATAAATGGGACAGCAATGAAGTTGATGAAAAGATTTTAGCGTTTCTGGAAGCATAGAAAAAATATAGTATTATACAAATGAAAATGCCGGAATTACTATCCGGCATTTTTTATATAATGTGATTAGGTAAGTCATTTTTTAGTGAAAAACCGTATATTTAAATGTAAAGATATAGGAGTTATAGTATTTGTGACCTTTTGAAGGTTCTAAAACGTTTTCAAAGGCTGAACTTAGCGCAATGACTCTATCGTTTTAGTGAATATTTTCTAAAAAAAATCTTTAAAAGCAGAGAATGGAATAATTTGCCATGCCTGCACAATAAATCGTTTTGATTTATGTTATTTGTACTGAATACATCTTAATTTCAATTATTTAATAAATAATGATAGTTTTTGAATGGGTAAAATCGAAAATTTATATGGTTTGTGTTTAAACTAAATGTTTCGGCAGGTTTATTTTTGCAATAAATTATTGTTAAGAATTGATAAAAAAAACCAATTTATTTTTTTTTATGGCTTAATGGTATAAATTTGCCAATCTTATATAAAGAAAATTTTAACAATAAGAAACTATTATTAAAAAATCAGAAAACTAAATTTTTAAAAAAAATGGCAAACGCATCTATTCAGAAGGTTGAGAAAAAGGAAGAAGGATCAGGATCTAACATATTCGCTGGCTTAGCGATGGTTGTATGTATCATTGTAGGTATCCTTGTGTGGAAATTCATAATGGGAGCACCTTCAAATTTCCAGGATGGTAATCCTGAAGGACACCCACTACCAGGTAACTACCTTGCAATGGTTTACAAAGGAGGGTATGTTGTACCGGTACTTATGGGGTTATTATTAATGTCTATTGTGTTTTCATTTGAGCGTTTCTTCGTTATCAGCAAAGCGTCTGGTAAAGGAAATGTTGAGTCTTTCTTAAGAAAAGTACAGTCTCAAATCAGTGCAGGTAACATCAACGAGGCTATGGCTGAGTGCGACAAACAACAGGGAACTGTTGCTAACGTTGTAAAAGCAGGTCTTCTTAAATACGAAGAAGTTAAAAAAGAAGGTTTTGACAGCGAAAGAGCTGAAGCTGCTATCCAGCAGGAAATCGAGCAGGCTACTTCATTAGAAATGCCAATGCTTGAGAAAAACCTTGTAGTTATCTCTACTCTTGTATCTGTAGGTACACTTATGGGACTTCTTGGAACGGTAACAGGTATGATCAAGGCGTTCTCTGCTCTTGGTGCAGGTTCTACTCCGGATTCATCTCAGCTTGCAAACGGTATCTCTGAGGCACTTATCAACACTGCTACTGGTATTGGTACTTCTGCACTTTCAATTATCGCATACAACGTGTTCACGTCTAAAATTGACAAACTTACTTACTCTATTGATGAGGCTGGATTTACAATCGTACAAACGTACAGAAGATTCAGATCTCGTGCTAATCAGGCATAATCAATAGTAGAAGTATAACAATATATATAGGGATGGGAAAGCACATTATGATGTGCTTCCATTTTCTCTATAGCTAATAAAAATCAATAATGGCTAAAGTTAAAATATCAAAGAAGAGCACAAGGATAGACATGACCGCGATGTGCGACGTGGCATTCCTTTTGTTGTCATTCTTTATTATGACAGCTACTGCAAAGCAGCCTGAGCCTAAACCGGTAGATACTCCTGCTTCAACGGTACTTGATAAGCTTCCGGAAGAGGGTGTTGCTACTATTACAGTAGGTGATAAAGAAGTGTTCTTTACCATGCCGGCTAATCTAAGGGAGGGTACACTTAAACGTATCTCTGCTCAGTATAATGTTCCTTTTACAGCAGAAGAGTATAAAACTTTTTCTACTATGGAAGGATTTGGAGTGCCAATTAATCAGCTTAAAGGGCTTCTTAAACTAGATGCTGCTAAAAGAAACGAGGCTGGACTTCAAAAAGGTATTCCTTATGACTCGATCAATAACCAGTTAGGTGACTGGGTTAAGTATGCAAGGGAAGCTGAAAAAGAACTTCTTGAAGGTAAACTGGCTACTCAGGAAATTACAATAGATAAGTTTAAAGATCTTGATATCGCCATTAAAGGTGATGCAAAAGAAGATTATCCTACTGTAAAGAGAGTAATTGACATCCTTCAGGATCAAAAGAAAAACAGGTTCTTCTTAGTGACCGGTTTGAGAGACGAAAACTTTTAATTTTATAAACACGATATAAAATGGCAGAATTAAATACCGGCGACGGTGGCGGCAAGAAAGGCGGCAAGGTAAGAGCCAAGAAATCGAATCCCGGAGTTGACTTAACAGCGATGGTGGATTTGGCTTTCCTTCTTATTACGTTCTTCATGCTTACCACTACGCTTTCTAAGCCGCAGTCTATGCCGCTTGCAATGCCGGATAAAACAGATGATCCCGTAGATCCGGGCACTAAAATTCCTGAGGAAAGGCTTTTAACAGTTCTTATAGGGGATAAAAATCAGATAATGTGGTACAGAGGTAAGTTTGAAACTCCGGTTGAAGCTCCGACTAAAGCAGTGTTTGGTAAGGATGGTATCCGAAAAGATCTTCTTAAAGAAATTGAAATAGGTAAGGCAATTGCTAAAAGAGATGGCGGTAAAGAAGGAGACGGACTTATCGTGAACATTAAAGCAAGTGATAAGGCAAGTTACAAAAACCTTGTTGACATGCTTGATGAAATGGCGATCACTCACCCACAGCTTTATGCTATAGGCGATATTACTCCGGGAGAACTTGACCTGTTAACTAAATCAGGTTTATACTAATCTGAGGCGGTTACATAAAAAACTATAATTATGTCAAAACTGAATATTTTTAATAAATCTTGGGTTGATTTGGTCTTTGAAGGCCGAAACAAACAGTATGGTGCTTACCAGCTTCGTACAGAAAACCCTAAGACTACAGTAAGGGCGCTTATCATTGGTGCTTTGCTTTTCATCTTTCTTGTAGCGACTCCTATGATTGCAGACAAGCTTGGTGATATGGCATCAAAAGAGGATGACAACGTAGATAAGGTTATCGAGGTTGTTGATATTCCTGAGCCGCCTAAAGTAGAAGAAGTATTGCCTCCGCCTCCACCACCGGTAGAGCAGCAACAGGCCCCTAAGTCTATTGTTGAAGAGGTAAAGCTTAAGCCGCTTGTAGCTGCTAAGAAAGAAGAGGTTCCGGAAGATCCTCCTAAAACTGAGCAGTTTAAAGAAGCTGATCCAAGTTCAAGAAATGCAGAGGCAAGCCCTACAGGTGATATCAACATTGGTAAGCCTTCCGGTGACCTTGATAAAGGTGTAGAAGCTCCTGATAATACAGTATATACTACAGCAGGTCTTCAGGTTCAGCCTGACTTTCCGGGTGGTTTAGGAGCATTCAACAACTATATCCTTAAAAACTTTAGAATTCCTGAAGTTGACCGTGATATGCAGGCAAGAATCTATGTTTCTTTCGTTGTAGAGAAAGATGGTTCGTTAACAGCTATCAAAGTTCTTAGGGATCCTGGTTACGGATTAGGTAAAGAAGCAGAGCGTGTACTTAAATCTCTTAAGATTAAGTGGAACCCTGGTATCCAGAACGGTAAACCGGTAAGGACTTCTTTTAACCTTCCTATCACGATTAACATTAAATCATAAGGAATAAGAGATGCTTTCAAAAAGACAATCTCAAGAACAAACACAGAAATCGCCCATACAGCGATTTCTGTTTGTTTTAGGTCTGGTGTTCTTTCTGCTTTATTTGGCATTAGGATTAACTTTAATATTCTGGAAAGAGATTCCGTTGTCAATTACATACAATGGCCGCCTGGCTATGGGTGTGTTGCTTATCGCGTACTCTTTCTTCAGGTTTATACGACTTTGGCAAAACAGATAAAAGGTAATCATAACCTAAACTTTAAACTGATCCATGAAATATACCTATAGATTATTCGTTCTACTTGTTGTGTTTACTGCGGGAGTATTCTCCTGCAAAGGAGATAAGGCACCGGGAGAAGGTGTGAATGCCGATATACCTACTGCGGGTAAAACAACGCTCTATGCTGATAATACCGTTCAGCCGATTATAGAAGATGTGCTTGCAGTTTTTCATAGCGTATATACAAGGGCTGATGTTACACAGGTTAACCTGAACGAGACGGAATTGGTAAATGCCATGATAAAGGATTCTGCAAGGGTGGTGGTAATGTCAAGATTGCTTACAGATGAGGAAGAGTCTAATTTCAGGAGAAGAAAGATTACACCTGTCGTAACACAATTTGCTACAGATGCCATTGCATTTATAACCAATAAGTCGGCTAAAGACTCGGTTGTAAACCTTGATGAAATTGTTAAGGTTATCAAAGGAGGTACTTCTGATAAGATTCAAAAGCTTATTTTTGACAACCCTAATTCGAGCAGTGTCCAATATCTTTTGAAGTACGCAGGAGTAGCGAAGCTTCCATCTGGAAATATCTATTCTCTTAAGTCGAACGAAGAAGTAATCCGTTATGTTCACAAAAACCCCGGATCTGTGGGTGTGGTGGGTGTGAACTGGCTTACACAACGTCCCGAATCTTTGGCAAAAATTGTGTCGGATATCACGGTTTTAGGTGTCGATAATGTTAAAATTGATAAAGGCGCAAAGAAATACTATAAGCCGTTCCAAAGCAATATAGCTACGAATTCGTACCCTTTAACAAGGAAACTGTATGTGTTAAATTATAGCGGCAGGGAAGGATTGGGCACAGGTTTTGCAACTTACATAGGAGCATTTGAAGGGCAACGCATTATTTTGAAGTCAGGATTGCTGCCTGTTGAGATCCCAACAAGGGAAATTGAGGTGCGAAGTGACTTGTAGTTACAGATAAAAATAAAATTGAAAAAGTTGAATATAAAATAATACAAATGAAAGACTTGAAATTTATCGGTTTATCGTTGTTGTTTTTTGGAGTTGCATCTGCACAGGATGTAAACGAAGCAAAGAAAGCAATTGATGCCGAGCAATACCAAAAAGCAAAAACAATTTTAAAATCCTTAATTACTTCTTCACCGGATGAAGGAAAGAATTATTTTCTATTAGGTGATGTTTATCTTAAACAAACAGAGCAGGATTCGGCTGTAATTTATTTCAATAAAGGAAAGGCTGTAAAAAACAATCCTGAATTCAATAATATTGGACTTGGACAGGTTGACCTTAACAATAGCAATGCACCTGCTGCACAGGCGAAATTTGCTGAAGTTGAAAAATCATTAGGAAAAAGAGATGTAGACCAGCTTATTTATATTGGCCGTGCTTACATATTCTCTGATAAGCCTGATTACAAAAAAGCTGTAGAGTTCTTAAATAAAGCAATCGCTAAAGATCCAAAATCTGCACAGGCTTACCTGAGCCTTGGGGATGCATACTATGGAGACAGAAAACAAAATGAAGCATATTCTGCTTATCGTAATGCGCTTCAGTATGACAGTTCTCTATTAAGAGCTAAATTACAGCTTGCGGTTATTACAAAAAATACAAGAGCGGCCTTCCCTGAAGCAATAAAAGCTTTTGACGGTATCGTTGCAGCTAACGCAAACTACGGTCCTGTTTACAGGGAGCTTGCTGAAACATACTACATTTGGGGTGTTACTGAGCCTGCGAAGAAAACAGAATACAACGCTAAAGCGCTTACATATTATGAAAAGTATATGAGCCTTACGGATTATTCGCTTAACTCACGTATGAGGCATGCTGACTTCCTTCTTCTGACAGGGGACTACAAAGCACTTGAAGCTGAAGCGTTAAAAATGCAGCAAATGGACAAAGTGAACCCAAGGATACTACGTTACCTTGCCTATTCACTTTATGAGAACGGTAAATTTACAGAAAGTTCTGCAGCGATGAAAGAATGGATTTCTAAAGCAGATCCTAAGCGTATCATTGCGCGTGATTACCTTTACTTAGGTCTTGCTGATCTTGCATCAAGTGTTGGGCAGGATGATAAAGGTAACACTGTAATTAAAAACCAGGCTACATTTGACGAGGCTATCGCTAATATTAAAAAAGCAGCTGAAACCGACATAAGCATCACTAATGAGTTTAATACTGTTGGTCAGAAATTGTTTAAACAAAAATTATATGGTCCTGCAGCAGTTGTGTTTGAAGTAGCTACTTCAAATCCTGATAACAGAAACATGATGCTTGATAGTTTCTACCTTGCTTATTCGGTATACTACGATCACGTAAACAAATCTCCTGAAGCTCAAAAAGCAAATGTTGAAAATCTTAAAAAGGCAGATGTAGCACTTGCTAAAGTTATAGAGCTTAATGCAAATGCACAGGATGCTTATTTATACAGGGCTAAAGTGAACAGGTACATACAATCGCCTGAGTCATTAAAAACAATGGCTGAGTCTTATGATAAATATATCGCTATCGTAGTGGCTGCCGGTCCGGCTGAAGTTACCAAGCAAAAAGCAAACCTACTTGATGCTTATGCTAATGCAGGTGCATATTATGCAGTAACTGACAAAGCTAAAGCATTAGATTACTTTAATAAAGCACTTGCGCTTGACCCTAATGATGAATTCGTTAAAGGTCAGCTTAAGGCTCTTAAATAATATTTCTTCAATACTTATAAAAACCGACGGCTTGCTGTCGGTTTTTTATTTGCTTAAAATAAAGGGATTAATGCTTATCTTTGCACCCTGTTTGAAATATCATGCTGAAGAAGGAAATACAAATACAAGTAGAAAAAGGTGAGATGCTTCCGCTTATGGAAGAGTTCTATACCATTCAGGGAGAAGGTTACCATACCGGTACTGCTGCTTACTTTATCCGCGTAGGCGGATGCGATGTGGGCTGCCACTGGTGCGATGTTAAAGAAAGCTGGAATGCTGCACTTCACCCACCAACAGACATTTATACTATTGCTGCAAACGCTGCAAAATATTGTAAAACGATTGTAGTGACAGGGGGTGAGCCACTTTCCTGGGATATGGGTCCGCTTACCGCAAGGCTTAAAGATCACGGATTGAGGGTACACATAGAAACGTCGGGAGCGTATGCACTTTCCGGGACATGGGACTGGATTTGCCTTTCGCCTAAGAAGACGAAGCTGCCTACGGAAGAAGTGTATGCCCATGCCCACGAATTAAAAGTGATTATCCATAATAAGCACGATTTTGTTTTTGCTGAAGAGCAGGCAGCTAAGGTAAATGGCAACGCCATACTTTTCCTTCAGCCTGAATGGAGCAAAAAGGAGGAGATGACTCCGCTTATTGTAGATTATGTGATGAACAATCCTAAATGGAGGGTATCGCTGCAAACACACAAGTATCTAAATATACCTTAATAAAAACCAACTTAAATTTTTACAAAATGAAAAAAGTAATATTGGCGGCAATCTTTATGCTGGTTGCGCAAGCAGGAATGGCTCAGGCTACAGACGCTATGAAAGCAGATGTGAAAAAGTTTTTACAGATTTCAGGAATTAACGGGCAATTAGACGCGGCTAAAAAACAGGTGCTATCAATGGTGCCTGCCGAAAAGCAAGCTGAATTCACTAAAGAATTTGATGCTTCTCTTGCACCGGTTATTAAATTTCAGGAAGAATATTACCTGAAAGAGTTTACTGCAGATGATCTTAAGCAAATGATTAAATACTACGAATCTCCGATTGGTAAAAAGTTCGTAGAAAAGTCGGCTGGTTTAGCGCAGGCAAGTATGCCGGTTGTGCAGGAATGGAGCCAGGGTCTTCAGGGAATGGTTATGAAATACATGCAATAATTTCATTATACGTTATAAAAAGCAAAATTCTGGACTTGTCCGGAATTTTACTTTTTATAAATGTGTCATTCTTGCCAAATAATCATAATGTTTGCCTTCCGCTGTCAGTTCACACTTGAGCCCGTTAGCGTAAGCTGCATTTTGCAATGTGTTATAGTCTACGTACAGCCAATTAAAGGCTTCTTCTGTTTCATTTTTATAAGATACTGTAAAAGTTACTTCTCCGTAATACTCAACGTCCGACGGTATCCATTTTCCACCGTCTTCATCTTCATCAAACATGTAAATGATGTCAGACGAATCTATGAGAATCTGTCCGCCTTCATTTAAGAGTGATTTTAGTTTTTGTAGGTAAACTGATATTTTAGAAAGCTTTTCAAAGATTCCGGTGCCGTTCATAAGTAACATAATGGTGTCATATTTTTCATTTTCCAGATCCATTATGTCAATTACCCTTGCATCTTTTACTCCCTGAAGCCTGCATGCCTCTATCGCATTGGCAGAAATATCAATAGATGTTACCTTAAGTTGTTTTTCATCCTGTAGATAAAGTGAATGGCTTCCGGCACCGCAGCCTATATCAAGCACACTGCCTTTAGCAAGCTCAAGCGCAATCTTTTCAATCTTTGGCATTTCTTTGTAACTCCTGAAAAGATAGGCAACACTCATTTCATCCTCTTCAGATATCGATGTTTCGGTTATAAGATTTTCGGGCGCATTGCCGGTTTGATAGTCTAAAATAGCTTTTCCGAAAAGGTCTTTCATTTTTTTATACTTTTGCCAGATGATTGATAAATGCCCTGAGTGATGGATAACTTTTTAAAACAGCTCCCAAAGCTTGCCAAAGATAAGCATAACGAAAACAAAAAGTTTTTTGATAAGCTTAAAAAGAAAGCGCCTAAAAATTTAGACTACATTATGCAGGAGCTGCATGACAAAGAGTTTAAGAAAACCGACTGCCTTACCTGTGCTAATTGCTGCAAAACCACCGGGCCGCTATTTACCCTTGCCGATATAGAGCGAATTGCCAAACACATGCGCCAAAAGCCGCAGCAGTTTATTGACAGTTACCTGCGTATTGATGAGGATAATGATTATGTACTACAAAGCGTGCCCTGTACTTTTCTGGATAATGAAAATTACTGCATGATATATGATGTGCGCCCCAAGGCGTGCCGCGAATTCCCGCATACCGACAGAAAGAAATTTCAGCAGATAAGTAATCTTACGCTTCAAAATGTAGCTATTTGCCCTGCCGCCTACAATATTGTGGAAGAAATGAAAAAGAAAATTGTTTAGCTTTGTCCTTAATAAATGGTATGGCAAAATTTACGATACTAAAACCAACGCTTTATACAAAGCAGCTTAAGGAATCAGTAGCGTTCTATTCAGAAATACTGGGTTTTGAATGTGCTGCCTTTGAAGAAGCCCTCGGTTGGGCATCGTTGCAAAAAGATAGTGTTGAGATAATGCTTGCATATCCTAATGAGCATATACCTTTTGACTTGCCTGTTTTTTCAGGTTCCCTATATATTACCACTGATAGTGTTGATAGGTTGTGGGAGATGTATAAGAACAGGTGCAAGGTTTGCTATGATATTGAAAACTTTGATTATGGTATGCGTGAGTTTGCTATTTATGATAACAATGGCTATTTGCTGCAGTTTGGCCAGCAGCTGTAATTTAGATTATGAAAACATTCAGAAAACTTTTAGGACTATTAGTCGTGTCGGTAATGATAGCAATAGGTCTGTTTTTTATAAACAGCAGTGTTATTGTAAGTAGTTTTAGCGACAAGGTTTCAGAGATATTGTTTTTAACACTTCCTGTATTTATAGTATTGGCTATCTTGTTTTATGTAAACAGGGCACTAGTAAGAACAGTGAAAAGTGTAAGAAACAAAAAACCTTCCGCTGGGGAAGGTTTAAATCTTTAAGCAGCAGCTTCTTCATTGTGCTGTTTTAATTCTTCTACAAAGCCGGTAATGCTGTGAAGTTTATCGTCTATGTATTCCAATAATCCTTCAATACGGTCTCTAAGATCGCTGAAGAATTCTATTATGCTGTCTACATAACCTTTTATCTTTTCTATAAAGTTGATGATGTACTCAACTATATTGTCAATTTTGTCTGAAATATTCATGGCTCTTTTGATTTGTTGATTAATACAACTGAAAATTACAAAACAGCATTCATAAGAGGAAACACTTTGTATAAACATTAAGAATTTTAGTCCTTACTCTTCATAAATAAAATATTTTTCCCTTGTCTCCCTGAATTTAATAAGGCCTTCCTGCCAGCTTTGACGGATCTGCTCTTCGGTCTTGCCGCTTTCTATCTGCTGCTGTAATTTTGTTGTCCCGGCTAGTTTGGTGAAAAACGGGATGAAGAATTTAGATTTGTCGGCGGTGGCTGCATACGCCTTTAAAAGCCATTTCAGTTCAAGCCTTGTTACGTGCTTTGCTTTAGACAGATCTTCTCCATAACACTCTTTACCATTGTACAAAGGATCTTTGGCGCCAAAGTTTGGTTTCGGAATAAAGCTGAAATTAAACTTTGATTCAGAAAGATATGGCGAACCGTATATCTGGAACTGTTTTTCGGTACCACGGCCCATGCTGACATTTGTGCCTTCAAAGAAGCAAAGGCTTGCGTACAGGTTTATTGATTGGTCGTTTGGTAGATTTGGCGAAGGCCTGTCAGGTAAACTGTAAGGCATATCGCGTTTATAGCCTGAGCAAGGAATTACGCTAAGGTTACACGGCTTGTCGCTTTTCGTCCATTTTTCCCCAACTATCATTTTTGCATATTCGCCTATTGTCATTCCGTGAAGTACAGGTATCGCGTGCATTCCTATAAAACTTGTGTTTTCCTTCTCTAATACGGGGCCGTCAACGATACTACCATTAGGGTTAGGCCTGTCGAATACAATAAGCGGAATATTATTTTCGGCACATGCCTCAATAATATAATGTAGTGTAGATATATAGGTGTAAAAACGGGCGCCTACATCCTGCAGGTCAAAAACCATGACATCGATACCTTCAAGCTGTTCTGGTTTTGGTTTTTTGTTGTTTCCATACAGGGAAATTACCGGAAGCCCTGTTTGGGTGTCCTTTCCATCTTTTACGAGTTCGCCGGCATCGGCAGTACCTCGAAAACCATGTTCCGGCGCATAAATTTTTTTGACGGCTATATTTTTTGATAAAAGGAAATCGACTATAGATATCCTGCCATTCGCGGTTTTTACTGTTCCGGTCTGGTTGGTAACGATTCCTGTTTTTTTTCCTTTGAGCAGAGAAGCATAATTTTTAAAATTTTCGGCGCCTGTATTGAATTCAACCGGTGTTACAATTTTTAAGGTATCATTTATCGTTGTTGTGGTCTGGAAATTTTGGGTAACTGATGATGTGTTTTTGTCTGAAACGGAATTTCCGCATGCAGCCATCAGTATAAATGAGAATAAAAATGTATTTTTGAACAACGAATAAGATACCATAAGTCAGTTGAATTTAGAATATTTCATAGCCCGCAGACTGGTTACTGCAAAGAACCATAAAAGTAGTATATCTGCCCCAATTATAAAAATTGCGATTATTGCGATAGCCGTGGGTGTTATTATGATGATTGTAGCTGTTGCGACAGGTTTCGGCCTGCAGGATAAAATACGCGAAAAGGTTTCGGCTTTCAATGGACATGTTATTATCTCTAATTTTGACGATAACGAGTCGGAAGTTAGTGTTGCGCCATTATCTATTCATCAGGATTTCTACCCAAAATTTAAAAATATCCAGGGAATTGATCATGTCCAGGCGGTAGCTGCAAAAGCAGGTATCATCCGTACGGCAGATGCTTTTGAAGGAGTGGTTTTTAAAGGGGTAGGGAAAGAGTACAAATGGGATATTTTGGAGGAGTATATCGTGGATGGCAGAAAACCCGATCTAAAAAACACGCTCAATACAGAAGTATTGCTTTCGCAATACCTTGCTGACAGGCTTCAGCTTAAGGTAGGCGATAAATTTAACACCTATTTTATGAAGGAAGGTGGTAACGGGATGCCGAACCTTAGGGTGTTTAAATTGGTAGGTATTTACAATTCAGGATTTCAGGAATTCGATTCAACATTTATAATAGGCGACATCCGTCATGTACAGCGCATAAACAAATGGAAAGACGGGCAGGTAGGGAGTTTTGAAGTTTTTATAGACGATTTTTCTCAAATTGAGGAAAAAGGTGAGGAAATATATAAAGCGATACCGTCTACGCTTACAGCGCAAACAATAGAAGAAAAATATATCAATATCTTTGAATGGCTGAAATTGTTTGACACCAACATTATTGTAATAATTGTAATTATGATAATCGTGTCTACTATTAATATGGTAGTGGCGCTGCTGGTTCTCATATTAGAGCGTACTCAAATGGTAGGCATGCTTAAAGCATTAGGAGCTTCCAACTGGAGTGTGCGAAAAATATTTTTGTATAATGCGGGTTACCTTATTATAAAAGGTTTGTATTGGGGTAACCTTATAAGTATAGGATTGCTGCTTACCCAAAAATATTTTGGAGTTATTAAACTCCCTCCTGAAAATTATTATGTAAATGTAGCTCCTGTAACAATACACATACCGGCAATATTGCTTATAAATTTAGGTACTGTGATTGTATGTTTGGCTTTATTGCTAATCCCTTCTTATATTATTACAAAGATATCGCCGGTAAAAGCACTCCGTTTCGATTAGTTGTAATCTATTTTATATCATCCCGGTTCATCCGGGATTTTTTGTGTTTTATATTTTACAGTTTTTTCCTGCTTTCGCCTATATCTCTCCGCTTCGCTTCGAGGATACCGGCTCAATCAGGGCTGGATGGAGAGTTTACTATATAAGAGTTATATCAAAAGCAAATCTTATTTTGCTATACCTATATATAAGAGTAAAGGACTTTTTTTGTTTCTTCCCTGTAGGGGGCAGGATTGTCGCAAAACACCATTATGCTTAAAAAAACTTTCATACTCAAAAACGGTTATATCAGCAAGTTAGGATTAAAGGTTAAAAAAACATTAAAAAAAGGTTGCTTAAAGTTTGGAAAAGGGGAAAGAAGTGCTACTTTTGCACCCGCATTAGA
>NZ_JAWLIK010000008.1:0-205353 GCF_033042555.1 Flavobacterium sp. DG1-102-2
TCCGTAAACCCTATTTACGGTGGTGTAAACTTAATTAAAGTATCCGTAAACCCTATTTACGGTGGTGTAAACTTAATCAAAGTATCCGTAAGCCCTATTTACGGTGGTGTAAACTTAATCAAAGTATCCGTAAGCCCTATTTACGATGGTGTAAACTTAATCAAAGTATCCGTAAACCCTATTTACGGTGGTGTAAACTCAATTAAAGTATCATTAACTAATTTTACAGAGGGCTAAACATAATAAAATTACCAGTAAACCCAAATTGATTCTAAAAATAGTTGGTTAATTCCATGGCAATATCTTTGTTGCTTTTTCCAATATAATTTAGAAACATCGCCTCGCTGCTGTGTCCTGTCATATGAATTAGAAAAGATGTAGGTATTAATCCGTAATTGTTCGTCGCGAAAGAGCGTCTTCCTATATGGGAGCTAATTAAATCACATTTTTCAAACATCCCTGTTTGATTTCTATAAATTTTGCTACCTTCTTCCGTTTCCGTTTTTTTAGTAGCTTTGATTAATTGAGTAATCTCGGCTTTCCTGCAAACTAGTTTTATATAGTCATTATACTTTTGATCGGATAGCTGGCGAGGGAAATTACCCTGTCTTTTGTTTAAAATACCGACTACCTTCAATGATAATGGTATAGTCATAACTTTGCCCGTCTTTTGTTGAGTAAACTCAATGAGGGGCTTTAAAATGCCTTCTTTGTTTCTTTCCTGTCTAATCATATCTTTTTTGAAGCGCATAAAGTCAGAAACTCTTTGACCTGTGTAACAAGAAATCAAAAGCCAATCCCTAGCATTGTCTAAATACTCAGTTAGATCGTTAACTTTAATAATAGTCTCAATTTCGTCTTCTGTCAAATATATAGTATCTGTTTTATGATATTTAATCTTGATGTTGTCCAGTTGGAAGTTAGTATCTAAGCCATGAGACTTTGCATGTTTGCAAATAGTTTTTACAAATCGAATTGCTCTCGCTATTGTATTTGGTGCATATGCCTTACTGCGACAATAACTTTCGAAGTGGTTTTTAAAATTAGAGTCTATATCTGTAATTAAGAGCGTTTTATTATACTGGGCTTGATACCTGATCAACAATTGCTTGATAACATTACTCTTTTTGGTTGTGCTGTTTGTTACTTCATTCCTCTTTATATCAATATATTTTTCTATATACTTAATTAATTCTAGAGGCAAAGATTTCATTGGGACAGGTGGATTATAATAATAATCAACTTGTAATTTTAACCATTCCTTGTTAGCCTCGTCTGGATTTATCTTGCCGAAAGCTTCGAGAATATGATTTTGTATTTTATGAAGTTCTGTATTTATTCTGTGTTGCTCATTTTTAATATCAATATCCAGCCTTTTTGCTTTGTGGAATTTATTCCAGTATTCTTTCGTAACACATAGCTTTGTACTTGCTGCAAAAGAAAAATCCATATCATTAAATCTGTATAGGAGGCGTAATGATAAGCTTGCCTTATCTTTGGTTGAGCGATATAAAAAGTTAACTGTTGCCATTCGTTATGTAAATTAAACAATACAAATATATGATTATTTGTACGGTAATTGTACGGTGATGTAAAAACTAATTCAAAACAAAGCAATCTGTATCAATATGAAGAGATTTATTAAGAAGCCTAATTTTGTTGAGTTTAAGTCTCATTATTATGGGAAAATTGACGGTTTTAATATTTGTAGTTTTGTATCCATGGTGGAGCAGGTGGGACCACAGGTTTTACATAACCCTTCACAGCAATGTGGAGGGTTTTTTGTTTTTGTTTAAATATCACCTACCTGATCATCTTAAATAGGGGTATTCGTTTTGGCTTTACAAAATGTTTTACGTTCAAATTTATGACACTTCTGAGTCATAAATTTCAATTTCAATTACGTGTAAAGTGTAAAATCTTTAAAATTTGATTCGTAACACCATAATTTTACATCGATATAGAAACTTACAATAAAAATTTTATATTATTGAAAACAAGTGTTTTACAGTGTTTAAAGGGCTTTACGGGGCACTTTTTTAAGCGAAAAGCAACTTTTTAAAGTTTTTATGAATAATTTATGCTGTAAAAGAGCGATTTATCATTTTATTGTTACATATTTGCACCTTTAATTAATACAATATTATGGCTACAGGCAAAATTAAATTCTTCAATGAAGAAAAAGGTTTCGGATTTATTACTCCAGATCAGGGTGGTGATGACGTATTTGTACACACTACAGGTCTTGTTGACAGAGTAAGAGAAAACGATAACGTTTCTTATGAAGTGGCAAACGGCAAAAAAGGATTAAACGCTGTTAACGTAACAGTTATATAATCCTGACACAATCGTATAATATCTGTATTTGAAAGGTTAATAATTTTTTGAAAAGGATATATAAAATTGAATGAGCCTTCACAGCAATGTGAAGGCTCTTGTTTTTTCATTATTTTGTGAGGAACACCTCTTAAATTACATACAGTCGCTGATACCGCAAAGCAATTGGTAAAGATTGTGTTATTTAAAGCCTGATTTCTTTTTGGACAGCCTATTCGTAGTACTTTTGCGTTTCAAAATTACTATATGAACAATTCTAACATAAAGGGCATCCTGTTAGTGAGTGTAGGCGCAGCGAGCTATGGTGTGCTTGCCACACTTGTGGGGCTGGCCTATAAACAGGGCTTCAGTACTACCGAAGTGGTGACCTCTCAATACCTCATAGGCCTTTTTGCAATAAGCTTGCTTGTTATATTCAACCCCAAAGCAAGGCAGAAAACGCCTGCCGGTTCGGGTAAAAACCTGCCGCTTAAGCTCATGCTGGGCGGAAGTACTTTCGGCCTGACTGGTTTTTTCTATTACTTATCTGTTATCTATATACCAGTTTCTGTAGCCGTAGTGCTTCTTATGCAGGCCATCTGGATGGGCATCGTGGCTGAGGCCATACTATCGGGCAAAATGCCTGATATCTACAAAAGCATTGCTGTTATTATGGTGCTTGCAGGCACGCTTATGGCTACCAATGCCATTAATAACCTCCATAGTTTAGATATAAGGGGAATCCTGTGGGGATTTGCTGCTGCGTTAATGTATACCATAATGTTGTTGGTGTCTAACAAGGTTGCATTGAATATGCATCCGCATAAAAAAAGCTTTTTCCTTTTACTGGGCGGTGTAATAACCGTAATTATAGTGGGTATACTAAATATGCCTCCGCATTACGATATCTCTGTATTCTGGAAATGGGGCCTGCCTCTGGCACTTTTTGGTACAATTCTGCCTCCTGTATTGTTTAATATGGGTATGCCGAAAACGGGCGTAGGCCTGGGATCGATACTTATTTCAATTGAAATTCCGGTCTCGGTATGTATGGCTTTCTTTTTGCTTAACGAAGAAGTAATTGGTTTGCAATGGGTAGGTATAGCTGTGATTATAGCATCTGTAGTGCTGCTTAATATTAAAGAACTAAGAGATTAAATTATGGACGCGCTTGAATTTGTAAAGGTAAAAGCCAATGACGTTGATGCATTGCGCGAACTAAGTATTGCAACCTTTGTTTCTACTTATGCTGAGTATAATACCAAAGAGGATATGGAGAATTATATAACGACCGAATTTTCAATCCAAAAACTGCTCTCGGGAATAGAAAGTGCCAATGCATCCTTTTATTTTGCTGTAGCAGATAAAACGCCTCTTGGATATATAAAAGTAAATTATGCCGGTGCTCAGACGGATGTTAACGATGGTGAAAGCCTTGAGCTGGAGCGTATTTATGTACTGCCGGAATACCAAGGCAAAAAGATAGGCCAGTTCCTGCTGGATGCTGCCTTAAATGTGGCGCTACGGGATAAAAAGAACTATTTATGGCTTGGCGTATGGGATAAAAACACCAATGCGCAGCAATTTTATGCAAAAAATGGATTTACTCCTTTTGGTACACATAGCTTTATGCTGGGCAACGATGAACAGCTGGATATTTTAATGAAAATTACGTTAGTGTAAAACGTTTAGCAGAGACTAATTATAATTCAAAAGGCTTCCTGAATATATCGGGAAGCCTTTTTTTATTTCGATGCGTTAAGCGTTTTTTCGATAAGTGCGAAATGAGCTTTCATAGTGTCAGACGCTTTAGGTTTTATCTTGTAATCAAGCAGGCTTTCACTTGTTTTCACTTTAATCCTTACAATTTTTTGCTGTTGCAGTTTCTTAAAGTTGTCTTCATTTTGCCCCGCAGATGCTTTTTTAGCACTAAGTGCAAATGCAGCCTTATAAGCTTCCTGTCCGCATTCTGTGTCAGACATTTGGAAACATTTTATTTCGCTGCCATCTTCCAGGACAAGTGTAACATCTTCAGAGAACTGATTGATGCATCCCAGCTTATTGTTGTTGTGAAACATATCAAGATCAATAAAATAAGTTGACACTTGTTGACCTTTTACTGTTGAGCGCTGGTATCCGGCAGAAAAAAATAAGAGTCCGCTTTTGGCTACGCTGTCATCAACATTAATATCAGACCCTCTGTGGTTACGGGTCATTATTACTCTTGTACCTGTTGTAATATCGTTAGTATTTACAGCGATTGTCTGGGCTGTCGCAGCGCCTCCGGCTATCAGGAGCGCAAGGAATAAATGTTTTAATTTCATTATATAGCAAGGTTAATAGGATAAAGCAAATATAATAGTTATGCTCTATCCTGTTAACATTGTTATAATTTAATTTATAGGAAAATAGATATTAAATACTGCGCCCTCTCCTGGCTGAGACGATGCATTGAGTATGGCTTTATGGTTTTCGGCAATTTTCATGCAGATGGCAAGGCCTATACCTGTTCCTTCATATTCTGTTTTGCCGTGCAGCCTCTGGAATACTTCAAATATACGTGAGGCGTATTGCGGACTGAAACCAATTCCATTATCTGCCACGCTTACGTGCAGGTAATTTTTATCGGCCTGTGCATTAGGGTTATCTATTAAAGAGCCTGTTACGGTTTCTGATAAAATTGTGATGGATGGCGGAACATCTTCTTTTGAAAATTTGAGCGCGTTAGAAATCAGGTTATTGAATAACTGTCTTATCTGGAACGGAATAACATTCAACGTTGGCATGGGGCCAATGGACAATATGCCGTTCTTATCGTTTATAGAATCGGCAAAATCAGAGGCTACTTCCTTCAGGATAAGCGAAAGGTTTGTTTCCTCAAAGGTCTTTTCTGCGGCATTAGATCGCGAATAGGTAAGCAGGTCCTGAATCAGCTTAGTCATCCTGTCGGCGGCAAGCTGCATACGCGAAAAATTACGTTTGCCTGATTCTGAGAGGTTTTCATAATCGTTAGACATGATGATGCTGCCAAAGGTGTGTATTTTGCGCAGCGGCTCCTGTAAGTCATGGCTGGATATATAGGCAAAAGAGGAAAGTTCCTTATTCATGTTTTCCAGCTCGTGATTGGCTCTTCGAAGGTCGTTGGTACGTTCTTCCACTACGGTCTCCAATGTTTTTTGGAATTCCTTTTGGTCGTGTATATCGGTGCTTGTACCTACCCATTGCGTTATCTCACCCTGCTCATTATATTGAGCTGTGGCTTTGCACAGATGCCACCTGTACTGGCCGTCGTGGCGGCGCATACGATGCTCTATATTAAATTCTTCTCCCGTTTCAAAAGAACGTTTCCACATTTCCCTGTTTTTAGGCAGATCGTCTTTGTGAACCATGGCTGCAAATGCCCCATTAAGCAGTTCTTCTGCCGTATGGCCGGAATAGCGCAGCAGTGAATCGTTAAAGTAACTCAGCTTTTTATCGGGGCCGAAAGTCCAGATAAACTGAGGAATAGAACTTGCCAGCAGCCTGAATTTCTCTTCACTTTTATGCAGTGCCTCGTCTGCTTCCTTGCTTTCGGTAATGTCGAGCATAACTTTCGTAGCGCCAATTATAGCCCCACTGTCATCATATAGTGGCTGTGGGTGGACTATAACATGCCTGCGTTCCCCGTTGGTACGAAACATATAGATTTCTTCCTGTATAGATCTCGCTTCTTTGAACGCCATTGCCATAGGGCAGGAGTCGTGTGGCACGGGAGTACCGTCCAGCGCGGCAAGCTTGTACGATCCGCACCAGCGATCTACACCTAGTTCCGGCTTGCGGCCCCATAGTTTTTCTGCAGCTTGGTTGTATAAGTCAATATATCCTTTAGCATCAATGGTATACATCGCTACCGGAAGGTTGTAGATCAGGTTTTCAAGCTTTTTTTGCGCAGCTTTTTCGCCTTCGCGCGATTTAACACGGGCCGTTACGTCGTTAACCGTACACATGATGCCGCTTATAGATCCGTCTATCTCATAAAGCGGGGAGTATTCATAATCAAGGTAATACAGGTTGCGTCCGTCATGCGAATCTACATACGCAGGCGACTCCAGTGCGCGGTGCGCTTCGCCTGTTTCCATAACATTTCTAAGCAGTTGTGCGTAGTCCTGCTCAAGCAGCTCGGGGAAGACTTCAAGTATGCTTTTTCCTTCTACTTCGCTAATGTCTTTTCGCCATAGGTCATTCAGCATCACTTCGTTAGCGATGTCAATAATGAGATCTTTTCCTTTAAGGATGGTCATCGCTATGGGCGACTGCATCACTATATTTCTAAACTCCTTTTTACGGGAGGTAAGTTCAATTTTTGCTTTCACAATGGCGGTAACTTCGGTACAGACAACAATGATCCCGTTAACTGTATAGCCTTCATAAAGAGGTTGGTAGACGAAGTTAAAGTGGCAAAGTTCGCGTTTTCCATTGCGCGTAAGGTACACACCTATTTCATCGCCTACATAGGGTTTTCCGGAGTTGTAAACTTCTGTAAGTAAGTTTTTTATCTGCTGTCCTTCAAGCTCAGGCAAAGCCGAGAACAAAGGCTTGTGTAAAACATCAGCGGCTTCTTTATCTATCAGCTGCAAATACAGCGGATTAGCCACCTCTACAATAAGATCGGGGCCTTTAAGGATACAGATGCCAATTGGCGCCTGGCTGAAGTAATTATTTAGTTTAACAAATTCATTATCAAATGTTTCAGACTGCTCTATGTAGCGGGCATTGATGTCTTCCACACCTCGTGTAAGTGCGTCATGATATACAACAGACTGCTGTGGCACTTCATTAGTGTCGTTCTTATCAAGGTTGTTTTGAAGCAGCTGAAGCCTGAGTAAGATGTTGTCTGTATGTAGGTTAACCAGTTCCAGACTGTTGTTGGCTTCCGCTTTATTGCCGTCATTATACAGGGCAATGGTTCGTTCGGCCGACCTCAGTAATGCATCGGCAGATGTGGCAATGGCAGTCAGGGCAGGGGTATGGGCGTCCCGTGCGTCATCGGTAACGAGTACATCAAAGGGGATATGATAAACGCTGAGGTCTACTGCTTCATTACTTCCTGATATATAGTCTTTTACCGAATCGTTAAGCTGCCTAATAAGCCGCAGGGCATCGGTAAAATTAACTTCCTTGCTGTTCTTCATATAGTATTGAGTGGGGCGATTGCATTAATGCAAACGCTAAGTTACCTTTTTTTGTATTGGGAAACGAGCTAAATTGCTCATTTTGTAACAAAAACGGCACAATATTATAAATTCTAATCTTAAAATTTTTGCATTCTAATGTTACGCTTTTGGTTCTTAAAACGCCGTTTTCGTGCGTAAAATTAGAATGGTTCAAAAATCTAAAAATCAACAGGTTGTGAAATAATGTTACGCTTTGCGTTTTTTGAAAAAAAGGCGCAGAGCCGCAAATTTTCAAAGTGGCAGGGTCATAAAAAAACAGCCCCGAAAATTGCATTTCGGAGCTGTTTCCAGAATTCAAAAATTAAAGTATTTTTTATGCCGTTTTCACTGCGGCTAACTTTCTGTTTCGGCTAATGATTACCACAACGATAAAAGCACCTATCAGGGCCATACCGACACCAACAAGATTTGGGGACGCATAATTATATCCCATTACCAGCGGAAGCCCGCCAAGGAAAGCGCCAAGGGCATTCCCCATGTTGAAGCCGGCCTGTAACGATGCCGAGGCGATCATCTCGGCGCCTTTAGCAGCCTGTATCATAAGCATCTGTACGGGAGCTACCACAGCAAACGATAAGCTTCCGGTAACGAAAACCAGTACCAGTGATGTAATCTGGTTACCCGAGAAAAAGTATACCGCCAAAAGGTTGGTTGCCATAATGATAAGCAGTGCCAGTACGGTAGTAGCCGGCGAAAAACGGTCAGCCAGGTGGCCGCCAAGGAAGTTGCCTACAACCATGCCCACTCCGGCAAGGATTAGGATATACGGTACATCTTCCTGCGAAAAATGCGATATGTCGGTCAGCAGTGGGGAGATATAGCTGATCCAGCAGAACAACCCGCCCGTGCCAATGGCAACGATAGCGATGATAAGCCAGGAGTCAATCCTTCCGAAGAATTTCAGCTGTTCCTTAACGCTGTCCACCTTGTTAGATTCCAGGTTGGGCATCCATAACAGCAGGGCAATAAGGGTGATAAGCCCGATGGCGGTGATCAGTACAAAGGTATAGCGCCAATCGAAGTTATGGCCTATATACGTCCCTATCGGTACGCCTACTACGTTAGCAATGGTAAGCCCTGAGAACATAATGGCAATCGACTGCGCCTCTTTGCCCTTGGTAGCCAGTCGGCTGGCGACTACTGCACCTACGCCAAAGAACGCCCCATGCGGCAGTCCGCTAAGGAAACGTGAGGCAAACAGCAGGTTATAGCCCGGCGCAATGATAGACAGCGCGTTGAATATGGTCAGCATCAGCGCCATAGCGAACAGCATTTTTTTGGGTGGAAAATTACGCCCGGCAATAACGAGTATCGGGGCGCCGATAACCACACCCAGGGCGTAGGCCGAGATCAGGTGGCCTGCTGTTGGGATGCTGATATCCAGGTCGCGGGCAATGTCCGGCAACAATCCCATCATCACAAACTCGGTGATGCCTATGGTGAGTCCGCCCAGCGCGAGCGGCAGTAAACTTAATTTCATTTTGTGATGTTTAGATTTTTGGAGGCACAAATTTACGGCACAAATCTGTATATAAAGTTGTATATTTATGATACATGATTGTAACTTTGTGATATGAAGAAGCTAAGCCAGTTTGAAACACTCGCTATAGACGAGTTTGAAGAAGAGAAATTTCACCTGCCGGTACACAGCCATACCTACTATGAGCTGATCTACATTGTGCATGGCGAGGGCATACACCACCTGAACAACAACCTGATAGCGTATACCGGGGGTGACCTTTTTGTGATCTCTCCCGACGACAAACATTATTTCGACATCCATAAAAGCACGCGCTTTGTGTACATAAAATTTACCGACAGTTATTTCAGCACTAAGAAGAACCTGGCGACCGACGACCTGCTGCTCAACACGCCCTACCATTTTATGCGCGAAAAGCTGCTTAAGGAAAGCGTGCTCAAGCTCGACGAACCCTGCCGCACCATACTAAAGAACACGGTGAGGAATATCACGGCCTACAACTGCCGTAAAGACGTTTCGGTATCGCCCATAGTGTTTTACCAGATCCTCTCGATATTCGGGCTCATAAAGGAGGCGATAAAGGGTATGGAGCTGCCGGCACAGGGCTGCGACTTTAACAACAAGCAGATCATTGCCTACATACACCAGAACGTATACACGCCCGAAACCGTTCAGGTAAAGGCCATTGCCACCCATTTTAATATTGCCCAAAGCTACTTTAGCGCCTATTTTAAGCGCAACTTTGGCATGACCTACCGCGACTACATCAACAACCTGCGTACCCAGCTTATAGAAAAGCGCATTGCCAGCCGCAACATGCCCATAAAACAGATTGCCCACGAGTTTGGCTTTACCGACGAAAGCCACCTCTCCAATTATTTTAAAAAGAGGAAAAATATTAAACCAAGTGAGTTTGGGAGGTAAGCCAAAGCTGGCCTATTCAATTATAGTTTTAACTTCAAATGCTCGAACACCGTCATAATTAAATCCTAAATAAAATTCTACTTTAGTACCTTTTTCTGCATCAGTATGATAGTGACCGAATTTTGCTGGCTGATATATAGCTTTTATGCCAGTACCTTTGACTTCAATAAATCCTTCTTGAGGGCGATTATATTTAATAACTTTACCTTCAAGTTTTTTTAATGAAGAATAATCCATGAAAAACTGATTTTCTTTGCTCCAATTCCCTATGTCTTTGTGGTTTATTAAAACTATTTCATCGTTACTTTCTCCTATCCATTCTGGACAGAAGACCTTGTTATATAAAGTTTTAGTCCGTCCCTTAATTTTTTCCTTATATTTTTCATGGCTATCGACTGCACTTAGAGAACCGCCAACAAGAGCTTTAACCGCATAAAGTGCCATCAAATAATAAGCTGAATTTAAAGTTTCATATTTAAATTCCAAGTCTTCGAGTTTATTTATTAATGTATTAATGTTTTCTTTTAAACGTCTTGATACTTCGAACCATAAATTTAGATCTTTGTCTGTGAAAAATCCTTGAAGATTTATAGATGTTAACTCTTGTATTCTTAAAAGCTCTTTTCCTTTTAAATTATTCCAGTTAAAATCACCCTTAGCCAAATAAGCATAAGCTAATTGTCTTCTAACTAAATTTTGGTCATAGTTTGGATTACCAAGCAAGCCCTGCCAAGCATTAACCATTTGATCTTTTTTCCCCCAAAATTTTAACAAGCTTATATTGTGTTGTTCCAGTTTTGAGTTTTTTATTTCTTTATTGTTCGAATTATATTCGTCAATTGATTCCTTAGCTTTCGTTAATATTGATCTATACCACTCTGTTGAGGGTGAAGTTATAAAAGAAGTAAAATCTCTTTCGGCATTTTTATGTGACGAAACCGAAAAACCAAAATCTAATGTTTGGGTAACCATTTGGATATACGAAACGTAAGCATAAGCTTTTTGAGGTGCTAAATCGAAAACTTTGAAAAATTCCTCCTCAGCTAATTCGAAAAATTTCACCACATCATTGAATATGTCTTGAGTAATTTCTTCACGTTTACCAAAATATAAATCTTTTATTCTATATAGTTCAGTTCTAAAACACATCCCTTTAATATGATATAGGCGATTATCTTCTTCATCTATTTTAATAGCTGTATCAATAGCTTTGAGTGCATTTGTAAAATCTTTATCAATACTATATGCTCTTGAAAAATGTCCCCAAAAATGGGCATGCTCTTTAGGAAATTCAGTTGTTAATTTATCGAATATTTCAATTCTGTTTTGATTTGTTTGTAAATCGTTTATCAGGGATGAAAATATATTATTGTTGTCATTAGTTCCTTCTTCTTCATTTTCTTCAGTCGAGTACGTTTCATTACGTTGTATAAAAACGCTATATAGAAGTGATAAAATTTCACTGTTTCTCAAATCTGAAATTTTTCTTAGTGACTCAATAACCCTATCTGAAAATTGTTTCAGTTTAGATGGATTTAATTGATTATTTTGATTATAGCTAAAATTTTGTTTTAAAATTTCATATGAAATAATTGGATGTATAGTTCTCCAATAGATGTGTTGATCAGGTTCAGTTTCTATTATAAGATCTAAGATTTTTTTATTATCTATATGTTTTTCTAATTGGATAAAGTCTTCATCAATGTTTAGAAAATTGCTTATTACAAAATGTGGGACTTCCCTAAGTTTACCTTTTGCATAATGACTAAAATAGGCAAGAAGTAATAATAAATCCTTTTCTTTTTCGGTGATAGATTCTAATCTTATACGAACATATTTTTCAATTGTAATGAAATTTTCTTCGTTTGCAATTAACCCAAAATAGAAAGGGGTTAATAAAGATCTATTGCTCTCATTGATAATTTCTGAAAAAATTTCTGATTTATCACTAAATTCTTTTGAAAATTTAGTGATAAATCGAGATGTTTCTATTTTGTCTAAATCTGACTTTAAATAAAAGATATTGTCATTTTGTTTAGGTATATTAAAGCCACTTTCAATATTTAAAAATATGGCTTTTGCAAGTCTGTGCTCAACTGTACGTTTCAGCTGTTCAATTTGTGGTCTAGAAATATTTGAATTATCAATGATAACCAATGTTGGTATTTCTGTAATACTAAAAATCTGGTGTAGCCGATCGGCAATTTTATTTTCATCAAAGTCGCTAATAGTTTCATTAAGTAGTAGTACTGGAAATTCTTGATGAAAATGAAAAGCGATTCTTCGTGCTATTGTTGTACCTCCTGAGCCAGGGTGATGTATTAAATTAAAAAGGCCGCTATCTCCTCTCGCTTGTAACCAAGTCTTTAGAGAGCTAATTATGTCTTTAGTGATATCTCGGTTAACGTCGTAATTATTATCTAATTCAGTCCAAGTAATTGATCTTCCCTGATAAAAGCTTTTATTTGAAATTTCAGGTTCATTTTCTTGAACTATGTCTTTATGGATAATTTTGAAATATTGTCTTACAAATAAGACAACATCGGAAGGTAGAAGTATAGATTTTCCTTTAGCAGAAATACAAGGGACATGTACTGCATTAGGATCAAATGATTTATTACTTTCGATTTGTCGAAATCCTTCTAAAATGTCTGTTGTCGCAATTTCTACAGACTCTGCATTCAATTCATTGATTAAGGTCTTGCATAAACTATTATCTTCATTTGCAAAAATGAATCGAATTTGCAGATTACTTTCCATGTCTTTAATCGCATATATAATATCTTTAATATAAGCAATTTGCTTCGAAATAATTACGACATTGATAATTGTTGATTTTCTGGAGAAATTTTCTTCGTAAAATTTCACCATCAAATTTTGTGAAAACCTACCATACATTGTTCTCCAGTCGGAATACGTGTCATTGTTGGGCTTACTTCTTTGTATATTGTTGTTTCCTTTTGCATAATACCAAAAAGTTGTTTTATCAGGGAAGCTGGGTAAATTATTTCTGTCATCAGTGGTGTGAATAATTTGATTTATCGCTAAGTTATAGTTTTTACTGACATTATATTGTAGTCCATCGTTGTCAGAATTAGAATCAAAGTCAAATACAAAATCCCAATTTATTTTACTGAAACCTCTAAGTTGATCATCAGTTAAAAATAATTTATCAATAATTAAAAAATAAGCTTGTCTTCGATCAAAACCATTTGACAAAGCTTTAAATATATTCCAATTCGTTACGTTATTATTTGTGGGCTTATGAATAGCAATAGTTTGTATTTTTTTATGATACTTGTATACTGTAAATAGATATACTATTATTAAATCTTTAATAATTAATGAGTTGTCATCATCATTAAAGTCTGGGTCAAGATGACCTTCGCTATTTCGAATATCGTATGCTACTTTAAATTCTTTTCCAAACGGTAACTTAGTAGTGAAATAGTTTGGTTCAAATGTAGGTTTTCTATCTGTGTCAGTTTTAAAAAATTCTCCGTCTCGATTTAAGACAGTATCATCTGCAGAAGAAAAATCTGGGTCTAAATATGTGAATTTAAATTTTCTTATAAATGTAACTATCTGACCTTTTAGCATATTATTTTCATTTACCCACAGCGATTCACCGACGATTGAAAATAATCTTTTAAAAAAAGATTCGAGTTTTAATGCTAAAATTACAACAGCAGTACTATATGCTTCTACATCTTTAAATTTATATCTTATTGCAATAGCTTTTTTTATTTCTTCCCTATCATCAAGATCTTTATCACCAATTTCTTTTTCTAAAACAACTCTAAGTAAATCTACGATTTGATCAAATGGTAGATCAAGATTTCCAAGTGTTTTTCGAAATACTGGTTCAATGTTTTTATTTAACTCTTCTTTGATTTTGTCCCAATCTTTATCAGCAACCATATTCAATAGGTTTTAATATTTAAATAAAAATAGTAATTATTTGTTAATAATTGTATAAATATTCCTACCCCAACATCACTTCCTTCACCGGGCTAAAAATTCCGGTGCTGCCTTCAAGGCGGCGTAAAATGGTAATGCGGTCGCACAGCCATTCTTCGTGGTAATCAAACGGCGTAAAATCTTCAATACGGTCAAAGTCGGCCGTAGCAATATTGCGGGCAATGGTAATGTGAGGGTGTATTACCTTTTTGGCACGTGGCGCTTTATCTAAAATGCTGGTCTGGCGGTAGCTCTTTTTGGCAACCGGCTTAGGGTCAAGCAGCGCCATAAGGTTGTTTATAGGCTCAGGGTCTTCAATCTTCAGGCACAGCGTACGCGAAACGCCACCGTGTTTCAGCACCTCATGTCCGGCAAGTTTTATGGTAAACGGCTCCAAAGAAGCAGCCACTTTTTTTACCAGTTTCAAAACCTGGCTGTCAGACGTTGCCCTCTGCTTGAACAGCGACACATGTGCCACACTTCTGCGGTTGTAGTCTTCAAGGCCTATCAGCGCATGCAATTGATCCTTTAGCCCGTCTACCGCTTCCTTTATAGGATCGGACGGCGAAAGCAGTACGAAGTACTCGTACACATTCTCATTAAAAAGGGTTAATTGCGCGTTGTTCTTTTTGGCCATTGTTTTTTATGTGATTGCAAAAATAGAAATAAGTTTAAAGTTTAAGGTTTAAATGTTTAAAGTTTTACCACTGTTGTGATTTAGTTAACGGTTGGGGGGCTTTTTCCATACTGCTTTGTCATCTGACGGAGGAAGGATCTCTTTTTATTCCAATCTGTTTCTGAGATTCTTCGACTCCGTTGCACTTCGCTCAGAATGTCAGAGCGTGTGTGTGGAATACGGATTATGCAGATTTAGCGCAGATTAGCGCAGGAGTGCACCTCTCTCCTTTGTTGAGGGGGAGGGAGTGAGGCCTATTTGCTTTGCTGTTGTTTGTATAACACACCCCTAACCCCTCTCAAGAGGGGAACCGGCTTCACTCATACCGAAGTAACAGTGGTCAGCAACAGTGCACCCCTCTCCTTTGGGGAGTCCCGATAGCTATCGGGAGGGGGTGAGGTGGATTGGGTTCGGAAGGTCATGTGTTCGGACTTTTTCGTAACTTAGCACTATCCCACAACCCACAACCGTAAACCGGCAACCACAATGGAAACAGTTAAAGACCTCCTTCCCGCAAAGCTCCTTTCCCGCAAAGACGAGATAACCGCCGACTTCATCGCCCTTGCCGAAAACCATATTGCAAGCCTTATGGCAGGCTCCGCGCCAAAACGCCTCAGTGCGTCGGACTTCGGGAAGCTGCTGTTCATCCATCCGCGCCACCTCACCACGACGTTAAAACTTACGATGGGATCTTCGGTATGCGACTATATGGAAAACCGTATCATTGAGGAAGCCAACAGGCTCCTCGCCGAAACCGACCTTTCCATCGCCGATATAGGCCAACGCTTTGCCTACAGCGAAGCCACCAACTTTACCAAATTCTTTAAAGGCATGACGGGTATGACGCCGTTGCAGTTCAGGAAGAGTCATTTAAAGTCTTAAAGGCCTTTGCACACCGTGTCATTTTGAGCGAAGTGCAACGGAGTCGAAAAATCTCAGAAATAGATTGTAGTAAAAAGAGATCCTTCCTGCGTCAGGATGACAAAACGTTACGGACTTATGACTTTATAAATTTTCGACAGTTGAAAAACTGAAGTCTCCACCATTTTTCACACCCGCTTGCCCTGTAACTTTGTATAAGAAATAATCGCTAATCCTATCTTCCCTCTCCTTTGGAGAGGGGTCGGGGGTGAGGCCAAAAAAACTCAATACAATGTCAAATAAAATAGGACTCGTTACCGGCGGCAGCCGCGGACTGGGAAAAAACATGGCAATTGCCATTGCAAACAAAGGACTTGATGTCATAATCACCTATAACAGCAAAAAAGATGAAGCCGATGCCGTAGTGGCAGAGATCCAGTCGCTTGGTCGTAAAGCAGCAGCGCTACAGCTCAATGTGTCAGATGCAGCCAACTTTGATCCGTTTTTTGAAGAGGTAGCCAAAACGCTTTCTTCGGTTTTTGGAGCATCAAAATTCGATTACCTTGTTAACAATGCAGGTGTTGGCATCCATGCTTCATTCGCAGAAACAACCATCGCCCAGTTTGATGACCTGGTAAATATCCACTTTAAAGCACCTTTCTTTATTACACAGAAAGCACTGGCACATTTAAACGATGGCGGCGGTGTGATAAACATCTCTACGGGTCTGGCGCGTTTCAGCACACCGGGATATGCGGCCTATGCATCAATGAAAGGCGGTATGGAAGTACTTACCAAATACCAGGCGAAAGAACTTGGCGCCAGGGGTATCCGCAGTAATATTGTAGCTCCGGGCGCTATTGAAACCGATTTTGGCGGCGGCATGGTGCGCGACAACGCCGATGTAAATAAATTCCTGGCCTCGCAAACTGCCCTTGGCCGCGTAGGCCTTCCGGATGATATAGGCGGCGTGGTTGCCTTCCTTTGTACCGATGATGCCAAATGGGTCACTGCCCAAAGGATTGAGGTGTCTGGCGGAATGTTTATATAAATTTGGTTGCCAGTTGCCGGTTGTCAGATAGGAAAAGGGAGCACTCTGAAAATGAGAGGTTACCCTTTTTTTATGATTTATTGGTAAAGTCCGGCAACTAACAACCATCAACTAACAACCAATTAAAGGATATGTTCCGCCACTACACTCCAGCGTTCGCCGTCGTGCTGCAGTAGGTGAAATTTATCGGCCCTGAAACTGGCACTGTATTTTTTATGCTGGTAAGCATCCATGGCTCTTTCATACTGCTCGGGCGTAAGGTCGCGGTAGGCAATGGTCATGTGCGGATGAAAATTGCGTTCGGTATACGGTATGGATATTTCGGGATAAGCGTGTTCAAAAGAGGTAAGTATTGCTTTTTGAAGGCGTTCCAGCGATGGTGTCATTACCGGTTTTACATAAATCACCGGATTATCCTTATTTGGGAAACTGCCAAAATCCTGAAGCTCTACAACAAAAGGCTCCACTACGGGCCTGATGCCGGTAAACCATTCCATTAAATTCTTGTGTTCCCTCGCGAGAAGCTTAAATGGTGCTTTGAGGGTAATATGCGGCATGGACCTTAGGGCTTTGCTGCTATTGTAGTTGTCGGCAAAATCATTTTTAAATCCCGTTACCTCTCCGGCGATGGTGTCGTGAGGGATAAGGGCTACAAAATATAAATTCTCCTTAGGCATAGTCATGCGGCTTTGATTATTACAAATATAGCATTTCAGCCTTATGATACGGGTGTTTTTAAGGTTAAACTATTTTTACAATTGTAACATTTACACAGTACCTTCGTCAAATGCCAAAACCACTCAATATGAAACTACTTCTAAATGCACTCGTACTTTTTTGCTCACTAATGTCGCTTAATGCCCAAACCTTTACCGGAACCCTTAAAGACGCCACTACCGGCGAAACATTGCCCTATGTAAATATCGGTGTGGTAAACAAGGGCATTGGTACCGTATCGGGCGAAACGGGTAAGTTTACGCTTGCCGTCCCTGAAGGGCATGATAAAGACACCTTGCGTATCTCTATGCTGGGCTACAAAACCAAAGAATATATCGTCTCAGATTTTGCCAAAGTCGTAAACGCAAACAGCGAGATTAAAATGGAGCAGCATGTTACGCAGCTCAAAGAGGTCGTTGTGTCTAACCGAAAATCGGGTGACAAGCTGCTGGGTAACAAAACCGAATCTAAGAGCGTTACGGCAGCGTTCACGTCAAATAAGCTGGGTAACGAAGTAGGGACTGTCATGAAGATCAAAGGCACCAGCGCTTTGCTGAAAACATTTACGGCTTCTATAGCTTCAGATAATAACCCGCCGGTAAAATTGAGGCTCAACTTTTACAGCCTTAAGAAAGGAATGCCCGATCAGCTGCTTATCAACGAGAATATAATCGTTGCCGTGCCTAAAAGCTCCGGTAAGCTTGTGGTAGACCTTACGCCGTACAACATCATGGTTGAAGATGATTTCTTTGCCAGCCTGGAATGGATTGAAGATTCCCCGGGCAGTAACAGGATATGGTTCTCAGCGGCATTGTTTGCCACGCCGATCATATCACGCGATACCAGCCAGGGTGCCTGGACAAAACTTGGCATTGCAGGTGTAGGTTTTACAGTTGACACTAAATATTGGAAATAATTTATTATATTCACATTTCGTTAACATTTGTAAATGTAACAGATAGTCGCGGCATTATATTTAAAGTTGTTTTTTAGCGGTATATTAAGTCATAATCAAATTGCAGATGAATGGGAAATAGTTGCAGTTGCACGATTTTTTGGCATTGCATCGCTGAGAGCTGAATTTTTTTTATTGTATTTGGATTCTACAAATCAAACATACTTTCTCGGAAAAAAAGTGATGTAGACGGATAATTTAGTAGTTTATGTTAATATTACTTTTTAAATGCAGCCCTGCGGCTGCATTTTTTATTTGCTTCGATTTGTTAATTAATTTCCAAATTATCCATTAAAAGCCGCAGTTTAAGATTTTATGTGAAATCTATATCTTAAATTTAATGTGCAATTGTACTATGCTGTTGCTTTCGCCCCTAACTATATACCATGCTTAAAAAAATACAACAGTTTTTTATAAACCTGCATCTCCCGCGCTGGGCCCGTATTATGTCGGGTATAGTGTTAGGATTATTCATGTTGGTCGTCCTGTCTTACATTCTGCTTGCGTGGTACATCAATACTCATAAACAGGAGGTTCAGGCGAATCTGCTTAAAGAACTTAACGGAGGGCTTACAGGGTCGCTTACCGTACAAAACATGGAGCCGGCATTCCTTACCGGTTTCCCTAATGTATCACTGCGTCTGGAACAGGTGCTCATTAAAGACAGCCGATATGACGAGCATAAGCGAATGCTCTTAAAAGCTAAAGAACTTGATGTAGCGGTTAATGTCGTTTCGCTGCTTCGCGGTGCGATAAACATCAAAAAGATAAGCATAAGCGGAGCTTATATTGATATTTTTACGACCAAAGAAGGTTACAGCAACACGGCTATTTTTAAAAAGAAAGAAGATAAACCTGCCGATGGCGAAGCAGGCAGCTTCCCTGAACTGCGGAATATTTCGCTCGAAAACGTTACGCTTGTTGCCGATAACCGCCAGACTAGCAAACTCTACAAATTTACTGTTTATGACCTTGATGCCCATGTAAAATATAACCTGTCAGGATGGGAGGCCGATGCAGACCTCAATGCCCTTGCGCATAGCATGGCATTTAATACCCAACGCGGTAGTTTTATTAAAAACAAAACCCTTGACGGCAGGTTTGAGCTGTCGTATAACGAAGATGATGGCTATATTACTGCGGCGCCAAACCACCTTGAAATAGGCGGCGACGATTTTGTTATCGGCGCAAAGATCCAGACGGGTGCCGAAACGGCAAAATTCAGGATTGATATTGCTAACGAAAGCATCCTTTGGTATAATGCCGGGCATTTGCTTTCGCCAAATATTACCGAAAAGCTGGACATGTTTAATCTTAGTAAGCCTATTAAAGTTACTTGTAAGCTGGAGGGTGATTTTAATGCCGAAGGCGACCCGTTGATTTTTGTACAGGCTGAGGTAAATGACAATGAGCTTACAACGCCTGGGGGAGTGGTAAGCAATTGCAGTTTCCACGGTGAGTTCATCAACAACCATGTGGAGGGTAAGGGGATGAACGATGCAAACTCTGCCATACGGCTGTATAAGTTTAAGGGGACTTATAATGACCTTCCTGTAAATATGAACAAGGCATTTATCCTGAACCTTGAAAAACCAATGGCTGTGGGCGATTTTTCATCCACCTTTGAGATGGCTAAGCTTGCCTCGGTTATAGACAGCGACCTTCTGGATTTTAAATCTGGGTCGGCAGATGTGAAGGTGGATTTTAAAGCAGATATTGTAGATTACAAGATTACCAAGCCTTATATTAAGGGGATGGTCAATATTAAAAATTCAGATTTTCAGTATGTGCCGAGAAAGATGAATTTTGATGATGTGTCGGTGCAGCTTAATTTCACGACTGACGACTTTACCATAAGTAAAATAGCGCTCAAAACAGGTAAGAGCACCCTGACGATGGATGGTAACATCAAAAACTTCATGAACCTGTATTATACAGATCCCCAAAAGATAGTGCTAAACTGGAATGTAAACAGCCCCGAACTTAATCTAGGCGAGGTAATGTACTTTTTAGGCAGCCGTGGTAAGGCAAAAGCGGCTATCGCCAAAAGCAAAAAAGGAAATGTTACCAAGGAGATGAATGAGTTTTTTGAGAAGACCAATGTAAACATCCACCTTAACGTAGATAAGCTTTACTATAAAAAATTCCTGGCGACGGGGGTTAAAGCAAATGTGCTGATGGGCGAGAATGGTATTGTACTTAAAGATGCCGGACTCAAACACGCAGGCGGATCGCTAACGATGAAGGGCAATATGATGCAAAAAGGGAAACTGAACCGCTATACAATGCAGGCGGTTATTGATAACGTAGATGTAAACAAGTTTTTCCACGCCTTTAATAATTTCGGGATGGAATCGCTAAAATCAGAAAATCTTAAGGGTATAGTGTCTTCTACCGTTAATGTGTCAGGCAATATTACAGGCAGTGGAGAATTGGTGCCAAAGTCGATGTACGGCAATGTATCGTTTGGGCTAAAAAAAGGAAGACTGCTTAATTTTGACCCCATACGCAAGGTGGGTAAATTTGCTTTTCCGTTTCGTGATATGAATACAATAGAGTTCTATAATCTTAAAGGTAATTTTGATATTGCCGGCGAGAAGGTAACCATACACCCCATGCAGATAAATTCCAGCGTCCTGAATATGGATGTTGAGGGAGTATACTCTTTTGGCAGGGGTACGCAGATTTATGTAGACGTGCCACTGCGCAACCCTAAAAATGATAAAGAAATCACCGACAAAGAAGAACTTGCCAAACGCCGTACCCGCGGTATCGTAGTGCATTTAACCGCGCAGGACGATGAAGATGGTAAGGTAGGGATAAAGCTTGGCGGTAAGAAAGATAAATAGGTTAGCCGTGTATCGCTTCCGATTTTCCGTAACTCTGTATTAGTTTGCCTTCATATTCCAGCCATTCTGCCCAGCGTTTTTCAACGTCTACATCGGTGGCATACTTGCGTGCAAAGCCTAAAAATGTGGTGTAATGCGTAGCTTCAGATACCATAAGTTCATGGTAAAACTTGGCAAGTTCTTTATCCTTTATATTTTGAGACAACACCCTGAAGCGTTCGCAGCTTCGTGCCTCTATCATGGCAGCAAACAACAGGCGGTCTATAAAAGAGGTATTACGGCTGCAGTTCTTTTTGGCAAACTTCATAAGCTCATTTACGTAGTCATCCCTTTTTTCCCTGCCCAGGGTGTAGCCACGCTGCTTTATAATTTCTACCACCTGGTTAAAGTGGTCCATCTCTTCCATGGCTATCGCAGCTAATGTCTGCACCAGGTCTATATGTTCAGAGTTATTGGTAATAAGGTAAAGCGCATTAGATGCCGCTTTCTGCTCACACCAGGCATGGTCTGTAAGTATTTCTTCCAGGTCAGATTCGGCTATGTTGGCCCATCGCGGGTCGGTTAAAAGTTTTAATCCAAGCATACAATGAAATTATGGAGCAAAAATACAAATTAGTTTATTTGGTTATTTGAGGATTTGGCTATTTGTTCTGCGTCTATAGGATTAGTGTTAGCTGCCAAAGCGTTCCTGAAAAGAAAATTCCGGCCGATGCATCGCTATCTCGTTTATTGCCGTTGCCTGTTGTGCTTCTCGTGCGTAGGTAAACATCTGATGCTCATAATCTGCTATGGCACTTTCTATGTTTTCAAATTCTTCATTGGTCAGGTTGCTGCACAAAATCAGGGCGTCACGCATTCCGGTATTTACGCCCTGACCTGCAAAAGGCGGCATTATATGTGCCGCATCGCCTATAAGTGTTATTGGCAGCGGGCGATTTTCTTTCCAGGGCAGGTCAAGTGAAATCTTTCTTGCCGGTAATCCCGCAAAAGTAGTTGTAGCTTTAAAAAGATGTTTATATACTTCATGCCATTCGGCGAACAGGTTACATAAACGGTTAGCAATATCATTGGCGTCCGTATAGTTCAGGCAAGTCCAATCTTCAGTTTTCCTGAAGCTTATGCCATACATCAGCGCACCGTTATTTTTAGGGTTGGCTGTAAATGTTATTCCGTTTTTTGAAGCCATAAGTATGTTGCCGTTGCAAAGGCTGAAAAATTCGGGGCAGTTTGTTTTAGGTTGAGGTACTTCGCCCTGAATGATAAAGCTCCCGGTGTATTCTACTTGGGCATCGGTAACATATTTGCGTACTGCCGACATCCCCCCGTTAGCACCTATAACAACATCTGCCACAGCATCAGGATGGTTTTCAAAATGCAGCAGCCACTTTCCGTCAGATACCGAAAGCCCTGTGCATTTTCGGTTCCAGGCTATACTGTCTTTGGTGAGGCTGTTGAGTAAAATCGTGCGCAGGTCGTTCCTGTTTATCTCTGGGGTGTCATATTGGGTGTCTACAGAAAACAATATGTCGGCGTGTTCATTGGTTATGGTTCTTCCCATCGGTATGCCTAAGGTAAAGTATTGTTCCATAAGCCCCGCCTTTTTCATGGCTTCCTGTCCTGTGCCTTTGTGCAGGTCTAGCGGCCCTCCCCAAACACGGGCGTGCGCATTCTCATCCCGTTCATAGACGGTTACGTCAACGCCATTCTGTTGGATTAGTTTTGCCATAGTAAGGCCAACAGGGCCTGCACCGATGATGGCAACTTTTTTACTGTTAAGCAGCATATTTTGTAGTGTTTAATTATGATACAAAATTGCGCAATGACGTTGTCTTAAGATTGTACAAATGCGACAAAATCGGCATCAATATTCAGTTTGTCCTTTTTTGCTTTTCGGGCAAATGCCGCAGGTGTGGTGTTACTAAAGCGCTTAAACTCCCTGCTAAGGTGCGATTGGTCGGTATAACCTAATTCCTGAGCTATACCCGCAAGATTAAGAGTAGGGTCGAGCCATAAATTATTGCGTACCTGCTCAAAGCGCATTAACGCAGACACATCTTTTACGCTATGTCCTGATGATTGCCTGAACTTTCGTTCCAGTGTTCGCACGGTGGCATGGGCGGCTGCCGCTACTTTATTTACGGCAATGCTGCCATTTATAGTGTTTAAAGCTGTTCCCGCTTTAAGGAGCACTTTGTCTGTATTTAGTTGGGGATGCTCGTGAAGGAAATAGTTTCTCAATAGTTCAATTGCGTCGTCTGTTTTACCGCTTTCTACGCATTGTTGTAAGGCGGGTTGAAGCTTTGTAATCGCATGCTCAAATGTCTGAACGCCATTTTTCCCCGACGGGAGCTTTAGCAGGTCAAAAACCATCCATGGATAACAGCGGACGCCAATGATCTCAAAACGGCCTTTTGTAATAAAATGGGCAGGGCGGTTAAGCAGCCCCATTATAAAAGGAGAGGGTAGCGGCAGGGCGGCAGCATCCTGTAAAATGCTGCATGTGCTGCCAAAGTAAAAAATGATCTCGGCATAGCCATCGGGAACCACTTCAAATTCGGTGTCAACCTCCGGATAATAGGTCTCGTGATACCAAAAGCATTTTATGGCATCCTGTAATGGTGCAGGCGGTTCAAATTCCAGATGGTGCATACTATTGAATTATACTCAAAATTACGGATTATTGCCTGTAGTGGATTTGTCCATCTGGTTATTTGTGGTCTAAGTGTGACAAATAACCAGATCCGGGCATAACCAAATTTAATTCTTCCCTTCTTTCTCGTTCAGGTACTTCCAGTATCGTTTTGGTACATGCTGAATGTGAAGCTTCATGTTTTTCCGTGCCGGGATGTTAGTGCTGTTAAAGTAGTCTTTCCATAAAACAGACGCCAGCTCTTCTTTAGCATCAGTAAGTTCGGCAGGCAGCGCCACTTTTTTGGTGTCTATTTCAGAGACAAACTCATACGTGATTTCCTGAACCTTGTTGAGGTCATAGAAGAGGCCGTATTTACGTTTAACGTCATAAATGATCCATTGCTGGTCGGCATAACGGTTCTTAAAGAACGAGACGATTAGTGGCAGCACATTAAAGTCGGGTTCTACCGGGCAGTAGTAAATACCATCGGCAGTCTGCTGGAACCGGATAAACGCCTTCATACGGTGTTTTTCGCGGTTTACCCTCTTATCCATTTTAGAAATAGCCATAACGTGCGGATTGCCAAAGTTGGCTTCGGCGCCTCCGGGACTATCAAATATATAACGGGCAAAATCAAACAGATCCTGAAACGTCTGCGGATCTTCCGATAAATATGATTTATAGAAACGCGTGCGCCAGTCAGGGCTTAGTTTCTTTTTCAGGCCTTCCCATACGCGCCTGGCTTTGGTTTCATCATTTATAACTTCCAGTGCCTCGTCCAGCATTGAGGGCTGGTAGAATTTATCCCATACCAATTGGACCGACTTTTCTTTTCGGTCGTAAAACTCGAAAATTGAAGTTAGAAGCCCTTCTAAAGAACCGTCAAAGATATAGGTGGTCATTATGGTATTGGCTTTTTCCTGCAAAGTCTTGAAGACCTTATAGGTATTACTTTTGTTTTTAACCCTGCAAGGTTTCTAAAACCTTGCAGGTTGAACCTAAAATAAGCTCAATTGATTTTGGGCTACTTTTAGATACTTGCTGCTGCTCTCCGTCAGGATAACATTTTTCAAATGCGGGGCATCAGGTTCGTTAAGTATAACAGGGCTATCGGCACAGCGGATAAAATGTTTTGCACGGTTGTAAGCAATGCCAATTTTCTGCAACTGATCACTTCGCAGCCTGCCGAACTTACGTGCCTGTACGATCTTATTAGCCGATTGTACCCCAATTCCCGGCACGCGTAATATCATACGGTAATCTGCCGTATTGATGTCTATAGGAAATTGATCAAGATTACGCAGAGCCCAACTCAGTTTAGGGTCGATATCGGTATCCAGGTGCGGATTCTTGCTGTTGAGAAGCTCTTTTACATTAAAGCCATAAAAGCGCATAAGCCAGTCCGTCTGGTAAAGCCTGTTTTCTCGCAATAGCGGAGGCTGGCTTCCTATCATCGGCATCCTGTCATCATAACTGATTGGTATATATCCTGAATAATACACCCTCTTCAGCGAAAAGTTCTTGTAATATTCGTCTGCACTGTACATGATTTCCATATCGGTTTCGGGCGTAGCGCCTATAACCATTTGTGTACTTTGGCCTGCTGGTACAAATTTGGGTACACTTTTTATCAGTCCGGTTTTCTTCTCATCCTTAAACTGGGTAATGGTATCTTTTATAAAGCCAAGAGGCATCTTTACATCCTCATGCGATTTTTCGGGAGCCAATAGTTTTAGGCCCATTTCGGTAGGCATCTCAAGATTGATGCTCATACGGTCAGCATACAGTCCTGCTTCGGTAAGCAATTCCTGGCTGGCACCGGGTATAGTCTTAAGATGAATATAGCCATTAAAGCGCTCTTCAAGGCGCAGGCGTTTAGCAATTCGCACCAGGCGTTCCATGGTAAAGTCGGCATTTTTAAAAATACCAGAACTAAGAAACAATCCCTCAATATAATTGCGGCGGTAAAAGCTCATGGTAAGCTCTACAACTTCATCTACCGTAAAGGCAGCGCGTTTAACGTCGTTACTCTTGCGCGAAACGCAAAAAGCACAATCATAGATGCAATGATTGGTCAACAAAATCTTTAGGAGCGATACACATCGTCCATCCTCGGTATAGGTGTGGCAAATACCGTTACTGGCGTCTCCAATGCCTTTGTTGTCATTCTTCCGTTTACTTCCGCTAGAAGAACAGGACACATCATATTTTGCGGCATCGGCAAGGATGCCCAGCTTCTCTCTAATCCTGTCGTACATAATGGGGGAGTGTTTTTACAAAAATAAGCAATAACTGCGCCCGCTAAAATTGAACAATTGTTAAAGTTGTATCCTTACCCCATCCCGATAGTTATCGGGACTTTCCAAAGGGGAGGGGGGGGAAGAACCAGATTGTTGCCGTACTGTGATAAATTTGAGTGCACCCCTCTCCTTTGGAGAGGGGATGGGGGTGAGGTCAAAAAAAGCCCCACTTTTCAGCGGGGCTTGATGTTAGTTTCTTAAAGCATGCAGCCTGGCAACATACTTGCCTACCACATCAAACTCTAGGTTTATGATAGTGCCGGGTTTAATAGCGTTAAAATTGGTGTGCTCAAAAGTATACGGAATGATAGCCACGCTAAACTCATTGTCTTTAGAGTTTACAACCGTAAGGCTAACTCCGTTTACCGTAATAGAACCTTTTTCTATCGTGATGTTATTGGCTGCTTTGTCGTAACCAAAGGTAAAGTACCAGCTTCCGTTTGCATTTTCAACCGATTTGCATACACCGGTCTGGTCTACATGTCCCTGAACGATGTGCCCGTCCAGCCTGTCACCAAGCTTCATGGCGCGCTCCAGGTTCACAATACCGCCTACGGCCCAGTCTTTAAGATTTGTTTTATCAAGTGTTTCCTTAATAGCGGTTACTGTATAATAATCGCCGTTAATGGCAACCACTGTAAGGCATACGCCATCGTGGCTCACACTTTGGTCAATCTTGAGTTCGTGAGTAATGGCCGACGCAATTGTTATGTTAATATTGTCGTTATCTTTAGTTATTTCGTTTATCGTTCCCTGTGTTTCTATAATTCCTGTAAACATGCTGATTTATTTTGCTAAATTTGTGACTTCAAAAGTACAATAAAACAGCATCATGACAAAAAAGGCAGAAAATGTGATCGTAGGTATATCTATAGGCGACCTTAATGGCGTAGGGCCGGAGGTAATCTTAAAAACCTTTGAAGACAGCCGTATGCTGGAAATGTGCACTCCGGTAATCTTTGGTAATGTAAAAGTATTGTCGTTTATTAAAAAGACAATTGATCTTACCGATAATCTTCACGGTATAGATAATCTCGAGCAGCTTATTACAGGCAAGATAAATGTGCTTAACATCTGGAAAGAGAGCGTAAACATAGAGTTTGGCAAGAACGATGAAACGGTAGGGCAGTATGCCATCAAATCGTTTACAGAAGCTGTTGCAGCCTTAAAAGAAAGAAAAATAGATGTGCTGGTTACAGCGCCTATCAATAAATACAATATTCAGTCGGAAGACTTTAAATTTCCCGGACATACCGACTATCTCGATAAACAGCTTAACGGTGATGCGCTTATGCTAATGGTACAGGACAACCTGCGTGTAGGTTTGCTTACAGACCACATCCCGGTAAACGAAGTATCTGCGCATCTTACAGAGAAACTTATCCGCAAAAAGCTTATTACGGTAAACAATTCCCTTAAACAGGATTTTGGCATCAATAAACCAAAGATCGCTGTTCTTGGTGTTAACCCGCATGGTGGCGATAACGGTGTGATAGGTAAAGAAGACGATGAAGTGGTAAAACCGGCGCTTAAAAAATTGTTTGAAGAAGGCGTGCTTGTTTTTGGCCCCTATTCGGCAGACAGCTTTTTTGGCAGCGGCCAATATGAAAAATACGATGCGGTAATCGCGGCGTATCACGACCAGGGGCTCATACCATTTAAAACCCTTGCCTTTGGCGGAGGTGTAAACTATACAGCGGGGCTTGAGGCAGTAAGGACATCGCCCGATCATGGTACTGCTTATGATATTGCAGGTAAGGGGCTGGCCGACCATAATTCGTTTAAAGAAGCTGTGTATATGGCACTTGATATTTATCATTCAAGGGAACAGTATGCAGAAATTACTAAAAACCCCTTGAAAATCAAGGAAAAGCAGTTATAAACAAAAAAATGTTCATAACCGTTTTGGAATTGCAATAATTTTATATCTTTGCACGCTCAAAACTGTTGTAACGAAATGAGTTGCGGTGTTTTAGGCCGTAAATATTACGTTTAACGAAATAAAATACCGACTGGAATGAAAGTGAATAAAGAATTTTTGATTCCTTTTGTGGGATTAAAACAAGGAAAGCACCAGTTTGAGTTTGAGATAAATAAAGCGTTCTTTGATGACTTTGATTTTGATGAATATAATGACGTCAATGTTAAAGTAGATTTAGTTTTGGAGAAAAAGATCACGATGCTGGAGCTTACCTTTAAGCATAAAGGAACAGTAAACGTACCTTGTGATGTTACCAACGAAGATTTTGACCTGCCTATTAAAGGTGAGCTAACGCTTCTGGTAAAATTTGGCGATGAGTTTAACAACGATCACGATGAGATACTTATCCTGCCGCATGGCGAATATCAGGTAGATGTGTCACAATACATTTATGAGATGATCGTGCTCTCGGTTCCTACAAAACGAATACATCCGGGAGTCAAGGACGGTACCGTCGCCGCCGATATATTAGACAAACTGAACGAGCTTTCCCCAAAGGAAGAGCAAAAAGAAGAAGAAACAAAAGAAGATACAGATCCCCGATGGGACGAATTAAAAAAACTATTAACGGATAAATAATATAGTAAAATGGCACATCCTAAGAGAAAGACCTCGAAAACCAGAAGAGACAAGAGAAGAACACACTATAAAGCGTCTGTTCCTCAAATCGCTACATGTCCTGTAACAGGAGAAGCGCATTTATACCACAGAGCTTACTGGCATGAAGGTAAAATGTACTACAGAGGTCAGGTTGTAATAGACAAAGCGGAAGCTGTAGCATAATTGCGATAAAAAATAGGGTAAAACTCTCACAACGTGAGAGTTTTTTTTTTAGATACCCGTTTTTTCTTAATTTAATGGGGCTCATTACGATTCAATTTGCAATTTTTTTGTAATTTCCCCCGCTTTTCAAATTCCTCACAACTGAGATTGAAAAATGTATCCTATGAGTAAAATAACAGCCGCCATTACAGCAGTAGGGGGATATGTTCCGGATTTTGTGTTGTCTAACCAGGTGTTAGAGACTATGGTAGACACAAACGACGAATGGATTACTTCCCGTACAGGCATTAAAGAAAGGCGCATTCTTAAAGATAAAGATAAAGGAACTTCCTTTTTAGCTATAAAAGCCGCCGAAGACTTATTAGCAAAGTCCGGCACCAATCCCGCAGAGATTGATATGGTGCTTTTAGCAACTACAACACCCGATATGCCTGTGGCAGCAACAGCAGTTTATGTTGCAACACAAATAGGCGCAATTAATGCTTTTGCCTATGATCTTCAGGCGGCATGTTCCAGCTTTTTATATGGTATGAGTACCGCAGCGGCCTATATTCAGTCAGGCCGTTACAAAAAAGTATTGGTTATCGGGGCAGATAAAATGTCTTCAATAATAGATTACACAGACAGGGCTACTTGTATTATCTTTGGTGATGGTGCAGGAGCGGCATTATTCGAGCCTAATTATGAAGGCCTTGGCCTTCAGGACGAAATTTTAAGGAGTGACGGTATAGGCCGTGAGTTTCTTAAGATTGATGCGGGAGGTTCTTTACTGCCTCCGTCTCATGAGACTATAGACAACGGACAGCACTTTGTACATCAGGATGGTAAAACAGTATTTAAATACGCTGTTTCTAACATGGCAGATGTAAGCGAAAGGATCATGCAGAATAACAACCTTTCTCACGACGATGTAAACTGGCTGGTAGCACACCAGGCAAACAAAAGGATTATAGATGCTACCGCTTCAAGAATGAACGTAGACGAATCTAAAGTTCTTATTAATATCGAGAAATACGGTAATACGACATCAGCTACGCTGCCGTTGCTGTTACACGACTTTGAACACCTTTTTAAAAAGGGAGATAATATTATCTTTGCTTCTTTTGGGGGCGGATTTACATGGGGCTCTATTTATCTTAAGTGGGCTTACGACAAAAAATAACAAAACAAACTATACAAAATAACGGAAATTATGGATATTAGAGAGATTCAAAACCTAATCAAGTTTGTAGCAAAATCCGGAGCTACAGAAGTTAAGTTGGAGATGGATGATATTAAGATCACCATAAAAACAACTGAAGCAGGCGCTGCTGAAAACACAACGTATGTTCAGCACATGCCAATGGGCCAGCCAATGCAACAACAGTCTTTTGCACCTCAGGCTCCAGCTGCTGCGCAACAAGCTCCAGCTACGCCAGCTGCACCGGCTGCAGACGACAATTCAAAATACATTACAATCAAGTCGCCAATTATTGGTACGCTTTACAGAAAACCATCTCCGGACAAACCGGTTTTTGTTGAAGTAGGAAGCACTATCTCTAAAGGTGATGTGGTTTGTGTTATCGAGGCAATGAAATTATTCAACGAAATCGAGTCTGAAGTATCAGGTAAAATCGTTAAGGTTTTAATTGATGACGCGTCTCCGGTTGAGTTTGATCAGCCATTATTCTTAGTAGACCCGTCTTAATATTATTTTGAATGATGAATTTTGAATGCCTTATCAATTAGGTATTCAATAATTTAAAGTTTAAGATTTAACATTTAAAATAAAAGCGACGATGTTTAAAAAAATATTAATTGCAAATAGGGGAGAGATTGCACTTCGTGTAATAAGAACCTGCAGGGAGATGGGAATTAAAACCGTTGCGGTTTATTCTACTGCCGATGCTGAAAGCTTACACGTAAAATTTGCCGATGAGGCTGTATGTATAGGCCCACCGCCAAGCAACTTGTCTTACCTTAAGATATCTAATATCATAGCTGCGGCAGAAATTACAAATGCCGATGCTATACACCCGGGCTACGGGTTTTTATCTGAGAATGCAAAATTCTCAAAGATATGCGGTGAGCACGGAATTAAATTTATCGGTGCGTCTCCGGATATGATTGATAAAATGGGCGATAAAGCTACGGCTAAAGCGACCATGAAAGCTGCCGGTGTACCATGTGTGCCAGGTTCTGACGGACTTCTTGATTCTTACGAACATGCCGAAAAACTTGCTAAGGAGTTTGGTTACCCTGTAATGCTTAAAGCTACTGCCGGTGGTGGTGGTAAAGGTATGAGGGCTGTATGGAAACATGAAGAGCTTTTAAAAGCGTGGGAAAGCGCTAAGCAGGAAGCTGCTGCGTCTTTTGGTAACGACGGTATGTATATGGAGAAGCTTATTGAAGAGCCGCGCCATATTGAGATACAGGTTGTAGGTGATTCTTTTGGTAAAGCATGCCACCTTTCTGAAAGGGACTGTTCTGTACAAAGACGCCACCAGAAACTTACTGAGGAGACCCCATCGCCATTCATGACAGATGAGCTTCGTACTAAAATGGGTGAAGCCGCTGTTTTAGCCGCTGAATACATCAAGTATGAAGGAGCAGGTACAGTAGAGTTTCTTGTAGACAAACACAGGAATTTCTATTTCATGGAAATGAATACACGTATACAGGTAGAGCACCCTATTACTGAACAGGTAATTGATTATGACCTTATACGCGAACAAATAATGGTTGCCGCAGGTATTCCTATTTCGGGAAAAAACTATCTTCCGCAGCTGCATTCTATCGAATGCCGTATTAATGCTGAAGATCCTTATAACGATTTTAGGCCGTCTCCGGGTAAAATTACTACCCTACACATGCCGGGTGGCCACGGAGTACGTTTAGATACTCACGTATACTCTGGTTATACGATTCCGCCAAACTACGATTCAATGATCGCTAAGCTGATCACTACTGCCCAGACAAGGGAAGAAGCTATCAACAAAATGAAGCGTGCCCTTGATGAGTTTGTAATTGAAGGTATCAAGACTACAATACCTTTCCACAGGCAGCTGATGGATGAACCGGATTATGTAGCCGGTAATTACACTACTAAATTTATGGAATCTTTTAAAATGAAGGATCCCGCATAATACTTAAAAGCCTCTGTTTTCAGAGGCTTTTTTATTTATATTAGTAGCCTAAAAAAAAAGTGGTACAGAAGTTGTATTGCTGAAAATCTATAAACCATAAAAAATTTTAAACAATGTTAAAGATGATTTTTACCGCAGTTAAAACTACAGCAGCAGCTGTTGTTATGCTGCTTGCAGTTACAACTACAGTATCTGCCCAGGATCGTGTTAAAAGCGATAGAGCAAAAAGACAGGCAGATGTTATGAAAACTGAACTTTCTTTAAACGATGACCAATACAATAAGGTAGTGGAAATTAATAATGAGTTTGCTGATAAAGCTAAAGAAACAAAACAAACTTCGATAGCCGATCAAAAAGAAGCAAGGATTGAAAGGGCTAAGGCTGTGAAAGCACTTAATGAAGAAAAAGATGCCAAGCTAAAAACTGTTTTAACAGAAGAGCAGTACAAAACATACCTTGCTAAAAAAGAAGAACGTAAGAATAATTTACAACAGCGCCGTTTTGATAACAAAGCGTCTATTCCGGCTTCACGAGCTACAGTAGCTCCTGTAAAGCAATAGGGAGTTGTTCGTAAAAATTTAAATCCCCATTTTGGGGATTTTTTGTTTTTGATACTTTATTTCTTTTATATTTGTCCATAGCGGCATTTTTCGTTACTAACAACTAACTTTTAACAAACATGATAAAAAGATTTTCTTCTGCTGCAAAAGCAGCATTTGCGGGAACGATGTTATTTTTCGCTATAACAGCAACAGCGCAGGAAACCGATAAGATTTCTGAAGGTGCAAAAATTGCTGCTTCAGAAATGAAAACAAAACTGGTGCTTAATGATAACCAGTACACACAGGTGGTTGATGTTAATAAAGCTTACCTAAAAAAGGTAAAAGACTGCAAAGCATCAGGAGATACGGCTCCTGCAAAAGCAAAAAAAATGCAGGCTATAAATGAAGAAAGGGATGCAAAATTCAAATCTGTACTTACCGAAACGCAGTATAAAAAATATGCTTCTGTAAGGGCAGAGAATTTAAAAAAACTAAAAGAGACCGCAGGGATCTAACCTTTAACCTCACTTAGTGAGGTTTTTTTATGCCTTGATGTTAAATTTTAAGATTTAACGTATTATTTAGAAATGATTTTGGCTATTAGGCGTTATTTTTTTAATCCCTGATTAGGGTTTTCTGCTTACGAAATGTTTATACATAAAGAAGTTATTGTTAAAGTGTAAAATGTAGAACAGAATGGAAAGTGTATCTTTAGTAAACGGCAGGCGCCAGCAAAGTTATAGCCGCGCTGCTCATGCATCATTGCCACGATGGAATCAGATTGATTTTTTAGACGTAAAAAGACTTGAATTCAAAACCCGGTTAAGCTTTAAGGCCTGGCTATGGATTGTTATCATTGCTTCAATATTTATAAATATATGCCTCACCGGTAAGGCATTGAGTGGTTATTTTGTTCCTTTAGCTGCTGTTGTACTTGCCGCCAGTGTTTTTACGCTTATGATGGTGTCTAAAAAACATTTTATACTGTTCTATATGAAAGATGGCAGTAAAACTAAAATACATGTGCCTAAAGAAAATACAGATTATGTAAGGCGGTTCGTGTCTATGGCTAAAAGAAGATATAATAAATAACCCCGCAATTGCGGGGTTTATTCTTAGAATTTTTCGGCAGATGCCCTGTTCCAGTTACTCAGCCATTTGCCGGGTATGGTACTGTCTTTAAGCAGGCAGCCTGTTGTCAGCTCGGGATAGGTTTCCAAAAATGTTTCTATATGTGTCCTGTCTACCCTCATGCTTACCACACTGCGGTCTACCTGATCTGGGTGTGCTAACCCTGCAGAAGCCATAAGCTCCATAGCACTCTTAACAGTTTCCTGCTGGAAACGGAAAACACGTACGCTTTTCTCTTCAGGAACAAGCCCTTTAGTGAGTTTTGGATCCTGTGTGGCAACTCCGGTAGGGCAGGTGTTTTTGTGGCATTCTAAGGCCTGTATGCAGCCCAGGGCAAACATCATTCCGCGTGCCGAGTTGCAGAGGTCAGCTCCGGTAGCAAGTGTCTTTACGATATCAAAGCCGGTTACTATTTTTCCGCTGCAAATAATCTTAATCTGTTTTCTAAGGTCAAAGCCTGTAAGCGCATCGTGTACAAAGGCAAGTGCATCGCGAAGCGGCATACCTACGTGATCTGAATATTCCTGAGGCGCAGCTCCTGTTCCGCCCTCGCCGCCGTCTACAGTTATAAAATCCAGATAGGTTTTTGTCTGCACCATGGCTTTGCAAATAGAAATGAATTCTGATTTATTGCCAATACATATCTTCATGCCTATAGGCTTTCCACCAGAACCCTGGCGCAATAATTTTACAAAATCCATAAGCTCAAGCGGTGTTGTAAATGCCGAATGATAAGCAGGAGAAACAATATCATGGCCTTTTGATACGATACGTATATTTGCGATCTCGTCGGTAACTTTTTCTTTTGGCAATATACCTCCGTGGCCCGGTTTGGCACCCTGCGAGAATTTTATTTCTATCATTTTCACCTTATCCAGTACTGCTCTTTTTGCATATTCCTCATACGAGAATCTGCCTTCGCTGTCGCGGCAGCTAAAATAGCCGGTACCAATGTTCCAAACGATATCGCCGCCCGGCTCAAGGTGATAAGGCGAAAGCCCACCCTCTCCTGTGTTATGGTAAAAGCCACCCTGTTTTGCACCTGCATTTAACGCAAGAATTGCGTTTTTACTTAGTGAACCGTAACTCATGGCGCTAATGTTAAACAAACTGGCGTTGTAAGGCTGCGTGCACTGTTCAGATCCGATCCTTATCTTTGGGTTATGGTCTATCTCGCCAAGAGGTAACGCCCTGATGCTGTGATTGATCCATAAATAGCCCATGTCATATACATTAAGCTGGGTGCCAAAAGGGTTAGTATCTGTTTCTTTTTTGCTGCGCTGGTACACCAGACTGCGCTGAAGGCGGTTGAAGGGTTTTCCGTCAAGGTCTGTCTCTACAAAATACTGGCGTATCTCTGGGCCGATGGATTCCAGCAGGTAACGCATCCTGCCCAATAGCGGGAAATTGCGTCGTATGGCTTTTTTAGACTGGTACATATCATAGAAGCCCATAAGGATGAGCGGCAAAAATATGAGCAGCAGCAATATAGACTTTACATTGATGTAGGTAAGCAGTGCAATAATCGATAACGAGGTAATTGTAAATAGTAAGAATACTTTTCTCATAAACAGCGAAGTATTGAACTTTCAATAATTGAAAGCGGTTAGTTTTGTATTATTAGTAAAATTGTTGAGAGCAACCTAACAAATATAAAGAGTATTTTGGCTGATTGCACCTTAGAAACAGTCCAAATAAGGGCGTAAAAAAAAGACCCAAAGCTGCGCTTCGGGTCTTTTATAAAGTAAGATGTAAAAGCAGATTACTGCTTGATATCAAGTTTCTTAGCGATTGCAGATGGTATACCACCTTTATTTAATAGTATCGCTGTCGATTTATATTTTACAAAGTTCTTAGTCATGTACATGTATCCTTTATAGTCGTTAGATGCACCCCATGAGTTTTTTATGATATAGTACTCTTTGCCATTCTGGTCTTTAGATAAACCTACAATGTGCATACCGTGGTCATCCTGTGTGCTGTAGTTATCAAAAGCTTTCTGACGCATTTCTTCAGTAATCTCAAGCTCGTCTTTTGGCCCAAGGAACATGCCTTCTTTTTCTTCAGGTGTCATTTCAGACGGGCTTTTTGCAGGGATGTAAGCAACCCCGTTTTTCCAGCTGAATCCTTTTTCGCTAACGTCTCCTGCCCATCCTACAGAATATCCTTTTTTAAGTGCATTGTCTATAATGTCTGTAAGCTCATTAAGCTTCACATTATACACCTGGTCAAGCGACCAGTTGTCCGGCACCATAAGAACAAATTTAGAATAGTAAGGGTGGTCTGAGAATGAAGAGATTTCAACATAATCATCAGGATTAATGCCTATAACATCTTTTGCAAATGTTTGCGGTGTATATTTTTTGCCTTTCCATTCAAAGTTTTGAGGTACTTCACCAAGGTATGTATCAATAACGCCTGTGTATGCTTTTATCCAGTTAGGAGAAAGCTCGCCGTTAGGATTTTGAACAGCAGCTTTAAGAACGCCTTCGCCCATAGCCTGCATTTCTGCAAATTTATTATTTGAAGTACCGTAGTTAAGGCCTGTGTAAAGGCTCTGCGGTAACGCGCCATACTGGCGGTACATGTTTATAACATCGTGCAGTGCACCACCATCACCAAGGGTGATTGCGCCATGCATGCGCACATAGTTCTTTCCTTTCTCAATATAGGCGTTACGTGCCGTATATACCTGAGATATCTCTATAGGCTGTTTGCCCATGCGTATCATTTCTGACTCAACAAATGAATTTGCAGAGTAGCTCCAGCACGTTCCAGAAGATCCCTGGTTTTTTACCGGGGTGTTCTCTATGTTTATAACATCGGTAAATTTAAAAGCCGAAGCACTGTTTGCGCTTTGGTTATTTTTTAATGAATTTACCAGGTAGTCCTGTGCAAAGCCTGTCTGCATTCCCGCTAATAGCAAAGCAGTTGCTACAAACGGTTTAACTGAAAAATTATACATCTAAGTAGGGTTTATTATTTTTTGTGGGGCTAAAATACTGAAAATTTATAAAATAGCCCGTTTTTATGAAATTACTATAAAGTCTCTTTTAGCCACTTAAAGAATTCGCGCTGCCATACCATGGCATTTTGCGGTTTCAGGACCCAATGGTTCTCTTCTGGGAACACCATAAAACGGCTTTTTATGCCTCTTAATTGTGCTGCCTGGAATGCTTCCTGCCCCTGCCCGATAGGAACTCGGTAGTCTATACCTCCCTGGATAACAAAAATAGGGGTGTTCCACTTGTCTACATTGTTTACAGGGTTAAACTGCGTATATGTTTTTTGTGCTGCTGCGTTGTTTTTTTCCCAATACGGCCCGCCACTGTCCCAGTTGGTAAAGAATACTTCCTCGGTAGTGCCATACATACTCTGCAGATTAAATACACCGCAGTGCGAAATGAAAGTCTTAAAACGGTTGTTGTGTATGCCCGCAAGGTAGAATACAGAGTAGCCTCCATAACTTGCGCCCACGGCGCCAAGCCTTGCTTTATCCACATACGACTCTTTTGCCACATCATCTATAGCCGAAAGATAGTCGTCCATAACCTGTCCGCCCCAGTCTTTACTAATTGCCTCGTTCCATTCTACACCATGCCCCGGCATGCCGCGGCGGTTAGGTGCCACTATGATATAGCCCTGAGCAGCCATTACCTGAAAATTCCATCTGAAAGAATAAAACTGAGTCAGTGCACTTTGAGGCCCGCCCTGGCAGTATAATAATGCTGGATATTTCTTTTTAGCATCAAAATTCGGCGGAAGCACTACCCATACCAGCATCTTTTTACCGTCGGTAGTAGTTACATAACGCTTTTCGGTCTTGCTTTTTGCAATTCCGGCGTATGCCGCATCGTTAACTTTAGAAAGCTGTGCCCATTTTTTCTTTTTGAAATCGTAGCTGAAGATCTCCGACGCATGGTTGATGTCGGTGCGCTCCACGATTACTTTATCCCCGCTGAAACCTACGATACTGTTAATATCAAAAAAGCCGTCGGTAATCTGCCTTACGGTAACAGCAATCTTTGTAAGGCCCGGAAAATTTACTTCAAATAGCTGTTTTGTGCCATCGGTAGGGGCAAGAAAATAGACTTTCGTTCCGTCAGGGCTCCAGGTAAAACTGTCAACGGTTCCGTCCCATCCGGACGTTAGGTTAATATCAGCTCCCTTAAAGCGTACTATGATATCGTTTTTATCAGCTTCATAACCGTCGCGTTTCATTTGCAGCCAAGTTAAGTCGCGCTGCGGCGAATAGGCAGGCTGTGTATCATATCCCGGATTGTTCGGTGTAAGGTTTACTGTCTTTTTGGTATCAAGATTATATTCGTATAAATCGGTGTTTGTGCTTGTAGCATAAGCAGTACCCGCTTTTTTCTTAGAAACATACACTATGTTTTTACCATCGGGAGACCAGATATAGTCTTCTTCGCCGCCAAAAGGTTTTTGGGGTGAGTCGTATGGCTCGTTTGGCATAATGTCTATAAAGCTTTTCTTGTCGGCATCGCCTGCTGTGGTATAACCTACGTGATTGTGCGTGCCGTCGTTCCAGGTGTCCCAGTGGCGGTAATCAAGCCCGTCATATACCTGGACATTGCTTTTTTCAAGCTCCGGGTAAAAATCTTTACCGTTTACTTTGTCAATCTTTACTTCTTTTGATGTTAGCGCCCATTTGCCGTCTGCCGAAATATATTTATCAGCAAGCAGGTTCTTGTATTCGGTAACTTCGGTGGCATTGCCGCCGTTTACCGGAATGGTATAAAATTTTGAAGCCGATTTATTCTCTTCAATATTGGGTACAGCTACCTTGTACACAATGTTTTTTCCGTCTTTGGTAATACCCAGTGCGCTCACGCGGCCCAGTTTCCAAAGTAGTTCGGGTGTCATCACCTGTTGTGCCGAAGCCGTTAATCCCATGATGCTTACAGTTAGAAGTAAAAGTTTTTTCATTGAAACACAATTTTAACAGGCCCTAAAAGTAATGATTTTCTTTGATTTGGCCTGATTTGCGATATCTTGCCGTGTTTTTGGTAGTAATGTAATTTTAAAAACGAACCTTGTGTTAAATGTTTGCAAATAGTGCAAAATAATTACTGAAAAAGAATATGGAAACCCAAATTTGAAAAAATATGCCTATTTTCACGCACTTAAAACCTGACTTTAGTGAAGAGCAACAATAAACTTTTTATTGCAATAGTGGCAGGCCTTATCCTGGGCGTAGCCCTGGGCGGACTTGTACATTATCAATATACCGAAAGCGCGGATGGCTTTGCTAAAAACATTAAGCTGTTGGGAACCATCTTTATCCGTATGGTGCAGATGATCATAGCGCCGCTGGTTTTTTCTACCCTTGTGGTGGGTATTGCTAAAATGGGCGATATGAAAATGGTGGGCCGTGTGGGAGGTAAGGCAATGATATGGTTCATTACCGCATCGCTAATGTCGCTTTTACTTGGTATGGTGCTTGTCAACTGGATAGAGCCGGGTAAGAACACCAGTATTTCAATGGCCGATGTAAAACCGGCTGACGACCTGGTAAATAATACCCATTCTTTTTCACTGGAGCAGTTTGTTACCCATGTAGTGCCTAAAAGTATTTTTGAGGCGCTGGCAACAAACGAAATACTGCAAATCGTTATTTTTTCTATACTTTTCGGGATTGCTTTATCATCATTAGGTAAAGTAGCAGAACCTGTAATCAAGGTGCTCGATACACTTGCGCATGCCATCCTTAAGATGGTAGGCTACATTATGTGGGTGGCGCCTGTAGGTGTTTTTGGTGCGGTAGCCGGGGCAGTGGCTATCTACGGTTTTGATATTTGGAAACTGTATGCCAATTATCTTGCTGCATTTGCGTTTGGTATATTGTGCCTTTGGATCGTATTGCTGGGAGTGGGTTACCTTGTTTTAGGCAACAGGCTTTGGCCATTGCTAAAAAGGCTTGCAAGCCCGCTGCTTATCGCTTTTTCTACTACAAGCAGCGAGGCAGTGTTCCCTAAGCTTACAGAAGAACTGGAACGATTTGGGTGCGATCCTAAAATAGTTTCGTTCACTTTACCGTTAGGGTATTCGTTTAACCTTGACGGCAGCATGATGTACATGACCTTTGCGAGCTTATTCATCGCACAGGTGTATGGTATAGATATGCCGCTTGAAAAGCAAATTTTAATGCTGCTGGTGCTTATGCTTACCAGCAAAGGGATTGCCGGTGTTCCCAGGGCGTCTCTTATCGTGGTTGTGGCAACCTGTGCTATGTTTGGCATTCCGCCGGAGGGTATTGCACTTATCCTGCCTATAGACCACTTTTGCGACATGGCACGCAGTATGACAAACGTATTGGGAAATGCGTTAGCCACTAGTGCCGTAGACAAATGGGAAGCAAAGAATAATTAGTTAACACACATCAATCAAAAGACACAATCATTATGGACAGTTTTCACTGGACGCAGCTAATCAACCCTGAATTTTATATCAATCTTCATATAGCGGGGGTACCGGTAGGTATCTACGTGGTTTTATTTATTGTTTTTGCAGAAACAGGCCTTTTTGCAGGTTTCTTTCTTCCGGGCGACAGCCTTTTGTTCCTTGCAGGGATCTACAGTTCAGAGCTTATGGCTACACTGTTTTCCATAGAGGGCGATTTCTTTAATGTTCTGCTGTTATCGGTACTTGTGGCACTTGCCGGAATTGTGGGTAATACCTTCGGTTACTGGTTTGGCTCAAGGAGCGGAAGCTACCTGTACACCAAAGAAGATTCGTTCTGGTTCAAGAAAAAGTACCTTGTACAGTCGCATGAGTTTTTTGAAAAACACGGCGGGCGTGCCATCATATTTGCGCGTTTCTTACCTGTTATCCGTACGTTTGCCCCAATTATTGCGGGTATCGTTAAGATGGATAAAAAGAAGTTCATGCTGTTTAATGTTATCAGCTCATTCCTGTGGTCTATCACCTTGATATTTGCAGGGCATTACCTTTATGAACTGTTCCTTAATAAATTTGATATCAATCTTAAAAAGCACATTGAGATCATTATTATAGGAATCGTACTTATCACTACCGTACCATTACTTCTTAATGCCCTGAAAGGAAATAAAATTACCGAAGAAGAGGCTAAGGAAGAAGCAAAAAAAGGCGACAAACTGTAATAAAACGCTGTAATGACTTTCAGCTATTGGGAAATTAAGAACTGGTTTACCAATGTAGACTATACCATCGTGGGGAGCGGTATCGTGGGGCTTCATGCCGCACTGCGCCTTCGTGAGCGTTTTCCTGAAAGCAAGATACTTGTTATAGAACATGGGCCGCTTCCGCAGGGAGCGAGTACTAAAAACGCAGGTTTTGCCTGTTTTGGCAGCCTGTCTGAAATCAACGACGATTTAAAGACCCATACAGAAGAAGAAGTACTGGCGCTTATACAAAAGCGTTGGGCAGGGCTTCAGCTATTGCGAAAACGCTTAGGCGATGCCGTTATAGATTTTAGGCCCTACGGCGGGTATGAACTTTTTCTGAAAGAAGATTCGGCAGGGTATGAAGAATGCCTGCGCCGCATGCCTTTTGTAAACGAGGTGCTCAAACCACTTTTTAAAACCGATGTTTTTGCCAGAGAGGTAGACCGTTTTGATTTTAAAGGCATTCACGAATACCTGATCTTCAATCCTTTTGAAGGGCAGATAGATACCGGAAACATGATGCAGGCTTTGCTTAAAGAGGCTATAGCTAATGGTATCCTTATCCTGAACAGTCAAACCGTGACTTCTTATCATGAAAAGGCCGATGGCGTAGATGTTGTCTTGGGCGATTTTAGCTTTTTTACCAAAAAACTTCTTTTTGCGACCAACGGTTTTGCATCACAGCTTACGGATGGTGCTGTAAAGCCTGCGCGTGCACAGGTGCTTATCACAGAGCCAATCCCTAATCTTGATATAAAAGGTACTTTTCATATAGACCGCGGATACTACTATTTTAGAAATATAAACGACCGAATCCTTTTTGGGGGTGCGCGTAACCTTGACTTTGAAGCTGAAACCACTACCGAATTTGGAACGTCGGATATTATTCAAAACCAACTGGAAAAGATACTGCGCGAAGTTATTCTCCCTAACACCGACTTTACCATTGCCCATCGCTGGAGCGGAATTATGGGTATGGGCAACCACAAAAAACCTATTGTTGAGCAGTTATCGCAGCATACCTATTGCGGCGTGCGCCTTGGCGGCATGGGTGTGGCGATTGGAAGTGTGGTAGGGGCTGAACTGGCAGATTTGGTTTAGAATAGTAATATGCTAAATACCAATCTCAAAAACCTGCTTCTGTTTATATTCTTAAAATACCTTTTGTTTTATGTATTTATGATGTTTAAAAATCAGGATTACACATTGGTGTCAGTCTTTCAGCTAAAGACGTTTGCAGACTGGCTGTATTATCTTTATATTTTTTTATCGCTGCCAATTGCATACTGTTTACTCTTTATAGTCATGCTGCATTATGCGCTAAATACTAAAAGGCTATGGATATGTGTCTTTGTAATTGTTGTTGCATTAGAATATCTGGTATATACTTGGCTGGCTTCAACATCAGATTATTATAATGGTTTGTATAATGCCGTGATAGGAGCTACTGTATTATGGCTATTTTTTTATAATAGTGTAACAGGCAAGGTAAAAACATATCCAACAAATTTGTAATTTTGCGGTCTGTTAACCAATTAGTTTTATGTTCAAAAAAATAGCCCGTTTCCTTTTTAAGGTGCTTTTATGGTTTATCGCGCTGTCTGTGTTATCGGTAGTCGTGTTTCGTTTTGTTCCGGTGCCGTTTACCCCTTTAATGATCTCAAGAGCCTTTGAGCAAAAAGACAACGGAAAGGAAATGACATCCAGCCATGACTGGGTTTCTATAGACGAAATTTCGCCTAACCTGCAAAAAGCGGTTATTGCCAGCGAAGATGATAGGTTTTTAGAACATAACGGCTTTAACTTTGATGCCATGTATAAGGCTTTTAAAAGCAATAGCAAGGGCAAAAAGCTTAAGGGCGGCAGTACGATATCACAGCAAACAGCAAAAAATGTATTCTTATGGCAGGGCAGGAGTTATGTGCGTAAAGGACTTGAGGCCTATTTTACCGTGCTTATAGAAATGCTGTGGAGCAAAGAGCGTATTATGGAGGTATACCTTAACAGTATAGAAATGGCCGATGGCGTTTATGGTGCACAGGCTGCAGCGCAGCACTGGTACCACAAAGATGCTAAAAACTTAACTAAATATGAGGCTGCCGGTATAGCGGCCATATTACCCAACCCGCGTAAATTCAGGGCTATACGATCGTCAGGATATACAGAACGACGTAAAGGCAGGATTGTAAAACTCATGCGTTACGTTAAGCTTGACTACGAAAAGTGAAAAAAATCCTAGCCATAACGGCATTTTTATGTTTTGGTTTCGCCCGGGCGCAAAAGCCTGCTGAAATCGGACTTATTACCGATAATGACCTTTATACTTCTCCCGTAAACGACCAGTATTACACTGCCGGTACGACATTATTTTATCGCTATCTTAGCGATAAAAGTAACGATAAGCTGGCTAAAAAAATATATGACTTCAGGATAGGGCAGTACATTTACAATCCACAGTCGGTAAGGGCAGAGGATATAAACGTAAACGACAGGCCTTTTGCAGGCTACCTGTTCGGGGAGTTTGGCATCAACTATTTTTATTCTGACGAAAGCGTGCTGAAACTAAAAGTCCAGGGCGGAGTCGTGGGTCCCGAGGCTGGAGCGGAAGCTGTACAGCGTGGGCTTCATAAGGTAATACATTACCCAACAGTACGCGGCTGGCAGCACCAGATCACCACTACAGCAGCGGCACAGCTTGGCGCTTATTATTCGCATAAAGTTTTAGGAAACCGCTTTAAAGAAAAAGTAGATTTTCATCTGTTAGGCGAATTAAATGTTGGTACGATATGGAATAGCGCGAGCATTGGCGGAATGATGCGTATAAGCCTTAAAAGGCCACTCGAGGCGATGTATAACTCAAGCCTGCACAACTCGGTTCTCAATAAGGATAAAGAAACCTATAAAGACCACCGCGAACTCTTTCTATATTTAAACCCTAACCTGCAATACATGCAGTATGACGCCACGATACAGGGCAGCCATTTTAACGATACCAGCCCGGTTACGTTTCCGCTTATTCCCTTTCGTTTTAATGCCGAAGTTGGTGTGAAATACCGTTACAACAACTGGAACTATTCGTACTCTTTCAACTACCGCGGTAAAGAACTTTCTAATAATGTGATTTCAGGGTTCTATTACGGGTCGATACAGGTGTCGTATATGTTGTAAGGCGGCGGTCAGAAGTCCGATGCTGTAAAGGGATTTTTTTGAGCGCCGAAAATCGTTAAGTCCATTCTGGATTAGGAGAATCGCCTACGAATATGATAGTGCCTATAGATTCTTCATCCCACTTCGTCGCATTTAGAATTTAACCTCAATAAAAATCTATTACTACACTTGTCTGAGTACAATAATAGATTTCATTTTAGGTTAAAATTTTAAGTTAAAAACTTTCCAACTGACACTGCACTAAGGCGCTACCAGCTTAAAGCCTATTCTTGGTATGTTTTCGATGCGGATGTTTTCATCATCCTTAAATATTTTTCGCAGGCGCGAAATGAATACGTCCATACTGCGGCCCATGAAATAATCATCTGTCCCCCAAAGCGCGGTAAGTATATTTTCGCGTTTTAGTATTGTATTCTTGTTATCTATAAACAGCTTCAGCAATGCCGACTCCCTTTCGGTAAGGCTGGTACGTTCTTCGCCTTTTATGACAACATAGTTTTCCGGGTCAAATGTAAAAGAGCCTATTGTGCATATTGTGTTCTTAACGGGCGCGACCTTGTGGCTGCGCTGCAGGAAGACTTCAATTTTCAATATAAGTTCCTCAATGCTGTAAGGCTTAACAAGGTAATCATCAGCGCCAAGCTTAAGCCCTTTAATACGGTCTTCCTTAAGTGTTTTTGCCGAAAGGAAAATAATAGGCACAGCCACATTACGCTCACGAATGGCGGCGGCCAATTCAAAACCGTCCATCTCGGGCAGCATTACATCAAGGATGCAAAGGTCAAATTCTTCGGTTTTAAACGCCTCAAAAGCTTCTTTGCCATTGGCAAAATGAACTACATCATAGTATTGCTCCAGGTTATCGGCGGTTAAGAATGCCAGTGTGTTGTCGTCTTCTACATATAATATTCTCTTTCGGCTCATACGATGCTGCTTTTAGGAATATGGATGGTTATGGTTACCCCATTGCCCTCGTTATTATGAATGCTGATTTTCCATCCGTGAAGTTCGCATATCTTTTTCACATAAAAAAGTCCGATGCCAAATCCTTCAATTTCTGATTTGTCCTGCCTCGGAACCCTGTAAAAGCGGTCAAACACATAATCGATATGGTCAGGATGAATACCCGGGCCGTCGTCTGTAAAACGCAGGGCGAGTCCCTTGTGTTCCTCATTTATGCTGATAGCTATATTTGGCCTGTCGCTGCCGTATTTAATAGCATTCTCAACAACATTATAAGCAATATTGTAAAAATGGAATTCATCGGCCTTAATAAGATAATCAGGACTGCTGCTTTGCAGTGTTACGGTCGCTTTGTCAAATTTAAGTCCGGCATTTTCTTTTACAAGGTCCAGCGTTTCAACAACATTAAATTCCTTTTTCTCTAACGATACTACACCAGATTCGGTCTTGGCGACCGAAAGGATACGCTCTATGTGCTGGTTAAGCTTATTGCTCTGCTCAATAATAATCCGCAGGTATTTGCTCAGCTTGGGGTTAGACTCTATGGCCTCCTGTTTTGCAGCATAGTTAGATGCTATAAGTATAGACGACAGTGGTGTTTTAAACTCGTGCGTCATGTTATTGATAAAGTCTTTTTGCAGCTCTGTATATTTTTTCTGCTTTAGCAAAAGGATAACAGAATACACATAAATGACTAGTACCAGGAATAATACCCCGGTATAAATCCAGTATTGCTGTAACGACGTGATGTAATTGTAACGCAGCTGCGGAAAACGTACCGCAAAGTAATACACCAGCCCGGCACGTTTGGTAAAGCAGTTCTTGCACTTAAGCTTGTCGTTCTTTTTTACCCCCATGGCATTTATGTACTTGCCATACATCATCTCGTCAGATCCGCAATTGTAGATGGCATATTCATAATCCATGTCCAGCTTTACCTTCTGGAACTCGTTTTTCAGGTAAAACTCAAGGATGTCGGCTTCAAAAACATCGTCTACGTTTACAACATAGTAATCTTCAGACACTTTTTTTATGGGCGAAGTATTGGGTAGTTCATTCTTATTGTCGCGGTAAATCTTGTTTACCACATCCTGAAGCGCAAAGTGTATCTTTTCACCAAGTTCCTTTTTTTCGAAGGTATAGGCCTGATTGAGCATGACCAGCTGCATGGTAATAACGCCTACTATGGCGATAAGGCCCACCAGGACAATTATATTTAACGTATTGAATTTCAACTTTGGAATGTTATTTGTAATACCCCATGCATTGTTATGAAACAGGGGTTTTATGTTAGCAAAATGTACCGGTATAAACGGCAGGATATAAAATTAGTATGCCGCAAGATTAAAAAGTGCTAACATACAGGTCGTTAACATGTCATTAACAATACTTTGAAACCGATTAACAAATATCTAAACTTTACTGAATATATTTGTGTAATTGAAAAACCGAAAAAAATTTATTAACTAATATTAATTGTTTACGATTATGAAAACTTTAAAACTTTCTGCTCTTGCTCTTGTAGGTGCGTTCTTCTTTGTTTCTCAGGGTGCATCTGCACAACAAGCTACTGCTAAAAAAGCTGTTGCTGCTCCGGCTGCTGCTGCACAGGAGGCTCCAAAAAACAACACTCCATCTGCAGTTACATGGAAAGAAGATACTCATAACTTTGGTGATATTGAAAAAGGAAAACCTGTATCTCACGATTTCTCTTTCAAAAACACTACAAAACAAACGATCCTTATCACAAACGTTAAGGCATCTTGCGGATGTACAGCTACAAACTACACTAAGACTCCTATCAAACCAGGAGAAACTGCTACTGTAACTGCTACTTACAATGCTGCTAACCCAGGAAGCTTCTCTAAAAATGTAACTGTTACTACAAACGACAGCGATGTTAACAAGATCCTTACTATCAAAGGTAAAGTTCTTGATGCTTCTGCACCTGCAACACCTGCATCAAACCAGTAATTAAAGGTAAATCACCTCACTATATAGCTTAAGAGCCATCGCAATGCGGTGGCTTTTTTGTTTGTAAGCAACAATAATATGTAAACATTTTTTGACTTAAAGGATGTTTTGTTTTACAAAATGTAAAGTTTGTTTGTCATATTGGAAATTTTGTTTTACATTCGTTTCAACTTTAAAATCAATCATCATGAAAACGAATTATTTATTTCCAAACAAGTTTAAGTGGATAAGCGGAATAATCTTCGCCCTGTCTGTAACAATCCTTCTTATCTGGCTCATAGAACCTGATATTTTTAAAGATATTGAAATTAAGACTAAAGTATTTGCAATTGCAGAAACACCTTTTATGGGCGACAATGTATTTTTTGGCATAATAGACACGAATATCCTTGACGAACTGCTTATGGCGACAGTTATTATAAGCGGACTTGTATTTGCTTTTTCTAAAGAGAAAATTGAAGACGAGATGACTTCTAAGATTCGCCTTGAAAGCCTTGTCTGGGCTACTTATGCCAACTACCTTATCTTTCTGTTCTGCGTGATATTTATTTACGGCATGATCTTCCTTAATATTATTATGTTTGCCTTTTTTACACATTTGTTGTTTTTTATACTGCGCTTCAACTGGGAAATTTATAAATTTAACCGAATTTCAAATGAAGAATAGATTAAAGATAGAACGCGCCATTGCCAACCTTACCCAGGCAGACCTTGCAGAAAAAATTGCTGTGAGCAGGCAGACGATAAATGCGATTGAAGCAGGAAAATTTGTACCCTCTACCGTTTTGGCCCTAAAGCTTTCTAAACTTTTTGACAAACCGGTTAACGAGATATTTGAACTCGAAGATGAAGATTAAATCTATAGATACTATGAAGGCGGATGTAAAACATCCGCTTTTTTGCATTTAAAGAATTCTGTAGTGCTAAAACATTTTTTATGTAAATTCGTCATACCATCCTAACCGATCATTATGAAAAAATTCCTGCTCTGGTTTACAGGCGTCCTTGCAGCCATCATTGTTTTGTTATACATTTTTGATGTTGATTACCTTATTAAGGCGGTACGTGTAGTGTACCTCCATGGCAAAACTACGGCCTATCTTGACGACTATACCCATTTTGATAACCGTGTCGTTGCAAAAGGAACAGGACAGCCATGGGCAGTACATAAAGACTACAATGAAATTAAGGCTACCAAGAGACTGGAAGAGGTGCATAAAGAACTTGGCACTGTTGCCTATCTTATCATAAAGAACGACAGCATCTGGCATGAAAGTTATTACGACGGCTATGGTAAAGATTCTAAGTCGAATTCATTTTCCATGGCAAAAACCATTGTTACTGCAGCCATGTTTAAGGCTATTGAAGAAGGAAAGATCAAAAGCCCGGACCAGAAAGTAGGCGATTATTTCCCTGAATTTTCTAAAGGATTTGCGGCAAAGCTTACCGTTGGTGACCTTTCGTCCATGAGTACGGGTTTAGACTGGGGCGAGCAGTACAGCAGTGCGTTTTCCATTACTACCCGCGCTTACTTTGGCAGCCATCTGGAAGAAACCATGCTTAAAGTCCCTGTAATTTATGAGCCGGGAACAAAATTTGAATATGTGAGCGGCGCTACAGAACTGTTAGCTATGGTAATCACTAAAGCGACCGGGCAGACATTATCAGATTATGTTTCTGATAAATTCTGGAAGCCAATGGGCGCCGAGAACGATGCCTTATGGCAAACCGACCATAAAGGCGGTATAGAAAAAGCATATTGCTGCTTTGCCAGCAACGCGCGCGATTTTGCACGTTTTGGTAAATTATTTAAACACAGCGGCAAATGGAACGGCCAGCAGCTTCTGGACAGTACTGCCGTTGCAAAAATGATTACGCCTAAGTTTGCTGCTTCGCCGCAATATGGTTACGGAACATGGCTTAATAACTACCTTGGCAAAAAGATGTATTATCTGCGCGGTCACCTGGGTCAGTTTGTAATCGTTATTCCTGAGGACGATATAATCATTGTTCGCCTTGGTCATACAAAAGGATTGCAAACCGACACCGACCCGCACAGCAACGACTTTTATGTTTATGTAGACGAAGCCTATAAAATGATGGGATTCATGAAGCCAAACGATGGCAAAGGCAACGAACTGGCAATGACAAAAGAAGAGGCAGAAGCACAGGGAATGAAAAAGTAAGTCGCGCAGTATGTCATTCTGAACGCAGCGCAGCGTAGTGAAGAATCTCCTCATAGATATAATAGAGATCCTTCCTTCGTCAGGATGACAAAGATGTATTAAAAGAATATGCTTGAAAGAATAAACCTGGAAAATGTACTTTTCCTTGATATAGAAACTGTACCGGAGCATCCTGATTTTAACGAATGTGATCCTGAAACCCAACAGCTCTACGACCTAAAGACGCAATATCAGCGCAAGGATGGGCAATCGCCCGAAGAGTTCTATGAACGTGCAGGGATATGGGCAGAGTTTGGTAAGATCGTGTGCCTTTCTGTGGGATACTTTACCTTTAAGGGCGATATCCGCCATTTCAGGGTTACATCCTTTTTTGGCGACGAACCTAAGATACTCAAAGATTTCAACAACCTGCTGAACAATCATTTCAGCCAGCCGCAGCATATTATGTGCGGGCATAATGCTAAGGAATTCGACTTTCCGTTTATTACCCGCAGGATGATTATAAACAATATTGCCATTCCGCTTAAGCTAAACCTCTTTGGCAAAAAACCGTGGGAAGTGCCACATCTCGACACTATGGAACTATGGAAATTTGGGGATTATAAAAGTTTCACATCGCTAAAACTGCTGACCAAAATTCTTGGTATCCCATCGCCAAAAGGCGATATAGACGGCAGCCAGGTTGGTCATGTTTTCTACGTTGAAAAAGACATAGACCGCATTGTTACCTATTGCGAAAAAGACGTTATTGCCGTGGCACAGGTGCTGCTGCGTTTCCGCAGGGAAGAGTTATTGGCGGATGATGAGATTATCCATGTGTAAACTATGATAATTTTAGCCTTATATTTGCAAAAATTAAATTTTTCATCTAGGCAAAATATTTATTTACAACTATTAAGAATTTATAACTAAATAGCCTCACGATTTAACTTGATAACAATGGGAAACGAAAGAAAAACAGAAAATATTGTTAGAAAGCACTTTCAGACTTTCTCAGATTTAAGTATTGAAGAACAAAAATCTGATAGTATAAAGATAAATAAACTACTAAAAAATGCATCTAAAAAAGGATTAAATCACGGCAATCCAGAGTTTATAATATCATTTAATAAAAATGACAATCTTTTGATCGTTATAGAATGTAAGCATGATATTAGAAAACATGAAAGTAAAACCCGAGATAAATATGGTGATTATGCTGTTGATGGAGTATTATTATATACATCTTTTCTTGCAAAAGAATATGACGTTCTTGCTATTGCAGTAAGCGGTGAGAAGGAAAATGAACTCAAAATTTCTCATTTTTTACATCTTAAAGGTGAGAAAAATGCTTTTGATATTTTTGGAGATAAACTTCTTTCTTCTTCTGATTACATCGAAGGATACATTAAAAGTCCAGAAAAATTTCGCCAAGATTATAACACATTATTAGATTTTACAAAAAAATTAAACGAAAAACTTCATAGTCATAAAATCTTAGAAAGTCAACGAAGCTTATTAATTAGCTGCATATTAATAGCTCTTGAAGATGAAGCATTTAAAACATCTTTTAAGAAAAAAACAACGCCAAAAAGTTTAGCAGATTTTTTGACAAAAACAGTTTCTGAAAAATTAGAAGAAGCAAATATCGCAGGGAAAAAACTTGAAAATTTAAATATACAATTTGGGTTTATTAAAACTGACACATCTTTATCCTCTAAAGAGGATATTCTTAAAGAACTAGTTGAAGAAATTGATATAAACATTAATCAATTTATTAAAACTCATGAATATTTTGATGTTTTGGGACAATTGTATATTGAGTTTCTAAGATATGCTAATAGTGATAAAGGTTTAGGGATTGTTTTAACCCCCCCCACATATAACAGAACTATTTGCTGAATTGGCTCAGGTCAATAAAGATTCAATTGCTTTCGACAATTGTACAGGAACAGGAGGATTCTTAATTTCAGCCATGAAAAGAATGATAGAAGATGCAAAAGGTGATACTTCTAAAATTGCTGAAATTAAATCAACTCAACTTATAGGGGTTGAATATCAAGCACATATATTTGCTTTAGCTGTCTCAAATATGTACATCCATCAGGATGGAAAAACTAATATAATAAATGGAAGTTGTTTTGATGCTGATGTGATTGAAACTGTCAAAAAATCAAATCCAAACGTAGGATTTCTTAATCCTCCATATAAATCAGATAAAAAAGTTGACACAGATGAACTTGAGTTCATCTTAAACAATTTAGAATGTCTTAGCACAAATAGTACATGCATTGCAATAATTCCTGTTAACTGCGCATTAGAACAAAAAGGAAAAATACTTGAATTAAAGGAACGTCTTTTAAAAAATCACACTTTGGAAGCTGTTTTAACTATGCCTGATGAATTATTTATTAATTCTGATGTTGGAGTTATATCTTGTATAATGATTCTAACAGCTCATAGACCTCACAATTACAGTAAGAGAACATATTTTGGCTATTATAAGAATGATGGATTTATTAAACGTAAATACAAAGGAAGGATTGATGAATTTGGAACATGGGAAAAAGTAAAAGAAAAATGGGTAAATAATTTTTTAAGCCGTAATGAAGAGCCCGGTTTTAGTGTTAATAAAATAGTTTCAGCAGAGGATGAATGGTGTGCAGAAGCATTTATGGAAACTGATTATTCCACAATTAACAACGATGTTTTTGAAAATGAAATACTGAAATATTCTACATATTTACTGTTTAATAAAAAGAAAGCGAATATATCTAATGAAAAAACATTTACGAATAACATAATAATTGACTCATTTGAATGGAAATTTTTTAACCTTGGAGATTTATTTAATATTGAGAAAGGAAGGGATTCTTCTGGCGGCAATGAAAAAGGAAATATTCCTTTAATAAGTGCTACGAGAGACAATAATGGAATAAACAGTTTCATTTTGGAAGGGAATAAATTATTCCCCATCAATACCATTACTGTACCTTCAAATGGGGCATCTACTGGGGAAGCGTTTTATCAGCCTTATGAATATTTTGCAACTGGAGATGTTAACATATTACACGCAAAATTTGAATTAAATGTATATATAGCAATCTTTTTTATAACTGTTATAAGAATGGAAAAATATAGATTTAATTATGGTAGAAAATGGGGTAAAGCTAGAATGGAATTATCCACTATAAAATTACCTGCTATTAATGGAAAACCTGACTTTAAGTTTATGGAAAATTTTGTTAAGAGCCTACCATATTCTAAATCTATCGAATGATAAATGGTATTAATTTAACCGTTGTTGAATTAAGTTAAAAGTAATTAAATTACTTTTACCGGATGAAAGACTTTCCTAATTTATATGTAGCCCAGATAGACAATAAAGTAATTGTTCACGGCTCAAACCTTAAGGATTTTGTGATCTCGCTAAACAGCGTGGTAAAAAACCTTAAACCCTATATGTTCTACTACAGGCTGTTCAAAAAAATAGACTATATGGAACACATAGCCGAAGACGGCCGCAAATTTTATTTACAGAAGGTTCTTTAGATTATTAAAGTACTTAATTACATACTCTTGCTTTTATTTATAATCTAAGGAAGAAATTTTTTAATTGACATAAAGCCTGTTATTTAGACTGAGTAAAAATTAACCATTAAAATTTGTCTACAAATAAAGAAACATATATATTTGTCTCGTGTTTAGGACATAAAACAAAAACTCTGTCCGATTACAGAGTTTAGTTGACCTTCAAACAGCATCTTTGACAGACCTGTAAACCCAAAACTTTAGTTTACTATTCGCTACTTTTTACAGAAGCAGAAAGGCTTACTAAGTTGTACTCTTTTTTTACTCCTCCAGTGGATGAAGCTCCAGAAACAAATCTTTTTCACTTGTCGAATTTAAAATTAAACGGTTAATAGTTTAGTCTGCAAACTAAACTTATCAGAGTCTTTTATCAAAGAACATTACATCTTCAGATTTATACAATCGGATATAATCTGATCAAACATCAAAAATTATAGCACCCTTTCACAAGACGGGAGTAGCTATAATTTTGCAAAATTATCAAAAATTTTTCATTTCGACAAGCTATTTCTTTTTTATTTTAACAATAAAATCGCCACTACCTGTACTTCAGTCATTTATGAATATAAATATTTTTCTAATTTTTAACGCTTTTGCTTCAAGACAAAAGAAAGAGTAGTATTTTTATCTCATGAACAATCCCCTGCTCCACATAGACCACGTTACCATTTATGCCCGAAAGGACGGCAAATGGATACCTATCGTTAAGAACAGCCATTTTACGCTTAACCAAAACGAGATACTGGGTATTGTGGGCGAATCGGGTTCAGGGAAATCGGTTACCTCTCTGGCGGTAATGGGATTGCTTCCAAAAGGCATACTTGAGATTACCGAAGGAAAAATCGAATTTGACGGGAAAGATATTTCGACCATGAGCCAAAAGGAACTGCGTAATCTTCGTGGCAACGATATCGCGATGATCTTCCAGGAGCCTATGAGTTCGCTCAACCCATCGTTAAATTGCGGTTTTCAGGTAGAAGAGATACTGGCAGAACACACATCATTATCAAAAAAAGATATAAGGGCTGCGGTACTTTCCTTATTCGAAAAGGTAAAGCTGCCGAATCCTGAGAAGATATACAACCGTTATCCGCATGAGATATCGGGTGGGCAAAAGCAGCGTGTTATGATTGCTATGGCTATTGCCTGCAAACCTAAAATACTTATTGCCGACGAACCTACTACAGCGCTTGACGTAACGGTTCAGAAAGAAATAATCCTGCTGCTGAAAGAACTGCAACAGGAAACCAAAATGAGCATCCTTTTCATTTCGCACGACCTGTCGCTGGTGTCAGAGATTGCCAACAGGGTATTGGTAATGTTCAGGGGCGAAATTGTGGAACAGGGCAATGCATCTGAAATTTTCAACAATCCACAGCATACTTATACTAAAGCGCTTATTAGTTCGAGGCCATCACTGGATGTTCGCCTCAAAAGGCTGCCCACAATACAAGACTATCTTGAAAACACGGTAAACCCTGAAGAAGTGACCCCAAAACAACGCGAAGAACGCCTGGAAAAGCTATACAGCCAGACACCATTGCTTGAGGTGAAGAACGTAGAGAAAGAATATGTTTCTTCTGCCGGAATCTTAGGGAAAAATGTAAGCTTTAAAGCTGTTGACGATGTTAGCTTTAAAATTTACGAAGGCGAAACTTTAGGCCTTGTGGGTGAATCGGGCTGTGGTAAATCTACCCTTGGCAATGCCATTTTGCAGCTTGACAAAGCTACAGCCGGAAACATATTATATCGCGGTGTAGACCTTACAAAATTATCCGCTAGAGACATTCGCGCGCTGCGTAAAGAGATACAGATAATTTTTCAGGATCCATATTCATCACTAAACCCGCGTATCACGGTAGGTAAGGCTATCATGGAACCTATGCAGGTACACAAGCTCTGTAAAAATGATACTGAACGCCGCGAAAAAACAATTGAGATACTGAACCGCGTTGGTTTGGGCGAAGAACACTTTAATCGCTACCCTCATGAATTTTCAGGAGGCCAAAGGCAGCGTATAGGTATTGCGCGTACCATTGCCCTGCAACCCAAGCTAATTGTTTGTGACGAATCGGTTTCTGCTCTAGATATCTCCGTGCAGGCACAGGTGCTCAACTTGCTGAATGAGCTTAAGGAAAACTTTGGATTTACCTATATCTTCATTTCTCACGACCTTGCCGTAGTAAAATACATGAGCGACCAGGTGCTGGTTATGAATAAAGGAAAAATTGAAGAAATGAATGAAGCCGATGCCCTGTATAAGCATCCGCAGAAAGAATACACTAAGAAACTTATCGCTGCTATACCGAAAAATTAGCTGTTTTATCCAAGGTTGGTCGGATTTCCAGAGTTAAATTTTGCAGGTCATAATAAACAAACGAAGCTGACTGAAAATATCGATTATCTCCAATAAAAAAATCTATTATTACACTTATCAAAGTGCAATAATAGATTTCATTTTATACTATGATTTTTCGGGTCAAGTTTAAATACTTAACACTACTTCTTCACGTTTGGCGTTACCCCCATATTGTAAAGTGTAAATGCCTGAATGTCGGTGTATTCATCAATCATCTGTGCGATAGATTTTCCTGCGCCATGGCCTGCTTTCACGCCAATGCGTATCAATACAGGATTGTTACCCTGGTGCTTTTCCTGAAGCTCGGCAGCAAACTTAAAGCTGTGTGCCGGTACAACGCGGTCATCATGATCGCCTGTGGTAATCAGTGTTGCAGGATATTTAGTGCCTTTCTTTACGTTGTGAACAGGCGAATAGCCTTTCAGGTAGTCAAACATCTCGGCGTTGTCTTCGACGGTACCGTAATCGTATGCCCATCCGGCGCCTGCCGTAAAGGTGTGGTAACGAAGCATATCAAGCACACCAACCGCAGGTAAAGCTACCTTCATAAGATCAGGGCGTTGCGTCATGGTTGCGCCTACAAGTAATCCGCCGTTAGAGCCTCCGCTAATTGCAAGATAATCTGACGATGTGTACTTGTTGGATATAAGGTATTCTCCTGCTGCTATAAAGTCGTTAAATACGTTTTGTTTTTGCTGTTTTGTTCCGGCATCGTGCCATTTCTTACCGTATTCCCCACCACCGCGAAGGTTGGCAACAGCATAAATACCGCCGTTTTCCATCCAAACCGCATTAGATATGCTGAAGCTTGGCGTAAGGCTTATGTTAAAGCCGCCGTAACCGTAAAGTATCGTTGGGTTTTTGCCATCAAGTTTAAGGCCTTTTTTATGGGTAATGATCATTGGTATCTTCGTACCGTCTTTAGACGTATAGAAAACCTGTTTTGATTCGTAATCATCGCTGTTGAAGTCTACTTTTGGTTTTTGGTATATTTCCGACTTTCCTGTTTTTGGGTCGAACGAATAGATAGTTCCCGGGGTAATGTAATTGGTGAACGAATAATACTGTACTTTTTCATTTTTTTTACCGCCAAAGCCTCCGGCAGTGCCTAATCCGGGCAGGGTGATGTCGCGCACCAGCTTGCCGTTGTAGTCATATTGTTTTACTGCCGATACGGCATCTTTCATATATCCTGCAAAAATATATCCCGATCCTGTAGAAGCCGAAAGTACATTTTCAGTTTCGGGGATAAGGTCTTTCCAGTTTTTTTGCTGTGGGTTGGCAGCATCTACAGTAACCACTTTCATGTTTGGCGCATTATAATCGGTGGCGATGTATAAAGTGCTGCCGTTATTATCTATAATGTGGCTGTTGCTGTCAAAGTTATCTACTATAACTGCAAATTTGCTGTTTGGCTTGGTAAGGTCTTTAATGTAAAGCTCTCCTCCAGAAGTAGAATTCGCTGCCGAAACGATTAGGTAGCGCATATCTTCTGTAACGCCTCCGCCCACATAGCGTCTTTTCTGCTCAAGGCCAAAGATCACTTTGTCATCTTTTTGCGCAGTACCCAGCTTATGGTAGTATAATTTGTGCTGGTCGGTCTTTGCCGAAAGTTCACTGCCTACAGGTTTGTCGTAGCTAGAGTAGTAAAAACCTTCGTTGCCATACCATGAAACACCGCTGAATTTTACATCAACAATGGTTTCGCCTACCAGTTTTTTTGTTTTGGTATCCATCACAAAGACTTTTCGCCAGTCGCTTCCGCCTTCAGATATGGAGTATGCCATAAGGTCACCTTTCTTTGTAAAGTTTATACCGCCAAGCGATGTTGTTCCGTCTTTAGACAATGTATTTGGGTCAAGAAAAACTTCTTCCTTGCCGCTCTTGTCCTTGCGGTATAGCACCGACTGGTTTTGCAGGCCGTTGTTTTTATAGTAGTAAGTATAGTCGCCTTCTGTAAAAGGAGCACCTATCTTTTCATAATTCCACAATTTTTCAAGGCGTGCCTTAATCTGGTTACGAAACGGTATTTTAGAAAGATAATCAAATGTAACCTCGTTTTCTGCCTTTACCCAGGCCGCTGTTTCTTCAGAGCGGTCGTCTTCAAGCCATCTGTAGGGATCGGGAATTTTAGTTCCAAAGTAAGTATCGGTGTTGTCAGCTTTACGTGTTACAGGATATTTAATAGAAGTTTTGTTATTATCGTGCATCTGTGCGTTAATGGTCAGGCTGCAGGCTGCGGCCATCAGGGTTATTGCTTTTTTCATCAGTTGGTTGTTAGATACACAAAAATAACAAAACTATCTGTTTAAGATGCGAATAGCGGCCTGTATTTCTGCCTGTGCTTATACAGCAGTATTCCGTTAAGCGCTACTACGAGTATAGCCGTGCCAATGGCCGGGATATCCAGAAACAGATGAAACAGCAGTATGTTAAGCGATATGGGAACAAGCAGGAGGATGGCAAAAGGTACCCAAAATTTGGTAAGCAATAGTATGCCGATAAAAATTTCGAAGATGGCTACAACTGTGAGTACATAGCCGGTTGCTGCCAGGGATGCCATAAAATCGGCTGCATCCTGTGGCGGCTGTGGCAGCGGAATAAAAGGATGGATCTTGTTAGCGCCGAAGACAATAAGGATAACGCCAAGCAGTATCCTGACAATTTGAGTAAATTTGGAATTCATAGGCTAATGAGTTTAAATTTGTGAATTAAAGAACATTAGCTGAAAGTTAATAAATTTATTATTAGGAATTTAACAAAAATGATATTCGATATAGTAAAATTGCAATAGTAAGAATAATAGCCTTAATTTTTAAACACACCCCTAACCCCTCTCAAGAGGGGAACCAACTTCACTCGAATAGTAAGTATGAGTAAACACGTCTGAGTGTTCCCCTCTTGAGAGGGGTTAGGGGTGTGTTATTTCAAAAAAAAAATAAACTACTGCACAACTACAGGAAATACAACTTCTGCATCGGTACCACCGCCTGCGTTTGTTATATTTCCATTAGAAACGCCTTCGCCCGCTTTGTTTGGCTCATGCCTAAGCGTTAGCGTAAGGTTTCCTGATACCGGAGCCTGTGACGCTGCATACGTGAATTTTAGTCCTATCGGCCTGCCGTTAACATCCTGGTCGCCATACGTGAAAGTACCAAGGCCCGACTGCTGGAAGAATATCTGGTGCTCGTGACCTTCTTCCTCAACTTCTGCGGTAATGTTATCTGCCGGTGTCTGCAGTTCGTTTAAAAAGGCAACTGTGCCATTGTATACTTTACCGGCTGCAAAATTACCCGATACCGTAACCACCGGAGCATTTGGCCCATCGCCGTCAAGGTCCTGAGATTTAAGTACTATAGCCGTACCGCCGTCAGCAGGGGTAAGAGTTGCTGTTATGGTCGTGATCACTTCTTCTTCGTTTACGATTGCAGCAGTATTATCGTCGTCGCTGCACGAAGTGATAGTAATAGCAGTTAAAAGGGCAAATAGTGAAATTTTTACGTTTTTCATTTTATGATATTTATGGATTAATAATTAAATTTTAATTGCAATTGAAAGTTGCGGCCTATGTCGTCAGTGTATAATCGTTGGCGGTTTAGGTAGTCGCGGTATTTTGTATTGAATATATTGAGTACCGAAAAGTTCACCGCAAGGGATGTATGTTCTGAAGTTTTAAATGTCATGCCCGATGCAAAATGCACCAGATGATACCCTTTTGGCGGAGTACTTATGTCAACAAGCGTGCTAACCTGCTGACCGTCTACCGGAATATCTACACTAAAATTGTTATCAGGGTAGCGGGTTTGCTTAAAAACAGCTTCACTCCGTGCTTCCAGGTAGAGATTGTGCCAGTCATCCTTTGTGTAACGGATGGTGTTGGTAAGATTTAGTGGCGGCATATCTATCAACGGAAGATTGTTTGTATTGTCCTGTCCATAAATGTAAGCTCCGGTAAAATTGTGCTGCCAGTGGCTGTCTATCTTCCAGTTGGTATGCAAATCGACCCCGGCCATAACTGCATCGGCCTGTTTATATTGGTATACAGGGAATGCTCCCCTTATGGTATATTCTATAGTTGTTGGGGACAGATAGATGAAATTATCTATCAGGTTAAGATAGGGCGTTGCTTCAAACGTAAAATCGCCGTGGGTTTTAAGCAAAGTTGCCGAAAATTTATAGGCTTTCTCTTTTTTTATGCCTAGGTTACCCAGTTCGATCGTTCCGTTAGAATGGTGCAGCCCGTCGCTAAAAAGCTCCGACGGGTTAGGGTTACGCATGGCAAGCCCGGCATTGGCCAAAAGTTGATAGTCGTAACCTAACTGCTTGCGTATGCCAAGGCTAGCCGATATATTATGAAAAGTAAACTCAGGGGCAGTAAGCCATTGTGTGCCGGCGTCGGCTACAATAAATTGATCATACATGCCGTCATATCCCTGGCTTGTCCATCTTGATTTTTGGTAATATTTAGAAGCCTCCATTTTAGAAAAATCATAACGCAGCCCTGCTTCGGCAGTAAGGGTGTTAGATATCGCATAACTCGCAATACCATACGCTCCGGCATCAAACCTCTTGTAATTAGGAATAAGCGGACGGATATCCGTCAGCGGGTCGGCGGTATTTTTCTGCATCGATCCGCTTGCCCCGGCTTTAAGGGTAAGGTTGTCCATTTCCTTTTTCCAGTCGGCCTGCGCCGAATGGGTAATGAGCGTTAGGTCAAGGGCAGGCTTATCGGTAAACTGCGCCCTGCGGATGTCAAATTCTTTACGGCTGTTATGCTGAAAGGCATACTGCACCGAAAGCGATGAATTGTCCTCAAAGTGTTTGGTGAAATTCAGCTTGCCCAAATGATGCATAACTTCCTGTTTCGGCGAACCGATATCGTGTGTAAATGGCTCAATTACCGAAGGCTGTCCGCTGTTAATGGCACGCACAAGATCGGATACATTTCCTATGTGCATTGCTTTTGCAATACCTATCGTGGCATCATAAAGGCTATACGAAGCGGTAATTTCATACGTGTCGCCAATGTACTTTAAATCGCCTGCAAAATTGGTTTCACGGTTTCCGGTGTTAGACAATATATAATCTGGCGACTGCCTGTCGCCAAAATTTTTGTACGTGCCCGATGCGTTCCATGCCCAGCCTTTTTCGGCACCCTGATGCAGGCTGGATGAGATGCTGCCGCCACGGCCGTTGCTTGCCGCATTTACAATGGTCTTGCCAAAAAGTGTATCCTTAAGTACCGATACAGGCTCTACCAAAACGAGTCCGCCAATGGCATCACCACCATATTGCAGGGCATTCGCCCCTTTAATGACCGATATCTTTCCGGCGGAGTTGATATCAAGGTTAGGGGCATGTTCAGTGCCCCATTGCTGATCTTCCATACGCACATTGTTAGAAATTATCGGCACTCTGCTGCTGTGCAGTCCGTTAATGACAGGTTTTACAATCGTGTTTCCTGTCTTAAGGCTGAACACCCCGGCTACCTCCTTTAAGGCATCGCCCAGTGAAGCGATGCTGTATTTCTCGATGGTCTCTGTCTTTAGCTTTTCTTCGTGTACGGAGTTTTTAGAAAGTACCGAAGACTGGCTAAGCACCACCTCCTGCAATTGCTCTGATTCGGGTTTCAGGACAGCGTCAAGGCGCATAGGTCCGTTGATGGTAACAAGGGTGTCAACGTTTTTAAAGCCTACAAACGATACCACCACATGATGCTGACCCGATGGTGCATTATAAAGCGTATATAGACCGTCAGGTTTAGTAACAGCATGCAGCTGTTCGATATGAATATGTGCCCCGTCAAGAGGGGTTTTGTCGGCTGTGGTTACGCTTCCGCTGATGGTGTTCTGGGAATACGCACACAGGCCTCCTGCCATAAATATGGCCAGGATTAAATAATAAAATCGCATAGGAAAGTTTTATTCAGTAATGAATATTGAGGTGAAGAGAGCTATACCGCAGAGATTCGCAAAGAAGGCACAAAGATTTGCAAAGGAAATAATGAGTAAAGTATAGTAATGAATAGTTCGCAAAGCATTATCCTAATTTAGATGCCGCTTTGAGTCCTACTCAAACTAAAATCTTCGTGTGTCTCTGTGTAAACTCAGTGTGTCTCTGTGGTATAATAAATTATACTAACGGAGGCCCCCTATGAGAAAATAAACTTCCGGCGAATGCCGCAACATTATTTTCTACGCTGGTAGCGCGATAAGGTATCTCTGAAAAAGGAAAATCAAGCCTTAAGCAGAATTGCTGTGGCTGGATAAAATAGTCAAAATGGAAATCACAGACAGAACAATCTTCTTCATGTTCATGATCGTTTGCACTTATCTGTTTGGTTTCTTTCTTTAGCTCACCATGGTGCGCAAACGGCTCATGGACATGGCTAAAGGCATGAAAAGATTGATACGCAATAGTGAGCTGCACTAATGCCATCAGGGCCAGGTTAAATATGGCGAACTTTCTTTTCATGGAAGCAAAGATATAAAAAGAATTTTAGTAATTGCAATAAAGTTGCATTTAGGGTTTGATTTATTACTATTCAGATATTAGATTTATCAGCGTATTAAGGCTTGTAATTAGTCCCACAGACGCTGCTCCGGTCTCCAGCTGAAAGTTTAATTCATCGCCGTACAAATCAATAGTTCTAAATATTGACATCGAGGGTTTGTTTGGGCGCCCTTTAAAGTCGCCGTAAATAATGTCATCTATATCTATAATTGAAATTTCTTTCCTTTCAATACCTGATATTTCAATGATCCTTCGTGTAGTGACAAGTGTTTTGGCATTATTGCCTTCAATTAGAAAAACGGGCAATTCCTCTTTTTTTAAAGAAAAGCCGTACACCGTTGGCGTTGCTATGATTTTCGAATATAGCCATGTTTCAGGATCCATTGAAGATCGCTTAATGGCGGCCGTTGATATATTATATAATGATTTATCGGTTTTCAAGAGATATGTTTCCTAAGATTTAGTATTAGTCCAATTATAAAACTTACTATACCTAACAGTAGAAGAATCATGCCCCCACAAAAGCAAATCGTATTTATTGGGTGAGGGCCCAAATTAACGGAATAGCCAAAACCTATAGCTAACCAGCCAGAAACAATTGCAATAACTCCCGATAAAAGATATTTTTTACTTAATCTCATAAGTTAAATGTACTATTTTTTAGATTTTGCTTGTCATTTGACGATAGGAAAAATCTCTTTTATTTTGAGATTGCTCCAGTCAACTTTCGACCTTTAGTCTATATTTGGCTTGACGCTTGTCGAAATGATACAGAATAAAAAAACCCGCAAAGCTTTTGCCTGCAGGTTTTCTATATCATATTTTATGTAGACTATGCTAATCCATTCGCCACTAAATACTCCGCGATCTGTACTGCGTTGGTTGCAGCACCTTTTCTAAGGTTATCGGCAACGATCCACATATTAAGGGTATTGTCCTGGCTTTCATCACGACGGATACGGCCTACAAAAACATCGTCCTTACCTTCTGCATACAATGGCATTGGGTACGAGAACGCACTGATATCATCCTGAACGGTGATGCCCGGTGTGTTTTCTAAAATAGAACGTACTTCTTTAACATCAAAATCATTAGAGAATTCTACGTTAACTGCTTCACTATGCCCGCCTACAGTTGGTATGCGCACTGTTGTAGCCGTCACTTTTATAGAATCGTCAGATAAGATCTTTTTTGTCTCTTTCGTCATTTTCATTTCCTCCTTGGTATATCCGTTCTCTTCAAAAACGTCTATCTGAGGGATCGCATTACGGTGAATAGGGTATTTGTAGGCCATTTCGCCTTCAATGCCCGCATATTCATTCTCTAATTGTTTAACAGCCTTAACTCCTGTTCCTGTAACCGACTGGTAGGTAGATACCACCACGCGCTCAATGTTGTATTTTTTGTGCAGCGGGGCTAAAGCTAATACCATTTGTATGGTAGAGCAGTTAGGGTTGGCTATAATTTTATCGTCTGTAGTCAGTTCGCCTGCATTGATCTCAGGAACAACCAGTTTCTTGGTTGGGTCCATTCTCCAGGCGCTTGAGTTGTCAATAACGGTAGTACCTGCTTCGGCAAATTTAGGTGCCCACTCTTTAGAAGTGTCGCCGCCTGCCGAGAAAAGCGCGATTTGCGGCTTCATGCTCACTGCAGTATCAAGGCTTACCACCTTAAACTTCTTTCCCTTAAATTCAATTTCCTTACCTACAGATCGCTCAGAGGCTACGGGGATTAATTCGGTTATCGGGAAATTTCTTTCTGCCAGTACTTTCAGCATTACTTCGCCTACCATTCCGGTAGCGCCTACAACTGCAACTTTCATAATTTTACGTGTTATTAATTATAATATTTCAGGCAAAATTAGTTATAAAAGTGTTTCAAAACACAAAAATATAACAAAGAAAAACCGCCCTCACGGAGCGGTTTTGTTAAACAATAGAATATATAGCGTAGCGGATACGTCTTTTATAACAAGCCTGTTGCGGCTATAACTTATGGCCTTGATTTTAGGGCATCCCTGATTTCCATAAGTAGTTTTTCCTCGTTGCTTGGTGCAGGAGGGGCTGCCGGAGCAGCCTCGTCTTTTTTGCGTGCAGCATTTACTCCTTTAATAATAAGAAAAAGGATAAAGGCAACAATAAGGAAAGAGATTACGTTAGACAGGAAATTACCGTATTTAACTCCCGCTCCCCAGGTCAGGTCCTTAATGTTTTCAAGATTGGCGGCTTTAAGAACCGGGGTTAATATCAGCGGCGTGATGATATCTTCTACCAGCGATTTTACAATGGCGCTAAAAGCAGCACCTATGATAACACCGACAGCAAGATCCATTACATTGCCTTTAAGGGCAAAGTCTTTAAATTCTTTCATTAATCCCATAAGCTCAAATTTTAGTTTTAGAATAATTTTGTTTTGGTATGAAAGCTAAGGTACAAACAATTTTTTACTCTTTATAAAAAACCCTCTTAACGCGTTGTGAAATGCTTGTTAAGATCTCATACGGAATGGTGCCCAGCGCCTCTGCCATGTTAACAACCGATGGGTTTTTTCCAAAAATTACAGCCCTGTCGCCTTCTTTGCAATCAATGCCTGTAACGTTTACCATCATCATATCCATAGATATGGTTCCGGTTATCACAGCCTTCTTGCCGTTTATGATTACATAGCCTTTCTGGTTGCCCCACGCGCGCGGAATACCATCGGCATAGCCTATAGGCAGGGTTGCAATGCGGATGTTTTCTGTAGCAATGAATTTTCGGCTGTAGCCAATGCTTTCGCCCGGCTCTATGTCTTTTATCTGAAGTATAACAGTTTTTAGTGTGCCTACGGTTTCAAGATGGGTACGTTCGGTCTCATCGTTGCCTACGCCATACAGGCCAATGCCCAGGCGCACCATATTGTATTGCGCCTGCGGGAAATTATAAATACCTGAGGTATTCAGTATATGGCGGAGAGGATCTATCTCTAATTCAGAAATCAGTCTTGATGACCAATGCTCAAAATTGTCAATCTGTCCTAAAGTAAAGTCGCGGTACTCCGGCACATCGCTTGACGATAAATGCGAGAAGATGCTTTTGACCGACACAAGATTATTGTTCTTAAGCAGATCAATAAGCTCATCAAGCTGATTTTCCATAAAACCAAGTCGGTGCATGCCGGTGTCGAGCTTAATATGGATAGGGTAGTTGGAAAGGTTCTTTTGTTGTGCTACTGCTATAAATGCCCTAAGCTCTTTAGCCGAATATACTTCCGGCTCCAGGTTGTAGGCTGCCATTGCTGCAAAGGCACTACGTTCCGGGTTCATTACGATAATAGGTGTCTTGATGCCTGCATTGCGCAGGGCGATACCTTCATCGGCAAACGCTACACCCAGGTAATCTACCTTTTGATGTGAAAGGGCTTTTGCAATCTCATAACTGCCGCTGCCATAGCCAAAAGCTTTGACCATCACCATTATTTTGGTTTCGGGTTTCAGGCGGCTTTTGTAAAAGTTCAGGTTATGGATGATGGCATTGAGATTAATCTCCAATACTGTTTCGTGGGTCTTCTCTTCAAGGAATACCACGATCTCATCAAAACGGAAGCTTCGTGCGCCTTTAACCAGTACGGTTTCATTTTCAAAAGCATTGGCTTTATAATGGGCAAGAAACTCCTGCGTTGTGTCGTACGGAAAGAAGTTGGGGAAATCGGCCAGTTCGCGGCTTATCGTTTCACCAATACCTATTACCTGGCTAATGTTATGCCCTGATAGCAATTTAGCAACTTTAGCGTAGAGCTCTTCGGTTTCAAATCCGCTTTGGAAAACATCAGAGAGTATTATTGTTTTCTTGGTATGTGTCTTGTGCTGTTCTAAAAAGTCGAGCGCAATTTTAAGCGACTGGTAGTCAGAGCTAAAGCTGTCGTCAATAATCGTACAGCCATTAATGCCGTTCTTTACCTGAAGGCGAAGCTCAACAGGGTACAATCCGGCAAGGCGTTCTTTTATAATCTCATGGCTATAGCCGAGATATAACAATACCATCATACTGTTGATGGCATTTTCTACCGAAGCATCATCGGTAAATGGGATATCAACTTTAAAGCTAATTATGCCTTGCGTAATGGTAAGTGTGGTTTTTCCGAAGTTTTGATTCTTGCCAATGGTAACATCAGCACTTGCTTCAAAATTCCAGGTAAACGTTTTTATGCTTGGGTTGAGCAATGCAGAAACGGCATCATTCTTTTGATAGATAAACGTCTTTACATTGGTAAAAAGTTTCAGCTTCTCGCTGATCTTCTCGTCACGACTGCTAAAACCTTCGTCATGGGCTGAGCCAATGTTGGTCAGCAACCCAATATCCGGGCGGATTATCGGCTCCAGTTTTTCCATCTCGCCGGGAATAGAAATACCGGCTTCAAAAATGCCAAGATTATGCTTTTGGTTAATACCGATGACAGATAATGCCACACCCACCTGAGAGTTATAACTCCGCGGGCTTCTGATAATAGTATAATCAGGACTCAACAGATAGTTAAGCCATTCCTTAACAATGGTTTTTCCGCTGCTGCCGGTAACGGCAATAACCGGAAAACTAAAAAGCTGCCTGTAGTATACCGCAAAATCCTGAAGCGCTTTCAGGGTATTGTCAACGATAAAAAAGTTGGCTTTGTCTTTTGTTTCAGCAGGGATATGCGTTACCACAAAATTGACAACGCCTTTGTTAATGAGCTCGTTTATGTACTGGTGTCCGTCGCGGTTTTGTCCGCCAAGGGCAAAAAACAATGTGCCGCTGTTGTTTTGCAGCGAACGGCTGTCTATAGAAACATTATCAATTTCCATATTTTGCTCAATTCCCTCAAAGTGAGAATGCAGCGCGGGGATGATATCCTGGATTTTTATGCTCAAGTTAGATCGCGGTATTGTTAGAGCCAAGTATTTTCAGCCTTAATTGTTCGTTTGATAGTGTTTCGACAGTATTATTACTAATCTGTAACAAAGCTGAATTTATATCTTCAATAAATTCATGGGCAATTATTGGATTTCCTTCTGAATCAAAACCTAAACTGTCTGATTTATGTTTCATAAGATGTAAATTACAAAGTTTCTGCCTGTCCTTCAGCACCTCCTTTAAAGGTTTTTGGCTTTGCCGCTTCCTTCATCGCCGCATAATAAGCAGCCCTGCTAAGAGGTTCATATTCTTCGGTTTCTCCAAGCAATACAAGGTTGTCATTATTGGCTTTTCGAAAGCTGTAGTTGGCAAGGTTTCCTGTGCGGGTGCAGACAGCATGCACTTTGGTGACATATTCGGCGGTAGCCATTAGGGCAGGCATGGGACCGAAAGGGTTTCCTTTGAAATCCATATCAAGTCCGGCTACAATAACGCGAATACCGCTATTAGCAAGGTCATTGCAAACGGTTACGATCTCATCGTCAAAGAACTGGGCTTCGTCTATGCCCACCACATCACAGCCCTGCGCCAGCAGTTTAAGCATGGCAGAAGAAGTTACAGGGGTAGAGCGAATTTCGTTGGCGTCGTGAGAGACCACCATCTCTTCGTGGTAGCGGGTTTCTATTGCAGGTTTAAATATTTCTATCTTTTGTTTTGCAAACTGTGCCCTTTTGAGCCTGCGTATCAGCTCTTCGGTCTTACCTGAGAACATCGATCCGCAGATGACCTCTATCCACCCGAATTGTTCTTTATGATTTACTGTATTTTCAAGAAACATTTTGTATTTTTCAGGGTGTAAAACTTAAATGTTTTGTTTTACTTTGTATAAAACAAATTTATTAAAAAACTATTGCGCCACTTCCTATAATTCTAAAAGTTATGAAGAAAAGATTAGAAGCCGAACTGATAAGCATCGCTCACAGGATACTGAAACTGAAGAACAGGGCCGAGCTTGACCAGCTACAGCAGGAAACACTTAAGCTATATGAAAAAATAGCTGTGCTTAGGTTTGTGGAAGATAATTTTAGCGATGTAAAGCCTACTATAGGGCATGCATCGGCAGAGGAGACGCTTGAGGAAATATACGGACTTGAAGAAGAACCTGTAGTTCACGCTAATGAAGTAGAGGCTAAAGAAGAAAAAGCCAGGGAAGAAAAGAAAGCCGAACAGGAGAAAAAAGCTGAAGCTGAACCAAAACAAGAAGCTATAGAGAAAGAAACTGCTGATGAAAGCGGCGAAGGCGTGGCGGCAGAAAAAGAAGAAGCACCTGTTTCTGAAAAAGAGATAGAGGAAACAGAAGAGCAGTCTGATGAGGAACTTCCGGCTGAAGAAGAGGAAGGCGATCCGAAACCAGAAGATGCTGAAGAAGAGCCTGCTGTTGAAGAAGCCAAGGAAGAAGCTGAAACCGAAAAGAAACAAACTGAAGTAGAGGAGGAATCGACACCTGAACCTAAAGAAGAAGAAAAGGTTGAAGAGCCTGCAACAAAGATAGAGGTTGAAAAACCTGAAGAAGAATTAAAGGCAATGGAAGAAGCAGCGGCTGCCGTTTTTAAGAAAGAAGACGAGAGCTCCATTGAAGAAGAGGAAAAAGCTGCCGATGCCGAAATAATTACGATAGCGCCGGATCCTAAAACAAAAGTAGAAGATTCAGGGCTTCGCTTTGATTACGCTTTTGAAAGGCCTGCCGCACAGGAAGAGCCTGCAAAACAAAAAGAGATTACTTTTGAAGACTATAAGGACTATAAAGAGCCTGAGTTTGTAAAAAAAGAAGATGCAAATAGCCCAAAACAGGCTGAACCGGTTAAAGAAGAGCTAAAGCAAGAGTACAGGGACTGGCGCGACTGGGAACCATCAAAATCTGCAGAGGCTGAACCTGCTAAAGAAGAGACTAAGTCCGCACCTGTGGCAGAACAGCCAAAACAGGAAGCACCTAAAGAAGAGCCAAAGCAGGAAAGCAGCGTACGAGGCAATATTGCAACACGTTCTGATTTTGAGAGGCCGAAATCGCTTAATGACAGTTTAGGTAAAAGCATTTCGCTGGGCCTTAATGACCGCATTGCTTTTGAAAAGAACCTCTTTAGCGGAAGCACAGACGACCTTAACCGCGTACTGTCTCAGCTAAACACCATAAATACCTATGACGAAGCTAAAGGCTTTATTGAAAATCTTGTAAAACCAGATTATAACAACTGGGATGGCAAAGAGGAATATGAAGAGCGCTTTATGGCTATAGTTGAGAAAAAATTTAATTAATGTCCAAACTATATATAGTTCCTACACCTATCGGCAATCTGGAGGATATGACGTTCCGTGCCATTAAGGTGCTTAAGGAAGTAGACCTTATCCTCGCCGAAGATACCCGTACCAGCGCCAAACTGCTCAAGCATTTTGATATTGGTACGCACATGCACAGCCACCACATGCACAATGAGCATAAAACGGTTGAGGGTATTATTCAGCGCCTGGCTAATGGCGAAACGATTGCCCTTATATCGGATGCAGGGACACCTGCCATTTCAGATCCCGGATTTCTGCTGACCCGTGCCTGTGTAGAGAACAATATCCCTGTAGAGTGCCTTCCCGGCGCTACGGCTTTTGTGCCTGCACTCGTAAACAGTGGCCTGCCCAACGATAAATTTGTTTTTGAAGGCTTCCTGCCCGATAAAAAAGGAAGGCAGACGCGCTTTCTTGCATTGGCAGAAGAAACCCGTACCATGATATTTTATGTATCGCCGCATAAACTGGTTAAAACCTTAGCCGAATTCATCCAGTACTTTGGCGAAAGCCGACCGGTTTCCGTTTCACGTGAGTTGTCTAAGCTGCATGAGGAAACTGTGAGAGGTACCGCAACGGAAGTTTTGGCACATTTTGAAAAGAAAGAACCTAAAGGCGAGATTGTGGTTATTGTTGGTGGGTTTGTAGTTGAAGGAAAGAAGAAAAAGAATAGGGACGAAGAAGAATAATCATATGCAAAAAGCAGTTATTGTAGCACTGATTTTGTTTTACTCTGTGCATTTTAATGCTCAGGATAAGCTTACTAAGGCACATCAGGAAACGATAACAGAATTTATAGGCTTCTTTAAAAACAACGACAGGCAGAAGATTGCAGCTAATGTTTCATACCCTCTAAAGAGGGAATATCCGCTCCCTGAAATAAAAAGTAAAGTTGAATTTTTAGACCGGTTTAATGAGGTTTTTGATTCAAAACTCATCAAAACAATTGTAAACTCAAATCCTTTAAAAGAAGATGATTGGTCTGCTGTAGGTTGGCGCGGCATCATGCTGGGTAATGGAGACCTGTGGCTGGATTACGACGGCACCCTGCTCGCCATAAACTACCAATCTGCTCAGGAAGTTAAAAAATCAGCGGAGTTAATAGCTTCAGAAAAAAAGGCATTACATCCGTCTGTAAATAAATTCTATAAGCCTATCGCGGTATTGAAAACTAAAAAATTCAGAATTCGTATCGACGATTTGGGGCAGGGCAGGTATCGCTATGCCTCGTGGAGCAAATCTGCCAAGATAAGTGATAAGCCGGATCTTATTATTGAGAACGGAGAATTTTCGCCCGATGGCAGCGGAGGTAACCATCACTACACCTTTAAAAACGGCAAGTTTATATATCAGTGCGGCATTGTAGTGATTGGTGAAGAAAATAGTTCGCCCGCTTATCTCACAATTTACAAAAGCGGTAAAGCGATCTTATCTGAATCTGCAGATTTAGTGCAGTATTAATACTCTCATGTCTGATTTTTTATCAGGATAATTATTCCAATAATTTAAATGCGCTGGAACCTTAAACCAAAACCCGATTCCCATAAAGTCAATCACCTTGCTGAGGTACTGAGTATAGATGCTATTACGGCAGCATTGCTGGTGCAGCGCGGTATTGAAACTTATGAAGAGGCAAAAACGTTTTTCCGCCCTATGCTGAGCGATCTGCATGATCCGTACCTGATGAAGGATATGGATAGGGCCGTGGAGCGTATTGAACATGCTATTGCAGCAGGTGAAAATATACTGGTTTTTGGCGATTATGATGTAGATGGTACAACAGCTGTTTCGCTGGTATCTTCTTATTTGCGTTCGTATTATCCAAATGTGGCGACCTATATTCCCGACCGTTATAAAGAGGGTTATGGCGTATCTAATGCGGGGATCGATTTTGCCGATGATAACGGCTTCTCCCTGATTATAGCGTTAGACTGTGGTATCAAATCTATTGATAAAGTGGCTTATGCCAATGATAAGAATATCGACTTTATCATCTGCGACCACCACCGCCCCGGTGACGAACTTCCCGATGCTGTTGCGGTACTTGATCCTAAACGTGCAGACTGCCATTATCCGTATGACGAGCTTTGTGGTTGCGGGGTTGGCTTTAAACTGATCCAGGCGCTGGCATCCAACAGGGGGCAGACCATAGAAAATCTCGTGCCTTACCTTGACCTTGTAGCTACTGCCATTGCAGCAGATATTGTTCCTATAACAGGCGAGAACCGCGTACTGGCAAAATTCGGATTGGATGTTATCAATACATTTCCGCGGCCGGGTATCAAGGCACTTATTCAGAATGTAAAAAAGAAAATGCTGACTATAAGTGATGTTGTGTTTATCATTGCACCGCGCATTAATGCCGCGGGACGTATAAAACACGGCAACCATGCGGTAGAACTGCTTACCGAATTTAACCTGGAACAGGCCGAGGAATTTGCTTCGCAGATCGAAGGGCTGAACGCCGATCGTAAAGACCTTGATAAAGTTATAACTGCTGAAGCACTGCTTCAGATAGAAGATAATAGTGATCACGATAAATTTACAACCGTTGTATATCAGGAAGACTGGCATAAGGGTGTAATTGGTATCGTGGCATCGCGCCTTATAGAAACCTATTACAGGCCAACATTGGTTTTTACCAGAAGTGGCGATAAACTGGCGGCTTCGGCACGATCGGTTAAAGATTTTGATGTGTATAACGCCCTTGAGGCATGCGCCGAACATCTGGAGCAGTTTGGGGGGCATATGTATGCTGCCGGATTAACGCTTAAAGAAGAGCAATATCCGCTTTTCAGGCAAAAGTTTGAGGAAGTAGTGCAGCAAACCATACATCCTGACCTGCTGATTCCTGAAATATCTATTGATGCTGAAATTGATTTTGCAGATATCACACCAAAGTTTCATCGCCTGCTCAAACAGTTTGAGCCTTTTGGCCCGGGTAATATGTCGCCTGTGTTTATTTCGCGTGGCGTTAAGGACACCGGTTTTGGTAAACCGATAGGGGGTGACCAAACTCATTTAAGACTGTTTGTAAAGCAGGGAGAATCGGAAGGATATGCCGCGATAGGCTTCGGCCTTGCCAAAAAAATGGACCTTGCCTGTAACGGAGAAGTTTTTGATGCTGCTTATTCTATTGATGAAAATGAATGGAATGGAACGGTTAGCCTTCAGTTGAGGTTACGCGACATAAGGTGTAAGGATTAATCTTATTTTATCATTCTAGCGGAGGAAGAATCTCTTTCAAATAAGCGATAGTGAAAAATAATCCGTTTTTATTTAGAATGGTTTTAAATAATCGTTATTTTTGTTTGAAATCAATCGCGACATGAGAGAAGTAGAACAGATATATTATAATGAGTTTGGTGTAGCTTTTCATTGGAAGAAAAACAATGAAGTGTTTACACAAAAGGTACAAATCGTTTTTAAGGAGATGGGTTTTTATCTTTCGTATGAAGAAATAAAAGCTTTCGCCCAGATAATAGATAATACCTGCGAAGAAATGAGCTGTGACGGCTGCTGCCACAAAGGCAAGTGTCATAAATTTTTGCTTAAGACGCCTGTAGAGCAGATAGATCTTGCCGTGTCGCGTAATGAATTGTATCAGATTAAAGACCTTGTTGAAGGAACGCTCTTTAATATGGATCTATATGACTATATAACAAATGTATGCAGGAACTAATCCTGCATTATTTTTTATATTCTTTAAGTTCCAGTTTCTCTCCATCAAAAATGCCGTATGTGAAATAACCTATCCAGTCACCCAGATTCATATAAGTTGAGTTTTCACCTACTTTAATAGTCATTGGGAGGTGTCGGTGTCCAAATATAAAATAGTCGTAGTGTTTGGTCTCCAGTTTTCGTTTAGAGTATAAAACCAGCCATTCGTTTTCTTCGCCTAAAAATTTCACATCCTCATCGCCGGATATAAGTTTATTCTTAACAGACAGGTATTGGGCAAGTTTTACACCAATATCGGGATGAAGCCATCTGAACAGCCATTTTGAGAAAGGGTTGGTAAATACTTTTTTCATGCGCTTATACCCCTTGTCACCGGGACCCAGACCATCGCCATGACCTATAAGGAACACCTTTTCGTTAAAAGTGAATTGCTGCGGCCTGTGAAAAACCGGTATGTTGAGTTCCTTTTCAAAATAATCGCCCATCCATAAGTCATGGTTACCGGTAAAGAAATAAATCGTGATTCCGCTGTCGCGCAACTCAGCGAGTTTTCCAAGTACCCTTACAAATCCGCGCGGTACAACAGTTTTGTATTCAAACCAAAAATCAAAAAGGTCTCCTAAAAGGAAAAGCACGCCTGCATCATGTTTGATCTCGTCAAGCCACGCTACAAATTTTTGCTCTCTCGGAAAGCTTAGTTCTGGTGTTGGTGCTCCAAAATGCTGATCTGAAGCAAAGTATATGCGTTTGTTTGTGTCCATAAGGTTTGTAAGAGAGGAGCAAAGATAAAACTATTTTTCAGGATGCTTTATGTGTAAATTAACCTATATAAAATTATGATTGGTAATTTTATATTCGTAACAATTGACGCTTAATTTGTTTTTTTTAACAAAAAGATAAATAATCTTTAATAAATCTATTTGCTGAACAGTTTTTTTTGCTAATTTTCCGAACATTAAACGTAAACTACTAATTAATTTATTTCGTCTATGAAGAAAATTACCTTCGTAATCTTCATGTCGTTGCTTTCACTTTGCGGCTATAGCCAGCTTGCAATGGAAGGCTTTGAAACCGGATGGACACTTGCTGCCACAGGCACGGGTACGACTGACTGGTTTACAATGCAAAACGGCGTGGGGCTAACAGTTAAGTGGGTTCAGGGTGCTGCAAACAACACCACGACACAACCTGCTTATGCCGGTGAGCGGGCTGCTTACCTGCAAAAAGAAAATGTAACTACAGGAATTCCTGAAGATTACTTAGTGTCTAAACAGTTTTCTGTTCCTCAGAATCCTGAGATTCACTTCTTTTCCCGTTTAACAACTCCGGGAGACCAGGGAAGCATCTATAAGGTGTTTATCCTTAACCTTACTGCCAATCCTACGGCAGACTTAAACTCTCCGGCTTCTTACACTGAGCTTCAGACGTGGACAGAGCTACAGATCAACCCTGTGCAGACAGAGTATGTTGAGAAAGTAGTAATCATCCCGGATGCTTATGTAGGGGCTAACGTGCGTATTGCCTTTATGATGGCAGGAGATGACGCAGACCGTTGGCTTGTTGATAATGTGTCTGTTGTAAAACGATGCGTTGATCCTCAAAACCTTACGGTTGATACAATTGGCCTGACTTCGGCAACGCTTTCATGGGAAAACACAAGTGAGGCTCCACAATGGGAGATTGAACTTGTAGGTGAAAATGATACGCCTACCGGTGCAGGTATAACAGTAAATACTATGCCGTATACTTTTACAAATCTTACTGAAGATACATGTTATAAGTACTATGTACGTGCATTATGTGACGGCGGCGGAAAAAGCGGCTGGGTAGGTGCTTATTACTTTTGTACTAAGCGTGTAGGTGATGATTGTAATGATCCTATTGCGATAACTACGCTTCCGTTTTCTGATTCAGATAATACAGGAAACTTTGCCGATACTTATGAAGGTGTTCCCGGTACAGGTTGTGGAAACAGTCCGTGGGAAAACTACCTGAGCGGTAATGACGTAGTATATAAATATACGGCAAACTTTACAGGTGCTGTAAATATAGACCTTAGCGACAATGGGCCTTATTCTGGTATATTCATATATAACGAATGTGAAAATATTGGTTCTGCATGTTTAGAAGGAGGAACCGCAGGTCAGGATGGAACTCCAGTTTCTTTTGATGATTTTGCTGTTGTTTCGGGCGAAGATTATTATATCGTAATTTCAAGTTATGATAACCCAACAACTCCTTATACGTTAACAATTCAGGCGGTTGCTTGTGATGAGCCAACTAACCTTTCGGTTGACAATGTTGGTATGACTGCTGCAGACCTTTCTTGGGATAACCCTACAGGGGCTACGTCATGGGGACTTGTTGTTCAGCCACAAGGTACAGGCGTACCACAGGGTGCGGGCACTACGGTTACCGACAACTCTGATTATACATGGAGTAACCTTACGGCTTCTACAGCTTATGAATTTTGGGTAAGGGCAGACTGCGGAAACGGTACTTTTAGTGCGTGGGCAGGCCCTTTCAGATTCAATACAATGATATGTGAAGTAGCGTTCCAGTGTGAATTTACATTTACAATGTGGGATCAGTGGGATACATGGAACGGACACACAATGTCTGTTAAACAAAATGGTGTTACATTAGCAACATTAACAGGCCCGGGTTCAGATGGACAGCCGGTAGACCAGGTTGTTAAAGTTTGTGACAATATGCCGGTACAGCTATTCTGGAATGCAGGCGGCAGTACATGGGCAGGTAATGAGATAGCGATAAGCGTTAAAAACTCATTTAATCAGGAAATTTATGTAAAAGATTTTGGCGAAGGTTTACAAAACACACTTCTTTATGAAGTACTTGTAGATTGTGAAAATCCATACTGTCTTGCTCCAAAAGGGCTTACGGCTACAAATGCTACAGAAACTACCGTGGACTTAGCATGGAATGGCCCTGCAACAGGTGAGTGGGAATATTTTATTGTACCTGAAGGTGCTCCTGCACCGGCAGATACTGATACTGGAGTACTTACAACTACAAATCCTACCGTTGCGGCAGGTCCGCTTGTAGCTTCAACAAACTACGAGTATTATGTAAGGATGCATTGTGAAAATGCAAGTACCGATGTAAGTCCGTGGAGTACTGCTTCTAAATTCAGCTCTTCTGTTTGTGATCCTGCAACAAAATGTGAGTACCAGTTTGTACTTACTGCACCGTGGGACGGATGGGATGACGATGTTCTGCTTACAGTAAGACAAAATAATACTAATGTTGCGCTTTTAGGCCCGGGCTTTACAAGCGGAACTACAATGACGGTGAATGTACCGCTGTGTTCTAACATTCCTTTTGAAATTTTCTGGAATGATGATGCAGGTTGGGGAGGCCAGGTTGGTATCGAGGTTATCAATAACTTTGACCAGACACTTTTCCTTCAGGAACTTTATTCTAATGCAGGTGCAGGCAGTGTAATATTCAGCGCTGCTGTTGATTGTGATCACCCTGCATGTCTACCTCCTACGGGCTTAACCGCTTCTAACGGAACGATGACAAGCATTGATCTTGCATGGGATGGTCCTGCTACGGGAGCATGGGAATATATTGTATTGCCGGCAGGTTCTCCTGCGCCTACTCCTGCTACACCAGGTGTAGCTACGGCTACAAATCCTGCGGTTGCTGTGCCTTTAGCCGCTCCTGCAACAAACTACGAGTACTATGTACGAGTTGTATGTACAGGTGCTGCCGAGCCTACAAGTACTTGGGCAGGTCCTTATGCAATGCATTCTGAAGCGTGTAACCCAGAAGATAAATGTATGTTCCATTTTGAGCTTTTAAGCGAAAACGGATGGAACTTTAGCGATAACAGAATGACTGTTTATCAGGGAGGCGTTCCTGCTGTGGTTCTAGGGCCTGGCTTTGACTGGAATGCACCGGATTCTCACTCATACATGGTAGACGTTCCTCTTTGCCCTGGTCTTGAAGTAGAGATCGTTTGGGAAAACCAGGGATACGACCAGGATGATAAAGCACTTCACGTATACTCTCCATACTGGGAAGATGTATTCGTAAAAGATTTTGGTGAAGGCAACCAGGGAGAAACGATCTTTACAGGTCTTGTAAGCTGTGATCCTCCTGCTTGTATCAAACCAATTGAGCTTGCAGTAAATGCAATAGGAGAGAACTCTGTTGAGCTTTCATGGAATACCCAGGGATCTACAGCTACAAGCTGGGAGGTTTGGGTACTGCCATTTGGTTCGCCAGTTCCTGATCCTGCTGTAACGCCGGGTACGGTTGTAACAACTAATCCTTACACAGCAGAAAATCTTACCTCAGGTACGCCTTATGTATACTACGTAAGAGCTAATTGTGGTACTGCAGATGGTTATAGTACGATTTCATCTCCTCGCGTGTTTGTAACTGCGATTGAGAATGACGACTGTGATGAAGCTATAAACGTTCCGGTAAATTCAGGTCTTAACTGTACCGAGTTTACGCCTGGTACGGTGACAGGTGCTACATCGTCTGGTGTTGCTAATGACTGTAACTTCTCGGCTCCTGATTATGATGTGTGGTATAAATTTACTGCAACGGGAGATAGCCATGCAGTCGCACTAAATGATGCTACCGGAGTTTCGATTTCATATGCAGTATTCGAAGGTGACGATTGTGGTAACCTTACTGAGATTGCTTGTGAATATCCTAATTACCCTGAAAATGGCGCTAAAGGTGTTGTTCACGGATTAACTGTTGGGTCTACCTATTATATTCAGGTTTACGCATCTTATATGCCAAACCCATCAGACCCTACAAGTTTTAATATTTGTATAACTACACCGGCAAGTATCGTTGTAGATGATACTATAGCTGTAGAAGATATAGTTATGAATACCTTATTTGTTGAGTCTTGTGCTTCACCTCCTGAAAACATCACGTACAGTACTGGTACAGATGCAGGTGTAAATGGTATTGCATACTTTGAAAAAGGGCTTTCTAACTTTGGTATAGAAAATGGAATAGTTTTAATGACAGGTGTTGCTTCTCAAGCTCCGGGTCCAAATTTAGGTGCTAACCTATCTGGCGGAAGCTGGGCAGGAGACCAACAGTTGTTTGACTATATTACAGACCTTGGTATAGATCCTAATCTGTACACGTACAATGATGCTACAGTGCTTGAGTTTGATTTTACGCCTCTTGCAAGCAAATTGAGATTCCCGTTTGTATTTGCTTCAGAAGAATATGGGCAGTATCAGTGTGATTATTCAGATGCATTTGCATTCTTCCTTACGCCGCTGGATGCAGCTGGAACGCCTGATGGACCGGTTACTAACCTTGCAATTGTTCCGGGAACTAACGATCCTGTTTCAGTTGTAACGATTAGGGATAATAACTTTAATCCTATATTTAGTGACTGTCCTTCGGTTAATCCTGAATACTTTGCAGATTATTATGGTCCTACAGCTAATATTCAGAATCCTGACGCTGCGGTAGATCCTATGTTTGCCCCAATCAACTTTAATGGTTCTACTGTTAAAATGTACGCTGAATCTGATGTTATCCCTAATAAGACCTACCATATCAAACTGGTAATCGCTGATAGGAATGACAACTCTATGGATTCTGCTGTGTTTATTGGTGCATTTGATATCGGTAAACCTGATCTTGGAGAAGACCTTACAATCAATGATGGTAACGGTGTTTGTAGCGAAGCTACTTATACTATAGAAAGTACGCTTTCGGCTGATGATTATACCTTTACGTGGTACAAAAAAGAACCATCTGAAACTGTTCCTAACCCGAATGAATTTGTTGAAATTACTGGAGCGACAGGACCAACTTATACAGTTAGTAATGATGATGGAAACGGTACAGGTGAATATAAAGTTGTAGCTTCGTTCGGCGGACTTTGTTCAGCTGAAGACAGTATCGTGATAGAGTTCTATAACGCTATTGTTGAAGTTACAGGAGAGCCTACTAATCTTATTGTGTGTGATGCTGACGGATTCGGAACATTTAATCTGTCTGATAATACGCCTGTAATACTTGCTCCGGTAACTAATCCGGCTAATTACACCATTTCATACCACTTAACAGAAGCTGATGCTCAGGATAACCTGAACCCGCTTCCGGAGACAGATTATGATAACGTAACTCAGGGTAACCAGCAGATCTATGTAAGAATCGTTAATGAAAAAGGTTGTGTGGGTATTAAAACGTTTGCTCTTGTTATACAAGATCTTACGCCTGCATTTACAATCAATGACGATTTCTCTATCTGTGAGAATACAACAACTGTTATAAGTGTTTCTCCTGCTCAGGCAGAAGGCGTTACTTACAGCTGGACATTTAATGGTACCCCAATTGCTGAAACAACGCCATCTATCACTGTAAGTACAGAAGGTACGTATGAGGTAACGGTTAACAACCAGGGATGTACTGCTACAGATGCAGTAGTTCTTACAGTAATACCTACGCCGGTAGCAGATGAGCTTGATGATGTTATTGTATGCAGCAGCTATGTACTGCCTGCGTTAAATGCAAATAATAATTATTTCTCAGGTACTGGTTCTACAGGTACTCAGTATAGTGCTGGTGATGTAATTACAGCTAGTGGTGAAATATTTATCGTTGCAAGAAACAGTGCTTCAGGTGAGTGCTTTGCTGAAAGCAACTTCGTTGTTACGATCATACCAACAGCAATTGTAGCTATACTTGAAGAGTGTCATGGTAATGACTATGTTCTTGAAGCTAATTTTGATAATGACGAAGTTTACACTGCAGACAATGTAACTTTTGAATGGAAAAACGAAGCTGGTGCAACATTAGGTACAGATGCTACGCTTACAATTACAGAAGTGGGTAATTACTACCTTACTGTAACACCTGTAGGTAATGGTTCAGGATGTCCTGTTACTGTTGAGGCACAAATTGATAATACAACATGTTTAATTCCGCGTGGTATTTCTCCTAACGGCGATGGTAAAAACGACGAGTTTGACTTAACTACACTTAATGTTAAGAAACTTGAGATATTTAACCGTTACGGACAGGAAGTATACAGCAAATCTAACTATACTAAAGAGTTCATCGGTAAAGGAAGCAACGGAGACGAACTTCCAACGGGTACTTACTACTATATGATAGAGCGCCAAAACGGTGAAACAAAAACCGGATGGGTATACATAAATAGACAGGAATAAAATTTTTTAATAAATAGGGCAGATTTTTTTACTTTCTGATTAAACCTTTTACGATTTAAAAAGTCTAACAACTTAGTAATTGATTTTTCAGAGGGTGCTTATAAAAAATCTGCCCTATATTTTTTTTGCAAAATTAACCAACACACATTACATGAAGAAACTTTACCTTGCAGCACTATTGGCTCTTGGCGGCCTTGCGGACGCTACTGCCCAGCAGGACCCACACTACACGCAGTACATGTACAACATGAACGTAATTAACCCGGCTTATGCGGGTTCAAAAGAGAACCTTTCTTTTGGATTGCTATACCGTAAGCAGTGGGTTGATATAGAAGATTCGCCAACTACAATGACCTTTTCAGGGAGCAGCCCTGTAGGTAAAAATGTAGGTCTTGGATTATCTGTTATCAATGACAAGATTGGTCCTGTAGATGAGACTAATGCTTACGCAGATTTCTCGTATACGCTTAACCTTGGTGGTGAGCACCGTCTTGCTTTAGGACTTAAAGCGGGGGCGACTTTCCATAAAGTAGGTTTGTTCAGCGATATTGGAGATGGTCGTGTGCCTGCAGCTGATGACCCGGCATTCTCATCAAACGTAAATAATACGTTTTTTAACGTAGGAGCAGGATTCTTTTACTACACGAACAAATATTACTTTGCAGCATCGGTTCCAAACATGCTAAAAAGCAAGCACCTTGATTTCCAGCCAAACAACCAAAAATTTGGATCTGAGGAATCACACTACTTCATTACCGGTGGATATGTATTCCAGCTTACCGATAATTTAAAGATGAAACCATCGTTTATGGTTAAATCATCTTTCAATGTATCGCCATCTATCGATGGATCATTAAACTTCTTATTCTTTGAACGTTTTGAGATAGGGGCAACCTACAGGCTTGACGACAGCTTTGGCGGTATGGTAAACTTTGCCATTACTCCAAACCTTAGAGTGGGTTATGCTTACGACCACATCGTATCTGACCTTAATGTAACAACACCGGCATCTCACGAGATCATACTGTTGTTTGACCTGAACTTCCCTAAAAAAGTATCACGTTCACCACGTTATTTCTAATCTAAAGCGACTTAAAGAAAATGAAGAACTTATATATTACACTTGGACTGGTATTAGCTACTATGGCAGTATCAGCCCAGACAAAAGAAACGGAAAGAGCAGACAAGCTGTATGCAAAGCTTGACTATATTGACGCTGCTAAAGAGTATGAGAAACTTGAGGCTACGCCTTATGTTTACAAACAAATTGCTGAGAGCTACTACAACATCTTTGACTCAAAGAATGCTGTAACATGGTATGCTAAAGCTACTGCTACACAGCAGGAAGCTGACATTTACTACCACTATGCACAAATGCTTAAGGCAGAAGGTAAATATGAAGAGGCAAACGTACAGATGAAAAAATTTGCATCTATAGCACCGAGCGACCAAAGGGCAATTCTTTTCAATCAGGATCCTAACTATTTACCAAAATTAAAAAGCCAGACTAAACTTTTTGATGAGAAAGTACTTGACATCAACGATGACAAATACGGATCATTTGGTGGTGTGTTAGCTGATGATAACAGCTTCTATTTTACAAGTACAAGAAATACTGCAAGAAAGAAATATGGTACAAACGAGCAGCCTTTCTTAGATCTTTATACATCTACTTACAATGCTAACGGTACTTTCAGCGAGCCTACTCCGGTATCTGACCTGAATACCAAATGGCATGACGGACCGGCAGCTTTAAGCCCTGACGGTAAGACAATATACTTTAATAGTGAAAGTTTCAACGAAAAGAAACAGTTTGAAAGGGATAAAGATATGAACCTAAAATTAGGTCAGGTTTTCCTTTACAAATCGGTTAAAGAGGGTGACAAATGGGGCGAGGCTCAATTACTGCCTTTTAACAGTAAAGAATGGTCTACTCAAAACCCATCTATCAGCGCAGACGGTAAATGGTTATATTTTTCATCTGACAGGACTGGTACTATAGGTGGACAGGATATCTGGAAAGTAGAGGTTAAAGGTAACAATAGCTACGGCGAGCCGGTAAACCTTGGTAACAAGATTAACACTGAAGGAAAAGAAAGTTTCCCTTTCATAACTTCAGACAATAAATTATATTTCTCAACTGACAGGCCAGGTGGTCTTGGAGGACTTGATGTATTTGTTGTGGATATTAACAAAGGTACAGAGGCTAAAAACGTTGGGGCTCCGGTTAACACAGCTAAAGACGATTTTGCATTCAGCTTTAATACATCTAAGAACATTGGTTTCTTCTCAAGTAACCGTTCTGGTGTAGACAAGCTTTATCTTGCAACTCCGGTATGTGGTGTAGAAGCTGCTATTGTGGTTAGAGATAAATCTACAGGTAAAATTCTTTCTGGTGCAAGGGTTGCTATCCTTGATGACAGAAACAATGTTATTGAAACAAGAACTTCTGGTGCAGATGGTAAAGTTGAATACAGCATAGACTGTAACAGGGCTTACACTGTTCAGGCTTCAGTAGAAGGTTATGTAAACGGTAGTTTCCCAATTGCTAAAACAAATGGTGGTACTGTAAATGTAGCTGCGGATCTTGATCCAATCGAGAAAATTGTTACTGAAGAAGTTATCACGCTTAACGATATATTCTTTGAATTTGATAAGAGTAACATAACTAAAGAAGGTGCGTTTGAACTTGACAAAGCTGTTGAGGCAATGAAGAAAAACCCAACTATGGTTGTTATGGTTAAAGCACACACTGACAGCAGAGGTTCTGATAAATATAACATGAGCCTGTCTAACAGAAGGGCTAAATCTACAGTGCAGTACATCATCTCTAAAGGTATTGCTAAAGAGCGCATTTCAGGACAGGGTTATGGCGAGAGCGAGCCTAAAGTTAACTGTGGCGACAATTGTACTGAAGAGCAGCATGCACAAAACAGACGTAGTGAATTCCTTATCGTTAAGAAATAATCTTACGAAAGAAATCCATTATTTATAATAACAGAAATCCTGCCCAATGGGCAGGATTTTTTGTTTAACGCATTTATTATGCCGGAGTCTGCGTGAAGCTTTTCAATCACAGAATACACAGAAGCTTTACTGTTAGCCCTGATAGAGCCGTTATCGCCGCGCAGCTTGAGCGAAGCGGTATAAAGGCGATTAGCAGGACCGGCGAATGCAAATAGGCGCTTAGCGGGCCGCTTCAGTATAAAAAAGCCTACCTTGTGAGGAGGCTGATTATTATAAGTTATCGCTTTGATACCACTCTGCAAAAGAAGTGTCTGTTTCCTGCAGGCGCAGTGAGTGTAATGCTATGTTTTGCGGTAAGCGGTCTTTTATTTTTTTAGCGAAGTCTATTACCATGTTTTCACTGGTAGGCTGGTAGCCTACTAGTATTACGTGATGGCCACGCTGCTCCAGTTCGTGAGCCAGTTCTACGTGAGGTGTGTTTTTATTGAACACCGTTGCATGGTCAAAAATATCAACGATTTCCTCTTTTACTATCTTCTTAAGATCGCCAAAGTCTATTACCATGCCGAATTTTACATTGCCTGAATCGGTTATGGGCGACCCGATGACTGTTACCGACAGTTTATAACTATGCCCATGTACATTCTTGCATTTGCCGTCGTAGCCATAAAGTGCGTGGCCGGTCTCAAAAGTAAACTGCTTGGTAATCCTGATTTTGCTCATCATAATGGTATTAAGCCAACAAATTTACTAAATAATATGCAGCATTCTAATTTATTGTAATGCTATTGGTTTTCAAACTATCTTTGCCTGTTCTTATTTAATTTACCATGGACGAATTGCAGTTGAATCCGTTATACGAAAAAGTTATTGATGATCTTATGGGTCAGCAGTATAGCATTGTTGATGATTTTTTTTCTAAAGAAGAAGTGTTGTTATTACGCACCTCACTTTTAGAGAAATATGAAGAGGACATGTTTAAGAAATCGGCCATAGGCAAGCAATCTAATGAACAGGTGGTTGATGCTGTTAGGGGCGATTTTATTTTGTGGCTTGATGAACATAATGCATCAGGTGGCGAAGCTCAATTCTTTGATAAGCTAAATGGCTTTAAAGAGTACCTTAACAGGACGTGCTTTATGGGTATTAATGAAAAGGAATTTCATTATGCACTATATCCTGAAGGTACTTTTTACAAAAGGCATCTGGATACGTTTCAGAACGACAGCAGGCGTAAACTTTCTATGGTTTGCTATCTTAATGACGAAGACTGGAAGCCGGAATATGGTGGAGAACTGACTATTTATCTTGACGAAAATGGTTCTGAAAAGCCCATAGATATTTATCCGCTGCAAGGCAGGATGGTCATTTTTGAAAGCCAGGTACTGGAGCATGAAGTAAAACCCGTAAAACGCGCACGGCTTAGTATTACGGGATGGCTTAAAACAAGGGGATAATTATTTTTTGAACTGCCCAAGGGCATTTTTAGTAAAGTCTGACAATACAAGTCGGCCTGATATGGCGGCTCTCTCAGTTAGCAGCTTGTCCCAGTTTTCAGTTCCTTCCCATAAAACCTTTTTCATATCGGCCAAAGCCTCAGGATTGTAGCCTGCCAGCTTTTGCGTAAAGATGTCGAGTTCTTTATCGAGGTCATGTATGGTCTCAAATACTTTGGCATAAAGTCCTTTTTCCTGTGCCCAGTATGCATTTTTCCATTCATGTGCAGCAAGCGTCATTTCTGCCAGTGCTGCCACACCCATTTTGCGCTCTACTGCGGGAGCTATAACAAAGGGACCTATGCCAATGGTAAACTCTGATAATTTAACCGCACTATTTACCGTTGCTATGGCATAATCGCATGCTGCGGCTAATCCTACACCACCTCCAACGGCTTTACCGTGTATGCGACCCACAATTAGCTTTGAACAATTGCGCATGGCATTGATGACATTTGCAAATCCTGAAAAGAAAACAGCTCCTTCTTTAAGGTTTGTTACAGCTAAAAGTTCGTCAAAAGATGCGCCAGCACAAAATGCACCATCGCCTTCGCTTTTTAGGATAATCAGGTTAACATCATTATTGTTGCTTAGTATCTTCAGCTCGTCTGTAAGCCGCTGCAATAACTCTCCAGGAAACGAGTTACTTGCCGGATGCCCAAATTCTACCGTGGCTATTTTATTTTCGATATTCGTATATAATGAACCGTTTGACCTTGCTGTAACTGACATATAAAATAAATTTTAGGTAAATTTAAAAGAATTGGCAAAAACCGGAGCTATCTTTAAAAGATTATATTTTGAAATTTGTGAGTTCGCAATTAATTATGCTATATTTGCCCTGACTTAACGGGGATGTAGCTCAGCTGGCTAGAGCGCTTGCATGGCATGCAAGAGGTCGTGGGTTCGACTCCCATCTTCTCCACAAACAACGCCATTGACCATCAATGGCGTTGTTTATTTATATTTAGCTGGAACACCTTTCATTATTAACTTTGTTGGAAAATACTCACTTAAATTTAATCCAAATAAGTAAATATGCGCTGTTTATATATTTTTATTTTGTCTTCGTTTTTGTCGTGTGGGCCTGGGATCGGCGATATGGACCAGGATTTAGGAAAAGGCTACACGTTTTTATCTGAAGGAAGTAACAGGTTTATTATTACTGATTTTATTTTCAAGGACGGTATTTATCCAAACGTATTGAATTATACATTTGATGAAAATTATATATTGGTAATGCAGAAAGCGACCAAAGAAAGTGTAGAGCCTTATTTAATAGATCAGTTAAGAGTTAAATATGGATATATTTTATATTCTGATGAATTGTTACCAACATCTGCTAATTCTTTTTTAAATTCCAAAGTTTGGAAAGATAGTTTATGGAATCGAAATATTAGTAATGAAATCCTCCGAGGAAATTATATCCGAAATTACAGAGCACTTCAAAAAGCAGCCAGAATTGTTTTATCAGAAGATGAATTCTTTAAAAAAATGTTTTCGAGGGAAATAAATTTTTACATTATTGATAAAAATTCTGAAAAGGTGTATGGGCCATTTTCCGAAAAAGACTTTTATGCCCAATTGAACGCAATGGATGTATCTCCAAACTTAAAATTTAAGTAGACACTTCAGGATCTGGTTATTTTATGATATGATTCAAGGAACTTATGCGTCCTTTGGAGGAGGATATTACGTCTATTTCATTTGAGAGGAACGGTTTATTTTTAAATGACAGCTTGTTATGCAGGAGGTATTAGTGGGTATTCAAGAGTACATTATAAAGGCAAAGTATTTCGATTAAAAGATTTTAATCCTCCTTTTGTAATTAAAAGCAAGAAACCAAACAACGATACTTTGAAATTTTTAAAAGACGGGAAGGTTTTATTTTTGTTAATCGATGAGGAAATTAGATATTCAAGATTAAATTAATAATGTCGTTTATTTTATATCAGAACAAATTAATCGTACTTGATTCATTGTCTTCAACAATTATCGGTTTAAAAAAAATAAATTATGAGATTAATAATGCTTTGGTTGGCGTTGATATGCTGCTCGTGTTCAAGTATAAAAAAAACGAACGTAACGGATTCACCATGTGTTGAGAATTTAAAATTTAAGGACGAATTTGTGAGACGTTTAAATATAATTGACGATTTTATGTCGATTGAAAGTAGGGAATTCAAAGACATAGACGAACTGGAAAGGGTGATAACTGAACAAAAAATAGCTGACTTTAAATCGTCGCTCTTATTTATATCGCAATACACTCGTGTTTCATTTGAGTCGATGGCAAATTATAGTGGAGGCTACCCGTACGGAGTTTATGAAGAAGACAGGGTTACTTGGTTAAAGTGGTATGAGGAGAACAAATGTAAAAACATTCAGAGGAAGAGATAATTTTGAAGCATAATTTAAATTTATCAGGCGCTAGCGCGGGATATTGATCATATAGAGGATCAGGGAGCATAAATGGAGGGGTTTTAAATTTTAAAAATAGTCTTTTAAACAGGTTTAGATGTAGCGGTAGCGAATCTTTTGTTAAGGTAAACTATTAATTATTGAACAAGTATATTCAAACTATCCATTACCTCCGGGATATTAAACAAGATAGCATATGAAATTTTTTATCATTTTTTTATCCTTTACTTTTGTAGGGTGTAAGCCTAAACAAAATTTTGAATTGGAAATTCAAACCAAGCAAGTAAATTATTTAGATGTTGAGAATTATAAAGATTATTTTTCAGGTGAGAAAAATCCTCCTAGAGAATCTTTAACCAATTGTAGAATATAGCTTAACAAACAACACTGATGATACATATTATTTTAATATTGGTGATTTGAACAGGAAGCAAAACAAAGATTATTTTATTCCTATTGATAAAGCGTCTGTTGCCTTTTTGGATAATAATGGAATAAATGTCAACGTAAAGGGACGGGCGACGGAGAATAATTGCACGTATGTGATGAACCAATATTTTGACAATAATCTTAATCCTTATCAAAGCAAAAATAGTATTATCATACATGCCCATGAAACCTTGTATTTTGAATGGTTTTTAGTGTTACCATTCGGTACTTTTGCAGAAGACATTCGATATTACATAGACTTGGATAAAACTAAAAGTTATTATAGTGAATTTTATATATATAGTGACGGCCATGATTATGCTAATAAAATTAGTAAGCCGGACTTGCAAACTATTAAAAAAAAAACAACTATAAAATTTTTAACGGTGTAATTAAGTTAAAAAATAAGATTCCTATTGTTTTTTTAAAACCTCAAGATTCTTTTTAATATAAGTTTGATATGTTTCAATATATGGATGTAGGTAACGGTTATGGTAATGCGCGCGGTTACTCAAATTATTCGTAGGAGGAATGTATAATGTAGGTGAAACTCAATATTGGATAAACTTTATTGGTACAACTAAAATTTCTGATTAAATGAAAAATTTATTTTTGATATTATTTTTTTTTCTAGTGTCATGTTCTAATAATGAATCTGAAAACATAAAAGATATAGAAGACTTTTTAGGGGTAAATATGCCTGCAACCAATATACAGGTAAATTCAAGTAATGAAGGGTTTAGACAATCTTTAAAAATAGTAGATATTACTTTGAATATAAACGATTACAACCAAATGGTTAAAAAAATTAATTTAAAAGAATTTGAAAAATATGGTGATAATTATTACAGAAACTCTTACTCGGAAAAACAGGATAAGAAAATTTATGTAATTTTATTTACGAGGGAACATAGAATACGTTATGCTGAAAAAGGTTAGGTTTCTTTAAAATGTATATAGACTATAATTTAATACGGTTAACAAGTCATAAGCTATGACTATTCCCTTATAATACGGTGTAGGCTAGAAAACCATTCCTGGTCGAGTGGTTTTATAGTTTTTTAAAAGCCCACCGTATACCTGCTGTAAGAATTAAAGCCGAGGCCACCAGACCTTGTAAAACAGCTCCAACTAACCCAACGTCATTGCTTAAAGATACTGGTGGGTTGCGCTTGTGGTGGTTCTCTATGCCAGTCATAAACTTGCTGGCCACTATACCGTATTTGACTTGGGTAGATGGGCTGTTAACTTTACGTATATTTACAGCATTGAATTATACCACTTGTTAAGTTAAGACAATAACTGTAAATTATTGCAATTTCGTGGCATTTTGAAATTTTAAATATTTTAAGCCAGCAGTTATGCAGGCTTTACGGATGGAGTTCGACTCCCATCTTCTCACTCCACCAAATCGCCATTGATCACCAATGGCGTTGTTTATGTTTAATCCACCTTCTGCTTAGATATTTATCTTTGAGGGCTGTCGCTATTTGAATCTCGCAAGACGGTTAATTCTATTTTTACTACCTTTAAAGACTCAAAAACATTGTATGTCTTCAGAAAAAAATAAGCAGGAAAAATCAGAACTTCACGCCCGTAATAAAAACAGGGAAAGATATGACCTGAAAGCCCTTTTAATTGCAGTTCCTGATTTGAAAGCGCATATTAAGCCTAACAAATTTGGAGATGATACAGTAGATTTTGCCGATCCTAAAGCGGTTAAATTGCTTAATACGGCTTTACTAAAGCATTACTACGGAATAAAATATTGGGAATTTCCCGATGAAAACCTGTGTCCTCCAATACCGGGGCGTGCCGATTATATCCATAATCTCGCCGACCTTCTAAAAGAAAGTAATTTCGGCAGGATGCCCGCCGGAGAAAAAATAACCTGTCTTGATACGGGAACAGGCGCTAGCTGCATTTACCCGCTCCTTGGGGTAACGGAATATGATTGGAGATTTATCGGCTCAGACATTGATCCAAAATCGTTAGAATCGGCAAAAAAAATTGTTGAGGCAAACGGACTTGATGCCAAAATTGAACTTCGCCTGCAAAAAGATAAATCAGCAATTTTTAAAAATATAATTTGTCAAGACGAAAAGATAGATATAACGCTTTGCAATCCTCCGTTCCATTCTTCTGCGGAAGATGCCCAAAAGGGCGCTAAGCGAAAAGTACAGAATTTAACCGACAGGAAGGTTGAATCTGCCCAACTGAATTTTTCGGGCGTAAGCAATGAACTAATTTATGATGGGGGAGAACACCAGTTTGTTCATACCATGATCGCTGAGAGCAAAAAAGTAGCGCAGAATGTGTATTGGTTCTCAACGCTCGTATCTAAGCAATCTAATCTTAAAGGTATATACAAAGCGCTGGAAATCCTAAAAGCTGTACAGGTAAAAACCATACCTATGGGTACAGGCAATAAATCTACAAGAGTGGTTGCGTGGTCCTTTCTGTCTAAAGAGGAACAAAAGCAATGGCGTGAATTCAGATGGAAGTGAGATAGCGCTGCGTGTTAGCTTCTAAAATTATTTTTTCAGCGTTTTTGTTTTAGCTTCCAGTATGCTTTTATTTTTTGCTTCATTACAATAAATGGTTTCCATTATTCTAATCGCCTGCCCCGGCGTAAAATTAGCATTTTTGCATGGGGTATAACCCATAATATTACCGACATCATATGGAGTAAGAACAAATGGGGTGCCCTGTTCGTCTGTAATGTTGCCTATATAAATGCAGTCAACAACTGATGCGTCCTGATTGGGCGGTTTAGGTACAGTACCAAAGCTTTTTGGATTGAAAAAGTTGGGCATGGCTGGGGTGTCGTGTATATAGTCTCCTTCGGTTAGCGCATTGTAGTTTGGATCATCAGGATTTCTTGTCACATGTTCTTTTATAATGTCGCCATTTCCTGATTTGCCAAATGTATGGTAAAGCCCAAGTATATGTCCCAGTTCATGGGGCGTAGATTTAGATTTGTAATTGAAGGCCCATTTCATTCGTATTGAAAGCGTTTTAGAAAATAGCTCTGTCCATCCATTTGCGCTTGCGCCTTCTTTAAAATCATATGGTACAAAGCAATTAAAGGCGTCAGATACTATGTGCTTGTTTTGTTGCATATAATCCCGAATTTGCCAATGTGTGGCGCCTGAATTCAGGGCGTCATTATTAACGTAAGAATAGCCTTTTAATACGAAATATATTCCGTGAGGGTTAAACACCTCGTTTATGGAGCGCATAACGCCTTCTACGTCGTTATATGTCATAGGTTTTTCTGAAGTGCCATCGCCTCTATTTATTCCCCAAAAGTAAATGTTAAAAGCTACAGGTTCAAAAGAGGCCAGGTAATCAGGGTTTACCGATCCTGTATAGACAGATTCATTGGAGTTATAACTTTCCGCCTTTTGAAATTTGATGCGTGGTAACTGGGCGAAAGAATTAAGCCATGGGAGGCAAAATGATAATATGAAACATAATGTCTGCCTTTTCATAGCCATTGTCAATTTAATTAAATGCCCGCCTCTTAAAGCCTAACCATGATTTATTAAACTTATCTCAATTCCTTAAAGTCGTTTTTAAGAGCCGCTTCAATAGTTGAAAATTCGTTATTAAGTTCTTCTGCCAACACAGGAATGTCCGACGTTTCTGCTTCATACGTCAGCTTATTGCAGATATCCCTGCCAATGGTACTCTCCAGCATTTCAAATGATGGTTTTATATTATGGGCAATAGCACCTATGTTTTCAATATTATTATCCTGCACGGCAACTTTTAATTCATCCATTTTACCGCTTACAGATGAGATGAATGTTTTAAGGCAGTCAATAAGAAATTCGTGGTTACCTCCTGAAATTGTTTCAAGGTATTCTAACGAATACACTTTTTGAGTATTTTCATCCTCAATGGGCTGAAGTGTATTTTTAAGCGACTTTATGCTGTTTGCAGTAAAAGGTTTATCAATGTAGTTGTGCCCGTCGTTGCTTTCGGTGGCGTTATTTCTACTTATCACTACAGGAATGTCGATTTTGATTTCTTTTCGTATATAGTCAAAAGTCTGGTAGGCATTTAGTGGTGCCGCATCGTGTGGTACGACAACAAGAGAAGCAGTATCATTTTTCTTGAGCCACTGTATAGCCTCATAGCTGCTTCCCATCTGGATTACCGTCCAGTTTTCGGTAGCAGCAAGACTATTAAAGTTTTCTTTTTCTTCCTGATTGCTTTCTACAAGAAGTATTTGGATGTTTTTATTATTGCTCATATAAATAAAGCCGGCTTAAACCTGCCTGTCGTTGTATGGATTAACTAAATATTTTCGTATTATTTCCTGAAGGGCATCATAGTTTATAGGTTTGGTAATATAATCGTCCATGCCCAGTTTAATGCATTCTTCCTTTTCTCCTACAAGAGCACGTGCTGTGATGGCAACTATAGGTATTCGCGATTCGCCATTTTCCAGCAGGCGTATTTGTTCTGTCGCTTCAAAGCCGCTCATTTCAGGCATCTGTATGTCCATGAATATAATGTCAAGCTCCTGTGTTTGATAGGCTTTAACCGCTTCAAGGCCGTTTTCGGCCAGCATTATTGCTGCGTTGGGCACTATTTTCTGAATAATAGTCTTTGCCAGCATCTGGTTTACCGGGTTGTCTTCGGCGATAAGCACATTGTATAACGCATCGAAACCTACTGACTGTGTAGTTTCAGCAATTGCTGTAATACCTGAGTCAGGTTTGTGGATGTTATCGAGCAGGTCGTACAGGTCATCACTCAATATTGGCTTGGTCACGTTAAAGCGAATATCGAGGTCTATGCAGTCCTGTATCAGTTTTTCGTCATCTATAGAGCTGTGCAGCAGCATAACAGGCAGCTCATTTGCATCAATATTCAGGGTTTCCCTGATTTGCTTAACAAGTTCTGTACCCGTTAGGTATGGCATATTATAATCTACAATGGCGAGGTCAAAACCTGTATTGTTCTCCAGAATCTCCAGTGCCTCAATACCGTTTGAGGCAAGGGTGGTTTTAATTTGGGCTACAGCGAGCATTTCTTTTAAGATGGTAAGGTTGTTTGCGTTATCATCTACTACAAGTACATTTTTAACGTTAACCTTGGTCTTCTTAATGTCGCCGCTGTCTTTCTCTGTGCGGAATTTTATCTTAAAGCTAAAGGTACTCCCTTTACCAAGCTCGCTTTCTACCTCAAGCTCACTACCCATTAATGCCAGCAGCTTGTTGCTTATGGTGATGCCAAGGCCTGTGCCTCCGTATTTACGGGTGGTAGAGGCATCTTCCTGGTCAAAAGCATTAAATATTTTGTCTATGTTTTGTGGCGCAATACCTATGCCTGTATCGCGTATAGCAAAAGAGAACAGCATCTCGTTACTGTAATCATCGGGATTGGCACGTACCTTAAGTTCAACCTCACCGTCGGTGGTAAATTTAACAGCATTGCCTAAAAGGTTGACCAATATCTGGCGTAGCCTCACAGGGTCGGCATAAATGTAGCGGTCGAGACCGGGTGTTATATCCAAAAGTATTTCCAGCGATTTGGCATGTGCCTGATGCTTAACAATATCTATAGTTTGGCTGCACAGCTGAATTATATCTGTCTTTTCTTCGTTGAGCTCCAGTTTACCTGCCTCAATTTTAGAGAAATCAAGAATGTCGTTAATAATGTCAAGCAGCGAATGTGCCGATGTGTTTACCATCTGCATGTACTTTCGCTGGCTGTCATTCAGCTCTGTTTTCATGAGCAGGTCAGAGAATCCAATAACACCATTAAGCGGTGTCCTTATTTCGTGGCTCATGTTAGCAAGGAATTCTGACTTAGACCTGCTGGCCGCTTCTGCTTTATCCCTTTCCAGCATAAGTGAAACTTCCATTTCTTTAAGTGTAGAAATATCGGTTGCTATACCAAGATATCCGGTAATCTCGCCTTCCGGGTTTAGTACAGATGTTATAACAAGATGGGTAGAAAAACTACTTCCGTCCTTCCGGATAAAGGTCCAGTCGGCAGCATCATACTTGCCTTGTTTTGGCCTGTGGGTAAAAACTTCAAATCCGCTAAAAGGCCTGCCATGTTTTGCTTCAAGCGCAGCGGCTCTTTTGGCAACCTCCTCCTCAACGTGGAATATGCCCACATTGTGTTTGCCAATCACTTCGCCAGGCTTGTAGCCTAAAAGATTTTCTGCACCTTTATTGTATTTTGTAATGATGCCTGTTATATCGGCTTCTATAATCGCAACCTGTGTGGTGGCATTCATAAGGTTCTCCAGCTCGTTAAGGCTTTTCTGGAGTTCCAGTTGTGTAATTACCCTCTTGGTAATGTTGTTTATCTGCGATATAAAATAAAGCGGTTGACCTTCGGGATCGCGTATTAACGATACGTTTAGCAAGCCATAAACAATATTTCCGCTTTTGTGGATGTATCGTTTTTCTATGCTATATGTCTTTCTTTTGTTGTCCAGCGTTTCATGCAGCAGGCGAAGGTCTGCATCCAGATCTTCAGGATGCGTCATATTCTGGAAGGTAAGCGTAAGGAACTCTTCACGGTCGTAGCCTAACATCTGTGACATCGTCTCATTTACCATTAGCCAGCTGCCGTCAAGTCCTACAAGCGCCATACCGTTTGGTGAATATTCAAAGGCACTTATAAAACGGTTAGAATTTTCGGTAGCAAGCTCTTCAAGCCTTTTGCTTATCGTAATGTCTTCAACCTGGGTAATGATAAGATCGTCAGACCCATTGTGTCCTTTTACAAGCGATGTATTTACCCTGCACCATATAGTTGCCCCGTTGTTTCTAAAGAAACGGCTTTCCATGGTGTAGCTCGGTATCTCCCCTGCAAGAAGTTGTGTTCTTAATTTTACGGCATTAGGCAGGTCATCAGGATGAACCATATCCTTGTAAGACATATAATGCATTATGTACTCCTTGTCTTCGGGCGCATAACCAAAAATGTCTATACTGGCAGGATTGGCCATTAATATCTTATTATTGGTATTTACCAATACAATTCCAACTGCGGAATAATTAAAAATTGTCTCAAAACGTTCACGGGTAAGAAGGTATTCTTCTTCCTGTTTCTTTTTAAAATCAATATCCTGAAACGCACCGAATATCCTTACGCATTTGCCCTTTTCAAACTCAGGCTTGCCGAAGGCATGTATCCACTTTTCGTTTCCTTTTGCCGTGATGATTTTTAACTCGGCATCAAATGGAGTTCCTTTTTCCAGTAGTTCGTTAAAAAGAGATGTAAGTTTATCCCGGCTCCAGCCTTCTTTAAAAAAAGACACTCCTTTTTCTATAGTAGGCTCATAATCCTGGTCTACTTCATGTATATCTTTAGTGACATTGGTCCAGATAAGCTGTCCGGTGGCAACGTCAGATGCCCAACCACCTATTTTGGCTATAGTGTTAGTGGTTTCGTATATTCGGTTAAGGTTTTCAGGATTTTCCATATCGCCGCAAGCGCCTGGTTTATTTTCACTGAATTTAATAACAACGTGCCTGGTGTCATCTTTAACGATAAATTTTCCCGATGCCTTAAAAGAAACTGTATTGTCTTCGGCATTTTTTAGACTTGCGGAGTCTTCAAAATCATTCCCTCCTGATTTTTTGATCAAATCAGTTACAGTATCGTTGTAATCGTTACCGGCATTAGAAGCATCAAAACCCAGCGTTTTTTTAAACGAATCGCTTGTCCACACTCCTTGCGGTTTTGACAGGTTATAATGCACGATGCCAAGATGTGCATCTTCCATTATCCAGTTAAAAAGATCTGAATCTGTTGTAAGTAAATCCTGAAATTCGGATTTGATTTGTAATGGCATAACGTTAAATATTCCGGATTTCCCCCAAGCAAATAAAAATATAATAATGGCAAATCAAAAACAAACAATTTTGAAGAAATACTTTAATCGGCTCAAAATTGGCGATAAAATCGTTTTTGTAGTCAATGATTGGTGTTAAGGTTCTTATAATTAACATAATATAAAAAATACTTTGAGTTAACTTTAAGTAAAATAGAGGTGTTATGGAGGTTTATTTTGTAGTCCTTCAGCTGCCAGGCAGCTGCGGATTAAAATTTATAGACGGAAACAGTCCCGGAAACTTCTGGAAAACAGTTTCTGAAGCTATAAATAATAAAGAAGCGCACATCGTGTCTATCCGGCAGGATACAGGAGTATCTGAAGAGCTTCGCAGCCATGTTTGCGGCAAGTGTTTTGCCAGTTATTTTATCTTCTATCTTATGCTGGAAAAGCATGAAATAAACAATGAAGAACTTATTCTTCAAAAAGCCAGAGATCTTCTCGAAGTAGGCAATTCGGAGGCACTGATTGATGCTGATGATAACTTTCAGCTTGTTACCCTTGATTATATAGACCTGGGTAACATTCCTCCTAATTTTGGCAGTGGAAGTCCTCTTCTTTCGGCCTGATACTATTAGTTGGTAACATTTTAGTAGCGTTATTCTTAAGTAACGGTAATGTATGGGTAACATCGGCTTTACGTTTGTGGTTTAGTTTCGCGCCAATTAACACAAACAAAGTTCTTATAGATGAAAAAATTACTCGTATTGCTATTAATAGTAATGGCAGGCTTTTCTGTTTATGCCCAAAAGGCAGGGGTCATATCAGGAAAGATTATTGATGCCGACGGAAACTTTTCGCTTCCCGGCGCAACGGTAAGGTTAGCAGAAACTAACCGCTACACGGTGTCTAACCAAACAGGAGATTTTGAATTTCTTACCATCCCTGCCGGCACTTATAAAGTAGAGGTGCTTTATCTTGGTTACCAGACGCAGTTTCAGGAAGTAACCGTAGAAGAAGGCAAACACGCCGTAATAAACTTTACACTGGCAGGCGGTACAGAAACACTGAACGAAGTTGTTGTTGTGGGCGATGCGCTTAAAGGGCAGGCAAGGGCATTAAACCAGCAAAAGAACAACAGGAACATTACTAACGTAATTTCATCTGACCAGGTAGGCCGTTTTCCTGATTCTAACGTGGGCGATGCATTAAAGCGCGTACCGGGAATCACGATGCAAAATGACCAGGGCGAGGCGAGGAATATTATCATCCGCGGGCTTGCACCGTCTTTAAACTCAGTTACACTTAATGGCGACAGGATACCTTCGGCAGAAGGCGATAACCGTAATGTACAGATGGATCTTATTCCGTCAGACATGATAGCTACCATAGAGGTAAACAAAACCCTTACACCCGATATGGATGCCGATGCGATAGGAGGATCGGTAAACCTTATTACCCGCGCAACGCCAAACGGCGAGAGGATATCTGCCACATTAGCCGGTGGATATGGGCCAATTAGGGAAAAAGGGATTTACACTGGAGGTTTTGTATATGGTAACCGTTACCTGAAAAACAGGCTGGGTATCGTGGCCAGCGGATCATACAATAATAACAATTTTGGATCGGATAATATTGAAGCGGCCTGGGTTCAGGACGATTTTAATAATACTTATGTTGAGCAGCAGCAAATCAGGAAATATGATGTGCAGCGTGTAAGAAGAAGTGTTGCCCTTGCAGCTGATTTTAAATTTGACGAAAATAATACCATTTATGCCAATGCCATATACAACTGGAGGGATGACCGCGAAAACCGTTTTGCTCTTACCTACGATGATATGGAACCTGTATATGATGGCGAAACGATAGCAGGTTTTACAGGAAACGTAAAACGTGAGAATAAAGGAGGTATAGACAGTGACCGGGGTAAAAGCAAAAGGCTTGAAGTACAAAAAGTACAAAATTATGCACTTCGCGGGGAGCATCTTTTAAGCTCTAAGCTTGACCTGGACTGGTCTATGAACTATGCGTATGCAAGCGAGTACAAACCAAATGAGCGTTACATAGAATTTGAACAGGAAGGCCTTGATATGGGTCAGAACCTGCTTGATCCTAAAAAGCCATTGGTAACAAGTACAGGCGAAGATCTTTCGGCTTTTGAAATGTCAGAACTTACTCAGAGTACAGATGATACAAAAGAGACAGAATTTGGGGCTAAAGTTAATATCCGTATGCCGTTTTCTGTATTTGCAGGGCAAAAAGGCCGTTTAAGAACAGGTCTTCGCATCAGGATAAAAGACAAGGACAGGAACAATAGCTTTTATTCGTATTCGCCACTTTCAGGCGATGTTACCTTAGCTAATGTGCCTAAGTCATATTTTGGCGGTGACGGATTTAATCCGGGCAGTAAATATGTTGCAGGAACTTTTGCAAGCGCGGCATACCTTGGCGGACTTAATCTTAGCAATCCGGCATTATTTGAGCAGGAAGCAGACCCATCAGAATTCCTTGCTGTAAACTACAAAGCTAAGGAGAACATTTATGCGGCTTATGTGCGCTGGGATCAGGATTTAAGCGATAAGCTCTCAATGATCTTAGGGGTACGTGTAGAAAATACACATATAGATTATACAGGAAACAGGGTATTGGATGAAGAAGAGCTTGAAGGCACGGTTAATAACACCAACAGCTATACTAACGTACTGCCTAACCTGTCGTTTAAATATAATGTGACCGACGATTTTGTTATAAGGGCAGCGGCTACAACGGCATTAGCAAGGCCTAACTATTATGCGCTTGCGCCATACATCAATAACATAGCATCAGATTCTGAGATACAGGCCGGTAACCCTAACCTTGATGCTACTTATTCTTATAATTTTGATTTGATGGCAGAGAATTACTTCCAGTCGGTTGGGCTTATTTCAGGAGGTGTATTCTACAAAAACCTAAAGGATTTTATTTATACTTACAGCAACAACCAGTATTCTACAGCCGATTTTGCTTCAGATTTCCCTGACCAGATGAATCCGGTTCCGCTTGGAGAGCAGTGGACGCTTATCCAGTCAAGAAATGGCGATAATGTGGATGTTTATGGTTTTGAGGTGGCCTTTCAGCGCCAGCTTGATTTCCTTCCGGGTTTCCTGAAACATTTGGGTGTGTATGTTAACTATACATATACTGATTCTAAAGCTAAGGGTATTGCCGATGAAGATGGTAACGAGAGAAAAAATGTTAGCCTTCCGGGTACTGCACCGCACATGTTCAACGGATCTTTATCGTGGGAAAACAGTCGTTTCTCGGCGAGGGCATCGGGTAACTTTGCATCAGATTACCTTGACGAACTGGGCTCTGACAATTTTAACGACAGCTATTATGACAAGCAGTTTTTCTTAGATATAAATGCCTCGTTTAAAGTAACAAAGAGCCTGAGCATTTTTGCCGAAGCGAAGAACCTTACAAATCAGCCGTTACGTTATTACCAGGGAGTGTCGTCAAGGGTAAAACAGCTTGAATACTACCAGGCACGCTTTAACCTTGGTGTAAAATTTGATTTATAAGAGCACCTAAAAACAAAGACATGAAAAAAATAATAGTACTATTTGTGTTTGCAGCATTTTATTTTTCGTGCAGCACAAAATTGGCCGCAGTAAGACAAGATGCCGTAAGGCCGGCAGTGGTAACAGACCAGACACTGCATGATACCGATGATCCTGCGATATGGATAAATCCGGCAGATGCTTCAAAAAGCCTTGTGATAGGCACCGATAAAGATACCGATGGTGCTTTATACATGTACGATCTTCAGGGTAAGATCCTCAAAAAATCTATCCCGTTATTACGCCCTAACAACGTTGATATTGCTTACGGACTGATGATAGACGGGAAAAAGACTGACATTGCTGTAACTACCGAAAGGCTTACCAATAAAATAAGGATATTCAGCCTGCCTGATCTTGAACCGATTGATGGCGGAGGGATAGAAGTGTTTACAGGCGAAACAGAACGCGATCCTATGGGAGTGGCGCTTTACACCCGTCCGTCAGACAAGGCAATATTTGCCATCGTAGGCAGAAAGACAGGTCCTGCGGGAACATACCTTTGGCAATACCAGCTTTCAGGAGCCAATGGTAAAGTGTCTGCTGCGGTCGTAAGGAAGTTTGGCCAGTTTAGCGGTAAAAAAGAAATTGAGGCAATTGCTGTAGATAATGAACTGGGTTATATATATTATTGCGATGAGCAGGCTGGAATTCGTAAATATCTTGCCGATCCTGCCGCAAAGAACGATACGCAGTTGGCCTTCTTTGGCATGAAAGATTTTAAGGCAGACCATGAAGGCATCGCCATCTATAAAAAAGACATTAAAACAGGATATATTCTTGTGTCTAACCAGCAGGCCAACACGTTTATGGTATACGCCCGTGAAGGTGACAATGGCAATCCTGATGAATATAAATTGCTTGCCGAAGTGCCAACATCTACCATAGAATGCGACGGTGCCGATGTAACCAACGTTAACCTTGGCGGTAAATTCAAGAACGGAATGTTTGTAGCCATGAGCAACGGCATGACATTTCATTACTACTCGTGGGATGATATACAGGCCCGCATAGATGAACAGATAAAAAAATAAAGATAGTTGTTTAGTAGGTTTAGTTGTCAAATCCCTTTTCCATCCTCAGGAAAGGGGATTTTTCATTTTTATCAAATCAAAAAAATGATTTTCTAAATCATAATGTTACAATTCTCGGTCATACCTGTCGAATTCTAAATTGCCGCATCTTACGGTTTTATTATAAGTAATTTCGGGTTTTTAATAAGATGTGTGTTTTTAATCTTTCGTTTTTTTGTTAAAATAAGCGAAAGATTTGTTTTGTTAACATTGAAAAAAGTTGATTATCAAATTATAATGAAAAAGAGAACCTTGAAAATAGGGGCTATAGCAGGCCTGATAATACTCTCAGGACTGCTTTATGGCTACTATGGCATTTTGTATAAGCCGGTACGGGATATAAGTACCGAAGAGTCGGCGTTTAAACTGGCCGCCGGCCCACTGGCAGATGAATATGAGAGGAATATGAAGACGGCCGATGCCAAATATCTTAACCATACGGTTGAGGTTAACGGCAGAGTGACCGAAATAAGGGATTCTTTGCTGATACTTGATGAGCGGATAGTTTGCAGTTTTGATACGAAACCAACTGTTGGGCTAAACAAACAAATAACCATTAAAGGCAGATGCATTGGGTTTGACGAACTTTTTGGCGAAGTGAAATTTGACCAGTGCACCATTAAATAACAGAATGAAACAAATGAAACGATTTTTTGTAATGACGGCGTGCCTGTTTGGTTTGGCAACAGCTTACAGCCAGGACGACCTGTTATCTGAACTTGACTCTACGCAGGTAGTAGATACGCATGCTTCGGCGGCTTTTAAAGGGTTACAGATTGTTACTCTGCAAACCACCAAAATGCCTGCAGCCAAAGAGGTATATTTTGTAGTGTCTCACCGTTTTGGTACAGTGAAAGATGGGATTTCCGAATTTTTTGGGCTTGATAAAGCTACTACAAAAATAGGAGGGGTGTATGGAGTTACCGACTGGCTTTCGGTTAGTGCGTCACGCCATACGCTTTTAAAAGTATATGAAGTAGGAGTAAAATACAGACTGGCAAGGCAAAGTGCCGATTTTCCCTTAGAGATAGTGGGTTACAATACGGTAGATATAAATACTTTTTTAGAGAAAGAGGATTATCCTAAAATTCAATTTGGCGACAGGCTAACATACATAACGCAGCTATTAGTATCAAGAAAAATATCAGACAAGCTTTCGGTTGAGGTTATTCCTTCATACATCCATAAGAACCTTTACAATCCCGGAACAGAGAATGATAACCAATTCTCCATGGGTGCAGGCGGAAGGCTTAAGCTTACCAAAAGGCTTTCGCTTAATGCAGAGTATGTATACAATTTTGATAAGCCCGGCTTTTATGCAAATCCGCTATCGGTAGGGCTTGATATAGAAACAGGGGGACACGTTTTCCAGCTGTTGTTTACAAATTCTCAGGCAATGACCGAAGGCGGATACATAACCAATGCCGCCGGAGACTGGGGCAAATCAGATTTTTTCTTTGGGTTTAACTTATACAGGGTTTTTTAATATGAAAGCAATACAATTTTTAAGTGCGGCGCTTATGGCCCTGTTTTTATACAGCTGCGACTCGCATACCTACACAGAACTGGAAGAAACTCCGCCTGTTGTAGAAGGAAAGGTTACGTATACTGCAAATGTAAAAACGATTATAGACAACGTTTGTACCAGCTGCCATTCGGCAAATGGAAGTGCATCGTTCAGGCCGCTTACTACCTATGCAGAGGTAAAAGATGCAGTGCAAAATGCAGGACTATTAGATCGCATTCAGCTTGAGAACGGCGAACCGGGACTAATGCCGCAGGGCGGAAGGATGCCGCAAAACAGGATAGACCTTATCCTGAAATGGAACGAAGACGGATTGTTAGAAAACTAAAATAAAGCGCTATGAAAAAATATATTGAGGTTTTAATTTGTATCAGCTGCCTTTTGGCATCGGCTGTTTTTTACGGACAAAAATACAGTACAAGGAACGGTAATTTAAAATTTGAGGCTACTGTACCTTCTTTTGAAGAGATTGTAGGCGATAATAAAACGGCATCTGCAGTGCTTGATTCGCAAAAAGGAGAGCTGGCAGTTCTTGGACTTATGAAAGGTTTCCGTTTTAAGGTGGCACTTATGGAGGAGCACTTTAATGAAAACTATGTGGAATCAGACAAGTTCCCCAAAGCTACTTTTAAAGGAAAGATTGAAGGTTTTGATGTTTCAAAGGTGACGGCTGAAGCTAAAACCTACAACATAACCGGCGACCTTACCCTTCATGGTAAAACAAAGAAAATTACTGACGCTGCAAAAATCAGCAAATCGGGAGATAACATAATTATTTCGGGAAATTTTATTGTGAAGCCAGCTGATTTTGATATTGAGATACCAAAAATGGTTAGCAGTAAAGTGTCTGAAAAAGTACAGGTCACTTACAATTTCACTCTTGCAAAATAATTGATCATGAAAAAGATTGCTGCATTATTGCTTTTTATCAGCGTTGCCGCTACAGCTCAGGTAAAGTCAAAAGATGTATTTGATGTTGCACGGTCGGGCACTGTTGACGAAATGACCGCATTGGTACAAAAAAAGAAGGACACCATAAATGCGGTAAACCCAAGTGGATTCTCTCCGCTTATCCTCGCGTGTTACAGAGGCAATGCGCCGGTGGCAGAATATCTTGCCAAAACGGTAAAAGACATTAACTACGATAGCCCAAGCGGTACAGCCCTTGCGGCGGCGGCGGTAAAAGGAAATGTAGCAATGGTTAAGATACTTCTTGAAAACAAGGCTAATCCTGATGTAAAAGATGCTACAGGCATGACGCCTTTGCTATATGCAGCACAGTTTGATAATAAGGAAATGATAACACTGCTTTTAAAATACAAGGCAAACAGGACGATCGTGAATAACGACGGAAAATCGGCAATGGATTTTGCAGTATTCAACAAGAGTAGTGAAGCTGAAGCACTGCTGAAATAGAACATGAACTACTAATATAAATAAAACTAACGCGATGAAAAAACTTTTACTACTTACCTCCTTACTTATGGGTACGGCAGCACTGAACGCCCAGACTAAGGCCACTGCAGCGGTAGCCCTTACAACGGGTATGACTGCAAAGCTGGAACTTAATAGTTCAACATCTGTTGCCACGCTTACATTTACAGGCCCTTCAGATAGGTGGTTTGCCCTTCAGATAGGGTCTTTTGCAAACGGCGGTGGTATGCAGGAAGGAACAGATGTGGTTTACTGGAACGGTACAACATTGGTTGATGCTTCTCAAAATGGTATTGGTGCCTCTCCAAGTCCGGATGCTGTAAACGACTGGACAAGTTCCAGTACCGTTTCGGGAACCACACGAACAATAACTGCTACAAGGGCGTTTAATACAGGCAGTGCTGAAGATTTTACTTTTGTATACAGCGATGCAAACATAGATTTTGCCTGGGCAAGGGCGAGCAGCGCTTCAAACGTGCTTGTGTCGCATGGAAATTTTCGCGGATACAGCCTTAACAATGTCTATACGTGTGTAGCTCCGGGTGCCCCTACAGCTTCGGCACAAACGTTCTGTTCAGGTGCTACGGTAGCCAATTTAACGGCTACAGGCACGGCAGGCGCGACCTTTAAATGGTATGCTGCGGCTACGGGCGGTACAGCTCTTGCTGCAACAACTGTTTTAACTAACAACACAACCTATTATGTGTCGCAAACGGTGGGCGACTGCGAAAGTACAAGAACACCATCTGCAGTTACGATTACTACAGTGCCGCTTCCGCAAACTGCAGATACTACGCCTGATTTTTGTGCTGCATCTTCAACTATTGCAAGTTTAGTAGTTACAGGGCAGACAGGTGCAACATTTACATGGTATAATGAACCTAATGGAGGTACAGTCCTGCCAACCACAACAGCATTGGTAAACGGCACTAATTATTATGTGTCGCAAACCGTAAATGGATGTACAAGTGCCCGATTAATGATAACACCTCAGTTTGTACCTGTCCCTATGCCCACAGCGAGCGAAAACCAGTCTTTCTGTTCAGAAAGTACGGTGGCAAACCTCACAGCGACAGGCCCGACAGGTGCAACTATAAACTGGTATAATGTTGCTACTGGCGGAACACCTCTTGCCGCTACTACAGTGCTTGTAGCAGGTAACTATTACGTGTCTCAAACAGTAGGATCTTGCGTAAGTAACAGAAAACTTGTGGCTGTAGGCTATACAACGCTTGCTTCGCCTACAGTGCCAAATGAAATCGCTACAGTTTGTGCAGGATCTACTATTGCAAACCTTACCGTTACAGGATTGCCAAATGCAACTTTTGCATGGTATGAAAATGAAACTGGCGGCAACGCCGTAGCAACTACAACAGTGCTTGTAGACGGCGAAGATTATTTTGTATCGCAAACTGTTGGAACGTGTGTGAGCAACAGGAGAAAAGTAACGATAAATATTGACGAACTGCCATTAGTGGAAGCCGAGTCAAGCCAAACGTTATGTGAAGGGTCTACGGTAGAAGACCTTGAAGCAACAGGTGTTACAGGTGCTGTAATTACCTGGCACAGGCCACAGGGCAGCCCGACATTAGCAGGCAGCACAGTGCTTGAAGCAGGTAATTATTATGCGGTGCAAACGGTTAACGGATGTACAAGCGCTGTTAAAGAAGTGAATGTTACATTGCTTCCTGCGCCTGAAACTCCGTCGGGTGCGGCAACACAGCAATTTGATGAAGGCGAAACAGTTAGTGATTTTACAATAGGTATTGTTGTAGGAGCTACTGTTCAATGGTACATCATGGATGGCGGTACATTACAGCCAATAGGCGCAGATCATCTTCTTGCTGATGGTGTAGATTACTATGTTACTCAAACAATTGACGGCTGCGAAAGTGCTCCGTTAAAAATTACAGCAGATATGATCCTGGGAACTCCTGCGTTCAGTATTAAAAACCTGATGGTATACCCTAACCCGGTAATTGATGCGCTTACGGTATCTTACAAGGAAACGATTACAGAGGTTTCTGTAATTAATATGCTGGGTCAGGTGGTTATAACTCAAAAAACAAACAGCGATACTGTAGAGGTAAATACGGCTAAACTGCAAAGCGGAACTTATATCCTGAAAGTTACGGCTGGTGCAGGCACAGCAACAGTGAAAATCGTTAAGTAAATAAAAATTGTGTTGATTTATTTGAGACTCCCGCAAGGGAGTCTTTTTTTGTTTTGGGTTATATGATAATTAGTTCTATATTAAATAGCAATGGGGTTTATTGTCACTTTAAATTAATGTGTACTTTTGACGCAACTTAATCAATTATACCAAACATGAAAAAAATTTTATTTGTAGCATTGCTGTTTGCTTCTGTGGCAGGTTTTGCTCAGGATGTAGACATTAAAAAAGGTGATTTCGGTTTCTTAAAAGGAGAGAAAGAACTTAATGTAGAGTTTAACTACAGCAACTTAAGGCTACTTAAAGAAAACCTTACTAACGAGCAGTATGTAGAGCAAAGGGCTAAAGACCTTAACGAAAAAGACAAGGGTAACGGCGAAATCTGGAAAAAGAAATGGAAGTCGGCACCGGATATGATATGGAACACTAAATTCCTTGAGCTTTTATTAAAAACCTACGGAAAAGAAAAAGATGTGAACATAGGCGACGACCTTAAAAGCGCAAAATACACGCTTGTTGTAGATGTGGTTTGGATCTATCCGGGATGGGATGCAGCTATCATGAAGCAGCCTGCAAAAGTATCTACAGTACTTCGTTTTGTTGAAACAGCTAACAAAAGCAACGTTTTAATGGAAATTGAAACAGATAAAGCTCCTGGTGACCAGTGGGGTAACAACTTTAGCAACGAGTCAAGAATTGGTGAAGGCTTTGCCAAGACTGCAAAAACAATCGGTAAGATGATCGTTAAGAAATTAAAATAATCCTGAACCGATACAACATAAAAAAAGCGCCTATTCCTGGGCGCTTTTTTCGTTTTGCAGCATATATGCCATGGTTTTTATGACCCTGTCGTGTTTCTTTACAAATGGGTTTTCTTCGTCCCAAACGTAGCCGGCAAGTACAGAGCATATTTTTTCTTTTACCTCAGGATTTTCCGGCCTATGGAAAAATAAAGTTTGCAGGTTTCCGGTGTACCACTCTTTTACATAAGTAGCAAATACGTTTACACCGCGTCGCATGTAATCAGAGTATTCAACTTCCCAGTCTACCTTTTCGCCATTTTTTTCTCTAAGGAATAACTTGGCAGACAGCATGCCCGATTCTGTAGCAAAGCATACACCCGATGAGAAAACAGGATCTAAAAATTCAGAGGCGTTTCCTGTAAGGGTATAGCCCGGGCCGTACAGTTGGGTAACAGAACAGGAATAGTTTTCTATTTTATTCGGTTCAAACAAAAAGTCTACACCTTCAAAACGGTCGCGGTAAAAATCAGATTTATTTATTATCTTCTTAAGCGCCTCGGTATTATTTGCACCGCCAATAGAATTAATATATTTTGTAGGGCCTACCACGCCTATGCTTGTATTGCCGTTAGAGAAAGGAATTACCCATAGCCATACTTCGGTTTCAAGGATATCAAAAGTTATCTGGGTTCCTTCTACACCTTCCGGTCTTTTTATCTCTTTTACATGGGTAAACATAGAAGAATTTTCGGGGATTGATGACGGAGCATCAAGTTTTAAAATTTTCGGCAGCACACGACCATATCCGCTCGAATCAATAATGAATTTAGCCTCAATCTGGCGTGTTTCGCCTTCTTTATTGCGAACAGTAGTTACAGAATCTGTTCCATTAAAAACAACATCGAGCACCTCGGTCTCAAACTCAAGGTCAATGCCTTTTCGTATAACTTCCTGCGCAAGGGTGTTATCAAAATCAGCGCGCGGTACCTGCCATGTCCAGTCCCAGCCTTCGCCAAATTTTATGCTGAAGTCAAACACGCAAAGCTCTTCACCCCGTATAAAGCGTGCGCCGAATTTCTTCTCAAAATCTTTAACTAACAAAGCATCCAGCAGGCCTGCTTCGTCAAAATGATCCATTACCCTTGGTATTAGGCTTTCACCAATAACAAACCGCGGAAATTTTGACCTTTCTACAACTTTAACCTTTACACCATTATTGTGGAGATAAGATGCTGCAACACAGCCAGACGGCCCTGCACCTATAACCAGTACTTCTACACTTTCTTTTAACATTGATAAGTCGTATTAATCTTAAAATTCTCTTAAAAAAAATTCTACATTTGTAACCCTGTAAAATTATAAGAATTTTACATAGATTGAAAATTATATTTTAAGGTACGCCAAATAACATAACTAAACAAGAATGAGCAGTATAAACCAGTATTTAAGCCTTGCAGAATTTGAATCTATAGTATTCGGGAGCAGTAAGGTAGAGGTTAGTGCAGAGGTGCTTGAAAGAGTGAAAGCGAGTTTTGATTTTTTGAAGGAGTTTTCAGAGAACAAAGTTATATATGGCGTAAATACAGGTTTTGGCCCAATGGCCCAATACCGTATTGAGGATAAAGACAGGAACCAGCTGCAATATAACCTTATAAGGAGCCATGCTTCTGGTACAGGAAAGCCGTTATCTCAGGTTTTTGTAAAATCGGCTATGCTTGCCAGGCTTAATACGCTTTCGCTAGGCAACTCCGGTGTTCATGAGTCGGTTATCCACCTTATGAAAGAATTCATCAACAGGGATATCACCCCGCTTATCTTTGAGCATGGCGGCGTGGGTGCGAGCGGCGACCTTGTTCAGCTTGCCCATCTTGCCTTAGTGCTTATTGGCGAAGGCGAAGTGTTCTACAGAGGAGAACGCAAAAATACAGAAGAGGTTTTTGCTCTTGAAGGACTTAAACCAATAAATGTGGAAATTCGCGAAGGCCTTGCCCTTATGAATGGTACATCTGTAATGACGGGGATAGGTATTGTAAACCTTGCCAATGCAAGAAAACTTACCGACCTGTCGCTTAAATTTTCGGCAGCGATAAACGAAGTGGTAAGGGTTTATGATGACCATTTATCTGAAGAGCTAAACGGGACAAAACTGCATAAAGGCCAGCAGGAAATTGCCAAGCGTATGCGTGAGCATGTTAAAGGCAGTAAGCTTATACGCAAAAGGGCAGACCATCTGTATACCGGCGAAAACAACGAAACGATATTTAAAGAAAAAGTACAGGAATATTACTCATTGCGCTGCGTTCCGCAAATTTTGGGGCCTGTATTAGATACTATAAATGAAACAGCCAAAGTGCTGGGAAACGAAATTAACTCTGCAAACGATAACCCAATTGTAGATGTTAAGAACAGGCAGGTATATCATGGTGGTAACTTTCACGGCGATTATATTTCGCTTGAAATGGATAAGCTGCGCCTTGTTGTTACTAAACTTTCTATGCTTGGGGAGCGCCAGCTTAACTACCTTATGAATGCCAAGATAAACGAACTGCTGCCACCGTTTACAAACCTGGGTAAGCTTGGCTTTAACTTTGGATTGCAGGGTGTTCAGTTTACCGCAGTGTCTACAACTGCCGAAAACCAGATGCTGTCTAACTCAATGTACGTGCACAGTATACCTAACAATAACGACAACCAGGATATTGTGAGCATGGGTACAAATGCAGCGGTGCTTACCGCAAAGGTTATAGAAAATACTTTTGAGGTACTGGCTATAGAGGCAATGGCAATTGTTCAGGCGGTAGATGCATTAGGTTATAAAGATGAAGTGTCTCCGGGTACGCGAAAAATATATGATGAAGTGAGGGCGATACTTCCTGTTTTCTCTCAAGACAAGGCAATGTATCCGTATGTGCAGGCAATCAAAGACTATTTAATGAAGTAACCAACTAATTAATCTGTAATAATCACATCATGAAAAAAATTCTGTTCTTGCTGATCTTATGTACACAGGTATCTTTTGCGCAGGAAATGGCGCTTGTAAAACAAAATGGCAAAATAGGCTATATAGATAAAACAGGTAAGCTTGCCATCACACCTTCTTACGATAAGGCAAGAGGTTTTTCTGAAGGGCTTGCTGCAGTTAAAGACCAGTCTAAATGGGGTTTTATAGATACAAAGGGCAAATGGGTTATCAAGGCTTCTTTTGATGATGCCGAAGACTTTAACAGCGGTCTTTGTATTGTAGAAAAAGATAAAAGACGTTTCTACATCAACAAAAAAGGAGAAGAGGTAAAAACACCACCTACAGATAAATACTTCCCTTTTGAAAATGGTGTTGCTTTTATACTACAGACTAAAAAAGTAGGATTGATAAACCCTAAAGGCGAAATCGTGCTTCAGCCAAAGTATGACATGATCAAATCTTTTGAAGGCGGTTATGCTCGCGTAAAAAATAATGACCGATGGGGCATTATAGATAAAGCGGGTAAAGAAGTTGTTGAGGTTATTTATGATGAGATAGGGAACTACTTTAAGGGAGTTACCTGGGCAAAGAACGGAACATCTTTTGGACTGATTATTGGAGGTAAGTTCAAAGCCATAGATGGCGTAGATAAGATTTGGGATTTTCATGTACAGGATAATACCTATGCACGCAAAGGAGGAAAGATAGGTTTTATAGATACTAAAGGCAACTGGCTTATAGAACCTAAATTTGATAAGGCGCGTGCATTCAACAAAAACCTTGCGCCTGTTTATATAGGTAAAAAGTGGGGTTATGTAAATACAACAGGTACGCTTGTTGTACAGGCTATATACAATGATGCAGAGGTTTTTAGCGAAGATGGTCTTGCACCTGTTAAGGAAAAAGACTGGGGCTTTATAGATGTAAAAGGTAAGGTTGTAATACCTACAAACTATGATATAAGCACTGCTTTCAGCTTTTTGAACAGCGATGCAAAAGGTTTTATAAAAGGGGTTTCCAGAGTCAAGAATAATGGCAAATGGGGCTTTTTAGATACTAAGGGGCAATTGTTAGGTAACCAATGGTATGAAAATGCCGAATTATTTAATTAAGATATATTCTATGAAGTGTGCATTAGTTACAGGCGGTTCACGAGGTATAGGCAGCGCTATCTGCCAAAAGCTTGCTGCCGATGGAGGTTACCATATTCTTATCAATTACCAGTCTAACGCAGCAGCAGCCGAAGAGACTTTACAAAAAGTCATTGAAAACGGCGCCACGGGCGAGCTGCTAAAATTTGACGTGGCAAATGCCGATGAAGTAAAAACCGTTTTGGGGCAATGGCAGGATAATAATCCTGATGCTGTTGTTGAGGTTATTGTAAATAATGCGGGCATTACCAGAGACGGCCTTTTTATGTGGATGTCTCAGGAAGACTGGTCAAGCGTTATAAATACAAGCCTTCATGGTTTTTATAATGTGACTAATTTCTTTATCCAGAAGCTGCTGCGCAACAAATACGGGAGGATCATCAATATGGTTTCGGTATCGGGTGTAAAAGGTACACCGGGTCAAACAAATTATTCTGCTGCTAAAGGCGCAGTTGTTGCGGCCACTAAAGCATTGGCACAAGAGGTAGGAAAGCGCAATATTACGGTTAACGCTGTAGCTCCCGGGTTTATTCGCACAGATATGACCGGAGACCTTGATGAAAAGGAACTTATTAAGATGGTTCCGGCAAACCGTTTTGGCGAAGCAGAAGAAGTGGCAGATCTTGTGAGTTTTCTTGCTTCAAAAAAAGCAGGCTATATTACAGGAGAGGTTATTAATATAAACGGCGGAATTTACTCGTAAATATATACTAAATCCAAAACACTAAAAGATGGAAAGAAGAGTGGTAATTACCGGCATGGGGATCTATTCCTGTATTGGCACATCGCTTGAGGAGGTGAAGGAATCGCTGTACAACGGTAAGTCGGGTATAGTGATAGATGAAGACAGGAAGGATTTTGGGTTTAGGTCATGCTTAACGGGCATGGTTCCGAAACCGGAACTTAAGGATATGCTTAACAGGAGGCAGCGGATAAGCATAGGCGAAGAAACAGAGTATGCTTATATGGCAACAATACAAGCACTTGAACAGGCAGGTATTGATGACAGTTTCCTTGAGCAAAACGAAGTGGGTATCATGTATGGCAACGATAGTGTGTCTAAAGCTATTATTGATGCTACAGATGTTATAAGGGAAAAGAAAGATACAGCACTTATAGGGTCAGGAGCCATCTTTAAATCGATGAACTCTACAGTAACCATGAATCTTTCTACCATATTTAAGCTAAGGGGTATAAACCTTACCATTAGTGCAGCCTGCGCCAGCGGATCGCACTCGTTAGGTATGGGGTATTATCTTATAAAAAGCGGCCTTCAGGATACAATAATCTGCGGAGGTGCACAGGAAATCAACAAATATGCTATGGCAAGTTTTGACGGGCTTGGTGTATTTTCTCCCGATGAAGCCGATCCTATAAAGGCATCTCGCCCATTTGATGCATCGCGTAATGGATTGATTCCAAGTGGCGGAGGCGCAACCCTTATTTTAGAAGATTATGATTCGGCAGTAAAAAGAGGGGCGACAATATTAGCAGAAGTTATAGGGTATGGATTCTCGTCTAACGGTGGGCATATCTCTACACCAAATGTTGAAGGCCCTGCAAGTGCCATGAAAAAAGCACTGGATCAGGCAGGCCTTAAGGCAGAAGATATAGATTACATCAATGCACATGCTACATCTACACCTGTAGGCGATGGCAATGAGGCAAAGGCTATTTATGAGATATTTGGTAGTGGGCCTCATGTAAGTTCTACCAAGTCTATGACGGGGCATGAATGCTGGATGGCCGGTGCAAGCGAGGTTATCTATTCGATACTCATGATGCAGAATTCATTTGTAGCGCCAAATATTAACCTTGAAAATCCGGATGAAGACTCGGCTAAATTAAATTTGGCAGCAACGACTATAAATAAGGAAATTAATATATTTTTGTCGAATTCTTTCGGGTTCGGAGGAACCAACTCTGCTTTAATTATAAAAAAACACTAGACATGGACAAAACAGTGATTATAGATAAGATTAATGACTTTTTAATCGATGAGTTTGAAGTTGATGGAGATGCTATAACACCAGATGCCGTTTTAAAAGATACACTTGGTCTTGACAGCCTTGATTATGTAGATCTTGTAGTAACGGTTGAGTCTAACTTTGGCGTAAAACTGGGTGAAGCCGATTTTGTAGGCATTTCTACTTTCCAGAATTTTTATGACCTTATAGAAAATAAGATCAAGGCAAAACAGTAATGAGCGAATGGGATGGCAAATCTAAAGGAAGCCTGATAGGATACAAAATATTTGTATTCTGTATCAGGAAGCTGGGTATAAGGCCGTCTTATTTTGTATTATACTTTGTAGCCACCTACTACTTTTTATTCTTGAAAAAGACTAATAGGGTTACCTTTTACTATTTTCATAACCGTTTGGGCTATTCACGTGCCAAAGCGCGGAAAATGGTCTTTATGAGTTATTACACCTTTGGGCAGACACTTATAGATAAAACCGCTATTTCGGCAGGAATGCGCAACAGGTTTACTTATGAGTTTGACGGTATTCAGCGGCTGCGCGATCTGCTGGCCGATAAAAACGGGGGGGTGCTTATAAGTGCGCACATCGGCAACTTTGAGATTGCCGAATATTTTTTATCAGACCTTGACGACCAGTTTCAGATCAACCTTCTTACTACAGATATGGAACACCGAGCCATAAAAGAATATCTGGAGAGCATAGCGTCTAAATCGTCGGTAAAGTTTATCATTATTAAAGAAGACCTTTCGCATATTTATGAAATAAATAATGCACTAAGCAATAACGAACTGATATGCCTTACCGGCGATCGTTACATGGAAGGTGTTAAGCACTACACGCACTCGTTCCTGGGTGAAAATGCTAACTTTCCTGCCGGGCCTTTTCTTATAGCGTCACGGCTTAAAGTTCCCGTTGTTTTTGTATATGTAATGAAAGAAAAGAACCTGCATTACCACCTTTTTGCCCGTCAGGCAGAGGTTAAGCATAGGGACGATAAAGGCCTGCTTGCAGCTTATGCAGATAATCTTGAATGGATGCTCAAAAAGTATCCGCTGCAATGGTTTAATTACTTTGATTTTTGGCAGTCCTTTAAAAAATAGATAATTTTTACTATGCTATATAGTAATATTGACCATCTTTTCTATCTTTAGTGCATGGAGCACTCACGCAACGATTTAGATGTTATTATAATAGGCTCCGGGGCCGGAGGCCTTGCGGCAGCATTGTGTCTTGCAAGGGCAGGCAAAAAAGTGCTTGTGCTTGAGCAGCATTATGTCCCTGGGGGCTGGTGCCATAGCTTTACGTTGGGAGGCCAGCGTTTTAGCCCGGGCGTGCATTATGTAGGGCTTCTTAACGAAGGGCAGGCTACAAGCGATTTATACAAGGGGCTTGGCATAGCTAACGACCTAGTCTTCTTCAGGATGAATACAAAGGCATTTGAGCATTGTGTCATTGGCGATGAAAAATTTGATATTCCTGCCGGGCTGGATAATTTTGCCGAAAGCCTTAGCCGCTCTTTTCCTGAAAGTGAAAAAGAGATAAAAAAATACCTGACGCTTATACAAAAAGTAAATTATCAGATGCAGATGATGCCCAGACTAAGGGGGGTCTGGCAGATAATTACTGCGCCTTTTAAGACTAAAGATTTTGTGCACAACGCTTTTTTCAGCTTAAAATATATCATCAACAAAAATGTAAAGGACAGTAAAGTGCGTGCCATACTTAATGTACAGTGCGGCGATCACGGACTTCCGCCTGCAAAAGCCAGCTTTATAGTGCACAGCTCTGTAATGGGCCACTATTCTGATGGGGGGTATTACCCTATGGGTGGTGGCAGCGGTATTGTAAAAGCAATGACAAATGCCATTAAGCGGCATGGCGGCGAAGTAAGGGTAAGTGCAGATGTAAAAAAAATACTTATTGAAAACAATTCAGCCATAGGTGTTGAAATGGCTGACGGCCAAAAAATATTTGCTGAAACAATTATATCTAATGCCGATCCGTCGATTACATATCTTGGACTGGCAGGACGTGAAAATTTGAGTAAAAAGCTGTTAAAGCGGCTTGATAAAACTAAATATTCTGTTACCTCCCTGATACTTTTCCTTACGTTAGATATGGATGTAACTGCTGCGGGAATAGACTCCGGTAATACATGGATTTTTAGGGATGACGATGTTGATGCCCAGTTTGAAGATTTGACTACCGGCGATATATCTGAAGGTAAAGAGTTTCCGGCAATGTTTGTGAGTTGTACCACACTTAAAGACCCCGTGAGCTTTAATGGCAGGTATCATAATTTTGAGGCGGTTACTTATATAGATTATGATAATTTGCAGGATTTTAAGGGTTCTGAAGATTATCATTGTGCAGAATATACTGCTTTTAAGGAAAAAGTGATCGCGAAATTCATGAACACGATAGAGCGTGTAATTCCGGGAGCAAAGCAGCAAATTGTTCAGGCAGAGCTTGGTACGCCTAAAACGAACCAGTTTTATGTAAACAGTACCAATGGTAATGTTTACGGAACGGAAAAGACATTGAAAGCTGTAGGGCCATTCGCATATAAAAATAAATCAGAGATCAATAATCTGTATCTTTGCGGCGCAAGTACGCTGTCGCATGGTGTGGCCGGGGCAACTTATTCGGGTATGGAGGCAGCAGCTAAAATACTGGGCTGCTCACGCGACGATTTGATGGTAGCTGACGACGAGCAGAAATTAAGGATTTTTGATGCCGATGATGCTGGTTCATGGCCTGAGTGGGTACATAAAAAACGTGAAGATAAAATAAGGCATTTTAAAGAAATAAATGTAAGTAAGGATAAGGTTTAAATGAAGAATGTTCTTGTAGTATACTTTTCGCAGTCAGGGCAGTTAAAGGAAATAGCCGACACCATTGCTAAGCCGTTAATTGATGACCCTAATGTTAATGTGGTGTTCCATAAGATTGAGATGGAAAAGCCATTTCCATTTCCGTGGGAAAAAGAATCATTTTTTGATGCTTTCCCAGAATCTTTTCTGCAGATTCCGGCAAAGCTTAAACCAGTTCCACAAGAAATTTTAAATGTAAAATACGATTTGGTATTGCTGCATTACCAGGTGTGGTTCCTGTCGCCTTCCATCCCTGTAAATTCATTCTTAAAAAGTCCCGAAGCTAAACAGCTGCTCAATAATACGCCCGTGGTAACCGTTAGCGGCAGCAGGAATATGTGGTTCCTTGCACAGGAAAAAATAAAAGCATTGCTTAAACAAAACGGCGCATTGCTTAAAGGTAATATAGCCCTTGTGGATAGGGCAGGCAACCTGATAAGCGTTATTACCATCGTAGAATGGATGTTTAGTGGCAAAAAAGCGAAACACCTTGGCATTTTTCCATTGCCGGGGGTATCACAAAAAGATATAGATGATTCGGTTAAATTTGGCCATACCATAAATACAGCATTGCAGCATGATGAGTTTGACAGCCTGCAGAAAAACCTGCTAAAACAGGATGCCGTAACGGTTAGCCCATACCTTGTTGCAGTAGATAAAAAAGGCAATTATGTGTTTACTAAATGGACAGGAATTATTAGTAAAAGGAACGAAAAACGTAGGCAGCTGCTTAAGATTTTTGTGATTTATTTGGTGCTTGCAATTTGGGTTATATCGCCAATTGTGTATATCTTGCACGTCCTTACTTATCCTTTTACAATTAGCAAACACAAAAAAACAGTACAATATTATAAAGGCGTCGAGAGCGCATAAAGGAGATAGAGAACTATGTTTGATGTTTATATAACGAGAGCGGGAAAATATTTGCCCAATGAACCGGTTTCTAATGATGAGATGGAAGATATACTGGGGCTTATAAATGAAACTACATCTAAAGCACGCAGGATAGTACTTCGCAACAACGGTATTACAAACCGCTACTATGCAATTGACAGGGAAGGTAATATAACACACAACAATGCACAGCTTACACATAATGCTATAGAACAGCTTTATGATGAGGTGTTTACAAAAAATGATGTAGAACTGCTGTCGTGCGGTACATCATCTCCTGATAATCTTTTTCCTTCGCATGCCTCTATGGTGCATGGTCTTATGGGGAACAGGTCTATAGAGCTTAATTCATCGGCCGGTGTATGCTGTGCGGGTATGAATGCCCTTAAATATGGTTTTTTAAGCATACGTTCTGGCAATACAAAAAACGCAATATGTACGGGTTCAGAACGTTCTGCAACATGGATGCTTGCCAATAAATTCAATAACGAGATTATTAACCTTAAAAATCTTGAAGAGCAGCCTGTAATAGCTTTTAAGAAAGAATTTTTACGCTGGATGCTTTCAGACGGTGCCGGCGCATTTTTGCTGGAAGACAAACCAAGGGGTGAATTATCGTTAAAAATAGAATGGATGGAGTCGTTCTCGTATGCGCACGAACATGAAGCGTGCATGTATGCAGGAGGCGACAAACTTGAAGATGGTACGCTAAAGCCATGGCAGGATTACGATGCCGAAGAATGGCTAAAGCAGTCAATATTTTCGGTTAAGCAGGATGTAAAGCTGCTTGATAAATATGTAATGGATCTGGGTTCATTAAGCACTAAAAAAGCTTTAGAGAAGCACGGTGTAAATCCTGAAGAGATAGATTATTTGCTTCCGCACGTATCGTCTAACTTTTTCGGGTCAAAGCTGTATCGTTCGTTATTAGATCATGGTATAGATATCCCTGAGGATAAATGGTTCTTAAACCTTAGCAGGGTTGGTAATGTTGGTGCTGCATCTATATACCTTATGGTTGAAGAGCTAATGAACTCCGGCAAGCTCAAAAAGGGCGAGAAGATATTACTTATCGTGCCTGAGAGTGGAAGGTTTACCTATTCGGTGGCTTATTTAACCGTTTGCTAATATATGGAATCAATGCTCCAGAAAAGCCTTGTTGAGAACCTGATACCGCAAAAAGCGCCTTTTGTAATGATAGACAAGATGCTGGCTTTCGGTGATAATACAATTACAGCCGGACTTACCATTGCTGCCGATAATATTTTTGTGGAAAATGGAAGGTTTAACGAGTCAGGAATAATAGAACACATGGCACAGTCAGTAGCATTGTATACCGGCTACCAGTATTATCTTAAAAAAGAGCCCGCGCCTACGGGTTACATAGGTTCTGTAAAAGACGCTGTTATACTGGAGCTTCCGCTGCCCGGAGAAGAACTTGTTACAGAGGTAAACATTATACAGGAATTTATGGGTGTTACCCTTGTGGATATAATTACAAAACGAAATAACATACAGATAGCCTCAAGCCAAATGAAAACGGTTTTAGCGCAATAGTACTTTATGGTAAAGGTTATAGACATACACAATTATCTGCCGCATCGTGAGCCCATGCTTATGGTAGACCTTATAGTAGCTATAACGCCAGAAAATGTGGATACCGTTTTTACGGTAAAAGAGAACAATATTTTTATTGAGAACGGATTGCTTAGCGAGGCCGGACTTATAGAAAATGCTGCACAAACGTGCTCGTCTATAGTGGCAAAATCGTACCTTGTAGATGATGATGCCCAGGATATTCCTAATGCAGATGTTATAGGATTTATAAGCTCGATAAAAACAATACAAATACATAAACTGCCTGAAGTGGGCAGTGAGATTACCACCAGGGCAAACCTTATATCAAGGTTTGATACCGGTGTTTATACCACCTGCATGGTTAGCTGCAAAAGCTATTGCGAGGGGGAGCTGCTATTAGAGGGAGAAATTAACCTATTTATTCAGGAGCGATGAAAAAGAGCGAAGTGCCACAGGATAAAAGTAATATAGAGTCGGTAAATATGCGCGAGCTGTGCTATGCCACCGATGAAAATGGTAATTATACCACAGAACTGAGTTCGGGCTGGGAGCCTAAAACCATTGCCCTTAGTAACGCTATAGATGATATAAAAGAACGTACTGAAGAAGCAAGGCAGAAGGTTATTAATGGAGAGGCAAGCCCGGTGCTGTATTTTATGGAACTGAGCAAAATGGACGTTGGTATATTAGCCGGATATACAGGCTTATGGCAATGGCGTATAAAAAGGCATTGTAAACCGAAAGTCTTTGCAGGACTTAACAATAAGATCTTGCAAAAATATGCAGATGCTTTCCTGATTACCGTTGATGTATTGAAAAATTTTAAGGGCTGATATAATGACAACCGACTTTAAGCACCACCAGTCTGCACATTGCGAGAATGGTGTGGCATCTAACTTACTGAAGCATAATGGGCTCAATATAAGCGAACCGATGGTTTTTGGTATCGGTTCGGGCTTGTTTTTTGTATACCTCCCGTTTGTAAAAGTAAACCATGCCCCGGCTTTCAGCTACAGGCCGCTGCCGGGAATGATTTTTAGCCGACTTGCTAAAAGGCTTGGTGTAAAAATAAAAAGACAAAAATTTTCGGGTTCGCAAGCCGCCGAAAAAGCACTTGACGATAACCTTCAAAAAAATATACCATCAGGGCTTCAGGTAGGGGTGTATAACCTTACTTATTTTCCTGATGACTACCGTTTTCACTTTAATGCACACAATCTTGTGGTGTACGGCAAAGAAAACGATAACTACCTTATAAGTGATCCCGTTATGGAAACGGTAACCACCCTTACTGCCGAAGAGCTTGACAGGGTGCGTTTTGCAAAGGGCGCTTTTGCACCTAAGGGCCAGATCTATTATCCGGTACACATACCTAAAGAAATAGACTTTAAAACGGCGATAACAAAAGCAATAAAGGCTACCTGCCGCGATATGCTTGCCCCAATGCCCATTATTGGCGTTGCGGGAATGAAGTATGTGGCAAAACAAATACGCAAGTGGCCTGTAAAACTGGGTGTGCGTAAAGCCAATCATTACCTGGCACAAATAGTACGTATGCAGGAAGAAATAGGTACTGGTGGGGGTGGGTTCCGATTTATATATGCTGCCTTTTTACAGGAAGCATCAGTAATTATGGAGAGCAATGCGCTAAAGCAGCTTTCGTTTGAAATGACAGAAATAGGCGATATGTGGCGTGATTTTGCGCTGGAAGCGTCTCGTGTGTACAAACAACGCAGCGCTAAACAGGATGTGTATAACGTACTGGCAGGCCAGCTTACGGCTATTGCCAACAGGGAAGAAGAATTCTTTAAAAAACTGAGAAAAGCAGTATAGTTTTACATGAGTAATACAATTATAGAAATACAATCCCTGTCTAAAAAATATAAAGACACCGATTTCTTTTCGGTTAACGATTTGTCGTTGTCTGTAAATAAAGGGGAGATCTTTGGATTGCTGGGGCCTAATGGTGCTGGCAAGACCACGCTGATTTCTATTTTATGCGGATTGATAAAGCCTACATCAGGAAACTTTACCATTAATGGGCTTTCCTATAAAAACGACATCAAAGCTATTCAGAGGATCATCGGTGTGGTTCCGCAGGAATATGCCTTATACCCTACACTTACTGCTTACGAAAACCTGTTGTATTTTGGCAGTATGTACGGACTTAAAGGCAAAGACCTCAGGCAAAAAATAAATGACTCACTGGATTATCTCGGGCTGGCAAAATTTGCCGATAAAAAAATCGATACCTTTTCGGGCGGAATGAAGCGAAGGGTAAATCTAATTGCAGGTTTGCTCCATGAACCCGGGGTATTATTTCTGGATGAGCCTACTGTTGGGGTAGATGTTCATTCTAAAAATGTGATTATAGACTACCTGAAGCAGATAAACTCAAAGGGTACCACAATGATTTACACTTCGCACCACCTTGCCGAAGCGCAAGACTTGTGCAGCCACATCGCAATTATAGATGATGGGCGGATACTTATACAGGGAACTCCCGAAGAAATTATTGAGATTACGCACAATGCGCATTCGCTCGAAGATGTGTTTTTGTCATTAACCGGTAAAGAATTAAGGGATGCATAAACTGTGGATATCAATATATAAGGAAATTTTGCTGCTTAGGCGCGATATGGGCGGATTAGTTATCTTATTCATAATGCCGCTATGCCTTATTATAACCATAACCCTGATACAGGACAGTACTTTTAAAACAGCAACCGAAAGTAAAATACCAATCCTCCTGGTGGATAATGATAAGGGCGAAGTCTCTAAAATGGTGCTGAAAAACCTTGGTGAGAGCAACTCTTTTGATGTAATAACAAATGTTAATGGTAAGACGATTGACGAGGCATTTGCCAAAGACAAGGTGTTTAATGGCGAGTATCAGCTGGCAATCATAATTCCACAAAATTTAAGCTCAGGGCTTAAGGCTAAGGTTGATGAAAATGTTGCCAAAATAATGGAAGGCCTTGGTACAACAGATTCGGTTGCATCAGCTAAAAAAGAGACAATTAGCCCTAAAGAAGTACGCCTGTATTTTGATCCGGCATCGCAAACAGCTTTTAAAACGGCGGTAAAAAGTACGGTAGACCAAATGATCTCGCAGATTGAGACCAAATCGATATATAACGCCTTTAGCGAGCAGCTAGGCGAAGAGAGTACGGCCGCCTTTCAGCAGGATAGCTACATAAGTTTTAAGGAGATAGTACCCATGTTTGACAATAAGGAAATGGTGCCTAACTCAACACAGCACAATGTTCCGGCGTGGACTTTGTTTGCCATGTTTTTTATCGTGGTACCATTGTCTATCAACATCGTAAAAGAAAAAAACCAGGGCACGCAGATACGTTTAAGAACAAACCCAGTGTCGTATGCTACTATCATAGCCGGCAAAACAATAACGTATCTTATCATTTGCATGCTTCAGTTTTTCCTGATGCTTGCTGTGGGTATGTTTGTTTTTCCGGGAATCGGGTTGCCGGTATTAGAGCTTAACGGCACATTTTTAATGATGAGCGTCGTAGCGCTTTTTAGCGGACTGGCAGCTGTTGGTTTCGGGATATTGCTCGGCACGGTTGCAAAAACACAGGAACAGTCGGCACCTTTTGGGGCAACCTCGGTAGTTATACTTGCCGCAGTGGGCGGGGTATGGGTGCCTGTTTTTGCCATGCCGAAGATAATGCAGTACGTAGCTAAGGCATCGCCCATGAACTGGGGACTTGAGGCTTTTTATGATGTGCTTTTAAGAAATAATTCAATACTGGAGATATGGCCGCTGCTTGGCGCCTTACTGTTGTTTTTTATGGTTATGGTAGGCCTGTCAATTATATATGATGAGAAGAAAAGAGCAGTATAGCGAGGTTACAGCGCTAACGATAACGCAGGAGATAAGGATTCGTTTTAACGAAACCGATCCGCTGGGTATTGTTTGGCATGGCAACTATATAACGTATTTTGAAGACGGCCGCGAGGCTTTTGGGCGTAAGCATGGTATTACCTATCTTGACATACATGCCCAGGGATATACCGTGCCTATTGTAAAATCGAGTTGCGAACATAAGCTTCCTTTAAAATACGGCGATGTGGCAAGGGTAGAAACAACAATTGTAGATACACCTGCGGCGAAGATAATTTACAGGTTTAAAATATATAACGGGGCAGGAAACCTTGCCTGTACCGGTGAAACCGTTCAGGTTTTTGTAAATGATGAGGGCATGATGGTGCTTAACTATCCTCCGTTTTTTGAAGAATGGAGAAAAAAAGTAGGATTAGAAAAATAATGGAATTAAAGAATGTATATATAACCCATACCAACTGCATCACTCCGCTGGGATTTGATGTAGCTGCTAACGTGCAGGCAATAGCCGAAGGAAACACTGGCATAACCCAACAAAGCGGTATGCTGCCCGAACCTTTTTATGCCGGGGTTATAGATAATGATGCGCTTACTACAGCTTTTGCTGCAATTAGCGATAAAAAATATACCAGGCTCGAAAAAATGATGCTGCTTGCACTGCAACCTATGGTGCAAAAATCGGGTGTACAGCTTGATTCTAAGACAGCGCTGCTACTTTCTACTACAAAAGGAAATATTACCTCGTTGCCAAATGAAGGCAATCTTCCTGATGAAGTTTACCTTCAGGGACTGGCAAAAAACATTGCAGGCTTTTTTGGTTTTACCACAATGCCTATAGTAGTTTCTAATGCCTGCGTATCGGGTATTATGGCGGTATCGGTAGCAAAAAGACTGATACAGTCGGGATTGTATGACAACGTGTTTATTGTGGCGGGCGATGAGGTTTCAGAATTTGTACTGTCGGGCTTCAATTCTTTTCAGGCCATGAGCAGTGTTCCTTGCAAGCCCTATTCGGCTGACAGGAGCGGGGTAACACTTGGAGAAGCAGCCGCTGCGGTATTGGTCACAAAAGATTTGGCGGAAGCCAAAGCAAAGATAACAGGAGATGGCTCTATAAACGACGCCAACCATATATCGGGTCCGTCGCGTACAGGAGAGGGATTGTTTAGAAGTATAGAGATCGCATTGAAAGAATCGGGCGTAGGCCCTGAAAAAATAGATTACATATCGGCTCACGGTACGGCAACCCCTTTTAACGATGAGATGGAAGCGATTGCGTTTAACAGGCTTGGTCTGGAAAATGTACCGGTTAATAGTTTTAAAGGGTATTACGGGCATACGCTTGGAGCATCAGGATTATTGGAGACGGTTATAGCCCTTGAGTCTATGGCGCAGAATAAAGTATTTACCTCGTTAGGTTATGATGAGCCGGGTGTTTCACAGCCTATAAATGTGATTACGAAGAACGAACACAGGCAGATTAACTATTTCCTTAAAACGGCTTCGGGTTTTGGGGGCTGCAACACAGCAGTGGTATTTGAAAAAACAGGCAATGGCAGATAAGTATTTTATAACAGACTATTGTACGATAGAAAAAGGCAGGATTAAGCGCAACGGGCAGGAGGTTTTTGCTGCGTCCGATACTGCATTTGCTGATTTTGCCAAACAGGCCTACAAACATGCTGAAACAGAGTATCCCAAATTTTTTAAAATGGATAACCTGAGCAAACTGTCGTTTCTTGCCGCTGATTTACTGCTTAAAGGGCAGCCTTTAGATGGCAGCAACAACACGGCGCTACTGTTTGCTAATATATCATCAAGCCTTGATACCGATGTGAAGTACAACGACTCGATAGCCGATAAAGACAACTATTTTCCCAGCCCGGCGGTATTTGTATATACCCTGCCAAACATATGTATGGGTGAGATAAGCATACGCTACAAGCTGTATACTGAAAATAGTTTCTTTATATTTGAGGCTTTCAATCCGGAATTTTTTGCTAATTATGCAGCTATTTTGCTGGATACCAACAGGGCAGATAAAGTGCTTTGCGGATGGGTAGAATTTTTTAAGGACGATTACAAAGCGTTTATGTACCTGGTGTCTAAAGAATCGGGTACTGATAATACAATAGAAAACATACAATTATTATATAACAGTTAAGATGGAAGCATTAAAACAGGAATTAAAAGAGAAGATTATCAATGTGCTTAACCTTGAGGATATTGCAGTGGAAGATGTAAATGATAATGATGCGCTTTTTGGTGACGGACTTGGCCTTGATTCTATAGATGCGCTTGAGCTTATAGTAATGCTTGATAAAGATTACGGAATTAAACTTGCCGATCCTAAAGAGGGCAAGGCGATATTTCAGTCGATTGAGACGATGGCAAAATATATCTCTGAAAACCGTACAAAATAGTAATGAATAAAGGAGTTGCCATAACCGGTATGGGAATCATTTCTTCGATAGGAGCTACTGTCGAAGAAAATTTTAATGCCCTTGTAAATGGCAGGCCGGGTATCACGCTAATAGATAATATTGATACCATTCATAAAAACAACATCAAAGTTGGCGAGATAAAGAATACTAACAGCCAGCTTGCGGAAGAGTTAAACCTGCCGGCAGATAACAACTTTTCCCGTACTGCTATGCTTGCTACGATTGCGGCAAAGCAGGCGGTTGAAAATGCCGGCATTACAGATATCAACGAATACAATACAGGGCTGATATCTGCAACGACCGTTGGCGGAATGGACATGACCGAAACGTATTTTTACGACTATATGGAGCGTCCTGATAACAGGAGATATATAGAATCGCACGATGCAGGAGATAATACCCATAAAATAGCTAACGAGCTTGGCTTGAAAGGTATGGTGACCACGATAAGCACAGCGTGTTCATCTGCAGCCAATGCCATTATGCTGGGTGCAAGGCTTATTAAGTCGGGTAAACTGGACAGAGTTATCGTAGGTGGTGCCGACGCGCTTTCTAAATTTACCATAAATGGTTTCAAGACCCTTATGATACTTTCTGACACCTATAACACTCCTTTTGATAATAATAGAAAAGGATTGAATTTAGGCGAAGCGGCTGCATTTATAGTGCTGGAAAGCGATGAAGTGGTAAAAAAACAAAACAAAAAAGTGCTTGCCTATCTTTCAGGATATGGAAATGCAAATGATGCTTATCATCAGACTGCCTCCTCAGAAAATGGGGATGGGGCTTTCCTGGCGATGGAAAAAGCATTTAAAATATCAGGATTGCAGCCATCTGATGTAGATTATATCAATGCGCATGGCACAGCGACCCCAAACAATGATCTTAGTGAAGGAAGGGCGCTTATAAGGGCTTTTGGCAGCAATATGCCCGATTTTAGCTCAACAAAACCCTTTACTGGGCACACACTGGCAGCTGCGGCGGCTATTGAGGCTGTTTACAGTATTCTGGCGCTTCAAAATGGTGTTGTGTACCCCAACCTGAATTTTGAGACGCCGATGGAAGAATTCAATATCATTCCGCAAACGGTGCTAAAAGAAAAAGAAATTAATCATGTACTGTCTAATTCCTTTGGATTTGGCGGTAACTGTTCAACCCTGCTGTTCTCAAAAAGCTAATGAAAAAGTGTTATATAAACGGTACAGCCTGCGTTTCTTCGCAAAAAACCATTAACACGGCTTTTTTGCAGGATATCATTGTAAACCACGGTGACAATATTCTTGAACTGGCATTGCCGGATTATAAAGAGGTTATTCCGCCTGCTGCTGCAAGGCGCATGGCTAAAGGAGTTAAGAATGGTATTGTAGCATCGCACTGGGCTATGAAAGAAGCCGGCACACAAAACCCTGATGCTATAATAACCGGCACAGGAATGGGATGCAGTGTAGATTCTGAAAAATTCTTAAAAGCGCTTATAGATAACAAAGAAGAGTTTTTAACGCCAACATCATTCATTCAGTCTACACATAATACCGTTGGCGGACAGATCGCTTTAGGATTGCAATGCAAAGCCTATAACTTTACCTACGTAAATGGCGCTGTTTCGTTTGAATCATCGCTTATCGACGCTATAATGCAGATTGAAGAAGGTGAGGCGGCTACAGTTTTAGTAGGCGGAGTAGAGGAAACTGCCGAGAACACTATGAACTTTTTACAGCTTTCGGGCAGTATAAAAGACAAGGCACAATCGCCTTACAGTGTTTTAGAATCTGATACTACTGGTGCAGTGTTCTCTGAAGGAGCAACTTTTTTTGTGCTTGAAGACGAACAAAAAGACACTACCTATGCCGAGCTTAAAGATGTTGCCATCTACAATGTTTTAAAGCAGGATGAGGTTCAGGCAAAGCTTGAAGCATTCTTGGCGAATAATAAACTTACAGTAAACGATATTGATGCAATAGTGCTAGGCTATAACGGCGACACGCGGTACGATGGATATTACACCGCACTGGCTAATGGAATATTTTCAGCCACGCCGCAGGCCTATTACAAACACCTGAGCGGCGAGTTTAACACGGCATCGGCCTTTGGCCTATGGGTCGCTTCACATATCGTGAAACTTCAGGAAATTCCGCAAGTCATAAAAGTAAATTCTATTGAGGGTAAATCATATAAAAATGTCTTGCTTTATAACCAGTACCGGAGTATAGACCACAGTTTTACACTTATTTCGCAATGCTGACACACAAAGTAAATACAGGCTTTTTTCTGGCTGTACTTATCTTTCTGGCGGCATATTCTTTTTATCAACCATTGGCTTGGTGGGTACTCATTATTCCGGTTTTGCTATGGCTTACCATCGCAGTAATTGGATCGGGATTAGTGCAATCGGGCTATCATATCAAAACGTATAACAGGATACAAACAACCGATAAAAAAATCGCTGTCACTTTTGATGACGGCCCAACCCCTTCAACCGAAAAAGTTCTGGAATTGTTGAAGAAATACAATGTAAAAGCCACCTTTTTTTGCATTGGTAAACAAATTGAAAAACATCCTGATATATTACAAAAAATAATTAACGAGGGCCATACGGTAGGCAACCACACGTACAATCATCTGCCTCAAATGAATTTTTTTTCTACAGATAAAATCCTGACTGAGCTTAAAAGTACAGATGCTTTGATACAACACTATATTTTAAAGCCGCTGTTGTTCAGGCCGCCGTATGGGGTAACCAATCCACGATTAGCAAGGGCTTTGAAGACTACAGGGCATTACGTTGTAGGGTGGAATATACGTTCACTTGATGCGGTTATCGAAGATGAAAATAAAATATTTAACCGTATAGCAACAAGGCTCGCGCCGGGAAGTATTATATTGCTGCACGATACTTCGCAAAAAACGGTGAATGTGTTGGAACAATTATTGATACTTTTGCAGCAGCAGCATTATGAAGCTGTAACCGTAAACCAATTATTAAATATCCCTGCTTATGAAAAATAGTGCTTTTTATGTCTTGTTTTTGTTTAGTGCGATGGTAACATTTGCACAAGAGCAAAAAATGAGCGCTGCCGAAATTACTACTTTTAAGAATGCGGTAAATGCCACTGCAAAGAGTACAAAAACGCTTACTACCGATTTTGTGCAGTATAAGCACATGGACTTTTTATCGAAGGATATAGAAACATCGGGAAAAATGGTATTCAAGGCTCCGGGTATGCTATTGTGGCAATACACCAAGCCGTACCAGTACAGTGTGGTGTTTAAAAACAATAAGATCGTTATAAACGATGCGGGTAAAAAGAGCGAAATGAATGTAGGCAACAGCAAGATGTTTGCCAAGCTCAACAAGTTAATCGTGGGTAGTGTAAGTGGTGATATGTTTGATGAAAACGAATTTACGATTAGCTACTTTAAAACGGCAGAGCATAATATTACTAAGCTCGTGCCTAAAGACGCTGCGCTAAAAAAATACATTAAGCAGATGGAGCTTAATTTTGACAAAAAGGGCAATACTGTTGCCCAGGTTAAAATGACAGAGCCATCTAACGACTATACTACAATTGTATTTAAAAATAAAGCTACCAATGCGCAGGTTCCTGATTCTGTATTTACTAACTAGCAGTGTGCTGTTTAGTTCGTGTGCCGTAAAAACGGTTAAAGGCCTGGAAGCAAAAACTCCGAAGGTTACGACATATCCCGTGACTTATTTTTCGAACCTTGAAACAGATTATGTTTATAAGGCGCATATCGCTATTTATGGTAAAGACTTTGGAGGGATATTTATTGCAAAAAAAGTAAACGATACACTTTACCGTGCAGCTTTTACTACCGAATTTGGCAACAAACTTTTTGATTTTGAAATAAATGATGACAGTTTTAAGGTAAATTACATACTGGAGGAACTGGACAGAAAAATAATTGTAAATACGCTTAAGCGTGATTTTATGCTGCTGCTTAAAACAAAGTACAATGTAGCACAGCAATATGAGGATGATAAGGACATTATTTACAAATGCAGTGATGGCGGGCGTTTCAACTATCTTTTTGTAAATAAGGATAATGGAAGATTATCAAAAATCGTGAATGCTACAAAAAGCAAAGAAAAAATTGTAGTAAATTTCAGCGAAGAAAACAATATATTAGCAAAAAACATTGTTATAGACCATAAGAATATCAAACTCAAAATCACACTTAACTATATACAATAAAATCATTTATGAAAAAGATCTTACTATTATCAGCATTGTTTTTTGCAGCAGTATCGGTACAGGCACAGGTTACATTCAGGCCCGGTGTTAGGGGAGGGCTTAACATTGCTAACATCTCAGGAACCGATCTTGATGCAAAAGCCGATTTCTACATTGGTGCTTTTGGCGCGTTAAAGCTATCACGTTTTTATACACTTCAGCCGGAGGCCACCTACTCCCGACAAGGAGGTAAAGGGGATGTTTCTCTTTATGATTATAATACGGGAAATTATAACAGGCAGAATATAGATTTATCGCTTCAGTATATTTCGTTATCTGCATTAAGTAAGTTTACGCTTAGTGATAGCTTTAACGTGCACGTAGGCCCTACATTTGATATTATTACCAGCTCAGGCCGTTACACTTATAACGATGTTGACCTTGGTGTTACCGCGGGTGTAGGATATACACTGACAATGGGGCTTACCATTGAGGCACGTGTAAAAAAAGGATTTGTTGAAGCTGTAGATACCTATTACTATAATGATGGCGACGATTACTATTATAATGGTAATACAGGTACAAACCTTGTGTTCTCATTAGGCGTTTCTTATAGTTTTGATGTAAAAGGAGCTTCTAAGTAATTTAAACTGCTATGAAAAGATGTGTAGCAATTATAATCCTGGTCTTTGGACTTAGCTTGCAAGTTTACTCACAGACAACAGTAAAGCCTGGTATTAGGGTGGGGGCAAATTTTTCGAATTTTACAGATTCTGACCTTGATTTCAGGGCCAGTTTTTACATAGGAGGATTTGCAGCTGTAAAGCTAACACGCTTTTATACACTTCAGCCTGAGATCAACTACACACAGCAGGGGGCGAAAGCTACATTTTCTAACCCTGAAATTACAAATCATGCACCTGAAAAGATTGAATTTAATTACTTGTCTTTAGGCGTCCTTAATAAAATAACCTTTACCGATAAGATATTTGTTTTGGCCGGGCCTATGCTTGATTTCAAGGTCAACGGTAGTTCAAATTCAAACGCCGATCTGGATCTTGCAGCTACCTTAGGTTTTGGCTATACCCTGCCTATGGGACTGACCATAGAGGCGAGGGCAAAGCTGGGTATTATAGATGTACTGGAATCTGACGATTATAATAATGCAGACAACGATGTAAAGGACTGGAACTCTAACTATGTATTCCAGATAGGCATTGCCTATAGCTTTGACGTGAAAGGCACTACAAAATAAACCAACAAATCAACGAATCATGAAAAAAATAATTGGTGTACTTATCTCCCTCTTTGCGCTGAACGCAGCTGCACAGGTAACTGTTAAGCCGGGTGTCAGGGCGGGGTTAAATCTTTCTACTATTACAAACAGTGAGCTTGATACCAAAGCCGATTTTTATGTGGGCGGGTTTGTGGCCATTAAGTTTGCTAAATTCTATACGCTTCAGCCGGAGATCAATTACTCGAGGCAGGGTGCAAAAGGCCATTTTGAGAGTATTGACTTTGATCCTGTTGCGCCGCCATCCCGTCAGGAAGTAGATTATTCGCTGCAGTATGTCTCGCTTACCGTAATGAATAAATTTACCTTTGCCGAAAGTTTCAGCGTAATGGTTGGTCCATCGCTTGACTTTAAGGTAAGCGATAATTTTACCGGTTACGCTAAAGACGATTTGATTGGCTTCGACCTTGGGCTTAATACAGGTATTGGATATACGCTGCCAATAGGGTTAACCGTTGAGGCGCGTTACAAACTTGGCCTGATAGATATTTTTGGAGACAATTATGATTATAATAATGACGATTATTATAATGATAACATAGACGATATACGACTTAATAGTGTTATCCAGTTAGGATTAGCATATACATTTTAAAAAACAGATTGATGCTGCTTAAAGATTTTTATACTGTAAACTCATTTGAAAATACCGATGGCCAGAAATATGTGGCTACCATCATGCTGAATAAAAACCACGAGGTTTTTAAAGGGCACTTTCCGGGTAACCCTGTTACTCCCGGCGTGTGTATGATGCAGATTATTAAAGAACTTACGCAGAAGGCAGTAAATGCACCGCTAACAATGAAAAGCGCCAGCAACATTAAGTTTATGGCGCTTATTAATCCTGAGATCAATCCTGTTTTGCGATTGGAGCTGGATGTTGCAAGCACTGAAGGTGGCACAGTAAAGGTGAAAAATACATCGTATTTTGATGATACTGTAGCGTTAAAATTAAGTTGTATTTACAGCAAAAATTAGCAGATAAATTTAATATTTGCCAAATTTAAATACTATTTGTATACTATATGAAGCTATTAATTTTGTTTGTTTCAACACTCCTGTTTGGTACAGCAGATCTTACCGGTATAAGGCAGCAGTACCTTAATGCCGCTAAATCAGCTCAGGTGACACAAGATTTGTATGATTCCCTTAAAGATGTAAGTGACAGCAGCAGTGAGAATACATTGGTGGCTTATAAAGCTGCAGCATTAACACTAAGGGCAAAGCATGAAAAAGGGATGCTTACTAAGAAAAAGCTTTTTACCCAGGGCGCGAAGCTACTCGAAGCAGTAATCGAAAGGGATGCCGACAATTATGAAGCCAGGCTGATACGTTTAAGTATTCAGGAAAATGCGCCAAAGATTACAGGCTACAACAAAAAGATTGCCGAAGACAAGACATTTATTATCAGGAATTATAAAGCACAAAAATCAGACCTTAAGGAGTATACACAGGGGTTTGTAAAAGTGTCTGCTTCTATTACAAAAGAAGACAAGGCGGCTTTTAATTAGTGCAGAAGTGTTATATTTCTGTAAAGCGAAGCCTTAATTTGGCATAAAAAATTAAAACGGTATCTTTGCGCACCATTTTAAACCAACCATTCTTGTAATGAGCACAGCTCCACAATATTATAGTTTACTAGGCAGGCTAAAGTGTTGTGTTATTATTCCCACTTATAATAACCACAAAACCCTTAAAAGGGTAATAGACGGCGTGTTGCAGTACACGGCCAATGTTATTGTGGTAAATGATGGTTCTACAGATACTACCGTAGAAATACTGCTGGATTATCCGCAGGTCAATCAGGTTCATTTATCAAAGAATAAAGGAAAAGGCAACGCCCTGCGTACCGGTTTTGTTACCGCACGCAATGCAGGTTATGAGTATGCCATTACAATAGATTCTGACGGGCAGCATTTTCCAGATGATATTCCGGTTTTTATAGATGCCCTCATCGCTGATGGTGACGCACTGCTTATTGGCAGCCGTAACATGGCACAGGAAGGTGTGCCTAAGAAAAGCAGTTTTGGTAATAAATTCTCCAACTTTTGGTTTTGGTTTGAAACAGGTATAAAGCTGGAAGATACACAGTCAGGTTATAGGCTGTATCCTTTAAAAAGAATACCTGAGCACTATTACACCCCTAAGTTCGAATTTGAGATAGAAATCATAGTGCGTGCAGCCTGGAAAGGGCTTCCTGTAAAAAACGTACCTGTAAAGGTACTATATGATGTGAACGAGAGGGTATCTCATTTTCGTCCGTTCAAAGATTTTACAAGGATAAGCGTACTGAATACGGTATTGGTTATTATAAGCCTGCTGTACATCAAACCCCGTGACTTTATACTGAGCTTTAAAAAAAAAAGCCTTAAACAGTTCTTCATAGAAAATGTGCTGGAAAGCGGCGACAGCAATACAAAAAAGGCACTCTCTATAGCGCTTGGCGTGTTTATAGGTATTGCGCCTTTATGGGGACTTCAAACTGTTCTAGTGTTGTCTTCAGCGTATCTGCTGCGGCTTAACAAGCTTATTGCTTTTGCATTTTCAAACATTAGCATACCACCGGCTATTCCGGTTATCATATACCTGTCCCTAAAAATGGGTTCGCTGTTTATCGCGGGAGGTAAAACATTAGATACTGCCACGACATTTGATGCCATAAAACAAAATTTAGCACAATATCTTGTAGGCAGCATCCTGCTTGCGGTGCTTATGTCTTTTCTTTTTGGGATGACTGCTTATGTGCTGCTAACGGCTTTAGATAAAAACAAAATACACAAAAATGCATAAGATCTTTACAGGCATACATTTTTTCGTAAACCGTAACAGGATCTTATCTGTAGTTATGGCGCTGGGCTTCCTGGCGTTGTTTGGTTATTTTGCGTCTAAAATCACTTTTGAGGAAGATATTACAAGGCTTATCCCAAAAAACGAAAAGTCAGACGAAGCTGCAAAAGTATTGGGCCAGCTTAATTTTGCCGATAAGATTACCGTTATCATTAATGCTAAAAAAGGGGCAACTCCGGAAGATCTTACTAAAGTAGCCGGCGCATTTTTAGACAGCCTTCAGCATTATGATAAATACAGCGAATACGTAAACGGGCTACAGGGAAAGGTAGACGACGAAAACATACAGGAAACATTTGATTTTTTGTATAACAACGTTCCGCTTTTTCTTAATGAAACCGACTATCAAATAATAGAACAAAAGCTGCATACTGACAGCATAGCTGCAACAGTAAACGGTAACTACAGGTCTATCATCTCGCCATCCGGGCTTGTAACGAAAGACTTTATACTGAATGATCCTTTTGGAATATCGTTCATCGGGCTTAAGAAATTACGCCAGCTGGGCATGGGCGATGAGTTTCATCTTCAGGATGGCTATGTGATTACTAAAGACAACCAAAAGATACTGCTGTTTATCAGCCCTAAGCTTCCGGGTAACGAAACGAAGAAGAATACGGCTTTTGTAGATAAGCTCGATGTTATAAAAGACGGCCTTAATGCAACATTCAAAAAAACGGCATCGGTAGAATATTTTGGAGCAACAAACATAGCTGTTGCCAATGCCAGGCAGATAAAGAGCGACATACAAACGACTACAATAATTGCCCTTGGACTACTTATGCTGATCCTGATGGTGTATTACCGTAAGTTCTTTATTCCGATAATTATCATGATACCTACCATATTTGGGGTATTGTTTGCGGTGGCACTGCTGTATTTTTTAAGGGGTACAATCTCCGCCATTTCTTTAAGCATCGGTTCGATATTACTTGGCGTAACCATAGATTATGCCCTGCACATACTTACACACTACAAACACAATAGTGATGTAAAGGTGCTGTATAAAGATATTACAAAACCGCTTATTATGAGCAGTACGACAACAGCACTTGCATTTTTGTGCCTGCTGTTTGTTAACTCCGGGGCGCTTCAGGATCTTGGTATATTTGCCGCAGTAAGCGTGGTAGTATCGGCGTTGTTTTCGCTGCTTATCATTCCGCATTTATACAAGCCGAAAACTAATGAAGCCGTGAACCACGACACCATCCTTGATAAGATGGCCAAGTTCTCGTTCCACAGCAATAAGGTACTTATCGTAATAAGCATAATCGTAATCGTTATTAGCTTCTTTACCTTTAATAAGGTAATCTACGATAAGGATATTTCGCAGCTTAACTATGTTCCTGCTGATATAAAACTTGCCGAAAAACATCTTGAAGGTACAACCAATGTAACCTCAAAATCTCTTTATGTAACAACCTACGGTAATTCTGCCGAAGAAGTGCTTCAGAATAACAACAGCCTTTACACACAGCTGGATACTGATAAAAATGCAGATAAATTACTAAGCTACAGCTCTATCGGGGGCGTAGTATTTTCCGAAAAAGAACAGCAAAAGAAAATAGACCGCTGGAATAATTTCTGGACACCACAGCGAAAGGCATTGGTAAAAAGCGGACTTATCGCTGAAGGTGAGAAACTTGGCTTCAAGCCCGATGCTTACACTAATTTCTATGCGTTGTTAGATAAAACCTTCAGCCCCGTTTCGTTAAAGGAATACATGAAGGTTAAAACACTTTTTCTTAATGAGTTTGTAACCGAAAAGAATGGTTTTTACACCATTTCGTCGGTAGTAAAAGTCTCTGATGCCCAGCGCGACAAGTTGGTTAAAGAACTGTCTGCCAGGCAAAAGGTTATGGTTATAGACAGGCAGCAGATGAATGAAACCTTTCTAGGCGGACTGAAAGATGATTTTAATTCATTGGTCAATTATTCATTTGTGGCTGTTGTGCTTATCCTGTTCCTGTTCTTCAGGAGGATAGAGCTCGTTATAATTAGCTGTATTCCTATCGTGATTACAGGTATAGTAACCACGGGTATTATGGCAGTGTTTGATGTACGCCTGAACATCTTTAGCACAATAGTGTGTACACTTGTATTTGGACATGGAGTGGACTTTAGCATATTCATGACGAGTGCCCTGCAAAAGGAATACAGCACGGGCAAAAATGAAATGGCAACCTACAGGACTTCTATTCTGCTTGCGGTTCTCACGACGGTGCTTGGTATAGGTGCGCTTGTTTTTGCAGGCCATCCGGCGTTAAAATCTATTTCTTCGGTATCGCTGATAGGGGTTTTTGCGGCGCTTATTATTACATTCATCTTTTACCCTATACTTTTCAGGTTTGCGCTTAGCCAAAGGGTTAAAAAATGCAATGCTCCTTTTGAACTGAGAACATTGCTGCAATCAATACTGCTATTTGCTTATTATGGCATAGGGGCATTCGTGCTTTCAATCGTCAGTGCTGTATTGGTAACGATGCTTCCTGTTAAAAAGCGTTCAAAAATGATGGCATTCAGGTATGTGCTTTCAAAGTTTATGAAATCGGTGCTGTATTTTAATCCGTTTGTCAGGAAAAAAGTATTGAACCCACATAATGAAACCTTTGATAAGCCGGCAATGATAATTGCAAACCATACATCTTTTCTTGATATACTTGCCATAGGCATGCTTAGCCCGAAGATCATCTATTTGGTGAGTGACTGGGTGTACAACTCTCCAATATTTGGAATAGGCGTTAAACTTGCCGGGTTCTATCCTGTATCGCAGGGTCTTGAGGGCGGAGTAGAACACCTGCGTAAAAAAGTGGAAGAAGGGTATTCGCTTGTGGTATTCCCTGAAGGGACACGTTCTAAAAGTAACCATATTCAGCGTTTTCATAAAGGTGCGTTTTACCTGTCACAGGAATTTAATATAGATGTTGTGCCGATACTGATACACGGAAATTCGGAGGTACTGCCTAAAGGCGATTTTATAATCAACGACGGCAGCATTACATTAAAGATATTGGAGCGTATTACACCCTATGATGAAAGGTTTGGAACTGCATTTGCAGAAAGGGCCAAGGGTATAGGGGCTTATTTTAAAGCGCAGTTTGCACAAATGCGAGACGAGACCGAAGGGCCATTTTATTTTAGGCGGATGCTGGTAAATAGCTTTGCCTTTAAGGAGTTTGAAATTGTAAGTTCGGTTAAGCAAAACCTTAAGCAAAGGATGGAGGCCTACAAAAAACTGGACGGGCACATTGCCGCAAAAAGCACTATATTGCAGGTTGCGAATAATTATGGCGAGACGGCATTGTTATTGGCACTTCAGCAGCCGCAGCGCAAGGTGCATTGCTATATATCAGACCCGGAAAAGCGTGATGTAGCGGGAACAAATTATATAAACTCGAAAAGAGAAGTAAAATATCCTGACGGTATTGCTGATGTAGAAAAGATAAGTTATTCGGTTATTATTGCAGAGTCAGGCGCGACGGATATTGATAATAAAGTATGGGGACTTTCGGATACCATAGTCTTCATGAAGCCCGTTGAGGCACACTATCCGGCAGGTTTTGAGGTTGAGCATGAAGAGGAAGGTTTTGTAATAGTTAGGAAGCAATAAGCAGATGAAGAAAAAATATGATGTTGTTATAATAGGGAGCGGTTTAGGAGGCCTTGTGTCTTCTATAATTTTAGCCAAAGAAGGCTACAGCGTTTGTGTGCTCGAAAAAAACAACCAGTTTGGCGGCAATCTGCAGACCTTTGTGAGGGACAAGACCATTTTTGACACTGGTGTACACTACATAGGCGGGCTGGACGAGGGCCAGAACCTGTACAGCTATTTTAAGTATATAGGCATCATGGATGGGTTAAGGCTTAAAAAGATGGATGAAGATGCGTACGACATTATCTCTTTTGACGATGATGAGCAGGAGTATCCGCATGCACAGGGGTATGATAACTTTGTAAAGCAGCTTGTAAAGTATTTTCCGGAAGAAGAAGAAAATCTTAAGGCATATTGTCAAAAGCTCATTGATACCTGCGATTCTTTCCCGCTATACAACCTTAGAAACAGCGAATTAAAATACAGCGAAGAGATACTTGCCGAAAATGCTAAAGAGTACATTGACCAGATTACCCAGAATGAAAAACTGAGGGCGGTGCTGGCGGGGTCTAACTTTTTATATGCAGGGATAGAAGACAAATCGCCGTTGTATGTACATGCGCTTTCTGTAAACTCTTATATGCAAAGTTCATGGCGATGCATAAATGGGGGCAGCCAGATTACCAGGCAGCTTATAAAGCAGCTTAAAAAATATGGTGGCGAAACTTATAAATATAAAGAAGTAAACGGTTTTGGTTTTGAAGGTGATAAGCTCGTTTCGGCAAAAATAAAAACAGGCGAAGAGGTTTTTGGCGATATGTTCATTTCTAACATAGAACCTAAAACAACACTTGACCTGATAGGTAAAGAGAGGTTCAGGAAATCTTTTTATAACCGTGTACAGGGATTAGAATGTGTGGGTTCGGCGTTTAGCCTTTACCTTGTGTTTACACCTGAAACGTTTAAATACATGAACCATAATTACTATCATTTTAAAGACAGTACAAAGGTTTGGAAAACGATGCACGCCACCGAAGAATCATGGCCGGAAGGCTATATGGCTTCCATGAACGTTTCTGCAAAGCAGGACGAATGGGCAGAAAGCATGACGCTTATTACCTTTATGGATTTTGAAGAGGTTAGACAATGGGCGCATACCCACAACACTACTGCCGAAGAAGCCGACAGGGGAGAGGAATATGCCAAATTTAAAGAACGCAAAACAGAACAATTCCTAAAGGAGATAGAAAAGAAATTTCCGGGAATCAGGGATTGCATCAAATCGGTACACGCTTCTACGCCTTTGTCCTACAGGGACTACATAGGCGGGCAGAACGGTAACCTGTATGGGTATGTAAAAGATTCTAACAACCCCATGAAAACTTTTATATCGGCAAAGACTAAGATAGACAACCTCTACCTTACAGGGCAGAGCATAAATATGCATGGGGTGCTTGGCGTAACCATAGGCGCAGCGGTAACCTGCTGTGAGATTTTAGGCAAAGACTACCTGATCAATAAAATAAACAGCGAAGTAAATCAATAGCAATGAAAAGGTTTGTATATGCACTAACGTTACTTTATGCGGCGCTGCTGCAGGTATCGTGCGGTACATACAATTCGCTTCATGATAAACCCGTAACCGAAGGATATAATGCTACCGTACCTGTTGTCGTAAAAGAAAATGACACTGTAAGGCAGAGTGGAAACAACTTTCTGCTTAAAAATAAACAAGGCCTGTGGGAGCTGTATGTTGAGGGCGATCCGCTGCAAAGGGGTATGGTAACAGGCGCCTTATCGAAAGACCTGATGAAATATCAGGAACAGGTATTTATTGGTAAGATAAAAGAAATAGTTCCTTCAGAATTTAAACTGCGCCTTTTACGCCAGTTTTTAAAATGGTACAACAGGAAGGTATACCTGCACGTTGAGCCTGAATATAAAACCGAAATTTATGGACTATCGCAATACCTATCCCACGACTATGATAATGTCGCCCCGCCGTATCTGCGTTCGCTTTACCTGCATGCAGCACACGATATTGGGCATGCCCTCAGCGACCTTGCACTGGTAGGCTGTACCTCTTTTGCAGCGTGGGATGATAAGACCGAAGACGGCTCACTGCTTATTGCCCGTAATCTTGATTTTTATGCGGGTGATGAATTTGCCAAAAACAAGCTCATATCATTTGTAAAGCCATCAACGGGTTACCCTTACGTGTCGGTGTCATGGGCCGGAATGATAGGCACCTTGTCAGGAATGAACAAAGAAGGCTTAACAGTAACAATAAATGCAGGAAAATCGGACATGCCGCTTATTGCAAAAACACCTATTTCTATTCTTACAAGACAGATATTACAGTATGCAAAAAATATAGATGAAGCCATTGCTATAGCCAAAAAGCACGAGGTATTCGTGTCAGAAAGTATTATGATAGGCAGTGCGCACGACCATAAAGCGGTACTTATAGAAGTATCGCCTAAAAAGTTTGGGGTGTATGAAGTCGGGAACACATCGCAGCTCATCTGTTCCAATCATTTTCAGAGTGCTGCCTACAAAGAAGACGAAAACAACAAGTACACGATTGCCAACAGCCATTCTAAATATCGTTACGAGAGAATGACACAACTTCTTAATGAACACGATAAGGTAAATCCTGTAAAGGCAGCGGCAATAATGCGCAATACAAATGGGCTTAACGAACTGGCTTTGGGCTACGGAAATGAGAAAGCGATAAACCAGCTGCTGGCACATCATTCGGTTATATTTAAGCCGGAACAAAGGCAGGTTTGGGTATCATCTAATCCGTATCAGCTGGGCGCATATGCAGCTTATGACCTAAATGAGGTCTTTGGGAGCAGCCACACAGGATTGCCAAAATCGATGGCAATAGATTCGCTTGCCATCCCGAAGGATGAATTTGCAGCTTCGCAGGCATTTAAAAATTATGAAGCCTTCAGGATAGAGGACCGTAGGGTAGACAAGGCAATCAAAGACGAGGAACATCTTGATGAAGCCTATATAAAGCACTATCAGTCATTAAATCCTGATTATTGGGTGGTATATTATAAAGCAGGTGTTTATCTTTACAACCGTGGCTACTATACCGCAGCCCTTGCTGAGTTTAACAAGGCGCTGACTAAAGAGATCACGACGCTTCCGGATAGGGAAAAAACAGAAAACTATCGTAAGGAACTAAAAAGGAAATTAAAATAGCATGAACATCCATTCTATAGAAATGGCTTCGGCAGCCGAAATCAAAAAGCACCAGGAACGAGAGCTTACAGAAGCACTGCGTTATGCTGCTGCAAATTCGCCCTACTATAAAAGACTTTTTGAAAAAGAAAACATAACTGTAGAGGATATAAAAACGCTTGACGACCTGCAACAGCTTCCTGTCACGACAAAGGAGCAGCTTCAGGAATTTAACGATGACTTTTTGTGCGTGCCAAAATCGCAGATTATAGATTACACCACAACATCGGGCACATCGGGGCGTCCCGTAACCTTTGGCCTTACTGATAAAGACCTTGACAGGCTGGCGTACAATGAAGCGATATCATTTGTTTGCTCAGGTATTCAGGAGGGCGATGTTGTTCAGCTAATGACTACCATAGACAGGCGCTTTATGGCGGGACTTGCCTACTTTTTAGGACTCCGAAAAATAAAGGCAGGCGTTATCCGCGTAGGTGCCGGGGTGCCTGAACTGCAATGGGATTCTATATTAAAATACAACCCAACATATCTAATCACTGTACCATCGTTCCTTCTAAAGCTTATAGAATATGCCGAGGCACATGGTATCGATTATAACAACAGCAGCATTAAGGGAGCAATATGTATAGGGGAACCGTTACGTAACCAGGATTTTTCTAATAATACACTTTCGCAGAAGATAAAGGATAAATGGGATATTAAACTGTTTTCCACGTATGCATCGACCGAAATGAGCACTGCTTTTGCCGAATGCGAACATTCCTGCGGCGGGCACCATCACCCAGAACTGATCATTCCTGAAGTATTGGATGAAAATGACAGGCCGATAACTGATGGCAGTGCCGGAGAACTTGTAGTAACTACTTTAGGCATTGAAGGAATGCCGCTTATACGATTCAAGACGGGCGATATCGTTCAGCTTCACCATGAGCCGTGCCAGTGTGGGCGAAATTCTCTGCGTGTAGGTCCTGTAGTGGGCAGAAAACAGCAAATGATAAAATATAAAGGCACGACGCTATACCCGCCGGCAATGATTGACCTGCTGAGGTCTTTTCCGCAGATACAAAACTATATTATAGAGATTAGTACTAACGATCTTGGGACTGACGAGATTCTGATCAGGGCTGTCGCTGCAAATCCTACCGACGCTTTGCTGACAGAGATAAAAGACCATTTCAGGGCAAAGCTCAGGGTGACCCCAAAGATTGTTTTTGCATCGGCCGAAGAGGTAAACGGCATTATGTTTAATCCTATGAGCCGAAAGCCAATAAATTTTATTGATAACAGGAATTAATTACCGGTAATTAAAAATAAGCCCTCAACTGGATACTTCCGGTATGTATGGCTTTGCTGGTCTCACTTTTTCTTCCCTGGTAGCTAATATTCACATCGAGATATTGTGTAAGGTTCTTTTGCAGTAGCAATCGCCATGTAAGGTTTTGTCCTGCCTGCAGCCCTTCCAGCATTTGGTAAGCAGCCGGCGATAGCTCATTACCGGTAAAATCATTTTTATACAGCGAAAATTCACCGTTGGCAGTAAACTGCTTTTCAGAAGCATAACTAAACGAAGTGCCCAGTCTTTGCTGGTTGAGCAACTCTGATTCACCTATCTGGTTTTCTTTCTTTTTGTATTCGTAGAAAATATCCCAGCTGGCATTACGAGAAAAGATATAAGATATCTTTGGTGAAAGCCCAAAACCTTCAATCTTAAAGTTTTTGCTGCCATAATTTTCTGATTCGGAGTCAGCAGTATTTGTCTGTCCTAATAATCCAAAAAGCCATGTTTTTTGAACCAGATGGGCGTATTGCAGTTGGTGCGAACTGGTGCGGTTTTCCTGAGACCCTACAGTCAGCAGTGTTTTTGCACGGTTTTTAAGGAAGGTATAGGTTACCGAATGGTCCTGCTTACCCCTGTTGTAAAACAGGCTGTTGCGTATACCCGAATTAAGCCCTAACAGATTCTTATCGCTGGTGGAAAATGGGTTAAGGTCAAAATTACCGGAGTCGCGTTCAATTTTTCGGTCTATAGAAAAGGAAGCCTGGTCATAAAAGTAAGAAAGGAATTTTTTAAAGCCCGTTTCATTCTGCCACTGGTTAGGGTTCAGGGTTAACGACTGCGAGAACTTATTCTGGTGTGTGCGCACAAATACCTGATTGGGTAAAAATACACGCACATATGTTGCTTTGTCGGGGAAGGGAGCTACTTCAAACTCCTGCAACTCCTGTATGCCGTTGCCGTTGTAATCGTTCCAAGTATATACGCCCTGCCCGGCAGCTACTTCCAAGTAGGTGAATTCCTGCTGCGCAATAGTACCTGATGTATTTTCATAAGCTGTGTTAACCTGTACCAGCTGATCCCAATACCGGTCGTTGTACAATACCCTTGAGTTAAGCGACGGCTCGCTTTTAAATGCCGGATCTTCAAATTTCAGGTTACGATAGTTTACAAATACGGTAAGATCACTTTTTTCGGTTTGTACCAATCTTGATTTCAGGTAGTAGGAGCGGGAGGTGTTTACCTTTTGCAGCAGCCCGTTTACAAGGCTGTCGTTAGAACGCTGAAGGTAGCCCAGCTCCACGTATACCTTTGTGCTGTCGCCACGGCCTATAAACGCTCCAAACTCATTAAAGCGCTGGCTCAGTGTACTAAATTGCTGCGTGGTTTTTATCTTCTCCTTATTGTCTTCAATACGCACTGTTCCGCCCACCCAGTTTTTACCGAAGTGATATTTGGCCAAGGCCTCATTGCGTAAAAATGTTGAGGTAGAATATTCGCTGTCGCTGCTCATGTAGCTGCCGCGGTTCTGTACCAAAAGCTGCTTAAAGTTAAGTCTCCCGTCAATTACATGGCGTGTACCGTTAAACGTGTTGGAAAAATCCAGTTTTTCAAGCTGGTAGTTTATTGTTCCCTTTTGTGGCAGGCGAAACGCAGCACCCGAAACCAGATAACTCTGGTTACCGTTTGTAGTAACAATGTTAGTAAGGTTCCAGTCGCGGCCAAATTCTATATTAAACAATCGCTCAATAGTTCTGAAGTCTTTTTGAATAAACTGATAATTGGCAAACGCATCCAGCTCCCAGCTTCCAGTATACAGTCGCTGTTTTGCATTTATTTTTCCGGCACCGCCTTTATTGTTATTATCGTCTATTGGCGAAAACAGGTTGAGGTCATTATTGCTTATGCCCGCTTCAAAATCTACAGATGTTTTTTCGCTTGGGTTGTATTTACCCAATACTGTTGCTATCTGTATTTTAGTGGGCGGCGTAAGGCGTATAACAGGCTCATAGTTCCCCTGCGGAATTCCGTTAACCTGCGGGACATATTGATAAATCCTGCCAACCGCCGCGGCATTTGCCAGAATATAATTACCCAGGTTAGTGCCTACAAGGCTGAAACGGACGTTGTAAAGTTCGTCGTCAGGGTTATTAGAATATTCAAAAGCCTCAACACCATTTATGGTTACCTTTTTATAAAGCGTTTTGTTTTCTGAAAACGAATCAACATAAGCCGATGGCGCCGTCATTTTGTTTATGTCATCGCCTGCATTTTTCAGGATTGCTGCCTGGTCTTCCGAAAGGTTTTGCTGTAACGGCTGGTTTTTCATGTCATTTTCAGAATACACAAAACCGCCTATGCTCCATGTCTCGGCTTCGTGTGTAACACCACCATAGGTTACAAAACGGGTGTAACTGCGTTCAGAATATTGGTATTCTATATTAATACGCATCTCAGACGTTATAGGGAAAAGCGAAGTAAAAATGATCTCGCCTGCATTATAATCTATAATATAGTCGTTATTCTCGCCGCGTTCCAGCAGGATTCCGTTTACGAATACCCTTTCAGACCCTGAGATGACCAATACATATAGTTCCTGATTAGGTCCACGCAATTTATATGGCCCCTGATTGCCCTCCTGTCCTGTAAAGGTACTCTTGGCATATTGCCCCCTTACAAGCGCTGCGGCTGCAAATACCGATGTTTTGTTGCCCTCTCCGCCAAAGGTAAATGCGGTAGAAAGCCCCTGCACTTTTTTATTGAAGTTAAGAAAACGCGACTGGCGGTTTTCGAGGAAAAGGTCGCCCGCGCGGATATTCCACTTATCGGTATACATTTCGATGAAAATCTGGTCGAATTCATCAAGCTTCTGCGAATAACCGCCCTCCTGCAACGGGATATTAGTATCCTGTATGGAAGCACGAAGGCTTACTTTGTCGGATATTTTTCCTGTTATCTGTAAATCAAGATTAGAGTTAACTACTGAGCTTTGGTTATTGCCCACGGTTATACCGCGTGTGATGCTTCCTGATGTGTTGAGTCCATCAAATGGTTTAAAGGTATTTAAAGGGTCACGGGTTACTTTATAAAGATTAGTTACACCGGCAGAATTACTTACCACACGGCTGTCATCATAAATGCTGTATTTTTTGGTGAGGTAATCAGGGTAAGAAAGGTAACGCATGGTAAGGGTGTCCTGAGACGTAAATCCATTGCGGAAGACCAGTTGGCTTTTACGGAAATCTACCTTGTAAAAAGAGGTGTCTATATCTGTACCGGAGGCATCCTGAAGCTTAAAAAAAGCCTTATTGATGCTTACGCTGTCAATTTTTATGGTGTCGTGTACGGCAACAAACTTTCGGTTTTTATATGGCGTAGTTATCTCCTGCCCGTAAAGTGCAGAAACACAACATAAAAACACCAGTAATAGCCCATTTTTCAGCATAGTACACTATTAACTCAAAAAAAGCAAAAGTAGTGTATTTACAGGGAAGAATTAAGAGGGTTGTCTTAACGAGTTTAAATGCGTTTTAACTTCATCCCAACTGTATAATTCTGTTTTGCCTTCCTCAAGGTTTTTAAGGCGTATATCCAGTTCTTTTTTTACGTCATCAGAAATTTCTACATCATTTTTTGAGACACTGTCCCACAATTGTTCTGCTAAAATTATTTTTTCAGCATTGGAGTACCTCTCTAAATCCTTTACTTTCATTTAATTTCTTTTTATAAAGTTAAAAAACTTTGTTGAATTATATCGTTGAGATTTGTTTTTCAGCGTAGTACACTATAAACTCAAAAAAAGCAAAAGTAGTTTATTTAAAGGAAACAAATAAGAAATAGCTAATTGGCTTTGCGAATGATTACGAGCCGCGGTGGGCCTGGATGTTTCTCGTATTTTAATTTCAAAAATGAAAACTCCGGCGGAATGGCATATTGTATGCCGCTCCGCCGGAGCTAGTTTATTGATGTTTTTCGACTTCGCTTCGCTTCGTTCAAAATGACACGACATGCGATGAAACTGTGACTAAAAACTATTTAGTTTCTTTAGTTACAATCTGTAACGTTTCGCGGCTTATTTGTTTTACCAGTACTTCTTTACCCTGCGCTACTGCGTCTGCCGATGTTTCGGTAAAGTGGCGGATGGTATATAGCGATACATTTTCGTTATAGGTAACCTGGAATTTTTTAGATAAGATGCTTTTCAGTTCAGGGAAATTGCCAAATTTATCTTCTACACATACAGAGAAGCTGATAGCCGTATTCTGGATAAGCGTTACCTTAATCTTGTATTTATGCAGGAGCAGGAATATTTCGCTGATATTCTCTTCCATAATAAATGAAAAATCAAGAGAAGATAATGACAATAGCAACTGGTCTTTTTTCACGATGAAGCATGAAGCCTGCGACTCAAGATCGGCACCTTTGCTTACTTTAGTTCCCGGCAGTAACGGGTTGATAAACGATTTTACATAAAGCGGAATCTCTTTTTTCTGTAAAGGCTGCAATGTCTTCGGGTGAATAACCGTAGCACCGTAAAAAGCAAGCTCAATGGCTTCACGGTATGAGATCTGGTTTAACAAAATTGCGTTTTCAAAATAACGCGGATCTGCATTCATAACTCCCGGCACGTCTTTCCATATCGTTACGTTCTCGGCATTCAGGCAATAGGCAAAAATTGCCGCTGTATAGTCAGATCCTTCCCTGCCTAAAGTAGTGGTGAATCCGTTTTCATCAGATCCAAGGAATCCCTGTGTAATATTAAGGTTCTTTGTCTTAATGTTTTTAATATTCTGCTGGGTTTGTTCCCAGTCAACTATCGCATCACGGTAGGTATTGTCTGTTTTTATGTATTCGCGCACGTCTATCCATTGGTTTGTTAAACCGCGTGCATTGAAGTAGTGGCTGACAACAGTTGTAGAAAGCACCTCGCCAAGGCTTACCACCTGGTCGTATACAAAGTTATAGTTTGGCGATTTGTTGTGTTGTAAGAAGCTCTCAAGATCTGCAAAGATGGCATTGATAGCCCCGAAAACAGCATTATTCTCGTCTTCAAACAAGTCCATTAAAATCTGGTTATGGTATTTTTTTACTTCCTGTACAGATGCCTGCAGTTCCGGTGATTTATCAAAGTAGTTCTTTATAACCGCCTCAAAGGCGTTCGTGGTTTTCCCCATTGCTGAGATAACCAGCAGCACGTCTTCGTGGCCAACTTTTTCTAAAACATCATACACATTTTTAATACCATCGGCATCCTTAACTGATGCACCTCCAAATTTGAATACTTTCATCCTGAAAAGTGTTTATAGATCTAATGTAAACTTTGTAATTCCTTCTTCGTTCATCTGGACGGTAAACCAGTCCTGTAATATAGCCGCGCCAGATCGTTCATAAAAGTCAATAGCGTGTGTGTTCCAATTCAAAACTGCCCACTCAGCACGGCGCACGCCCTCTTGTTTGGCAAACTTGATCACTTCCTTATATAACGCGCTGCCGGCACCTGTACCGCGTTTGTCTTCCCTTACGATAAGATCTTCTAAATGTACCGTTTTTCCTTTCCAAGTAGAATAGCGGTAATAGAATAAGGCAGTCCCTATGATTTCGCCGTCAGCCTCTGCCACAAAAGTGTAGAATAAAGGGCTCTCGCCAAAGCCGTCGCGCTGCAATTCTTCTGCGGTTACTACTACGGCATCGGGTTCTTTTTCAAATACAGCCAGCTCGCGGATAAGTTCCAATACTGCAGGCATGTCTTCTATGCGTCCTTTTCTAACTAACATCGGTAAATTTTGCGCAAAAATACGTGCAAAATTGCTTCTAAATAATAATTTCTTTTCATATCACAAAAATTTCGATATTTGTGCCCTCAACACAACTACAACGTTATAGTAATGGAAGAACGCAACAAGACACTTGGCGAATTTATTATCGAAAGGCAGGAAGACTTTAAATATTCTTCGGGCGAATTATCAAAACTCATTAACTCCATACGGCTTGCTGCCAAAGTAGTGAACTACAAGGTAAACAAGGCAGGGCTGGTAGATATCATAGGGAAATTCGGCGAACAGAACATTCAGGGTGAAGACCAGCAAAAACTGGATGTTTATGCTAACGAGATCTTTATGCAGACGCTCATTAACCGTGAGATAGTTTGCGGGATAGCTTCTGAAGAGAATGACGACTTTATCACGATTCAGGGTAATGACGGTGCGCATAACAACAAATATGTAGTGCTTATCGATCCGCTTGACGGATCATCTAACATAGATGTAAATGTGTCGGTAGGTACGATCTTCTCTGTTTACAGAAGGGTCACCCCTGTAGGGACTCCCGTAACGCTGGAAGATTTCCTTCAGCCGGGTGTAAACCAGGTGGCTGCGGGCTATGTGATTTATGGTACATCTACCATGCTGGTATATACTACAGGAAACGGAGTGAACGGTTTTACACTTAACCCCGCTATCGGAACATTTTACCTGTCGCACCCCAACTTAACCTTTCCTAAAGACGGGACGATATACTCAATAAATGAGGGTAACTATGTGCACTTCCCGCAAGGGGTAAAAGATTACATAAAATACTGCCAGCTTGAAGAAGGCGACAGGCCCTATACATCACGATATATTGGAAGCCTGGTGTCAGATATTCATCGTAATATGATAAAGGGCGGAATTTATATTTACCCTACCAGCTCTAAAGCGCCAAACGGTAAACTGAGATTACTTTACGAATGCAACCCTATGGCATTTATTGCCGAGCAGGCAGGAGGAAAAGCTTCAGACGGTTTTGGGCGAATCATGGAAATTGCGCCTGGCGAACTTCACCAGCGTGTGCCATTCTTCTGCGGAAGCTCTAACATGGTAACAAAGGCAGAGGAGTTTATGAAGAAATACGGGAGATAGTTTTTAGAGTTGCAAAGTCGCAAAGTTTCAAAATAGTCAAATCTGTCATTGATTTTTACGTGAAATGTAGGGCAAACATCCCTCGAATATTGTACAAAAAAAACCACGCATCAGCGTGGTTTTTTTTATTGTAAGCAACTTGGGGACTAAGAGCCTAAGCCTCTAGAACCTAAGTGCCTTTTTATTTGTTCATGTGCTGCATTTCGTAAAGGAAAGTATCTAAATCTACGTTTAGTACCAGCAACGATAATGCCTTGTCTACAATGTAATGAACGTTGCCCGGTGTAAAACCTAATGCAAGTGCAAAACGTGTAAGTATTTCTTTTTGTCTTGGCCCAAGTATGTGGTCTGCATATACCATTCTTGAAAGGTCATACAAACGCTCCAGCCTGTGTACGTGAAGGTACGGAGGGTTAATAGGGTATCTTAACGGATTAGCAAGGATCTCGGTGTATTCTTCATCCGAAATTTCAAGCTCTTTAGCAAGCTTGTCAAGAAAGTGGCGTTCTTCGGTAGAAAGGTGGCCATTTTCCATAGCAACCCTTACGATTGCAGAAAAATGCCCTTTATTCCTGTTCTTAAACCCACTGTCGAATAAATCTGAAATGGACATATTTTTTCTGTTAAAATTCAACCGCAAATATACTTCTATATTTTATCACGAAATAATTTTTTAAAAGATTTTAGCGAATCCTGCGTTCTTTTATAACAGTTTTAAGGAATAGAAGTTTCTAAAAATACCGTAAGTTTACGGTTTCAATATAATATCGCCCGGATTATGTCAGAATTTCTTTTATATTTTGAAACAGGCCTGCGCCATGTGCTTGATATCAACGGATATGACCACCTGCTTTTTATAACCATGCTTACCGTTCCTTACACTTTTAAGGACTGGAAAAATATTCTTGCACTAATAACGCTTTTTACGGTTGGGCATACTATTTCGCTCATACTGTCGGTGTACGGAGTTATAAAAGTAAACCCATCTATGATAGAGTTTCTTATACCCGTTACCATACTTATTGCGGCAATCTACAATATCATCAAACTGGGTAAAAAATCATCTAAGAACAATAGCATTAGCGCCATTGCGATTACGGCGCTGTTCTTTGGTATCATCCACGGCCTTGGTTTTTCAAACTACTTTAAACTTATACTGGATAAGAATACTAAAGATAAGATGCTGCCATTGCTGGAGTTTGCATTAGGAATTGAGACAGCGCAGCTTATCATTGTGCTTATGGTACTTATAATAGGTTATGTGCTTATAGAGTTCTTCCGTTTGGGCAAGCGCGACTGGGTGCTCATCACGTCGGCTTTTGTAGCAGGAGTTGTTGTGCCGATGATCATTGGCAGCGAAATTTGGTAATTATTTAACGTTTAACAATAGCCAATACTATATATTTGGATGTAAGGGTTCATACTTGGAAATGAAAGAGAAAAAGCAAAACAAATACGACAGGGCCTATTTAAGAATTGCCCGTGAATGGGGACAGTTGTCGTATTGCAACCGTAAGAAAGTTGGCGCAATTATTGTAAAGGACAGAATGATAATTTCTGATGGATATAACGGGACACCATCGGGGTTTGAGAATTGCTGCGAGGACGAAGCAAACGTTACAAAATGGTATGTGCTCCATGCCGAAGCAAACGCAATATTAAAAGTAGCCCGTTCAACACAATCGTGCGAAGGTGCAACGCTATATATAACTATGTCGCCTTGTAAAGACTGTAGTAAACTGATTCATCAGGCCGGGATAAAACGAGTAGTGTACCTGCAGGGGTACAAGGATGATTCAGGCATAGAATTTCTGCATAAGGCAGGGGTAGAGGTAGCACACATAGCCGATCTGGAAGCTGATTTACATGAAAATTAAGAGAATATATTTACCAATTGCCTTATCTGCGGCATTATCCATAGGATTGCTTATGGGAAGTTTTTTAAACTTTCCTGCAACACAGCGCGGTATGATTTCGAGTTCTAATAAAAGCAAGCTGAATAAGCTTATTGATTTTATTGACAGCGAATATGTAGATGATGTTAATACCGACTCTATAGTAGATATAACGGTAAATAGCATACTCGAAAAACTCGATCCGCACTCTGTTTACATTGATAAAAATGAAATGGAAGGTGTTGCGCAAAGCATGAAGGGCGATTTTGTGGGTATTGGCGTGAATTTTTATATGTACAAAGATTCGGTGGCGGTTATAAAGCCGGTACCGGGAGGCCCGTCTGAAAGGGCAGGCATAAAACCGGGAGACCGCATTCTTTTCGCCGATAACAATAAACTTTTTGGGCGTAAACTGCCAAACGATACCCTTTTCTCAAAACTTAAGGGTGAGGAGGGAACTAAGGTTACGCTAACCATCTTCAGGAAAAGCGAAAACAAAAAATTTAAGGTAGATGTTCAGCGCGATGTTGTACCCATTAAAAGTGTGGATGCAGCTGTAATGGCTAATAAAACAACGGGATACATCAAAATAAACCGCTTTGCAGAAACTACTGCCGATGAATTCCACCGCGCACTGATAAACCTTAAGGCACAGGGCGCTAAGGAACTTATCATAGACCTTCGTGAAAATGGAGGCGGCTACCTTGAAAAGGCCGTACGGATTGCCGATGAATTCCTTAGAGATGGCGAGCTTATCGTTAAGACAAGAAATAAAAAGAACCGCGAAGACAAGACATACGCCTCTAAGAAAGGCGATTTCGAAACGGGTAAGCTGTATGTGCTTATCAATGAGAACAGTGCTTCTGCCAGCGAAATATTAGCGGGAGCGATACAGGATAACGACAGGGGCGTTATTGTGGGCAGGCGTTCTTTTGGTAAAGGGCTTGTGCAGCGCGAAATGCCTTTAGGCGACGGCAGCGCTGTAAGGCTCACTGTAGCGCGCTATTATACGCCGTCGGGCAGATCGATACAAAGAAGTTATGAGAAAGGGGGAGAAGCCTACTTTAACGACTTTGAGAAACGTTATGAAAGTGGAGAGCTATATTCTGCTGACAGCATTAAAATAGCCGATACGCTTAAGTTTAAAACTGCTAAAGGACGTATTGTTTATGGCGGTGGTGGTATAATTCCGGATAAATTCGTTCCGCAGGAAGGTAAGCATGGCGATGAGGCAGTTACTATGATAATGCAGAGCGGTATTGTAAGCTATTTTGCTTTCGAGCAGCTGGATAAAGACCGTAAAGGTTTTAAAGGACTTTCTGCTCCATTAATTACCCAAAAGGTGACCGAAACCGATAAATACTTCAAGGATTTTGAATCGTATCTTGCTAAGAACGGATTGGTTTTTAAACTTGAAAAACACAAAGACAGGGTGAAACATTACCTGGCTGCCGAATTCTGCAGGCAGCTGCTAAGCGAAAAGGCTTATTACGAAATGATACTTAAAGAGGACAATATGGTAAAAACTGTATTGACAGACAGAAAGTAACTAGCTGCTACCTTATATAAAAAACTATGCCCTGTACTAATACAGGGCATAGTTTCTTATATAGCATTGAATCTTATTTTGCTCCGGTAATAGTGTTGTAGAGTAATACGGCTTTACCATCAGTCAGGGTCGACACGAAATGGCATATATGCAGCAGCCTGTCATACAGGTTCATCTTATTGGTTATAAATTTTTCAGGGAGAAGCTTCAGGATAAGCTTGTCATAATTGCTGGCATTGTCTTCAAACTTGTTGTTGTAAGCGGTACAGAACGTGTCCAGCAGCGTATTGATGATACGGTAGCCTATCACCTCCTTTTCTACTACTTCGCGGCTTTGATAGATGTTGTTGACGCTCAGTTTTATGATGTCGTTCATCTGGGCGGTATATTTACCCTGCTCGGTCAATGCATGCGGATATTCTCCTTTAAGTATGGCTTCTTCGTTTTCAAGGAATACGTTTACAGCGTCGTTTATAAGGCTGCTTATGGCTAATGCACGCAGGTAGCTTATGCGGTCTTCTTTAGTGACAAGCGATTTGTATTTCTCTACATGCACATTATCCTTAACGAGTTTTATCAGGTACTCTAAGGCAAAATCTTCAGAGATTAACCCGAGGTTTATACCATCTTCAAAATCAATAATGGTATAGCATATGTCATCGGCTGCTTCTACAAGATATGCAAGCGGATGGCGTTCATAGCCAATATCATCGCCCGTTTTATTGGGTATAAGCCCAAGCTCTTCGGCTATTTCCTGAAAAAATGGGGCATCGCACTGAAAAAAGCCGTATTTCTTATCAGCAATATTGCTGGTTGGCTTTTTAGGCAGCGACTCTTTAGGGTATTTCATAAATGCGCCAAGCGTAGCATACGATATTCTGAGTCCGCCCTCTATACCCGGCCTTGAAGCGGTAAGCAGGTTAAAACCGTTGGCATTTCCTTCAAAGTCGGTCAGGTCAGTCCATTCCTTATCGGTCAGGTGCTCTTTGTACATTTGGCCGCGGCCTGTCTTGAAATATTCCCCTATTGCTTTTTCGCCCGAATGTCCAAACGGCGGGTTGCCGATATCGTGCGAAAGTGCAGCAGCAGCCACAATAGCACCAAAATCGTTCATTTGGTAGCCGTGGATATCCTGAAGATATGGGTGTTTCTCAATGATCTTTTTACCTACAAGCCTGCCCAGGGAACGCCCTACAACAGAGACCTCAAGGCTGTGCGTAAGTCGGGTGTGTACAAAATCGGTCTTAGACAAAGGTATAACCTGCGTTTTGTCCTGAAGGCTCCTGAAAGCCGATGAGAAAATAATACGGTCGTAATCTACCTCAAACCCTAAGCGGGTTTCATCCTGTTCTTTGCGTAACCTTTTGCCTTTGTCGCCTTGTCTTTTTAACGACAGTAGCTGTTCCCATTGCATCATATTGATTATGATTTATCTATTGGCTGTAGCCAAAAATTAATTGATACCTTCTTTAGCAAGTTCTGCCTGAATAATATTATTCTTTACCTGAGTAAATACTTCATTTTTTGCCTCAGCAAACGATATATCGTATTTGCGATTGATATTCCTGAATTCAGCCGGATATTTTGTGAGCAGTTTGTCGTAGTAGCTGTCGAGCGTTTCGCCCGCCGGTGATGTAAATTCCAAACGCAGCTGAAAACGCCTTACCAACGCCTCATCTATCATTTTTATCTGATTGGTTGCTGCAATTAGCACGGAATTAGACGGGAAATTGTCTACCAATTGCAGTATTGCGTTAACCACACGCTTCATTTCGCTGCTGTCACGGCTGTCGTAATCCCGTACTTGACCCAATGTGTCAAATTCGTCAAAAAACAGCACAGCGTCGTGATAACTTACCTCCTTAAATAGTGCAGCAACATTCTTAGCAGTCTCGCCCAGTTTAGAAGAAACTATTGATGCCAGGTTAACAACGATTATTTTTCGGTCAAGCTCCTTAGCAATAGCCCTTGCAGTCATGGTCTTGCCGCAGCCGGTCTTGCCGTACAGCAGCATTTTGTTATTAACAGGCAGTTCGTACTGCTCCAGAACATCCTTAAAGCGGTATTCTTTTAAGAACTGCTCTATCTGCACGGCAACGCCATCATTAAAAACAACGTCTTTAATATCAACCCCACTTCTGTCGGTAAAAAATAATGCGCTCAAAGCCTTCGGTTTATTATTTCTTTAAATTGAATAAGAAGAAATCACGTGATTTCTGAGGGTATTGCTCGAGGCTTTTGTCGCTTGGATTATCTATAACCGATTTGATCGTGATCTTATCGCCAACCTTAAAGTTTTTTTCTACATGCTGATAATCCAGCAGGTATTCGCCGCAAAAATAGTTACCGTTCTCATCCTTCTCAATAAGTCCTGAGTGTACTCCTTTTTTATCTTTAGACATAATTATATGTTTTCGTCGTTAGTGTTTATATTTTCCATATCAGCATTGCGCTGAGCGATTTTAAGTTTGTTTACATCTACTACAAGTGTTTTAGATATGCTGTCGTGCCATCCTGTACCCGGCGGCCATAAGAACGAAAATATTTCAAGAGGTATCTGCCTGCATAACGTACGCAGAAAGATACGGCCATTGTCCGGTGTGCTGCCATCCCTGTTTATTACCATTGTGTTAGTGATAAATTTTGCAGGAGTACGCATAAAAACGCTCTCAAACAAGCCGTAATACACAATTTGTATGCCCAGGCAAAGTAGGGTGAATTTAAGGTTTTGCGTATCAAGCGGACCAACCAAAAAACCTTCGTTGCCATAGGTGTCATACATCCAGTTCCCTAAAGCAGCTGTCCCAAACTGTAGCAGGGTAACGATTATACCGTCAATAACAAAATTTGCAAATCTTGTGCTGCGTTCTGAAAGCGATGCATAAACAGCCGCAATATTTTTATCCATTTTCAATAAAATGTTTTAAATAAAAATAAGGAGCAAATTGCCCCTTATTTTTTTCGAAATTTATTTATTATCTGATTAAGATCCGCACATTTCGCAGTCTTCAGGATCAGCAGTCCTTGAACGCTCAAGCATAGCCTGGAACTCACTTACCGCAATTGGCTGAACTTCTTCTGCTATCGTTGCAGCGGCAACAGGTTTAGGTGCAGCAGCAACTTCCGGAACTTCTTCAACTTTTTTGTCGTTGTTAAGTGTAAACTTAATAGCATCAACCGCACTCTTAGTCCTTAAGTAGTACATACCTGTTTTAAGGCCGCTCTGCCATGCATAGAAGTGCATAGATGTAAGCTTAGAGAATGTAGCGCCTTCCATAAACAGGTTAAGCGACTGTGACTGGTCAATAAAGTAACCTCTCTGGCGGGACATGTCTATGATATCTTTCATACTCATTTCCCAAACCGTTTTATATAGGTCTTTTATATCCTGAGGGATAATGTCAATATTTTGTATCGATCCGTTAGCTCTCATAACCTCTTGTTTAAGGCTTTCATTCCAAAGGCCAAGGTCTACAAGGTCGCTAAGAAGGTGTTTGTTCACAACGATAAATTCGCCAGAAAGTACCCTTCTTGTATAGATGTTAGATGTGTATGGTTCAAACGCTTCATTATTACCTAATATCTGAGATGTAGACGCAGTAGGCATAGGTGCCATAAGCAGTGAGTTTCTTACACCGTGCTCTACAACCTCTTTACGAAGTGAGGCCCAGTCCCAACGGCCGCTTAAGTCGCCATCGTTAAGTCCCCAAAGGTTGTACTGGAATTCTCCCTGAGATATAGGCGATCCCTGGAATGTAGAATAGGGTCCTTCTTCTTTTGCAAGCTCCATAGAAGCCGTAACTGCTGCAAAATAGATGGTTTCAAATATCTCCTGGTTAAGTGCCTTAGCACCATCGCTTGTAAATGGCAGGCGCATAAGGATAAAAGCATCTGCAAGACCCTGAACACCAAGCCCTACAGGGCGGTGGCGCATATTAGAGTTCTCTGCCTCAATAACAGGGTAATAGTTCCTGTCTATAACTTTATTAAGGTTACGCGTTATACGCTTTGTAACCTGGAATAAGAAATCATGGTTAAACTTTCCGTTCTCCACAAACATTGGCAATGATATGGAAGCAAGGTTACATACAGCGATCTCATCTGCAGATGTATACTCCATGATCTCTGTACAAAGGTTTGAAGAACGTATCGTACCCAGGTTTTTCTGATTCGATTTTCTGTTTGCCGCATCTTTGTAAAGCATGTACGGAAGGCCTGTCTCAATTTGAGATTCAAGGATTTTTTCCCAAAGCTCACGAGCCTTAACGGTTTTTCTTCCTTTGTTTGCTGCCTCATAGCTTAGGTAAAGTTCATCAAACTCCTCGCTGTGTACATCATACAGGTTAGGACATTCGTTAGGGCACATAAGTGTCCACGTGCTGTCTTCCTGTACGCGTTTCATGAAAAGATCCGGGATCCACATGGCAAGGAAAAGGTCGCGTGTCCTCATTTCCTCTTTACCATGGTTTTTTCTCAGGTCAAGGAAATCAAAGATATCAGCATGCCATGGCTCAATGTATACCGCAAAACTTCCCTTACGTTTACCTCCGCCCTGGTCTACATAACGTGCCGTATCGTTAAATACGCGAAGCATAGGTACGATACCATTTGATGTACCATTAGTGCCGCGGATGTAAGAACCTGTAGCCCTTACATTGTGTATAGATAACCCTATACCACCTGCCGACTGCGATATCTTTGCAGTGCTTCTAAGCGTGTCATAAATACCATCAATACTGTCATCCTTCATGGAAAGAAGGAAACATGACGACATTTGCGGCTTAGGCGTACCTGCATTAAACAAGGTAGGCGTAGCGTGGGTAAAGAATTTTTTAGACATCAGCTCATAGGTTTCTATGGCCGAAGCAATATCGTTAAGGTGGATGCCTACAGATACACGCATAAGCATGTGCTGCGGCCTTTCCACTATCTGTCCGTTTATTTTCAGAAGATACGAACGCTCAAGCGTTTTAAACCCAAAGTAGTCGTAGTTAAAATCCCTGTTGTAAATAATTGTAGAATCCAGTACCTCGGCATTAGCCATAATAGCCTCGTAAACCTCGTCAGACAATAGCGGAGATTCCTGCCCTGTCCTTGGGTTAACATAGTGGTACATATCGTGCATCGTTTCAGAGAACGATTTTTTAGTATTCTTGTGCAGGTTAGATACCGCAATACGGGCAGCCAGCTGTGCATAGTCAGGGTGGGTAATTGTCATGGAAGCAGCAGTTTCTGCCGCAAGGTTATCAAGTTCAGAAGTGGTTACACCGTCATATAGACCTTCAATAACGCGCATTGCCACCTTTACAGGGTCTACCAGTTCATTCAGTTCATAGCACAATTTTCTAACTCTGTCGGTAATTTTATCAAACATTACCGGCTCTCTTTTTCCGTCTCTTTTAGCTACATACATATGGCAATAATTTTAAAAAGTTAGTAAGCGGTGTGGTTGGCACACCTGGATTTGGTTGGGATTGTCTGCTCTGATTAAAAATCAGCGTCGAAAGTAATTGCCTGAGAATCGCCTTCGTTTTTAATAACGCCCGCTTTTTGGTATTCTGAAACCCTTTTCTCAAAGAAGTTCGTTTTACCCTGAAGCGAGATCATGTCCATAAAATCAAATGGGTTACCCACGTTGTACTGTCTTTCGCAGCCCAGTTCTACAAGAAGCCTGTCGGTAACAAACTCCAGGTATTGCGTCATTAAAACAGCGTTCATACCGATAAGGCTTACAGGAAGCGACTCTGTAATGAATTCTCTTTCAATATTAAGCGCATCAATAAGGATTTCTTTGATCCTGTCTTTAGGCACTTTATTTATAAGGTGATGGTTGTGCAGGTGTACCGCAAAATCACAGTGAACACCTTCATCACGCGATATCAGTTCGTTAGAGAAGGTAAGCCCCGGCATAAGCCCGCGCTTTTTAAGCCAATAGATAGAACAGAACGCACCTGAGAAGAAAATACCCTCTACTGCTGCAAAAGCAATAAGCCTTTCGGCAAAAGAATCAGATTCTATCCATTTAAGCGCCCAGTCTGCTTTTTTCTTGATGGCAGGGAATACCTCGAGTGCATGGAAAAGCTGGTTTTTCTCCGCTTCGTCCTTCACATAAGTATCTATGAGAAGTGAATAGGTCTCGCTGTGTATGTTTTCCATCATGATCTGGAAACCATAAAAGAATTTTGCCTCGGCATACTGTACCTCGTTAACGAAGTTTTCTGCAAGGTTTTCGTTTACGATGCCGTCAGATGCTGCAAAGAAAGCAAGGATATGCTTGATGAAATATTTCTCGTCTTCACTAAGTTTGGTATTCCAATCGTTAAGGTCCTGGTGAAGATCTATCTCTTCAGCTGTCCAGAAACTCGCTTCCATTTTTTTATACCAGTCCCATATATCATGGTGTTTGATCGGAAAAATTACAAAGCGGTTTTTATTTTCCTGTAATATTGGTTCGATTGCAGACATAGTGACTTGACTTTTATTTATTTAGAGTTAGATGGTGTACCCTATAGGGACTATTACAAAGATTGGCATTTGAAACAAGTGAAACAAAAAATGCAAGTCAAACTTATTCACAATTGTGTATAGTTTTTAACAAGCTTACTTTTTCTTACAAACATGATAATAACCTGCAAAATATTGATTTACAAAGTTTTGCGAATTATGGGTTTACGAAAAAAATAAGAAAAAAACACTACGAAAACGTATGTTTCAGGGGTTTTAACGGCGCTTTTGAACCGGATTTTCCTTTAGCTCTTCAGCCACCTTCTCAAGCTCTGAGTACCAGTCGGCACCAAATCTTCTTACAAGTGCTTCTTTTACGAATTTGTATACGGGTACTTCGAGTTCTTTACCAAGGGAACAAGCGTCGTCGCATATGTCCCATTTATCGTAGTTTACCGCAGCAAACTCTGTAAAGTCTTTAACGCGTATAGGGTAAAGGTGGCATGATACCGGTTTTTTCCAGCTTACAATGCCTTGGTTGTAGGCCTGCTCAATACCGCAAAGTGCCGTTTTCCCATCAAAAATTACGTAAGCGCAGTCCTTATTGTCAATTAGCGGCGTTTCAAGTTCGCCATCCGTTCCATTAACCCATGTTCCCTGGGCTTCTATCGCAGCAATGCCTTCTTTTCGTAAAAAAGGCTTCACTAATGGATAGATATCCTGTAAAATCCTGGTTTCCTCTTCATTTAACGGCGCACCCGCATCTCCATCTACACAACAAGCTCCTTTGCATGCCGAAAGGTTGCAAACAAACTCTTTTTCCAGTATGTCTTCAGACACAATTGTTTTTCCTAATTGAAACATGCAGCAAAGATACATAAGTTTAACCCATAAACCGAAATTTAGGGGCCGCGCGGTTTAAATTTTAACGATAACGTTTTAGGGCTGAGGCACTGATGAGAATTCAAAAACAGCAGGATAAAAACAGCAGATTTATACTTGTTTACCCTGTTTTTGTGGTAATACCGTATACTATTTATTAATACCTTTGCGGTTAATAAAAAAATCAGCAGATGGGTTTCGACTGGAGAGAAATATTTACCGTGAGTATGGTGCTTTTTGCAGTGATAGATATAGTGGGCAGTGTACCTATTATTGTAGACCTTCGCAACAAGCTGGGGCACATACAATCTGAAAAGGCTTCAGTCGTGGCAATGTTCATCATGATCATTTTTCTTTTTGTGGGAGAGGAAATCCTTAAGCTTATCGGTATAGATGCAAGCTCGTTTGCTGTAGCCGGTTCGTTTGTATTGTTTTTCCTTGCGCTGGAAATGATTCTGGGAATACGCCTTTACAAAGAAGACAATCCAAGTACGGCTTCTATCGTGCCTATTGCTTTTCCGCTTATTGCAGGTGCGGGTACTATGACCACGCTATTATCGTTAAGGGCAGAGTATGAGAAGATAAACATCATTGTGGCGATTATTATCAATATGATTGTTGTTTATGCAGTATTAAAATCTTCTTCGCGTTTAGAAAGGGCTTTAGGGGTTAACGGACTGGGCGTAATACGTAAGGTATTTGGCGTTATCCTTCTCGCAATTGCTGTTAAATTATTTGCAGCCAATGTTAAACAATTGTTTGCATAATCATAAATTTATTAATTTCACGTTCTGAAAACCAACTATATACACACATCATTTATTACCAAAAAAAAATGAAAATTTTTATCTACTCACTAATAGCTATTGCGTTCGCGTTGATAGTTTTCAACATCACGCTTCTTGATTTTGACAATCTTTTGGGCGGAGACAGCCTTATAGCCCTAATAGGTATCATAGCCTCACTGTGCGCTGTATGTATACTGCTGATATTTAAGATTTCTAAAAACATCGAAGAAAAAACCAAAAGATAAATATGTTTGACGTTCTGATCATTGGAGGAGGCGTTTCCGGCGTTTCCTGTGCACTTATTATAGGTTCTGCACTAAAAAGGCCGTATGCCGAAGGTAAAAAAGCAGGTATCCTTACCCATCAAAAAGCAACTTCATTAGAAAATGCTGTTTTTAATAATGCTTATGGTATTCCTGCAGGCACTTTAGGTGCTACGCTTATGGAAACTACCCTTGAGCAGCTAGCAACTCTGTATCCCGAAATGGAACAGATTCCTAACGAAAAAGTAATGAACATAGAAGGCGAAGCAGGAAACTTTACTGTAACGACCAACAAAGGTTCTTATCAAACTAAAGCTGTTATTTTGGGAATTGGCTCAGCCAATTCCTTTGATATAGAGGGGCTGAAAGAGTATGTAGTACCGAACAAGAAAGCAATACCTGAAAAAAACCGTATCCAGCTTATAAACGACGACCATCTTGTAACCGAAGGCGTTTATGCTATAGGAACTCTTGCAGGCCACCGCAGTCAGCTTGCCATTGCGGCAGGAAGCGGCGCATCTGTGGGTACAGATATCCTTACCTTGTGGAATGACGGTAAACCTACACAATACCACGACAGTGTAAAAAAATAACCTTATTGCATTGTAAGGTAAAAAGAGAGGGCAGCCAAATGGCTGCCCTCTCTTTTTTAGAACATTTGCAGTTTTACTCCCAGCGATAATACCAGGTAATCTTTTGGTTTGAGATAGCTGTTGTTAAAAGCGCTCAACACATATACGTCGTTTGTGCTCACCTCATAAAACGCAGTAACTGACTTAAGGAATTTATGCGATTCAGGCTTTAATTTATAGGTAAGGCGCTGCCCCACAAATGCATTGAAGCGTATCCTTGTTGAAAAAGAATAATATCCGTTAGGGTATTTATCGGGTTCGCTTATCCAGAATTCATCGTCAAAGATAGTGTTTATGTAAAGGCCTGTGGTTAACAGTTCAATCATAAAACGGTCGTTTATATCCGTTTTCCACGGAATATAATTTTGTTTTAATGTAAGCGTGATCTTGTTTTTGGCTGTGCTGTAATGGGGCAGGAAGCCAAAGAAGATATCTGTTTCCCATTGTCGGTTTACGCCATAGTCATATCCTCCCCCTAAAGACATAAATCCCATAGAGCCGGCATATTGTACTTTGATGTATTTGGGTATCAGCTTACCCCATCCTGACCTGTAGTCTTTTACTGCCACGGTTACAGAATCGGTAACGGCAACCTTGTCGCTGTCTAATGCAGCTATAGAGTCGGTAACCTTGTCCTGTGCAAATGAAGCGGTGCTTAACAGCAGTGCGGCAGCCAGTGTGCCTGCCTTCTTAATATCTAACCACTTCATAGGTGTAATTGTTATCTGGGGTTACTGTAAAAACTAAATATGATCTTTTTTCCATGTTCTCAGAGCCGTAATAAATGACTCCGTCGTTAAACAGGTCGTCTACCTGCAGCCTGTGGTCGTGTGCATTAACGCAGAACTGCAGCCCCGGGAATCGTTTTATAACATCCTGAAAAACCCATGCCACGTTATTGTTAAACTGTTCCGAATAAGGGCGTACGTGCATTGCAAAAATGGTTTTTTCCTGCTGTTGCGGCTGGCTGTTTAGCTCCTGTTCTAAATAATTAAAATCGGGGATTGGGTGGGAGTAATCAAACTCCAGGGCGTTGGTATTAAGGCATACAAATTTGATGTTTCCTGCCATGAACGAGAAATTCTCTTCGCCATAAATGGTACGGAAAATTTCCTCTCCGTTCGCAAGGCAGTCGTGATTGCCTATAAGCGCTACATACGGCAGCTTGAGACCGTTCATGATATCGCGCATCCACATGAATTCTTCCGTAGCGCCAAAGTCGGTAAGGTCGCCGCCGTGAATTACAAAGTCAAGATCGGTGCGTTCGTTTATCTTTTTTACGAACTCCTCGGTTTCGTCGTAATAACGCTGGGAGTCGCCCATCCAGGCAAACTTAATGGTAGTTTTTCCGGCAGTAGCCTCTTCAATGCGGGAAATATTTTTAGTGTTGATGTTGGTGTCGCCGGTAATTTGTCCGTCATAGGGGTGAGAGTCAAACATATCGCAGCCGGTAAGGCTAACGAGTAGTGCGACTAATAAGAAGGGGAGTTTTTTTAGCATATAAAAGTATTTAGGGTAAACACAAATTTACCTTTTAACGCTTTTGCCTACTCCTATAGATAACTTAATGGCAGGTTAAATAAAGCATAAAATGGAGAGATAAGTTTAGCTCTTTAGTTGTTTAGAATTTGTTTAAGTGTAGATTTTTGACCTCATTTTTATATTAGGACTTTGCTTTAAACAGCTTGGGTATACTTTATAAACAAAAAAACCGCCCTCGGTATCCCGGGGCGGTTCTTGTTATTCTGCGATAGCGTTTCCTTTGCTATCAAAAAAGTGGTATTCTAAATACGTGTAAGCGTCACGTGGTATGATCGTTACCCATTTTTTATGTTCAAAAAACCATTTTGAACGTATGGACGGGAAACCTTTTGTTAGGTATGCTGCCACAAAAGGGTGTGCGTTAAGCGCTATCTTTTTGTGGGTCTTCATAATTCTTTCCAGGTCGGCTGTTATTCGGTCAATAACAAGGATAGGAGCTTCAATTTCCTCGTTAACCCTGTTAGGGTCAACTTCCTTGGTTTTAATATTGACTTCAGGCCTTACCCTTTGCCTTGTAATCTGGATAAGTCCAAATTTACTTGGTGGCAGGATCTTGTGTTTAGCTTTATCGTCACTCATTTCCTCTCTTAAGAAATCATATAGTTTTTTCCTGTTATCAGGATTTCCCATATCTATGAAATCTATAACGATAATCCCTCCCATATCCCTTAATCTCAGCTGTCGTGCAATCTCTGCAGCAGCTATAAGGTTTACTTCAAGGGCGGTATCTTCCTGGCTTAAAGCCTTATTTGAGCGGTTGCCGCTGTTCACGTCTATAACGTGCAGGGCTTCGGTGTGTTCTATAATAAGGTACGCACCTTTACTCATCGATACTGTTTTACCAAAAGAGGTTTTTATCTGCCTTTCAATGTTGTATTTTTCAAACAATGGCAGCTCTTTACTTTGGTAATGCTTTACGATATTTGCTTTTTGAGGAGCTATCTCCTGCAGATAGTCCTTTGTTTGGTAGAATAAGTCCTCATCATCTACATAAATACCGGTAAAGGTATCATTGAATACATCGCGAAGTATAGACGAAGCTTTGTTGACTTCACCCAGTACTTTGCTAGGATGATGGGCGCTCGGCAGGCGTTTGCACATCCCTGTCCATTTGTCCAGCAGGTTCTGCAGGTCTTTGTCCAGTTCGGCTACTTTTTTGCCTTCCGCTACCGTTCTCACTATTACTCCAAATCCTTTTGGGCGTATAGACTGCACGAGTCTTTTTAGGCGGTCTTTTTCTTCTTTAGAGTCTATTTTCTGTGAAATAGATATCCTGTCTGAAAAGGGAACCAATACAACATATCTTCCGGCCAGTGAAAGCTCTGAGCTTATACGCGGCCCTTTTGTAGATATGGGTTCCTTAACCACCTGAACAAGGATAGACTGGTTTGCACTAAGTACATCGCCTATGGCGCCATCTTTGTCTATCTCTTTCTCAAAAGGAAAGTTTTTTAGTGAGTAATCTTTTACTTTACCTGCGCTTACAAGTTTTATGAATTTCATCATCGAGGCCAGGTTAGGTCCCAAATCGTGGTAGTGTAAAAAGGCATCTTTTTCAAAGCCTACATTTACAAAGGCGGCGTTTAAGCCTGCCACGGGTTTGCGGATCTTCGCTATGAAGATGTCACCAACAGAAAATTGGTTCTTATCTTCGCGCTCGCTGTGCAATTCAATTAGTTTTCCATCTTTTAATAAGGCAAAATCTACGGCTTCAGAACCAGATCTAATAATTAGCTCTTTATTCACACTGTACATTTTTATCCATACCAGTTGGTTTTTGATTGTTAGCTGCTGGAAAGTCCCGCAACTGTCAACTCTCAACCACAGTACAGATGGATTAAACATTAATTTCAGGTATTTTTTACCCGGTGTTTTGAGACAGTTAAATGTCAGATGACAGAGTGCAGACTGGTGTCTTAGGTCTGTTGTCTTTCCTCTCAGGTCTTAAAACATTTTCAATGAACTTAAAATTCTTTTAAAACAAGAAAAAGTAGTTCTAAACTACTTTTTCTTCTTGTGACGATTAGCTCTCGCTCTCTTTTTACGTTTGTGAGTAGCTACCTTATGTCTTTTTCTTTTTTTACCACTTGGCATAATAATGAAAGGGTTAGGTGGTTAATAATTAGTTTACTTTAGCCTCAGTATTTGTTTTTACTCCGTCAACAAAAATCTTTGCAGGTTTGAAAGCCGGAATATTGTGAGCAGGAATCTTGATGGTAGTATTTTTAGATATATTTCTACCTGTTTTTTCAGCGCGCGTTTTGATGATAAAACTTCCAAAACCTCTTAGGTATACATTGTCACCAGTCTCAAGAGAGTTTTTTACTTCTTCCATAAAAGACTCAACTGTTGCTTGTACATCACCTTTCTCAAGTCCAAGTTTTTCCGAAATTTTCGCTACGATGTCTGCTTTCGTCATTTTCTTTCTAATTTATGATTGTGTATTTTTTTGAGAGTGCAAATATAACAATTAAAAAAACAATAATTCAAGGTTAATCTATTAAAATTTAATTACATAAACTTTTACTTTTGCAGGCTTATATAAAAAAATGGAGTTTACTAAGTCTTTAATTCATTGGTATTTACAAAACAAGCGTGATTTGCCGTGGCGAAAAACCAGCGGAGCATACCCTGTTTGGCTCTCAGAAATAATGCTTCAGCAAACCCGTGTGGCACAGGGATTACCCTATTTTTTACGCTTTATAGAGGCTTTTCCTACTGTTCAGGATATGGCTGATGCGCCCGAAGAACAGGTGCTTAAGTTATGGCAGGGGCTGGGCTATTACTCCCGAGCGCGTAACCTTCATGCAACGGCAAAACAGGTAGCGTTTGAAATGGGCGGCAATTTTCCTGATAGTTATGCAGGTCTTCTTAAACTGAAGGGAGTAGGCGACTATACCGCAGCTGCCATTGCTTCTATAAGTTATGGAGAGACTGTGCCTGTGGTAGATGGTAATGTATACCGAGTGCTTTCACGCGTTTTTGGTGTAGATACGGATATTTCTTCCGGCGGTGCTAAGAAACAGTTTACAGCGCTGGCTGCTTCGCTTATGCCTAAGGACAATGCTTCGGATTTTAACCAGGCCATGATGGAGTTTGGTGCATTGCAATGCGTACCGAAAAGCCCTGATTGTAGTGTTTGCATCTTTAACAGTGAGTGTGTTGCCTTTAACACTGGCAGGGTAGGGCAGCTTCCGGTAAAGCTGAAGAAGACTAAGGTGACCAACCGTTATTTTAACTATTTGGTAATTAAAGACAACCGTGGTTATAGTGTAGTGCAGAAACGGACGTCAAAAGGCATATGGCATAATCTCTATGAATTTCCATTATTAGAGACAGAAAGCTTATTTGCAGAAGATGAAACCAGAGTTCTTATCTCTAAATTTGAGGGGCTTGACTTTACGCCGAAAAACGTTTCGCTTCTCAATACCGATGTTATAGTGCATAAGCTCTCGCACCAGCATCTTTATGTTCGTTTTTGGGAAATTAGTGTTGATAATGAATTGGTTGGCGCGATTCCTGTAGATGTGTTAAAAGCATATCCTTTTCCTGTCGTAATCCATAATTTTATGGAGAGTCATTGGACTAATCATTAAAAGTGGTATATTTGGTTAACTAATCAGATAAACTATGAACGGCACGTTAAATAAAGTGATGCTGATAGGGCATTTAGGCGATGATGTAAAACTGCATTATTTTGAAGGAGGCAACTGCATTGGCCGTTTTCCTCTTGCTACTAATGAGATCTACATCAATAAGCAAACTAACGAAAAGATAACGTCTACCGAATGGCATAATCTCGTAGTGCGCAATAAAGCTGCAGAGATTTGCGAAAAGTACCTGACCAAAGGCGATAAGATTTATGTAGAGGGCAGGATAAAATCACGCCAGTGGCAGGGAGAAGACGGCAGTACAAAATACACTACCGAAATCCAGGTAACCGAATTTACTTTTCTGACAACCAAAAAAGAGCTTGACAATAAACAGCAAAGCTATTCATCGCAGCCGGTGAACGAGCCTGCAAAGCCAAACTATGATATAAATGTGCCGGCACCTAATGACGACCTGCCATTTTAGTGTTTAACCAATACCCTTTATTGTGGACCCCGATCCCTCGAGTTACATCTCAATAGATTACAGCCTTATTGCGGGCCTGGCGGGAATTGTTTTCCTGCTTGTTTGTTCTGCGTTCATATCCGGTACCGAAGTAGCCGTATTTTCTCTAACTGCACAGGATATTGAAAAGATATCCCAAAACAATCCAAGGCGTGGCAGCACGATTATTTCACTTCTTGAAAAACCCAAAAAGCTGCTTGCCACAATCCTTATTACTAATACCTTTATAAATATAGCGGCAGTTGTTCTTTTCTTTAAGGTGAACACTTATATTATTGATGGGTCTTTGCTGCCATGGTTCAGCTTTGTGCTTCAGGTTATCGTGATAACCTTTGTGGTACTGCTCTTTGGCGAAGTAATGCCTAAGGTATATGCCGGCCGTAATAACGTGAGGTTTGCAGGGAGGATATGTTATATCTTGTTTTGGCTTAATAAGCTGCTTACCCCATTAAGTGTACCCATGCGCGAAGTAGTGCTGAAGTTTCATAAGAAGATAGGTGCACAGGGCAACGGCCTGTCTATAGACAGGCTTTCGCAGGCGCTTGAACTTACTGATTATGGTGATGCATCTGCAGAGGAGCAGAAACTGCTGGAAGGTATTGTTTCCTTTGGGAATACAGATGTAAAACAGGTTATGAGTCCGCGTATCGATATTTTTGCGCTTAATGCCGACGCTTCGTTTACCGAAGTTATGACGCAGGTGGTAGATAAAGGTTTTTCGCGTATACCGGTTTACCGCGATAATATAGACCAGATAGTAGGGGTGTTGTTTATAAAAGACCTTATTCCGCATATTGATAATGACGATTTTGAATGGCAGGGAATTATCCGTGAGCCGTTTTTTATCCCCGAAAATAAAAAGCTCGACAACCTGCTTAAAGAATTCCAAAGCATGAAAAACCACCTTGCTATAGTGGTAGATGAGTATGGGGGTACGTCGGGGCTTGTGTCGCTGGAAGATATACTAGAAGAGATTGTAGGCGACATAAGCGATGAGTTTGATGACGAGGATATTATTTACACCCGTATTGATGATCATAACTTTCTTTTTGACGGTAAAATTTCCCTCAAGGATTTTTACCGTATTACAGATATTGAAGAAGAAGCGTTCGAATCTGCAAAAGGAGAAGCCGAAACCCTTGCCGGCTTTGTTTTGGAGATATCGGGCAATTTTCCTAAAAAAGGGCAAAAAATTAGCTTTAATGGCAATATCTTTACCGTCGAATCAGTTGATAAGAGAAGGATAAAACAAATTAAGGTTACACTTAAATGAATACTATTAAACGATTAGCGGGTTTTGGGGCAATTGCAGCAGTGTTTACGCTTTCTGTAAGCTGTGGCGGCGATACGCTTCCTAAACCTAAAGCATACCTGAGGCTGGATTACCCTGAAGGAAAATATGTACCGCTTGAGGGCGACTGTCCTTTTACATTTGGCTACAATTCACAGGCCAGGGTAAGCAGGAGTAAAGACTGTTGGGCACTTACGCTTGATTACCCAAAAATGAAAGCTACAATATACCTTAATTACAAGCCGGTAAATAACAACCTCGATGTTTTGCTTATGGATGCCCAAAAGCTTACTTATAAGCAGGTAGTCAAGGCAGATGATATTCGCGAGCAGCCTTTTGTTAACGCTGATAAGAAACTGTACGGAATGTTCTATGAGGTAGGAGGGAATGCGGCGACTAACGCCCAATTCTATGTTACCGACAGTACAAGCAATTTTCTTTCGGGATCTGTATATTTTTATGCCAAGCCTAATTTTGATTCTATTATGCCTGCTGCAAGCTACCTTCGCGATGATATGAGAAATATCATGGAAACCGTGAAGTGGAAGAAATAATTTTAGCCACGAATTACACAAATTAACACAAATTATCTTTTAAACCTATCATTGTTGAATTGGTGTAGATTAGTGTAATTTGTGACAAGTTCAATAAAAAAGGATTCCGTAATTGGAATCCTTTTTTGAGTTTATAGCCGAATGTAAAATTACAATGTGCCTTTTTCAGCTTTTTTATCTGCTGAGCAGCATCCTGCTTTTTTGTCTGCTTTCTTCTCCGTAGAGCAGCATGCAGGTTTAGCGTCTTTAGATTTTTTCTCTGCCTTAGCCGTTTTAGCTTTTGCAGCTTTTTCTTTTTCCTGGTCTACCGAATAGTAAGCCTTATCTCCTGAGTTCTTAACGTCGGATACTTTGTAAGCGCCGTCTGCAATGTGTTCTACAGTCTCAACAAGTTTTTCAGGAGTTTGTTTCGCAGCATCAAAAGATACAGTAGCCGTTTTAGCTTCAAAATCTACTTTAGCTTTAGTTACACCATCCAGGTTAGCAAGTTTTTTCTCTATGGTTGCAGCACATCCCATTGGGCAAGTCATGCCATCAATCTTGAAAGTTGTTGTCTCAAGGTTAGCAGCGGCAGTTTCCTTAACATGTGTAGTGTCGGTTACTGTGCCTTCAGCAGGAGTTTCAAGGTTTCCGTCTTTAGAAGTGTCTTTGCAGCTTGCAAAAAGAAGTGCAGCCAAAGCAAAAAATGATAGTTTCTTTATAAGATTCATACTATGTCGTTATTAGAATTTAAACAGTTAACTCAAAAGAGTTTACAAATTTATATAAAAAACGCTTTCACTTAACTGTTTATGCTATATGTTTTTTTGGAGATTGCTGTTAAAGCAAAAGGCTCCGCAATGCGGAGCCTTTATGTATGCAATTCAAATAACTATTATTGGAAATCAGCAGGAGAAACTCCTTCGTTGATCTTAGCTTCATTAACAGTAAGGTCAATCTCAATACCTACATTAAGTACTACTTTGTGAGGTATTTTGATGCCTTTCACTTCTTTGTAGTCTCCATAGTAAGTATATACAGGAATCTTTTTTCCGTCCGGTCCTTCTTGTTCTTTAGCTTCAGCGATTTTAAATCCAGATTTTATATCGTAGAAATAAGTTGATTCGCCAGATTTAACTGCATAAGCGTCAACACCATTAATTGGTTCGATACCTGTTACAGTTACATCTTTTTTGTTTGCTAAAGTAAGTTCTTCAAATGGAACAGCGCTTGCCTTAAGATCAGCAGCTTCAGCACCGGTAATGTCTGTTTTTTGTCCTTGCTGAACAGAGTAAGCACCTTTTTCGTTAACTACCTGTTTCATCATAGAGTTACCCATAACAGTAATTTCTACAAGCTGCTTGTTGTCAGATGTTACTTTAGAAGTAAATACAACAGGAGCTCCCTGTACAGTAGCTGTAGATTTTGTAGCTACGCTTTTAACAGCTTTAGCCGCTTTTTCTCCACCAATAGCTTTAATATAGCCGTCAAGAACAGTTTTAGCTGTCACACCTGCAGGAACCGCTTTTTTAGTAGCCGGTTTCTCTGTTGGTTTGCCGTATTTATCAAAGTAAGAAATTGGAATTTTTCTGCTTTCAAGTCCAGGTAGTACATCTGCAGCCTTACCTACAACAATGATACGTGCGTTATCAGTAAGGAAATACTTGTTTGCAGCGTTCTTGATATCTTCAGCAGTTACAGCGTTGATGTTCTTGATATAGTTTTCATAGAAATCTGTAGGAAGGCCCTGAGTTTCTGTAGTAAGAGCATAACGAGCAATTGTGCCTGGTTTCTCCATGTTCATTACAAAGCTTCCTACGTATTTAGCTTTAGCATTTTTAAGGTCTTCAGCAGAAACTAAGTCTGTTTTCATCTTTTTAAGCTCGTTGAATATCTCGATAACCGCACTATCAGTAACAGTATTTCTTACCGATGTAGAAGAAGAGAATTCGCTAACGTATTTACCTCCACGGATTGAAGAGTAAGCACCGTAAGTCCATCCATGAGCTTCACGAAGGTTAAGGAAAAGTCTTCCTTCTCCACCACCACCTAAGATTTGGTTAGCAAGCAGCGTAGCAAAATACTCTTTGTCTGTCATTTTAAGGTTAACAACATTTACAACAGAGATTTCAGACTGTACTGCGTTTGGTACATCTACAAAGTTAACCTGCGTGTATTGTACATCTTTAGGGTCAGAGTAAGTAACGTTTGGAGCTTTAGCGGCTTTCCATGAGCCAAAAAGTTTTTTAACTTGTTTCTCTACGTCTTTAGCTTTAACATCACCTACAACTACAAGGTAAGCATTACCTGGTACAAAGTAAGATGTATAGTTATCTTTTACGTCAGCAAGTGTTACGTTGTTAAGTGTTTCTTCGCTAAGGTATTCGCCGCTTGGGTGGTTTTTACCATAAACAAGTACTCCGCCAACTCTTTCTGCAATTGCAGAAGCACTTTTCTCGTTAGATTTTAGTCCTTCAAGAATCTGAGCCTTTTGTTTGTCAAACTCCTGTTGTGTAAACACAGGGTTTAAGGCGCCGTCAGCCATAAGTTCTAATATCCTGTTAGAATATTTAGAAAGTCCGCTTCCGTAAGCTGATTGCGATCCGAAACCGATGCTTGCGCCTAAAAAGTCTACCTCTTCATTAAAAGCATCTTTAGACATTTTTGTAGTTCCGCTGCCCATAAGTGCAGCAGTCATGTCAGATACTCCTTTTTTATCACCTTCTGCATACGGAGCGTTGTCCATAGTAAGGGTGTATGATACTGTAGGTAGTTTGTGGTTTTCTACAACCAGAACTTTAAGGCCGTTCTTAAGGCTGAAAGTTTCAGGTTTGCCTACGTTTACTTTAGGAGCTGGTCCCGGTTTTGGCTGTGGTATTACTTGTCCGTGCATGTTTAGTGATAACATTACGCCGGCTAGAATATATATAACTTTTCTCATGATATTTCTCTATGCTTAGTTTTGGGCTTTGTCTTTAGCGCCTACGTAGTCTAGTGTTAAACGTTGGTTAGGGTTAAGGTATTTTTTAGCAACTTCCCTTATGTCTTCTCTTGTAATAGAACGGTAAATGTCTATTTCAGTGTTAATAAGGTTAACATCGCCGTAAAGCAGGTAGAAAGAAGCAAGGTTTTCTGCAATTCCCTCAACGTTAGAGTTGCTGCTTACATAGTTGCTTTCAATCTCGTTTTGAAGTTTTTGGAATTCTCTTTCAGAGATAAGTTCTGTCTGCAGTTTTACGATCTCAGCGTCAGCTTCTTTCATGATGTCTGCAGCAGTAAAGCCCTGCATCGGTATTCCGTATACAATATATAAACCGTAATCTTCCTGGCTGTAGTTAAACGCGCCTATCTGAAGTGCCATTTTTTTATCGTCAACGATCTTTTTGTACATCCTTGAGCTTTTTCCGCCTGTAAGGATAGAAGAGATCATGTCAAGAACTTTAGCATCTTTAGTTTTCATAGATGGAGTTCTGTAAGCAGTAACGACCATTGGAAGCTGTACGTTAGGATCCTCGTAAGTAGCTTTGAAAGCCTGAGTGATAGGCTTCTCTTCAAATTTCTGACGTGTAATAGGAGTTCCTTTTGGTACTTTGCTAAAATACTGGTTTATCCATTCTTTAGCTTTTGCCGGTTCAAAGTCACCTGCAACTACAAGTACAGCATTGTTAGGGATATAGAATTTTTTGTTGAAAGCCTGGAACTCAGCAAGAGTTGCAGCATCTAAGTGGTCCATAGACCCAATGGTTGCCCAACGGTAGGGGTGCACTTTAAACATATTTTTCTTAACTTCTGCAATAAGGTTACCGTAAGGCTGGTTGTCTATACGAAGTCTTTTTTCTTCTTTAACAACTTCATTTTGGGTATCCACACCTATTTGGTTGATTACCGGGTGAAGCATTCTTTCAGCTTCCATCCAGATAGCAAGCTCAAGGTTGTTAGAAGGGAAAACCTCGTAGTAATACGTTCTGTCGTCAGACGTGTTAGCATTATTGTTACCACCGTTTGCAGTAACTATTTTAAACCATTCGCCACGTTTGATGTTTTCTGTTCCTTCAAACAGTAAGTGTTCAAAAAAGTGAGCAAAGCCTGTTCTTTCAGGATTTTCATCTTTAGAACCTACGTGATACATTACCGAAGTAACGATAACCGGAGCAGATTTATCCTGGTGAAGGATAACGTGCAGCCCGTTGTCTAAATTGTATTCTTCGAATGCCACTTTTTGAGCTGAAGCAACTCCGCCAAGCATTAGAAGTGAACCCAAAGCCATTAAAGATTTTTTCATAAACATTAATAATTATTTGATATTGCTAATTGGTGTGCAATTTCGGTATTTTGTTACAATAATTTTACAAAATTTTAAGAATTAGGTTTTTCGGCCTGTAAAAACGTAATTTTTACTGGAAAATATTGTGGGTATGTTGGCTGATAAATAATAAGTTGTATATTTGCAACCTTAAAAAATTTAATTAAACCATATTGTTATGTACGCAATCGTAGAGATAGCAGGGCAACAATTTAAAGTTAGCAAAGACCTTAAGGTTTATGTTCACCGTCTTGAAGCTAAAGAAGGAGATGCAATTTCATTTGCAAAAGTTCTTTTACTTGATGACAACGGAACTGTAACTATAGGCGCCCCGGCTATAGAAGGTGCTTCAGTAGAAGCTAAAGTGCTTCAGCACTTAAAAGGTGAAAAAGTAATCGTTTTCAAAAAGAAAAGAAGAAAAGGTTACAAAAAGAAAAACGGCCACCGTCAATCTTTAACGCAAATCCAAATCTCTGGTATCACTGGAGCTGGTGCAGCGCCAAAGAAAAAAGCGGCAGCTAAGAAAGCGGAAGCTACAGAGGAATAATTAACTAACATTTAAAACAAAACATCATGGCTCACAAGAAAGGTGTCGGTAGTTCGAAGAATGGTAGGGAATCAGAATCGAAACGTCTAGGCGTTAAGATTTATGGTGGACAGGCTGCTATTGCCGGTAACATTATCGTAAGACAAAGAGGTTCTAAGCACAACCCGGGTGAAAACGTTTACATGGGTAAAGATCATACTTTACATGCAAAAGTTGCTGGTGTAGTGAAATTTCAGAAGAAAGGTGATAACAAATCTTTCGTTTCTATAGTTCCATTCGAAGCTTAAGAATATACTCTATCATATAAAAACCCATCCGCTTAGCGAGATGGGTTTTTTGTTTTTAGTACAGTACCTAATAGAATCATTGCCTAAGCTATTGTCGACTAATGTGTTTATACAGACACCGATTAGCAAATGAATTGAATGCCTGTTTTAAGAAGCCTGTCGAAACAGGCAGGCGCATAAAAATAAAAGCCCGAATAGAACTCTATTCGGGCTTTTATTTTTATGATGCAACAGGATTTAGAATGTATAACTTAATCCTACGCCTATCATTTGTTTAAGCTGTATCCTTGGGCCTTCGGTTACCTGAACGCCATCTCTTTCTACTTTGTTCTTAATGTCGTCGTCATAGATCATGTGCATACCCACATTTGCCCTTACGTACTGGTTCACCTTAAGGTCAAGCTGCATTTGCCAGTCAACGTCTATATTTCCAAAGTTATTAAGGTAATCAGTATAAAAGGTAAAGCGGTTGTCCAGCATGATATTGGTAAATATCTGCCTCTTGAACTGATTGGTTATAAGTATACCCACCTCAGTACGCGAGTTCTTACCGCCTCTTATAATGTTGCCATCGGCATCTTTCACTGCAGGAGTTACCCCAAAGGCTCCCTGGTCTGCCAGCGTATTGTTTGTTACAATAGTAGTTTTATCTGTAAGCGGAGAGATATACAGGTTTAAACCTATGTCCTTGCGGATATATTCGGTACCAATACCCAGGAAGATATATGCCGGAGAAAATGGCCCCGAAATCTCGTTAGTAGTATTTGGGTAGTTGTAACCGTTAGCAAATTGCGTTTTAAAGTTAAACTTGGCACTATAGTACCAATTAGATACGCTATCCCTCCTGTAGCCAAAAGTTGAATTCAGCTCTATCTGGTCGTCAGTTTTACGCGTTCCCTGCCCTTCCTGCCTGTTAAGCCCGTACTTAAGTATAAGCTCGTTATTCCAATTAAGGTTACCCTTTACATATTTTCTGATAAACGCTCCTTTAATAAGGCCGGCAACAGAGTTGTTACCCCCCACGTTCCAGTTTACAAACGAAACCTGGTTAATATCAAACCCTACGGTATTGCTTCTCTCCCAATAGGTAATAGAATCGGGCAGTGTGGTAGTTATTATAACTTGTGCTTTGGCTGTCTGGCTAAATACAATGCACAACAGCACAATGACGCAGGCTTTAATTCTCATTCTTAGCGTTTTTTGGAAATTCGTTGCAAAAGTCGGTATTTTTTCAGTACGCAGAAAAAATATCTTTAAGGGTTTTAACGTCAATACCGCAAAATTGTTGCAACTGATGGACCGTTCCCTGCTCTATGAAGTTGTCGGGAATGCCTAACGTGTTTATTTTCAATACGTAACCGTTTTTTGCAGCAAAAGTACAGATAGTATTGCCAAAACCTCCTGTAATACATCCGTCTTCAATAGTTATAATTTCGGTGTGCTGCCCGAAGATAGTGTGTAAAAGATTTTCGTCCAACGGCTTTATGAAGGCAAAGTCGTAATGCGAAAACAGTGAAGCATTATCTATTGCAGCTAATGCTTTAATGACATTATTACCAATAGTTCCCGTAGATAGTATTGCAATCTGAGAGCCTCCGGTAAGCTGGTGTGCCTTGCCAATTTCTATGGGTTCAAATGGCTGCAGCCAATCGGTTTTTTCTCCGCGTCCGCGTGGGTAACGTATAGCAATTGGGTGCTCAAGACCCAGTTGTGCAGTATAGAGTATATTACGCAGTGCCCTTTCATTTAGGGGGGCATACACTATGAGGTTTGGTATGCATTGCAGGTAAGCAATGTCAAACACACCGTGATGCGTAGCGCCATCTTCGCCTACAAGGCCGGCGCGGTCAAGGCAAAATATTACTGGCAGGTTTTGCAGGGCAACATCGTGTATTACCTGGTCATAAGCCCGTTGTAAAAAGGTGGAGTATATGTTGCAGTACACCGTCATGCCCTGTGTTGCCATTCCGGCTGCAAGGGTTACGGCATGCTGTTCTGCAATGCCTACATCAAAAGCACGGTCAGGAAACGCTTCCATCATGAATTTCATCGAACTGCCCGATGGCATGGCGGGCGTAATGCCTATTATCCTGTCGTTTTGTTTTGCCAGTTCTATTAAAGTTAGGCCGAAAACATCCTGGTATTTGGGCGGCAGGTTTTCATCTGCAATTGCTAATACTTCGCCGGTTAGCCGGTCAAACTTGCCGGGAGCATGATATTTTACCTGGTCCTCTTCGGCTTGTTTAAGTCCTTTGCCCTTGGTTGTAATGATATGTAAAAAACGCGGGCCTTTTTTGTGCTTAAGCCTTTCCAATTCTTTTAGCAGGGCAGGAAGGTCATGCCCGTCGATTGGGCCGCTGTAATCAAAGTTAAGCGACTTGATCATGTTGTTGTCGCGCGGATTATTGCCTTCTTTTACCTGGGTAAGGTAATTTTTAAGGGCGCCTACACTTGGGTCTATGCCTATGGCGTTGTCGTTAAGGATAACGAGCAGGTTGGCGTCGGTGACGCCGGCATGGTTGAGGCCTTCAAACGCCATACCAGATGCTATGGATGCGTCGCCTATAACCGCAATATGATTTTTATGGTCTTCGCCTTTAAGCCTGGAGGCAATCGCCATTCCCAGCGCTGCCGAAATCGACGTGCTACTGTGGCCGGTGCCAAAAGTGTCGTAGTCACTTTCGCTGCGTTTAGGAAAACCGCTTATACCATTAAGCTGGCGGTTGGTGTCGAATTTTTCCCTGCGTCCGGTAAGTATCTTGTGTCCGTAGGCCTGATGGCCCACATCCCATACCAAAAGGTCCTCGGGTGTATTAAAAACGTAATGCAATGCAATGGTAAGCTCTGTAACGCCCAGGCTTGCGCCAAGGTGGCCTTCTTTAGCCGATACAATATCTATAATAAACCTGCGCAGTTCCTGCGCCAGTTGAGGCAATTGATCAGGGCTGAGTTTCCTCAGGTCTGCAGGGTCGTTTATGCTGTTTAATAAGTTGTTTGCCATTGCTTGTAATAGAACAGCAAATTTACGATATAAAAATTAGTTATTTGTAAATTTGATTGCCGGGTTAATTGTATCAATTTTAATTGTTTCATCTTCAATTGGGTCAGGCAATTCATAAATTGTTATACCGGTTGTGTATTCGGCTTCACCTGCCGACTGTGTTGCTACGGTGTCAATAGAGGCCTTTTTTTCTACCTCTCCCTTTGTCGTGTTTTTACAGCTAAAAAGCATAGACCCCATGGTTACCAGTAATGCCAGTAAAAACACATTAACGAATTTTGTTTGTGAATACAAAACCTTTTTTGGTATACTGATACTTTCTTTCTGCAACTGGCTGCTCCTGAAACGCCCGCATACGCTGCTGCCATTATTCATTTTAAGATAAATAGTTATCTCGTCATTACTCATTTGGGTAAAGTCGGTTACCGATTTTGAACACAGGCTGCAAAAACGTCCCTGCTCGTCAGGAGTCATGGCGTTCCAGCTTTCATGGCAGGGTTCAGGTACAGTGAATTGGCTTTTCATAGTGAAGGTTTTGTGTTATAACGAATTATGGCCTTCAAAAAGTATTGTTAATTTAAGATTTTATTTATAATACTTTTGTAATCATAATCGTATTTTTGAACCTATGGAAAACATTTTTACCCATGAGTATTTTATGAAGAAAGCACTTGCCGAAGCGCAGGATGCATTTGATAAAGGCGAAATACCCGTAGGTGCCCTTGTTGTAATTAACGACAGGGTTATTGCAAAATCTCATAACCTCACCGAATTGCTTAGTGATGTAACGGCGCATGCCGAGATGCAGGCGATAACGGCAGCGGCAAATTTTTTAGGAGGAAAGTACCTTGCCGGCTGTACACTGTATGTAACGTTAGAACCCTGCCAGATGTGTGCCGGGGCACTCTATTGGAGTCAGGTCAGCAGGGTAGTGTATGGCGCTGCCGATGAGCACAGGGGCTACCGCACAATGGGCGGAAAACTTCACCCGAAGACCGAAGTGATAAGCGGAATTATGGAAGACAAATGCTCTGTTTTAGTAAAAGATTTTTTTAAACAGCGAAGGCGGTAAGTTTTATAAAACCAATGAATTAGCGGAATTTTAAAAGTGTTAAAATATATCGTGATTTCATTGCAATAATACTATCATGTTCTTAGTTATAGCGTAAAATACAACAACCAAAATAATTACTTAACCATCAAACCAACCAAAGTATGAAAACCTTAAGACTGATGCTGTACCTTACAGTTATCACCGTGCTGTTTCATGCCTGCTCTAAACAATCAGGAAAAGATTTTGACTCTGACTATACCCTGTACAGGGATTACATTTCGAGCTTTACATCGGGTATAGTATCTACAAAGGCCGACATACAGGTGGGGCTTGCCTTTTCTAAAAGTGAGTGGAAGGAAAACCAGGAACTGGATAAGGATTATTTTTCGATATCGCCTTCGGCGGAAGGTAAAGTGCTTTTGCTTCCGGGCAATATTATTGCTTTCAGGCCAACGGAAAGGCTGGATCAGGATACCGAATACCGCATCACGCTGCACCTTTCTAAAATTATAGAATTAAAAGACAGCAGGCTTAAGGATTTTAACTTTAGGGTTAAGACTATTAAACAGGATTTTTTAGTCACTGTTCAGGATCTGCAATCGTATAACCGCAACCTGCAATACCTTAACGGTACGCTTAAAACAAGCGACGACATGGAACTGGCTATTGCCAAAAAACTGGTTACTGCCGAACAGGATGGCAAAAAGCTGCCGATACGCTTTGACGGTAAGGCAGGCACCGCGACAGAATTCCATTTTATTATAGACAGCATTCAGCGTAAAGTACAGAACAGCCAGATTAAGATAAGCTGGAATGGCAAAGCTGCGGGCGTAGAGAGGGAAGACTCCCAAATGTTTGAAGTGCCGGGCAAGGAAAATTTTAAAGTGATAAGCATGACTCCGCAGCAGGGCGATAACCAGACGCTGCTTATCAACTTTTCTGACCCGCTGCGTAAAGACCAGGATTTCTCAGGGCTTGTGGCTGTAGAAACCGTAGCCACGCTTAAGTACGCAGTAGACGGTAACCTGCTGAAGGTATTCTTTGGCGAACCGCTTAACGGCAGTTTCTTGGTAGAGGTTTTTCAGGGGATAGAAAGCGTAGATGGCTTTAAGACTAAAAGCCGCTATGCTGAAAAGATAAACTTTGAGCAGCTAAAGCCTGAGGTACGTTTTTTAAAGAGCGGCACGATACTGCCTTCGTCTAGCAACCTTAAGCTGGGCTTTGAAGCAGTTAACCTTAGTGCTGTAGATGTAAAAGTGTACCGCATATTTGAGAACAATGTTATGCAGTTCCTTCAGGAAAACGAACTGAACGGTAATTATAATATGCGTTCGGTATCGCTTCCGGTAGCTAAAAGAAAGCTTGTGCTTAATGCCGACAAAACTATGAACTATGGCAAGTGGAATGCCTACTCATTAGATTTGGCAACGCTTATAAAACCGCAGCAGGGCGCTATTTATAAGGTAGAAATGACAATTAAAAAAGCGTATTCGCTGTATAAATGTGATGCTGCCGACAATCTTCAGCAAACTGCAGAAGAGCCGAAGGATGAGGACGAAGACGATGAAAGTGAAGACGACTTTTCTGAATATGATGAGTACGATTATTATGATGGCAATTATGACTGGGACCAAAGGGATAACCCGTGCAGTGATTCGTACTATGTAAATTACGAACGCAAAATAAGCACTAATGTGCTGGCGAGTGATCTGGGCGTTATTGCTAAACGTGGTGCTGTAAACAACTATTTCTTTGCAGTAACGAGTATTACGACTACAAATCCTGTAGTTGGTGCATCGGTAGAAATTTTTAACTACCAGCGCCAGAAAGTGGGTTCTGCCGTAACAGGCAATGAAGGAACCGTAAGCCTTACCGCTGCAAAAGGCGGTTATTTTGCCATTGTAAAAAAAGACAATAATACCACCTACATCAAGCTTTATGACGGTAATTCTAAATCAGTCAGCAGTTTTGATGTAGACGGTACTCAGCTTGTAAAGGGGCTTAAGGGGTATGTGTATGGCGAGCGCGGCGTTTGGCGTCCTGGCGACACATTATTTATTGGCTTTATATTGAACGACAAAGCATCTAAACTGCCGGGAAACCATCCTGTAAAATTAAGGCTTAACGACCCCAATGGTAAGATGATGTTCCAGGCGGTGCAAAGCTATAATGAAAAGAACCACTTTAAATTTATCGTGCCTACACAGGCCAACTATCCTACAGGAAGCTGGGAAGCGGTAGTATCGGTAGGTGGTGCGCGTTTTTACAAAAGCATCAAGATAGAGACCATTAAACCAAACAGGCTTAAGATAAAGAACAGCTTTGACGGTAAAATGCTTTCAGCTAATGTAAAAAACACAGGAAATATACAGGTAACATGGATGCATGGCGCCGTTGCAAAAGACCTTAAGGTAGAAATGCAGGCCAAATTCCTTAAACAGACAACGGCCTTTAAAGGCTACCTGAATTATGTTTTTGATGACCCTGCACAGGATTTCAGTTCTGAGGAAGTCAATATCTTTTCCGGCAAGACCGATGCTAACGGAAATGCCGTGGTAACGCTTCAGCCTAAGCTGCAGGCGCGTGCTCCGGGTATGCTTAAAACAGCCATCATAACTAAAGCCTACGAAAAAGGGGGCGACTTTAGCACCGATGTGATTACGTCGTCTTATTCGCCTTATGATACCTATGTGGGTGTAAAGCTTCCGCAGGGCAATAAATACGGTATGCTTGAAACCGGAAAAACAAACAAAGTTGACGTAGCTACAGTAAACGAAAAAGGACAGGCAAGGCCGGGCCGCAGGCTGGAAGCCCGTGTGTATAAAGTAAACTGGAGATGGTGGTGGGACCAGTCCGATAACGGTGCATCGTCATTCAGCACTGCGGTTTCAAACCAGCCGTTTGCCTATCAGCAGATAATAACCGATGCTTCGGGTAAAGGTTCGTTCAGTTTTAAGACCGACGAAGAAGAATGGGGCAGGTACCTTATACGCGTTACTGATATTGAAGGCGGACACTCTGCCGGAAGTACGGTATTGGTAGATTACCCTTACTGGTCAGGCCGTAGCCGAAATACAGGAGGAGAAGATGCCGCCATGCTTATGTTTACTACTGATGAGGAGAAATACAGCGTAGGCGAAAAAGCAACAATATCTTTCCCGTCGAGCGAGGGAGGCCGTGCGCTTATATCGCTGGAAAATGGCTCTAAAGTAGTACAGACATTTTGGACAATGACCAAAAAAGGAGAGACACAGGTTGTGATTCCTGTTACCGAGAAAATGGCGCCTAATGTGTACATACATATTACGCTGCTGCAGCCGCATGCTACAACGGCAAATGATTCGCCAATTCGCCTGTATGGTATCGTACCAATTGAGGTGGTAGATAAAAGCACCATACTCCAGCCGGTAATAACCATGCCTGATGTATTGAAACCGGAACAGAAAACGACTATAAGAGTCAGTGAAAAATCAGGTAAGCCTATGACCTATACTCTTGCGGTGGTAGATGAGGGGCTGCTTGACCTTACGAGGTTTAAAACACCTAACGCATGGGACGCCTTTTATGCCAAAGAAGCCCTTGGGGTAAAAACATGGGATATTTATGATGATGTGATAGGCGCTTATGGCGGCAAGATCAACCAGGTGTTCAGCATAGGAGGTGATGCCGACTTAGGTGGTGGCAAAGCTAAAAAAGCCAACAGGTTCAAGCCTGTTGTTATGTACTATGGCCCGTTTACCATTGGCAAAGGCCAGACAAGGCTGCACGACATAAAACTGCCGCAGTATATAGGTTCGGTGCGTACTATGGTCGTAGCCGCCAATACCGACTTAAGTGCTTACGGTATGGCAGAAAAAGCCACGCCGGTTCGCAGCCCTTTGATGTTACTCGCATCATTACCAAGAAAAGTAACGCCAAAGGAAAGGGTAACACTTCCGGTGACGGTATTTGCCATGGAAAACCAGATTAAGAATGTTTCACTTCAGGTAAAAACAAACAACGGCATAAGGGTAGTTGGTTCGCCTAAACAAACGGTGAACTTTGCCAAACCCGATGAAAAAGTGGTTTATTTTGACCTTGAGGTAAATGATGTTTCGGGTATTGGAAAAGTTACGGTAACGGCAACATCGGGCAATGCAAAGGCAAGCTATGATGTAGAGCTGGATATTGTAAACCCTAATCCGGTAACGATAAATTATAAAGAGCTGGTGCTGGAACCGGGCAAATCGGCAGCTATAGACTGGAACAGCTTTGGCGTGGCAGGAAGCAATACAGCAAGGCTGGAAGTATCATCGTTTCCTTCTATCGACTTTAACCGAAGGCTGGATTACCTTATACAGTATCCTCACGGCTGTGTGGAGCAGACAACATCGGCTGCATTCCCGCAGTTGTACCTGGCTGATATTGCCGACATAGATGCTGCGAGAAAACAGAAAATTCAAAAGAATGTAAGCGCAGCGCTGCAAAAACTGGCGCATTTTCAGGTTGCTAATGGTGGTTTTGCCTACTGGGAAGGGCTAAGGGAAGCAGACGACTGGGGCAGCAGCTATGCAGGTCATTTCTTTATAGAAGCCGAGAAAAAAGGCTATACACTGCCGCTTAATGCTAAAAAACAATGGCTGCAATACCAGCAGAAAATGGCAAGGCAGTGGCGCTACAACGATGGCTACCATAACGACTTTGCACATGCGTACCGACTGTATACCCTGGCACTGGCCGGAGCACCCGATCTTTCGTCTATGAACAGGTTAAGGGAAACGGCGGGCATATCTAACGAAACAAAACTAAGGCTTGCAGTCGCTTATGCTCTTGCAGGACAAAAAGCTGTGGGTCAGCAGTTGTTGGCACAAAGCAGCCTTGATTTAGATGAGAGTCCGTACCAATATTACTATTATGGATCTGCCGCGCGTAACAGGGCAATGGCACTGGAAACACTTATCGTTCTTGGACAGAAAGAAAAAGCCTTTACTATGGCAATAAAACTGGCAAAACAAATGTCGTCAGGCGAATGGATGAGTACGCAGACATCGGCCTACTGCCTGTACAGTATGTCTAAATTTGCGCAGAGCAACGGGCCTAAAGGCATTGATGTTACCTACACAAGCAAAGGCAAAACCCAGGGAATCAACACGCCTAAAACTTTTGCTGACAGAAAGCTTGATGTGAGTAGTGCTAATAGCGTAACGATTAAGAACAATAAGAAGTCTACACTGTATATTAAGGTATTCTATAGCGGTATCCTTCCGGTAGGGGAGGAACTGGCAGAGGAACGCGGACTGGCTACAAACATTACCTTTAAAGACAGGGGAGGCAATACGATAAATCCGTCGCAGCTGGCTCAGGGTACTGAGTTTGTAGCAGAGGTAACCATTGCCAATACCAAAAACGAAAGGGTAGAGAATGTAGCGCTTACACAGATAATTCCGTCAGGATGGGAAATCGTAAATACAAGGTTTACCGACTTTGGAAGTTTTGCCGAAAACGATGTGGATTATACCGATATAAGGGACGACAGGACAAACTTTTACTTTCCGTTAAAAGCCGGCGAAACCAAAACATTCAGGATACTGCTTAATGCATCTTATCCGGGAAGTTATTACCTGCCGGGCGTTCAGTGCGAGGCAATGTATGATAACTCTTTCCTTGCCAGGACTAAAGGGCAGTGGGTTAAGGTGGTGAGGTAAAATGTTTATATTAGGCTGAAGCCAACAAACGATATTATCAAATAATCCCCTGACTAAAGTCAGGGGCAAAACATTCAGAGTAAAACTTAAAATGATAAATCCTTAGATGCTTTGCCCACGGCTTTAGCCGTGGGTTTAAATCAGGTGTTTTAGGCTTTAGCCAAATTTAAAATTATGAGTCAGAACTTTTATAAACAGGTTGCAATATCACAACCAATCGTTTCAGGCTGGATACTTTATACGTTCTTTGATTACCTAACGGATAAAGATACAATGTTCAAGGGGCTTAGTTTGTATATCTTTTTCTTGGGGAGTTGTATGTGGATATCCGGGATAAGTATACTTGTAATGATATTGAGATTTACCTGGTTTAGAAAGTCTTATAAAGAAGTTTTGTGTCCAAATTTTATTTATGTGTTAGCGGGAGTCTTTAATAGCTATCTCACAGTTATTTGGATTGTAATACTGGTCTTAGGTCTAATTGACCTTTACTTTTTTTCTATAGGTTCACTTTTAGTCTCTCTTTTCTCAGCTGTAATAATCCTGAAAGATTTTTGCGTGTTAAAGCGTAGAGATAAATCTGATTCTATTATTGATAGATGAAAAATAAACTTCCAAAGGCTTTAACCAACACCTGCAAGGTTTTAAAAACCTTGCAGGTGTTTAAATGATTAAAACTCCAGAGCAATTAGATAAAAAAACAAGTTTTTAGATGAAAATAAAATTAGTGGTATTTATTTTAACAATACTTATGGGCTGTAATCAATATGTATGGTCGCAGGTCTATATGTTTAAGGATAAACAAAGCAGGCATTGGGGGTTAAATCTTAAAGATTCAGTAAAATGTGTACGTTTCATGTATACTAAATATAAAGAAGGATTAAATTCTCTTGATAAATCAAGGATATATTTAAGTAATGATATACGGACAAATTTTTACCTTGAGTTTACTGAAAGAGGAAATCTTTCTGCTAGTAAGATATTCATGAAAACTATTGACGAAATAGTTCATAGAGATTCAATTTATCAATATGTTTATGATAATAAAGATATTGAAGAAAAAAGTAAATATTTAGTAAAGAATATACATCCTGTATTCCCTGTATACTTTGATGGCCTTATTAAATTAAACTTTATTCAACACGCTAAATTGGAAGGTACAACGTCTCAAACGGTTTATAATTATGTTGTGGAAAATGGAATGATTAAAGAAGAAAAAGAATACTTCGTAGACGTGATTGATAGAACTTTTGACGATAGACTTGATGAATCTGAACTGGTTAATAAAATAATTTACTCTTATGATAAAAATGGTAATCTATCAAGCCGAAAAATCTTTGCTGGAAAATTTGGAGAAGCAATTGGAAATCTTCCAATGATGGAAACTGAAGTTCCCTATTGCGATGACACTGAAGTAAGGTATACATACGATAATCAAAATCGTATTACTAAAGTTGTTCTTTACGGCTGTAAAACAATCGTATCCTCTGAAGAGTACACTTATCATTCCTCTAAAAATTATATAACTACATTGAAACGATATATTGCAGAACCTTTATTATCACGTTATCCTTCAAGAAATATGATAGCGGAGTATAATGAATATGGCGATATAACGCATATGCATTTTATTGTTGAAAATGACACATCGCCACCCCGTAAAAAAATCGGGCTTGAGCCAGTAGACCGATACTATGAATATGATTATGACAGTCATAATAACTGGATAAGATGCAGGCTATACCTGATGGGAGAAAAAGACGAGCCAACAATAATAGCAGAAAGAAAAATTGAGTATTATAATTGATCATTCTTAAAAATGATACTGCTCCTTTTGAGCTGTAACCCATGAAGCATAAATTTTCAATAGTTCTTAAAAACACCTACAAGGTTTTAAAAACCTTGCAGGAACGTGCATGGCATTGGATAAAATCCAACAAAATAAGAACAGCCATTACTTTTTTGTTTTTGGTGGGTTATTATTTTTGCCTGCCTCGCACGTTGTTTGAAGAGCCGTATTCTACCGTTATAGAAAGCAGCGAGGGCGAATTGCTCGGCGCACGCATAGCCCGCGATGAACAGTGGCGTTTCCCTGCGCAGGACAGTATTCCGTTTAAGTTTAAAAAGTGCATTGTTTATTTTGAGGACCAGCACTTTTACAGCCATCCCGGGTTTAATCCCGTGGCGATTGTAAAGGCGGTACGCCAAAATTATGATGCCGGCAAGGTTGTGCGTGGCGGTAGTACGCTTACACAACAGGTAATTCGACTTTCGCGCGATGGCAAAAAAAGAAGCTATTTTGAAAAGCTTATTGAGATGCTTTTGGCTACGCGACTTGAGGTGCGCCATGGCAAAGATGAGATACTTGGCCTGTATGCTGCGCACGCTCCTTATGGAGGTAATGTTGTAGGGCTTGAGATGGCCTCCTGGCGTTACTTTGGCGTTCAGCCGCACCAGCTGTCATGGGCCGAAACGGCTACACTTGCGGTTTTGCCTAATGCACCAAGTCTTATTTATCCGGGAAAGAACCAGCAGATACTGCTTGCTAAACGTAACCGCCTGCTTGAAAAACTGTATGAAGAGAAAATAATTGACAGGACTACCTATGAGCTTTCTGTTCAGGAAGACCTGCCGCAAAAACCGTTCAGGCTGCCTAAAGCAGCTCCTCATTTATTGCAGCATATTGCCAAAACAAAAGAAGGGCAGCGTATAAAAACCACCATAAAGAACGAAATTCAGGAAAGGGTTAACCAGATTGCGGCACGTTACTATCAGGAATACCGCCAGACGGAAGTGCATAATCTTGCCATACTTATTGTAGATGTAAAGACCCATAACATTGTGGCTTATGTGGGTAATTCGCCTACCGACAGGGCACACCAAAAGGATGTAGACATTATTCCTGCACCGCGAAGCACAGGGAGCATTTTAAAGCCATTCTTGTTTGCGTCTATGCTCGATGCTGGCGAAATACTGCCCAATACCCTTGTTGCCGATGTACCCACGCAGATAGCCGGCTATTCGCCTAAGAATTTTGAAATGACCTATGATGGTGCCGTGCCTGCGCAGAGGGCATTATCGCGTTCGCTTAATATTCCGTCAGTACTCATGCTTAAGGATTTTGGGGTGTATCGTTTCTACGAACAGTTACAGCATTTCAAACTCCGCAATATCAACAAGCATCCCAACCATTACGGATTATCGCTTATCCTTGGCGGGGCAGAAAGCAACCTTTGGGACTTATGCCGAACCTATGCCGGACTTAGCTCTACGCTGAATAATTTTACGGCTACGCAGGCAAAATACCGCACTAATGAGTTTGCTGAACTCAACTGGGACAACAACACAATTACAGATTTTGGTAAAGAAGTATTCAATAAGCCACAGCTGGGGGCAGGGTCTATATGGCTTACCTATAACGCAATGAAAGAGGTTAACCGTCCGCAGGGCGACGAGGCATGGCGTTTTTATGATTCTTCGTTAGAGATTGCATGGAAAACGGGAACCAGTTTTGGCAGCCGCGATGCCTGGGCTATTGGCACAAGTTCGCGTTATGTTGTTGGGGTGTGGGTAGGCAATGCTTCGGGAGAAGGGAGGCCTTCACTTACGGGAGTGGGTACTGCTGCCCCTGTATTGTTTGATGTATTTAACCTGCTGCCGCGCACCAAATGGTTTGCAAGGCCTTACAACGATCTGGAAGAAGCAGATGTATGCGCCACAAGCGGCCATCTGGCAGGAGAACATTGCCCAATTGTTAAGCAATGGATTCCGCTGAATGGGAGAAAGACAACATCATGCACCTATCATAAACTGGTTCATCTTGACCAGTCAGGACTGTATCAGGTAAACAGCAGTTGCGAAAGTGTAGATGCTATGCTAACCAAAACCTGGTTTGTACTGCCTCCGGTTATGGAGTGGTACTATAAAAGCCTGCACATGGATTATATGCCTTTGCCACCTTTTCGCAGCGATTGCCAGGGCGGAAGCAGCGGGGCTATGGATTTTATCTACCCTAAAGAAAATGGTAAAATATACCTGACTAAAGATTTTAACGGGCAGGTGCAGCCGGTTGTTTTCAGGGCGGCACATTCTTCGGCGAATGCCAGGTTATTTTGGTATCTTGGCGACAGGTACCTAGGCGAAACCCAAACGTTTCATGAAATGCCTGTAAATGCTGTCTCTGGTAAATATATTGTGACTGTTACGGATGAATCAGGTAATGAGATACGAAGGAAGGTTGAAATTGTGAGTGAGGAGTAGGGTTCTCATATCACTGCTTAAACCCTCTCTTTTCAAGCTCTTCCCTTATTTCGGCTGAGGTTGTAAATTTAGCTTCTGTAGGGTGCTGTCCGTTTATTTTACAATCGCAGCCGCTAAATGTAGTACTAATATCCATTTGGATAAAGCTTTCAGGAAATTGGCGGTAGTCTTTCGGCAGGTTGTCAAACACCAGGGTGTAATATCGGGTGCCGTTCATGGTATCATCTGTTTGTTTAAAAGATGCTAATATGAAGAGTTCCTTTTCAGGGTCTTTATCGGCATTCGCCTGAAATATAGATAGTATCTCAGCTTTACCTCCTGCAGCCCCAAATGAAGGCAGACTGATTTCAAGATAACTGAAATCAGATACCTGGGCATAAAAAGCAATATCAATTTTTGAGATCTCTTCCGGCTTGTTATCGCTGTCATAGACTGTGCCTACCGACTCATAAAAGGCAAGTATGATGTTGTAATCGTTCCACTTTATTTCTTTTACCTTATCAGGGTTATTCCTGTGCCTGAAAACGTAGTCGTAAGTGGTTTCATTAGCATATCGTATGTCGTGGCTCTGCACTTGTCCAAAGCATAACACGGGAAAGAACATCATGGCTGTAATTAAATTTTTCATATAGCTAAAGATTGATATATGAATAACTCAAAAAAGTGTAATTTTAGTGTGCTTTGTCTTACAAGTCAGAGGATTATGTAGGAGTGCATATAAAAAGAAATTTGGAGATTATTTAAAAAATAAATATGTTTATATGAAACTTCTGTAAAATATCTGATTTTACTTATAATTTTTATCTGTTCGTAAGAAAAAGATTGTTAGGTGCTTAGGGTTTTACGGAGTTCAAACGTTTTTAACCAATGAAATAATTAATTTTTAAATAAATTATGAAAAAAATCACCTTCTTAGGGCTTTGCTTTTTTTGCATGAGCCTGCTTTTAGCAAATAACACTAATGACATTGGCGGCTGGCAAGTGCTGGGTACTGTAATTGCTATGCACAATCAGGACCACGACGCGGCTGTGCCTAAGATTCCTGTAAATGTAAAGAAGCTTAAGTTTGCAGTACGTGACCGCGACCTGACAATCACTAAAGTGCTGATCGTTTATGATAACGGAGAAGAGGAAATACTTGTAACGCCAATGACAATTGCGCAAAATGGCGAAGGCCCAACCGTTGATATAAAAAGCGGTTTACGGACTATAAAGCGAATCGATTTTTGGTATGACTCTACCGACTTTGTAAAAGGAAAAGTTGAGGTAACCGTCTTTGGTAAAAAATAATAAGAGCGCAGGAAACTGCGCTCTTATTATTTAGAATATAACTATTTAGTTTAGAAATTGTTTCCTGAATTCCCCGGGGGTAAGTCCAACCTCTTTCTTGAAGAGTCGGGTAAAATAAGGAGGATTCTCAAAACCCAATGTATAGGCAGTTTCAGATACACTGAACTGTGCTGCCTGTAGCATATTTTTTGCCTCACCGATAAGGTAAATGTGAATAAGCTCCATTGCCGTCTTGCCCGTCTCCTGTTTTAAAAGGTCGCTCAGGTAACGGGATGAGGTATTGAGTTTTTCTGCCATGGATTTTACCGTGGGCAACGCTTTTCCTATGAGCTTTCCGTTATCAAAATAGGAGGACAGCAGATTATTAAACTTAGAAACCGTTGTGCCTGATAACTGCGTGCGGTTGATAAACTGCCTTTTGTAAAAGCGCTGGGAATACTTGAGTATAGAATCAAGGTGCGTAAGCATTATTTCGCGGGTGTATTCATCCTGGTTGTTGCTGTTTTCACCTGTCATTTTATAAAAAAGATCCCACATGATTTCTTCCTCCCTTGGTGAAAGATGTAAGGCCTCATTTGCCTCATAGTCAAAAAAGCCATACTTTTTTATTTCTGAGTGAAGGTGGTGTCCGTTAAAATAATCTTCGTGGACAAAAATGATGAAACCGTCTTCTTCAAGTTCTATATTATCCATCTGCATAACCTGGTGCGGCTTTATAAAGGCAAGAGAACCATTGTCGTGATCATATTTAGTACGGCCGTATACTATTACACCCGATTTCATTTTCTTGAACATTATCATGTAGAAATCGCCTGTAAATTTTTCGCGGCTTAAGCTGCACGTATCTACTTTTGTACACTGTACAAAACTTATCAAAGGATTTTCCGGAGATGAAAAACCATTGTGTCGGTAATATTCGCTGATTGTCTTAAAATGATTCATAACTATGAAAATTAGTATAGCATCTGCGTTAAACAGATGCTATTGTAAAAGTAATAAAAATACGGTTCTTATTTACCGTGGGCGGCAACAGCATCATCTGCATACTGCTCCCATTCGGCAAGGCGTGATTTATAAACCTCTTTAACTGTAGGCAGTCCTACTTTTCCAAGGAAATAGCGAAGCGGAGGATTTTTTTCGTCTACCAGTTTAAGGATTGCAGGGGTTGTAGCTTCCGGTATTCCAAAGGCATCATCAGTAAGGCCCTCATTAAATGCTTTTTTAACCCCGTCATAAGCTGCAATTGATGTGCTGTGGAATGATGATGAACCTGCCCAATCAGTAGCAAACCCGTTTGGTTCAACAAGGGTAACGTTAATGCCAAAGCCTTTTACCTCTTGTGAAAGGGTTTCGGTAAGGCCTTCTACTGCAAATTTTGAAGCGTTGTATATGCCAAGTACAGGTAAGGTAAATACACCAAGCACGCTTGAAAGCTGAATGATATGCCCGTGTCCCTGTTTCCTCATAATTGGCAGCGCTGCCTGGGTAATCCATAACAGTCCGAATACATTTGTTTCTATCTGCTGGCGTGCTTCTGCCTCACTTGCTTCTTCAATAGTTCCAAAGAGTCCGTAACCTGCGTTGTTTATTACCACATCCAGCGAACCAAAATGTGCTGCTGCTTTATTTACTGCATCAAAGGCTTCCTGCCTGTTATCTACATTTAGCTGTATTGGTAAAATGGCATCGCCATATTTTGCTTTCAGGTCGTTAAGTACTTCTACGTTTCTAGCTGTTGCAGCTACTTTATCGCCACGTTCAAGGAATGCTTCTGCCCAGATGCGGCCAAATCCTCTTGACGCGCCTGTTATAAAAATTGTTTTAGACATTGTTTTGTAGTATTAATGATTAACAAGGCAAAGTTATGGCGGGTACTCTTGTAGAAATGTATACAAAACAGCGGAATCATGACACAAAAAAACCGTCTGTCACATTTAAAATTTAAGATAGGGTTAGTAAATTTAAGATGTAAATCAGCTAAATTTAAGTAATTAGGTAAAATATGAAATCATGAAAAAAGTACTTATCATTTTATTTACTGCTTTATGCACGCTGGCAAATGCACAGGACTATACATTTTTTGAAAAGCTAAAAACCGTAGAAACTCCCGAGGATGCAGAAGTTCTCGTGGCTAAGATGGCAGCACAGCTTAAAGGGAAATTTGTATACTATAAAACAAAGCAGTTTGACAACGGCCTGCTGCGCATTGTTTATACTCCGGAAGGGATGGCTGAAGAAGCCGTGAAGGCACAGTCAGATTATGAAGATTGTTTTGTAGCCGATTTTAAACCGGTTCCTGCTTCTACCGATAAAGCTTATAATTTTGATAAGGCGAGGGCAAAATATGAAACGCTTTTTCCGTTATGGCAAAAATTTTTTAAGCCCGATGCTACACCTGATAATAAGACACAGCGTTTTAGTAATCCTGAAAAAAATGTCCTGTTTAGTTTTATAAACATAGGAGAGGTATGGGCTATAGGTAGGTAACCAAATACCGCCATACTAGTTATAATAAATGCAAAGAGCGCCGAGTGGCGCTCTTTTGGTTTTCCCATGGTTAGTTGTTCAGGGTTTCCCAGAAGCCTGATGCTAATCTTGCAATAATGTTTCTTTTTTTCTCTTTTGTCATGGGCTCATCTACCCAGTGCGTAATAACAGCATCATAACCTCCCGATTGTATCTTTTCCATTTGTGTAAGCGGAATAGGAGTAGTGGCTACAGGCAGTCCTGACTGCTCAAGGCGCTGCTTAATGTCTTTAAAGTATTCTGCTTTAGACTCAAAACGAAGGCCTTGTGCACCGTTAACGATCAATACTTTTTTTCCTTTAAAATCGAAGCCTTCACTTTCATTTTCTCCAAAATAGGCATTTAAGAAAGCCGCTTCATCATCAGTAAGTGCAGGGTTGTTGTCGAGTCCGCAGTTTTCAAGGTTGTGGCCGTAAAAATTGGCAGAGGCAAGCAACAACAGCAAATGTAAATAGTTCTTCATGGCGGTTGTATTTTTTACTATAACTCAGGTTTTTATAAAATATTTTGGCGTTAAGAAAGGTTTAGCAATTTTAACAGCCGTTTGCCTACTAAGGCAAAAAGCGTTCCAGTTTTCTAATTACAAAGCTATATTATAATTAGTATTAGTATAAGAGAGCCTGATATAGTAAGATATAGTAGTTATGCTAATACTTCAGCATTTCCATAAAATCTTCACGGTCTATCTCGCGGGCACCAAGGCTTTCCAGGTGGCTGTTGTGTACCTGGCAGTCCAGCACCCTGTAATTGGCAAGCTGCAGCTGTTTGGCAAGGGCTATAAAAGCAATCTTGCTGGCATTACTAACTTTAGAGAACATGCTTTCGCCACAAAACACATGGCCAAGGTCTATGCCATAAAGTCCGCCCACCAGTTCATCGTCCTGCCAGACTTCTACCGACTTTGCAATACCAAGCTCATTCAGCCTGCAATATGCCTCAGTCATGTCGTTTGTAATCCAGGTTCCGGGCTGGCCGTCGCGTTTAATGTCGCGGCAGTTTGCAATTACCTGTTTAAAAGCGGTATTAAAAGTAACCCTGAACGTATTGCGGTTTATGATGTTGCGCATACTTTTAGAAACCTTGAGTTCGTCTAAAAATAAAACCATCCTTTCGGGAGGGCTCCACCATAGTATAGGTTCGTCATCTTCAAACCACGGAAATATACCGCTCCTGTAAGCAAGGAGCAGCCTTTCAGGCGAAAGGTCGCCACCAATGGCTACAATTCCTTCTGGAGAAGACTGTTCAACAGAAGGGAAATAAAGTTCACGGGATAAGAAGTACATCGGTCTGCTTTTTGGCAAATATAAAATTATAATATAGAAGGAAAAAACCTTAAAATTAAACAGAAAATCCTCATTTTGTGATATGATGATTTTTTAACATTTGCGTGAGGTTTTCCGTAAGTTTTTTCGGAGCAACATTTGTACATTCGTACCGGAATACGGATGTGCAATTGTTTACTGTCTTACAGCTATAACGATATAAAAATACTTAAAGTATATAAAAGCATAGTTTGTGTTTTAGCTAAATTTTTGCGGAGAGCTGGTGGTTCGGCTCTCCGCTTTTTTTATTGCATAGCTTCAGATTATAATGCATAAAAAAAACCGAAGCAGCCACTTCGGTTTTTTAGGTTTTATTAGAAAGGAAGATCGTCGTGCTCTTCTTCTTTAAAATTGTTAGCCGGCTCAAAACGGTCATTGTTAGCCGGTGGTGCCTGATTGTAACCCTGCGGTGCCTGGTTATAACCTTGCGGCGCTTGCTGGTAGCCTCCCTGTTGCGGCGCTTCAGCTCCTGCTTTTTCTATTCTCCAGCCTTGTATAGAGTTAAAGTATTTCGTTTCGCCCTGAGGGTTTACCCATTCCCTGCCTCTTAGGTTTATGGAAACTTTTACAGGTTCTCCTACTGTGTAGCTGTTAAGCAGGTCGCATTTGTCCTGTGTAAACTCTATCATAATGTGCTGTGGGTACTGCTCATCTGTAGTAACTACAACTTCTCTTTTCCTGAAACCGTTTGCACCAAAGGCTTTGGTTTCGTCAATCATTTTGATTCTTCCTGAAACTTCCATAATGTTTGTTTGTTATTTTCTGCCTTGAGGGCAGCTATCGTTATTAAAAATTAGAAATCTTTTTTGGCCAGCAGCACTTTCCATGCTGTAGATACTTCGTTATTGTCAAGATATTCCTTGGCTTTCAGGAACTTTTTGCTTTCGTCATCGGCGCTTAAAACCGCTTTCACGTCAAAGCTCTCTTTTACAAATATAGCAACTTCTTCGTCAGTAGGCAATGTTTCTGTGTTACCAAGTTTACCCAGGTCGTTACCGTTAAACACGCCGCTCTCTTTTATGAATGCCGGTATGCTGTCAACGCCTATGCCCAGTGTAGTAAGTGGTTTTTCTACTTCAAAAAGCCCTTCAGAACTGCGTGAGTACCAGTTGCCGCCAAGCCTTGACACAAGGTCTATCTTGTGCTGGTCTATAACACCATTTTCGTCAAGAATGCTTTTGTCAATATGCATTTTAATCACTTCACAAAGTATAAGGTTACCTGCACCGCCTTCCGTTCCTAACGGTATTATCTGTGTAACGCGGCACTCAAACTGTACCGGGGCTTCTTTTACCCTGTAAGGTTTAACCGTGTGCGACGGTATCATGGTAAGCCCTGATTTGTCAAACTCGTTTACACCCGCAGCATACTCTGTACTGGCTAACGATATTTGCTCTACCATGGCATAGTTTACAACGTTTATAACAACCTCACGGTTAAGTTCGGCGTTAATAAGCGTGTGTTTTATAGTATTGTCCCTTACCCTTCGCGAAGGCGAAAAAATGAGCATGGGCGGATTTGAGCTGAAGATATTAAAAAAACTGAATGGCGACAGGTTAGGCACATTATTGCCGTCTAACGTTGATGCCAGCGCTATGGGCCTCGGACCTACAGCGCTTTGCAGGTAGCCATGCAGCTTAGGTGTAGTAAGTTCTTTTGGGTCTATGGTTAGCATTGGTTGCTTTTTTGTTTTTGCAAAGATACTTTTTCTGCACTATCGGCATACGGTTTTAACGACGGTGTTAATAAAATAATCGGCACTGTTTTTCGTTATTGTATGCTACCTCCCAACTTTTAGTATCTTTAAGCCACAAATTCATTTTTATGCGATTTACAGATAACAGGAACATAACCCGATGGGTAATCATTGCGGCATCGTTCTTTATTGTGATTTCTATCCTTTGGAATACCTATAGCTTTTTTAATATATTTAAGGAAGACGAAAGAAAAAAAGTAGACCTTTTGGTTCAATCGTATCAAATGATAAATGATACGGGAGGCAATTTTGATGTAGAACTGCCTTTTCGCATTGTGTCAAATAATACTACGATACCCGTAATCATGACAAACAGCAGGGATAGTATTGTTGATTTTAAAAACCTGCCTAATGCTGTAGAAACTGATCCTGTTCGTAAGCAGTCCTATCTCCAGGAACTTAAACAAGCCGGTTCTTTTGTTGTGCTTAGAATTGGGCAAAAAGATAACCCTAAGTTATATTACGGCAGTTCATTGCTGCTCAATAACCTTAAATATTATCCTATTACGCTTGTTATTATCGTAATCTTATTTGCTACGATAGTCTTTATCTTTTATCGTGCCAGCAGGATGGCAACCCAAAACAGGCTTTGGGCGGGTATGGCTAAAGAAACCGCGCACCAGATAGGTACGCCGCTGTCGTCGCTCTTAGGGTGGATAGAAATAATGAAGGCTGATAATGTAGATGAGACTACAGTCGAAGAAATTGAAAAAGATGTACACCGGCTCCAGATAATTGCCGAACGTTTTAGTAAGGTAGGGTCAGAACCTGTTTTGCAGGAACTGGATATCGTTGCCGAGACTGAGAAATCTTTCGAGTACCTCCGTTCCAGAGCCTCCAGGCAGGTGGAGTTCTTTTTTATGTCGCCTAACCATCCGGTACCGGTAATGCTTAACCCTGAACTTCACAGCTGGACTATAGAAAACCTTGTGAAAAATGCCATAGACGCCATGAAAGGCAAAGGCAGGCTTGACCTTATAATAAGTGAGAACGAAACTTTTATTAAAATAAAGGTAAGCGATACTGGTAAAGGTATTCCTAAGTCGCAGTTCAGGAAAATATTTGAACCCGGTTTCACTACTAAAAAGAGGGGTTGGGGATTAGGACTCTCACTAACCAAGCGCATCGTTGAAGAATATCACAAAGGCAAGATAAAGGTGCTTTCTTCTGAGGTTGGCAGGGGAACCACCATGCAGGCCAGCTATAAAAAGCAGGTAAAACAATAACTTTATTTACAGCTCATCACGCGGTGTAAATACCGAAGCAAATGTACCGTCTTCTATTTCTATAGGTGCCGCTGATGGATTGTGAGGCAGGAGTGTACCTTCAAAACTTCCGTTTACGGTGATTTTTTCTGTGTGGCCATACGTAGATGTACTGTGGTCAAAATCTTCTACCACAAAATCTCCCGACGTGTAGGCATAAAACGATTTGAGGTTAAACAAAGTTGCGGAAAGGCGCTCATTTACCGCAAACGTAATGTTGTCTAAATGATACTCTTCTGCATCATTTTTATTGAATACCAATACTAAAGAATGCTTTGTTTGCGGTACATCTTCGTAGAGTATTACAGAATGCATCTGTAGGTCGTAGCCGGAGTCAGGGCCGCCCTCTATTATCTGGATATTCCTGAATTCAAGTTCTTCGCCATTGTAATTCATGGTAAATTTGCCTGTAGATACGGGTGCAGATGCCTGGTTTGTGCTGTCGTCATCACAGCAGCCTGTGCATAGCACAATGCTGCATAAAAGTAGTAGTAAGGATTTCATAGTTGGTGGTTTTGACTGCCAAGATATAAAATCTATAAATATGCTGTTGTTAACAAAAATAAAAATGGGCGGCCTGATATGCAGGCTGCCCATTTTATATTGACTTGTAAAGAATTACTTTACCGCTTTTTTGCTTTCCAACTTTGTTTCTAAACCGCGTTTTCTCAACAAAGGCTCAATAGATGGTTCAGCCCCGCGGAAGTTTTTGTACATCTGCATTGCATCCATCGTGCCACCTTTTTCAAGGATGTTGGTACGGAATGATCTTGCATTTGCCTGGTCAAACAATGAAGAGGTTTTAAAGGCTTCAAAAGCATCGGTGTCTAAGACGCCCGACCATATATAGCTGTAATATCCTGCCGAATATCCTCCTGCAAAGATATGGCTGTAATAGGTACTCCTGTAGCGTGGTATGATAGATGGTATCAGCCCCAGTTTTTTCATGGCCTCTTCCTCAAACGGAATTATGTTTTGGGTAAGCGGTACGCTTCGGTTGTGGTAATCAAGATCAAGGTAGGCTGCGGCGAGATATTCTACCGTTGCAAAACCCTGATCAAACGTAGCCGACTCCTGAAGTTTTTTGATAAGCGCATCCGGAATCACTTCTCCGGTCTTGTAATGTTTGGCATAAAGTTTTAAAACCTCCGGTTCGGCAGCCCAGTTTTCCATAACCTGCGATGGCAGCTCTACAAAATCGGTAGGTACACTGGTACCGGCAAGGCTTTCATAGGTCACGTTACTCAGCAGTCCGTGCAGGGCATGGCCAAACTCATGGAAGAAAGTACTTGTTTCGTCAAAAGTTAGCAGGGCAGGGTTGCCCGCTGTTGGTTTTGAAAAATTGCATACTATAGAAATTACAGGGGCTATGCGCTTGCCGTTCTCAGTTCTCTGTTTTCGGTACGATGTCATCCAGGCACCACCTTTTTTAGATGCCCTCGGAAAAAAGTCCATGTACAGTATGCCAATATGTTTGTTGTCTTTATCGGTAACTTCCCAAACAGTTACATCGTCGTGGTATTTAGGTACATCATTAAGTTGGCGGTACTGCAGCCCATAAAGATTTTTAGTAACCGTAAAAATTCCGTCGCGCACATTGTCAAGACTAAAATAAGGTTTGATCTCCTGTTCATCAAGGTCATACCGCTCTTTACGAATCTTCTCTGTATAATACCTCCAGTCATACGGCTGAACATTATCTTTAATACCATCGGCCAGCATCATTTTCTTAATATCGGCTTCTTCGGCCTTTGCCTTTTCAAGAGCGGGAGCCCACAGCTTGTCCATCAGTTCATAAACAGCTTCGGGGGTTTTTGCCATACGCTCTTCAAGCACATAGGCAGCGTGGCTGGTATAGCCTAAAAGTTTAGCCTTTTCAGCCCTTAGGTTCGCCATTTCCACTACATTGATGCGGTTATCGTGGTCATTTCCATTATTGCCCCGGTTTTGGTAGGCAGTCCATATCTTTTTGCGAAGCTCGCGATTATCTGCATATTGAAGGAACGGCATAACGCTGGCATTTTGAAGCGTAAATAACCATTTGCCTTCCTTGTTAGCTTCCTTAGCATCGTCGGCTGCTGCAAGGATTACTTCTTCAGGCAGGCCTGCAAGGTCTTCTTTTTTATCGATGACCAGTTGGTAAGCATTGTTTTCTGCCAATACATTATCACCAAATTTTAATGACAGTACCGATAGGTTCTCGTTTATCTTCCTGAGCCTGTCTTTTTGTGCTGCGTTAAGGTTTGCACCGCTGCGCACAAAGGCCTTATATTTTTTTTCTAAAAGTTTGGCTTGTTCCGCGTTGAGCTTAAGATCAATTTGTTTTTCCCATACCGCTTTCACGCGGGCAAACAATTTGTCGTTAAGAAAGATATTATCGCTGTGTTTAGAAAGTTCGGGTGCAATTTCCTGCGCCAGTGCCTGCAGTGTATCGTTTGTGTTTGCAGATGTAAGGTTGCTCAGCGTTGTGTTGATACGGTTAAGCAGGCTACCCGAATTTTCAAGTGCAACTATAGTGTTATCAAAAGTGGGTTTTTCTTTGCTGTTAGCAATGGCATCTATCTCCTTTTGGTTGATTGTTACGGCTTCAAGGATCGCCGGCTTAAAATGATGATTTCTTATAAGATGGAAAGGTGGTGCCTGAAAAGGCGTATCGTATGCGGCCAAAAGCGGATTATCTTCGCCTATGGCTTCGGCTTTATTAATTTGTTTGCAAGACATAAAAAGTGAACAGCTTAATGTTAGTATAAGGATAGGTTTAATCTTCATAGCAAGAATGGGTCTTTACCGTAAATTTATCGTTATATGTGATAAAAACAAAGAATATTAAGGTCAGGTTAAATAATATTAACAATTAATAGGAAAAAACTACCTTTAGGCTGTCCTAAAAAAGTAAAGCTATGAGTATGTCTCCAAAAAAAATAATAGTAAAAATCCTGGAGTGGACAGGTGTAGGCATAGCGGCGATTTTACTGCTTATGTTTCTTATACCGCTGCTTTTTCCGGGAACAATTGCCCAGCAGGTAAAAGTATTTGCCAACAAAAGCCTTGATGGCGAACTTAATTTCACCAATTCTAAACTGTCCTTCTTTACGCATTTTCCGTCGCTAACCGTATCGCTTGACGAACTTTCGCTTAAAGGATCGGCACCTTTTAAAAACGACACGCTGCTCAGTGCAGACCAGGTTGCCTTCGGGATCAATCTTAAAAGGCTGATTTTTGATAATGAAATCAAGATTGATAAGATATATGTGTCTGATGCGCTTATCAATGTAATGGTAAACGAAAAAGGGCAGGCAAACTACAATGTATATGTTGCGCCTAAAGACCAGCCAAAAGATACCACCGGAACAGGCCCGGCAATAAGGCTGGACAGGGTAGACCTTGAAAACTGCCACATAAAATACAACGATAAATCTGCCAGGATATTAGTAGACGCCAAGGGCTTTAACTACGTGGGCCGTGGTAACCTTAGTGAAGATGTTTTTGACCTTCAAACCGATGCCAATATAGATGTTATCGATTTTATTCTGGATGGCGTACCTTATCTTGAAAAGAAACAGGTGCATGCCGATCTTGTTACCCGTATTAATACCAATGCCTTATCATTCATACTGACTAAGAACGAATTGCGTATTAACAGGCTTCCGCTGGAGTTTAATGGAATTTTCACGATTTTAAAAGACGGTTATAATATTGATATAAAAGCGATTTCTGAAAATAACAAGCTGAAAGACCTGTTCTCAGTACTGCCTCCCCAATATAAAACCTGGATGGAAGATACTAAGATAAAAGGTAAAAGCGATTTGCTCTTTACTTTTAAAGGGAGGTATAATGCTGCGGAAAACCTTAATCCGGACCTTGGTTTCAGGATCAAGATATGGGACGGATCTGTCAACTATAAAGATGCACCGCTTACCATGTCTGATTTTGAGATGAACCTTAGCATGAAACTGCCTTCACTTGATCCTGAAAGATTGGATATCAATCTGAGTAAGCTGGATTTTAACCTGGGCGATAAAGATAAATTTCATGCTTTTGTGATAGCTAAAGGACTGTCTGAAATGACGCTCAAGGCGCAGGCAAAAGGAACGCTTGACCTTGCTGCACTCGACAGGTCGCTGGGCATAGATAATATGGATCTTAAAGGTCTGCTTAAGGCAGATATAACTGCCGACGGTATTTTTAGTGCCGAAAAAAGACTGTTTCCTAAAACGCATGGCGGCGTGAACCTGCAAAACGGATGGCTTAAAACAAAATACTATCCTAATGCCATTACCGACATCAAGTTTGTTGCCAATGTGCAAAACGATAAAGGTACGTTTGATGACGTAAGGATAGCGGTAACGCCGGCATCCTTTGTGTTTGAAGGCAACCCTGTATACGTAAGTGCTAAAGTGTCTAATTTTGACGATGTAGATTATAACGCAAAAATTAAGGGCGAGCTTAATATTGGCAGGATATATAAAGTATTCTCGCAAAAGGGGCTGGATGTGAAAGGATATGCCAAAGCTGACCTTTCGCTTAACGGCCGCCAGAGCTATGCCACTACGGGGCAGTACAGCAAACTTGATAACAGGGGTACGCTTTTATTAAAAGATATAAGGGCAACTTCTGAATCTTTCCCTAAACCTTTTGACCTGACCGAAGGGCATTTCAGGTTCCAGAATGAAAAAATGTGGTTCGAAAAATTCCTTGCAGGATACGGTAAGTCAGATTTTGCGATTAAGGGCTACCTACTTAACACGATCAATTATTTCCTTGAGTCTAAAGGTACGCTGCACGGCAATTTTGATGTAAAATCGAAACGTATCAACGTAGACGAATTCATGGCCTTACAGGAAGGTGAGAACAAAGATGTAAAGCCCGAAGTTAAAGCTGTAAAAGAAGCTAACCCTAAAATGACCGGCGTAGTAGTACTGCCTACAAACCTGGATGTGTCGCTGGTGGCAGATGCAGATAAAGTGGAATACACCGGCCTTGTGTTAAATAAGCTTAAAGGTAAAGTGGGTATATCTAAAGGAAAACTATACCTTGATAATGCCAACTTTAATATTATTGACTGCCTTGTTACTATTGATGCGGGATATGATGATGAATCGCCTATGGCCGCTAATTTTAACGTTCATTTCAAGGCTAAGGATTTTGATGTGAAAAGGGCCTATAAAGAAATCCCGTTATTCCATGACCTTGTTACCGCTGCCGAAAAAGCTGAAGGCATCATCTCGCTTGATTACGAGCTTAACGGGGATCTTGATGGCAACATGAGCCCAATATACCCTTCGCTTAAAGGGGGAGGAACAATATCAGTGCGCGATGTTAAGGTGGCAGGGCTTAAGATGTTTGGCAGCATGGGAGACAAAACCGGTGTAGACGGCATGAAAAACCCTAACATGAAAGATGTAAACATTAAAACCAGTATAGACAATAACCTGATACGTATAGAACCATTTACGCTTAAGGTAGCCACTTTCAGGCCTACGATAAAAGGAACGACGAGTTTTGACGGGCTGCTGGATATAAGGGTACGACTTGGACTGCCTCCGGGAGGACTTATAGGGATACCTATAGTGATAACAGGTACACACGAAGCGCCTAAAATCAAGATATTCAGTAAAAGCGGACAGGAAATTAAGGAAGCCGAATACAACGAGAAGACCAATCAGGTAATTAAAGAAGAGAAGAGAGCTCCGGAGACAGAGAAGAAAGAATAAATAAAAACCCCACGCACTGCGTGGGGTTTTGTATGTTTAACCGTTAATGGCTTCAACTTTAATGTCGTTGTCGTTAAGCATGTCCTTCAGCATATTCTCTATACCGCTCTTAAGGGTAAAGGTAGACGAGGGGCATCCGCTGCAGGCACCCTGAAGCAATACTTTTACACGTTTATCGCTTTCATCATACGATTCAAAAGCAATGTTTCCGCCGTCAGCCTGGACTGCCGGCTTTACATATTCCTCAAGAATATTGATAATACGCTGCGAAGTAACATCAAGATTGTCAAAATAGGCTTCCTGCTGTTTTTCCGCTTCCGGCGTAATCTGGATCAGAGATTCTTCTACCGCTGTACCTCCGTTTTCAATATACTGCTTGATAAAGCTTCTTATCTCAAGTGTTATCTCATCCCATTCTGTAACCGCATATTTAGTGATGGATATATAGTTCTCATCAATAAATACTTCTTTAACGAATGGAAATTTGAATAGCTCTTTTGCCAGGGGCGAAGCAGCAGTTTCGTCGATATTCTTGAATTCTACCGGTGTTTTTGTAAGCAGCTTATTAGCAACAAACTTCATAACAGATGGGTTAGGGGTAGATTCTGCATAAATGGTTGAAGGCTGTTTTTTTACAACTTCTTCTTCCATAACGATAACACCTCCTGTATTTACAAACTGCTCAATTTGTGAGGCTACATCATCCTGAACGTCTTCCCATTCTACAATTGAATATTTTTCAAGTGCTATGAAGTTGCCTGATATGTAAACTGTTTTTACAAACGGCAGGTAAAACATTTTTTTTGCCAGTGGCGATTTTGCCGTTTCATCTATGTTCTTGTATTCGTAGTTAGTACTTTTTGCAACAAAGTCGCTAAACTCAAATTTAACTATAGATGGGTTTTGTGTGGGTCTTATAGTGATAGTTTCCATGATTCTTATTTTATGCAAAATTAGTATAAAAATATCTTAAATAGAAGGTAGGGTAAATTAGATTATAAATGTTTAGTATCCCATAAAGACTGACCTTAAGTTATTTAAAATGTAACTTTTTAGGTTTTTTGTGATTTTTTTAAATTTAACAGGCAAAATATCAATGAATATTTATATTTGGCTTTTTATATTAACAATTTCTATTGTTTATTTTAACAATTGGCATTATTTAAAACTCGTTATATGAGAAATTTTTTACTCGCCTTAGTGCTGCTTTTAGGAACCTTTAGTTCTTTTGCGCAGTCAAACCTTTCTGTTTTTAGTACCAACCCTGACAATAGCTATGTTGACGGGGAAACATTAACCTGGACGGTAATGATTACTAACAATGGGCCTATGCCGGCAAACAACGTGCGCGCATTTTATGCCGTTCCGGCGTTTTTGCAGCCCCTGCCTCCCGGAATTACAAAATTCTGGTGGAGCAAGGAGAACGCAGTGCCTGCTACAGGTGGTACAAATACTCCTCTAAATAACATAACGCCAATACTGGCTGTGGGACAAACGGTAAGCTATACGCTTCATGTTAAGGTGCCTACCGGATACACCGGTACCATACCACAGCTTGAGGTGAGCTATACAAAAAGCGCCGATCTGGAAATTGTTAACACAAATAACCAGACAATATATACGCCTGGTACACAGGTTACTTATAATGTAACGGTTACAAACCACGGTCCTGAAGTTGCAGATCCTGTAAGTATAGCAATGCCTATACCTGCGGGAATTACCAGTTTTTCATGGACTGGAAGTAATGGTTCATCGGGTACCAATGCTGCTTTAGCAAATAACATTGGTGTTATGGCGGTAAACCAGGTTGTAACCTATACAGTTACGGTTGATATTCCGGCCGCTTTTACAGGAGCACTAACTACGCAGGCGAGCGTAACGTCTCCTAATACGGTAGACCCTGTTCCGGGCTGTACGCAATGTACAGATACAGATACATCCCTTCAGGATGCTGATGTTGTGGTGGTAAATACAAATAACCAGTCGGTTTATACTGCAGGCGGCACTACAGTCTATACATTTACAGTTACAAATAATGGCCCTGCCGCTGCAACAAATGTAGTAGTAACAGATACTTTTCCTGCCGGAGCAACGGTAACATGGGCAGGCAGTAACGGAAGTTCAGGTACAGGAAACTTAAGTAATGCAATAGGTACCATGGCGCTAAACCAAACTGTGACTTATACAGTTACGGTTGGCGTTCCTGCAGGTTATAACGCGGCTACTTTTGTAAGCCAGGCTGCTGTAACCAGCGATAAAGATCCTGTAACGGCATGTACACAATGCACTGATACTGATATCAACCCTGCAAATCTTGCAGATCTTACAGTAACAAACACCGACGGACAGACAACATACACACCGGGTTCTACAGTAGTTTATACGCTTACAGTTGCGAACACAGGGCCTAACGCAGCTCAGAATGTTAATGTTCAAATGGCGATTCCTGCCGGTATCACACAATTTTCGTGGCAGGGTACAAATGGTTCTGCCGGAACTAATGCTCCTCTAAACAATACTCAAAATTCACTGCCAAACGGTACTTCTATAGTGTATACCATTACAGTAGTAGTGCCTGCAAGCTATCAGGGCGACCTTACAACACAGGCTGTTGTAACAAGTAATAACGACCCAACGCCTGCATGTACGCAATGTATTGATATTGATACTAGTGCTACACCTACGGCAAATATAGTTGTAACAAATACCGATGGCATAGAGATATACACGCCGGGTACTAATAATACTTATACGGTAACGGTAACCAATAATGGTCCTTATCCTGCTCAGAATGTAGTGGTGTCTAATCCTGTCCCTGCCGGTATAACGGCATTTACATGGACAGGCAGCAATACTTCTGCCGGAACAGGTGCCTTAAACAACACCATCCCTACAATGGCAGTTGGCCAGACTGTTACCTACACAATTATACTTGGTGTGCCTGCCGGATATACCGGAAACTTATCAAGTGTAACTACGGTAACTTCATCAACCGCAGATCCTGTAACAACAGATAATACTGTTGCCGATGTGGACAGCAATACAGCGTCTGCCGATCTTGTGGTTACAAAAACATTAAATCAGGGTGCTACTTACACTGCCGGTGCAGATGCCATCTATACGATAGTTGTTAGGAACGAAGGGCCTACAGTGGCACAAAATGTATCGGTTACCGATGCTATTCCTGCCGGGCTTCCTGCTGCAAATGCTACATGGTATGGCAGTAACGGTACAACAGGTACAGGAAGCCTTAATGATGTGCTGGCTACATTGCCGGCCGGCCAGCAGGTTACCTATACGCTGACTGTGCCTGTGCCAAGCAATTACAGCACAACGGCAAATATTGTAAATCAGGTTGTGGTTACCAGCGATACGCCGGATCCTAATCCTGCATGTCCTGGATGTACACATACAGCAACGCCAAACCCTCAGGCGAATATTGTAACATGGAAATCTAATGGACAAACCCAGTATTTTGCTAATGCACAAACTGTTTATACTATCGTGGTGACAAACCCGGGTCCTAGCGACGCGGTTAATGTTGTTGTTCATGACAGTAAACCATATAATGTGGACCTTATGACCTGGAACGGAAACGGTACAGGAGGAGCAGGTACACTTCATAATGTTATTCCGGTACTTGCTGCTGGCCAAACTATTGAGTATACAGTAACTATTTCGGTTAAGGCTAACCACCCTACGTTTGTTGGAAACCTTACCAATGTGGTAACAGTAACCAGCGATACTCCCGATCCTGTTCCTGCGTGTCCCGGCTGTACCGATGTAGATACCCCAAGGGCTAACTATGTTACAGTAGATCAGAATGCTTATACTACCGAAGAGCTTGTAAACGATGTTCTTATTAATACAGATTGTATTAACGTAAGTAATATCCAGGCTTCGGCAGGAGATATCAACGGAAATTACGGTATTGGTTATTTTAATAAAAACAATGCATTAGAGACAAGTTTTCCTATCCAGGAAGGTATCATTATAAGAAATGGCCACGCTAAGTTTAGTGAGGGTAAATATACAGACCAGAATATATCAAGTACTGCATCTGGTTTGCTTGATCCTGAACTTTCATTGTATGCGCCTAATAATGAGACAATGAACGATGTGAGTTACCTTCAGTTTGAATTCGTACCGTTATCTGATGAAATGAGTTTCGACTTTTTATTCGCGGCTAATGAATATGGGTTTTTTCAATGCGGATGGTATGACACATTTGCTTTCATTCTTAAAGATTTAACGGATACTACTATTCTTCCAAAAAACTGTGCGGTTATTCCTGGAACAAATACACCTGTATCCGTAGGTACGATCAGGAAACAAATTTACAACACAGCATGTGGAGATGCGAATCCGACCTATTTTTATCAGTACAATGTTACTGAACCGGGTTTAAGTAACTCTTCAATAAATCACAGAGGGCAGACTATAAAAATGCAGGCGTCATCTACTGTGGTTCCTGGACACCTTTATAGTATTAAGATGGCTGTGGGAGATCGAGGTGATACTGCGTACGATTCTGCAGTATTCTTAGCAGCTGGCTCGTTTAACATAGGCCAGCCTACACTGCCGTCAGATTTTACCATAGGTGAAGTTCCTGGTAATAGTGCGGCTTTATGTCCGGGAGAAGAGCATGAGCTTTCGGCAATATTTAGTGGAAATACAACATTTATACTACGTTGGGAAAAAGACGGCGTAGAAATGACAGATCCTGTAACTGGTGCGCCTCTTGATACAGCTACTATCACCGTTAGTGAGCCGGGAATCTATACGCTTAAAGCGGCTTTCCCATCAGACCCTACCTGTTTCCTAACAGATGATATTAAGGTGGAATACCGCCCTGAAATTGAGGTGGCAGATCCAATTGATCTTGTGGTGTGCGGCGATCCTGCACAGCCTCATGTTTTTAACCTTCAGACGAATGATCCTATAATGAAAGCTACGCTTCAGAATCCGGATTTTATCGAAATAGAATACTATCACTCTCAGGAAGAGATAGAACAGGGATTGCCTAAAATTCCTAACAGTGAAGCTGCTAATTATATGGGGCAAGACGGTGAAGTTATATATGTAGGTGCTGTAGGATATGACTTCCCTTGTTATACAATACGACAATTTACGCTTCGTATCCACGATTGCGAAATAGAAATGGAACCTTATGCAGTTCATATATGTGAGCCTGCGCCTTATGATAATACCGAAGTTTTTGACCTTACATCGTATACAGATGAGATGACAGTTATAGACCCTATACCTGCAGGATATGTGTATACATTCTATAATAACCAGGCAGATGCCGAAAGTGCGCAAAATCCTATTGCAAATCCTGAAACCTATCCGGGTACTACAGAAACAGTTTGGGTTAGGGCTCAGGATGAGTCGGTAACCGATGTGCTGGTTTACGGTGTTGCACCATTAACGCTTCAGGTTGATCCACAGCCGGAAGTAGGTACATATACAGATCAGGCAGCTTGTGGTTCTTATACGCTTACTGCTCCTACAGGAGGAAACTATTATACCGGTCCTGGCGGAACAGGAACGCAGATTGATCCTGCTGTTCCGCTAACCGCTACGCAAACCGTTTACGTTTACGCGCAATCCGGAACGGCGCCAAACACGTGTACTGACGAGGCGAGCTTTGAGGTGACTATCTACCCTGCTCCTGAAGTAGTGGAGGTAGCCGACCTGCAGGCATGTGACACCTATGTGCTTCCGGCACTTACAGTAGGAAACTACTATACGGCAGCAGGCGGAACAGGTACGCAGCTTGCTGCAGGCACACCGATAACAACAACACAGACACTTTATATTTATGCCGTAACGGGCGATGCTACAAATGTGTGCAGTGATGAGTCAGACTTTGTGGTGACCATCAACAGCGCCCCTGTAGTAAACCAGGCGACCCCGCTTGAAGAATGCGCAGACAACTTTGACGGCTTTGCATATTTTGATTTGACCCAGGCAGGCGCAGAGATCCTTAACGGTACGACAGGATTGTTAATTACCTATCATGAGACAGAGACAGCAGCCCAAAACGGGGTAAATATAATCCCTACGCCTGCAAATTACCACAGCATCAACGGTATAGTTTATGCCAGTGTAATCCAGGACGGCACTACAACCAACTGCCGCACAGTAGTTCCTATCCAGCTGATAGTCAACCCGAGGCCTGCAGTTCCTGTGATGACAGTTTA
>NZ_JAWLIK010000009.1:0-187889 GCF_033042555.1 Flavobacterium sp. DG1-102-2
AAAGGACTCGAACCTTCACACCGTGAGGCACCAGATCCTAAGTCTGGCGTGTCTACCAATTTCACCACACCCGCAGGCTGATAACAAAACTGAATAGTTGTTTCATTAAGAGGGTGCAAATATACGATTAGTTTTTAAACTTCAAAGTAAAAACAGCAAGTAAGCAAAGATTTTTTACTGCGAAAGAAAATAAAGAGCATAAAAAAACCTCTGAGACATCAGAGGTTTTTAAGTTGTGCGGGTGAAAGGACTCGAACCTTCACACCGTGAGGCACCAGATCCTAAGTCTGGCGTGTCTACCAATTTCACCACACCCGCAGGTTGATAATAAAACCGATAATTTGTTTCATTATTACGGGTGCAAATATACGACTGTTTTTGAAGTTTCAAAGTAAATTCTACAAAAAATTAAAATTATTTTTTCTGTATTTTTGTCCTTCAATCGTATATCACTAATTTATAATGGATAACATAAAAAACTACGTTCAGGAAAATAAACAGCGATTCCTGGATGAACTTATAGAACTGCTTAAATCACCATCAGTTAGTGCTGACAGCGCTTACTCGCAAGATGTAATAAATACTGCCGAAGCAGTTAAAGCGAGCCTTGAAAAAGCAGGCTGCGATTTTGTGGAGCTTTGCGAAACACCTGGCTACCCCATTGTGTATGGCGAGAAAAATATTGACCCTGCCCTGCCTACGGTATTAGTGTACGGACACTACGATGTACAGCCGGCAGACCCAATTGAATTATGGACATCGCCGCCATTTGAACCGGTTATCAAAAAAACAGAACTTCACCCTGACGGCGCAATATTTGCCCGTGGCGCGTGCGACGATAAAGGCCAGATGTACATGCACGTAAAAGCGTTTGAGTATATGATTGCCAACAATAACCTTCCTTGTAACGTTAAGTTCATGATAGAAGGTGAGGAAGAAGTAGGATCACCAAGCCTTAGCTGGTTTGTAGAACGCAACCAGGAAAAACTTAAGAATGATGTTATCCTTATCTCTGATACAGGAATGATCTCTAACCAGCAGCCGTCTATCACTACAGGCCTTCGCGGACTTAGCTATGTAGAGGTTGAGGTTACCGGCCCAAACCGTGACCTTCACTCAGGACTTTACGGTGGCGCTGTGGCTAACCCTATCAATATTCTTGCTAAGATGATCGCTCAGCTTCATGACGAAAACAACCATATAACAATTCCGGGATTTTATGACAGGGTTGAAGAGCTTTCGCGCGAAGAAAGAGACGAGATGGCAAAAGCGCCATTCTCTCTTGACGCTTATAAAAAAGCCCTTAATATAGAAGATGTTTACGGAGAAGCTACTTACACAACTAACGAAAGAAACTCTATACGCCCTACACTTGATGTGAACGGCATTTGGGGCGGCTATACAGGCGAAGGCGCTAAAACCGTTATTGCCAGCAAAGCATTCGCTAAAATATCAATGCGTTTAGTTCCGGATCAGGACTGGAAAGAAATTACTGAGCAGTTTACCAAACATTTTGAGAGTATTGCTCCTAAAGGCGTAACCGTAAAAGTTACACCTCATCACGGAGGACAGGCTTATGTTACTCCGATTGACAGTGTTGGCTACCGTGCTGCTGCCGCTGCTTATGAAGAAAGCTTTGGCATTAAGCCGATACCGGTACGCTCTGGTGGAAGTATCCCTATAGTTGCGCTTTTTGAAAAAGAACTTAAGAGCAAAACCATCATGATGGGCTTTGGCCTTGACAGTGATGCCATCCACTCGCCTAACGAGCATTTTGGTGTATTCAATTATCTTAAGGGCATTGAGACCATTCCATTATTCTACAAGCATTTTACTGAAATGTCGAAATAGTACTGTTGACGGTTGATGGTTAATAGTTGTCAGCCCCTTCATATATATAAAATTAAATCCGCCCATTGTGGCGGATTTTTTTGTACCTGTCCCAACCTTTACTCTATAGTAGGCATCTTACAATGATAACCGTAAAACTTATCATTATGAAAAATTTCATGCTTATTACATTTTTGGCTTTTACTGCCTTATGTCATGCACAAACTAATAAACCATCAATCAAAACTGTGATCACCGAAAAAAGGATTATTATAACGTCAGGCAAAACGAGTGATCAGGATTTTGACGCACTAATAAATGAAACTGTAGAACAATACAAAGACAGACCCGGTATCCAAATCATAGTCAAGGCACCCGGTCATAAAACGTTTAATTATAAAACAAAAGACGCTCTTAAACCCGAACCCATAGCCTTTAGGATTATAAGTTCAAACGAAAAGTTAGGAGGAAATAATAACAAACTTGAGCCGGAGCCTATAAAATACGTAAAAGAAAAGAATAGCCTTCATACAGAAACGCAAGACAGTATTAAAACTAAAAACATTGATAAATAAAGGAAAAAATCATAATAGAATTACCCTAACTATCTAAAAACAAGAACATCCGATTAAAAAAAATCGGAATTTTTTTTATTACCAGTGTCGAACGTATTATTTTTTACTCTACATTTGTAGAAACAACTCTAAAAATGTAGAGCAAATGCAATTGACAAAAACAGAAGAACATCTTATGCAGTATTTATGGAAACAGGAAAAAGCATTCATGAAAGACCTGCTTGATGCCTTTCCTGATCCTAAACCCGCAACAACAACTGTAGCTACCCTTTTAAAGCGCATGGCAGATAAAGGATTTGTAGGCTACAAAGAATATGGCAAGTCAAGGGAATATTTCCCCATGGTAGAAAAAGCTGATTACTTTTCTAAACAGATGAACGGAATGATAAAGAGTTTTTTTAATAACTCTGCAGCGCAGTTTGCTTCTTTCTTTACCAAAGAAACAGACATGAGCGCTGCGGAACTGGAAGAATTGAAACAAATCATCGATAAAGAAATTCAGAAAAAGCAAAAATGATGTCCTGTTAAACCAAACCAAATCTACTCATGACTAAACTGCTTAATAAAATTATCGGCATAACTACTACGGTTAAAAATCTTACAAAAAGTGTTACCAGGTCGATTGCATTTAACAATGCATTATCTTTAGGTTACTGAGAGAACACCTCATATCGTCACTAACTAAAAGACTTACCATGAAAACCAAACCAACCAGCCACGGCTTGCATCTATCATTTAATTTTTTAGGGATATTCCTTACAGCCTTTATCTATTCACCTGTTTCTGCAACAACAAAAGAGCATAGACACATAAATGACTGTGATAGCTATACTTTAATCAAACCAACAGATACTGTAGAAGCAAGAAGAGACGAGTATTTTAAAGAAGTCCGGATTATAATTGAAGATGAACCTGCGAGTGTTTCTATAAATAAGCCTTATGAAAAGCTTTCTAACAGGAAAAAGAATATTACCTGTCTAACATTCCGGAAAAGGAAAAAGCAAGAGGTTTACAGTTAGCCGACTATAATTCATTTATAGCAAATGAGACCGGCATTTTTTTTCTTGACAATATAAAGACAACGAAGGAAGAAATCTTAAAACATAAAAGAGAATATTTTGCCTGTGGCGGAAGTAAGAGATCTCAAAATGAAAAGCATTATTTCTTTTATACTTACGCCTATTTTAATAAGCACATAGAACATCTAAAAGACCATTATCCTGAAAAGGAATACAAAATAACTATTCTCAATGAGGCTCGCGACTACCTCCTGCCAGCAGACAGCCCCCTGCTTAAAAAGCAGAATTATGAGAGGAATGGGCATGCAGATGACAGCAATACAACTGTAGAGGTCAGTTCATGGCGTTATGGATACACAGATGAGATGAAAAATGATACTTCAACCATAAAGGCGCAGTTTCCTGGTGGCAGAAAAAAGTTTACCGAATACCTTTATTCTAATATAAAAGCGTCTTACATACCTGAAGAACTTGTAATTGATTTTACCGTAAACACAAACGGTAAAATATCAGATGTCAGCATGGACGAAAGTACTGATCCCTTATTGGTAGAAGAGATAAAACGAGTAATGCTGGCCTCTCCAAAATGGATTCCTATGCAGCAAAAAAACGTACCGCAGCCGGTAGGCACCAGAGACCGATTTAAAAAACATTAAATTACTTAGTTATGACCGAATTCCTTATAAAATCGTCAATAACAATGGCAGTATTGCTAGGCCTGTATCACGTCTTGTTTGAAAGGGAAAAGATGCACCGCTTCAACAGGTTCTACCTGCTTAGCGCCCTGGTATTTTCTTTGGCATTGCCTTTTGTAACTGTTATAACCTACATAATAGAAATTGAAGCTTCGGTTGCAACACCTTTACAAACTTCAGGCACAGTAACCGTAGTATCTCAACAACCGATTGATTATCTGCCTTATATTAGTTGGGGATTGTACGGCATCGTGACCCTCCTGTTGATTGCCCGTTTTATAAAGAATGTAAGCCATTTTACCAAAAAAGCTGCCGGAAATTCTAAAATTGCAATGGGCAGCGCAAAACTGGTATTAGTGGAACAAAAGACACTGCCTCACACCTTTCTCAATTATATATTTTTAAACCGTGAGGAATACGAAGCAAAGAAGATTGAAGACGAATTATACACGCATGAGTATACCCATGTAAAACAATGGCATACGCTTGACATTTTATTCATAGAAGCGCTCAAAACCATATTTTGGTTTAATCCGCTGCTCTATCTTTATAAAAAAGCCATACAGCTTAACCATGAGTTCCTGGCCGATGAAAAGGTTATAGATGCTACTGCCAACACCATTTATTACCAAAGCCTGCTGCTGGAAAAAGCTACTGTTGGCACAACTTTTTCCATAGCAAGCAATCTTACTTTTTCCTTAACTAAAAAAAGATTTCTTATGATGACCAAAACCACCTCAACAACAAAAGCAGGTATCCTTAAACTTACAATACTACCTGTAGTTACAGGGTTAATGATATTGTTATGTACTGAAACTGTTGCACAGCATACCAAACCAAAAACTGATGCCGCAACACAGGCAAGAATTGACAAAATGGTTGTGCCGGACCGTGTAGTCGATTCATTAAAAGCTGCAAATCCTGATGCGTTCAGTGAAGATTTAAATATCCGCTATAAAAACACAAAATTCACGTTTCAACATAAAGACGGTACGGTAACAGAAGTGACAGGGTATAAAAACCTCAATGAAAAACAAAAGAAAGTCGTTGCTAACGGACCAATAACGTTTGGAATGGACCTAACAATGGAGGATGATGAGCAGACAACTGCAATACCTACACCAGCTAAAGCAAAAGAAGACAGGGAAGACCCGTATGTAAAATATAAAAAGACTAAATTCAGGTTTACCGATAAAAATGGAAATGTAGCAGAAAAAATCGGTTACAGAACACTGACTGAAGAGGACAAAAAGAAAATTGCCGCTGTACTGCCTGCAATTGGCGATAATGACCTTGTGGAGTATAAAGAAACTGAAACCGGAGTTAACCTTCATCAGGGGCCTTCAGTAAAAACCACCACCTCCTCCACAACTCCAGAATATCCGGGAGGAATGAATGCGCTCATGAGCAGTATCCTCAAAAAATTTAACCTGCCTAAAGTAGACAAAGATCTTATGGTCAAAATATACGTTTCATTTATTGTAGAAGAAGACGGTTCAGTATCAAATGTAAAAATACTCAGGGATCCGGGATATGGACTTGGTAATGAAGCGAAAAGAGTTCTTGAAGAGGATAAAACAAAATGGATTCCGGCACAACAAAATGGAATACCTGCCAGAGCATCATTCAACCTTCCTATTACCGTAAATATCAAAGTATAACCACCAACCAATTCTATATTTATTAGTTCTTTAGTTAAAATGAAATCCGCCCCTCGTGGCGGATTTTTGTTACCCTAAAACAAAACATATCAGCAGGTTATACCAACATTATGAAAAACACGTTATCTTTGTAGACATCATCATCATCAAAAAACAAAATAATCATGTTAAAACGTTTTTTCATTACCTGTTCGGGGGTAGACAAAGACCTCGTTTACAGCTGCTCTAACGGCGAGCAGAACAAATATGCCGGTATAGGCGCAACGGTTTTCTTTACAGCACTTATGGCCTGGATAGCCGCTTCTTATGCCCTTTACACTGTTTTTGACAATGTATACACGGCCACTTTCTTTGGGCTTGTATGGGGCTTCCTTATTTTTAACCTTGACCGTTTTATCGTTTCAACCATCAGGAAACGCGACACGTTTGGTAAAGAATTCCTTCAGGCTACACCCCGTATAATCCTCGCCATGATTATTGCCATAGTGATATCCAAACCTTTGGAAATAAAAATCTTCCAGAAGGAAATAGACACGGTGCTGCTTAAGGAAAAGAACAGCCTTGCCATTGCCAACAAAAAACAGGTAGCCAATTACTTTAAGGGCGACCTTGATAAAAACAAGGCTGAAGTAGACAGCCTAAAGTCGGCGATCACAAAAAAAGAGAAAGAGGTGAATGACCTGTACAGCACTTATATAACCGAAGCTGAAGGAACTAAAGGCACAATGAAACTGGGCAAAGGCCCTGTGTACGCCGAAAAGCGTATTAAACACGACGCCGCTTTACAGGAACTTGAAACCCTTAAGAAAACAAACCTAGAGAAAATTGCTGCCAAAGAAAAACAGGGAGCAGTATTACAGGCAGGCCTCGACAAAAAAGTTACCGAAACACACCCAATAATTGACAGCTTTGACGGACTCATGGCGCGTATTAATGCGCTTAACAAGCTGCCGGCACTGCCATCTATATTTATAATGCTACTTTTCTTAGCGATAGAAACATCGCCTATAATCGCGAAACTGCTTTCACCTAAGGGAGAATATGACTTTAAGCTGGAAGACGCTGAAATGGCGCTTAAAACAAACCTGGCACAAAATAACTACCAGCGTGAATTGCTTCGCACTACTGATGCAGGCATCTATGATGATGTATATGCCGAGATACGGGAAGACCGCGGTCTATATGACTATAAGAAGAAAAAGGCCATTGAGCTACTGGAGCTCCAGGCCGACAGTTTTTCCAATAAACAGAAAGACGTAATGTAAATAAAATGCCCCAGTAATAACCGGGGCATTTCTTATTATAGATAGGCTAATATCTCTTTTTTAAAGGCGTCATATTCGCCTTGGAGTATTAAACCGTTATCAAGCAGTTTTTTATAATTCTGCAGTTTATCAAACAGTTCTTCTTTGCTCAGTTCAGAAAGTGATTTATCCTTGCTGCTCTTTTCTTCGGCTACAGGAGCAGGCTCGCTGTATGCCGGCACGACAGGTTGTGACAGCGGACTGATAATCTCGGCATAATCGTTTACTTCTTCTGTTTCCACCTCTTCAATCTCCTCTGCTTCAGGTGCAGTTTCTTCCACAACAGGATGCTGCTCTACTGATGGCTCTGCAAAAAACGTTTCGGTTTTTGGTGCTGCATTTGCTTCTTTAAGTGTTTCTAACTGCTCTTTTGCAAATGTATTTATCTTTCTTGCCTGTATCTTAGGAATATAATCTATAGATACTGTAAGGTCGGTATTGGTATTAAATGAAAATTCAGAACCAAGCAGGTTCTCTTTTACAAACGTAGCAAGAATAATACTCCAGCTGTAATCTGTAAAATCCATAGACAGCCCAAGATTCTTAGGCCTGCAGATAATAATCCTCTTATTGGTAAGCACTATGCTATCAGGAAAAACGGTAATTGCCGGTTTTTTCTGCACACCTATGTAGCCTATCTCTTCGCCCCTCATAAGGATATCGTTGAGTTTAGACGTTATCTTTTCAACTGCTTTAGGATCCTGCTCTTCGTTCAGGAAATTTTTTATATGCTCTTTCATATTGGTTTACAAAGTAATTACAGGTTCAAAGTTACAAAGTCGCCGTTTAATTTGCTAATTAATTATTGTTGTTCCAAAACTTCTGCCTGAAGCTTTTTTGTAAGGCTTTTAAACACGAGTTCATACGAATGGTCTATCATTTCCCTGAAAAGCCTGGCAGGCACATCACCATCAACAGTAACCGTATTCCAATGCACCTTGCTCATGTGGAATCCGGGTTGTATGGCTTCGTAGTCAGCACGCAGCTCCAGCGCCTTTTCAGGGTCGCATTTCAGGTTTACAGATGCCTCTCCCTTTTCCCATTGACTTAACGATGACAGGGCAAACATCTTTCCGCCAACTTTAAACACAAGAGTATCTTCATCAAAAGGAAAATGTTCAGTAACGCCTTTTTTAGAAAGGCAGTATTCGTAAAATGCCTGTATATTCATTTATTAAAGTTTCTTAGGTACTGAGTAGCTTAGTAAAAAGGCTTAATACTCAATTCTATAATCTCACTACTTCTTTCCAATTTCTCCCAAATGGGTAAATTTAAATCCTTTTTCATATTTAAGCCCATAGCCAAACATCCTGTCCATAGATGAATGTGCAAACAATATTACGCCTGTAAGTGCAATTGCTTCGTTATTTAAATAAATTCCTGATAGATAAATTGCAATTGCCAGTGCCCTGTGGTGCGCAATATTATATGCCCATGCTCCAACTTTATTACCGAAAACATAACCTATCATTGAAAAGTCGGGTACCAAAAGTAATGCAGGAAACCACCACCATGCATAGTCAAGCAGGCTGAAAAGGAAAATACCTAAACCGAATATTGCAGCCTCTTCAAGTTGAATCAGTGTTTTCATGATAGCTTATATAGAACAGGTTTACTGGGACTGGCATCATTTTCAAACGAAGCGATCTGCAGGTTCAGCAGGTAACTACCGTCGGCAACGGTATCGTTTATATATACCATTTCGGTAATCGTAGCATCGTGGCGTGCATCGTCGTTGAGGTTATTAACATCCTTTACATTCCAGAATGCTTTATGCGCAACAAGTTTGCCCTCGTCTTGTTCGCGGTCTACACTTGGCAGATCTATCAGTAAGTGTTTTATACCGCATTCACGGATGAACGTTGCCGCAGCCTCGTCAAGGTACGGCGGATTTGTATTGCTGTAGTTCTTAGACTTCTTAACCGTCTCGTTAGGCAGCGTACGGATAACAATAGCTTCCGGATTACTGCCGTTAAGCGCCTGCTGTATCTGTGCCTTAGTAATAACGAGGTCTTCGCCCTGAGTTTCAGGAGTAGCAGAAATAAGTTCGGCAGTAAAGAAAAACTGTTTTAAAGCCTGGTTTACACTGTAAAAATCGCGGGTTATATGCCCCAGGCATTCGGTATGTGTACCGTGTCCGTGAGGGTTAAAGAAGATATTATTAAAGTTGGTAGACGATCCTTCGCTTACTTTACCTGTCCAGTCGCCCATTATAACCGGCTTAATAACCGGCTTATCAAGATACCAGGCTATTGGGTTGTCTTCGTTATTAGTAAGCGGAATAGAAATATCTATAGGCAGTGTAAGATCAGCCGACAGCGCTGCTCCATTATAATGTACGGTTGCTTTCATGAAAATATGTTTCAGTCCAAATTTATAAAAAACAGGTCAGATGCAATCCCATCGGCTAAAAACTTTCCGCTGCGGCTCGTTTTAATAACACCGTTATCATTAACAAGCAGCCCCTGATTTATAAATTTAGCTGATTCCTTCAGTAGATAATCACTGAACAATTTGCCCAGCTCATCGTGTATTCTTTGTATCGAAACACCCCAAATGGTACGCAGGCCCGTCATAACATATTCGTTATAACGGTCGGCCGGAGTAAGTTTTTCTGTTTCGGCAGGCAGTTGATTTTCTTCAATACCTTTAAGGTATAGCGCATTGTTGGCAATATTCCAGCTCCGGCGGATGCCATCATAGCTGTGCGCCGATGGGCCAATGCCAATGTATTTTTTACCCAGCCAATAAGCTGTATTGTTTTTTGAGAAGTAACCCTCTTTACCAAAGTTTGAAAGTTCATAATGTACAAAACCGTTGGCTTCGAGCGTATCTACCAAGAGCAGGAAATGCTCCTGTGCCGCTTCATCACTTGGCTGGGAGATGATCCCTTTCTTAACAAACTTATCCAGCGCTGTCTTTGGTTCTACTGTAAGTGCATAGCTTGAGATATGTGGGACACCAAAAGACAATGCCTTATTTACATTGTGCAGCCAGCGTTCGTTTGTCATTTCCGGGACACCATAAATTAGGTCTATGGAAATATTATCAAAATACTTAACCGCCTCGGCCAGGCAGGCTTCGGCTTCGGCAGCATTGTGGGCACGGTTCATCATCTTGAGGTCATCTTCAAAGAAAGACTGTATGCCTATGCTTAACCTGTTTATTGGCGATTTTGATAATTCGATTATCCTGTCACTGGATAAATCATCGGGATTAGCTTCAAGTGTAATTTCGGGAGTTGAACCTACAGAAAAATTTTGGTACACGGCGTCGATCAACAATTGTATTTCCTCATTTGTCAGTACAGATGGTGTCCCTCCGCCAAAATAGATCGTCTCGACGGTTTCATTGGCAAATTCATTTTTGCGCATGGTAATTTCTTTGGCTAATGCCAAAACCATATCGTCTTTCTTTTTCATGGAAGTAGAAAAATGAAAATCACAATAGTGGCAAGCCTGCCTGCAAAAAGGAATATGTATGTAAATACCGGCCATTATATTTTAATAAAGTAACTCTCGTTAAGATATCTGTTTGTTTCTCTTTCTCTAATTTTAGGATGATTTAAAATAAAGCCTGTAAAATTAATTTTCTTTAATAGCAGCTTTGCAATTATTACATAAATCCTATCAGAATAAAAAGCATAGTCTAACTCAATTTTTTGATGGTCTTCCTCCGAATTTACATTTTCAATCACAGGGATTATTCGTCCATGAAATAATTCATTTCGCTTTTTTAAAACTTTTCGCTCTTCATTAGATAGTTTCACTCCTAGCGCTTGACACGCTCTCTCAAAATTAATAAGGTTTTCAATTAACTTACTATCAACTTGATCAATAACTTCAGATAGATCGTCATAATCTCGAATCGAAATTTGAGATTGTATTTTTTTAATAATTTCTAAACCTTTTTGTTTTACTAATATCATATCCTGATATTCGGAGGCACACTCTTTGTTAATTTGCACACATATGGTTTCCAAAATCACAAACAGCATTGATAATGTGAACAAAGGATATCCTTTATATATTTTAAATAGATTAATGATTGCACTATATATTTCAGTCCTCGAAAGAAGAAAGTTTATTAAATCTGTGAAATTATCAATTGACAATTGACCAGAATACTTATTTAGTAATTCATCATTTATTTCTACACCAATATAATTTTTAGGATAACTACTTATAGGTTCAAATATAGTAGACTTTTGATTCGAAAACCTACAGAAAAAATCTATTGATTGAAAAGTAATGTCTGATGACTGAAAATAATGTTCCTCTAAGCGATAATAATATCCCGAAATAAAACCAATCCCTACAATTATATTATTTGCTACGTGTTTAAATTGTCGGAAAGTAAGTTTATTCGAACATTCAATTACTAAATATCTTTCTTTTGAATATGGGTTTAAATATATACTCAGACCATAAATTTCTTCGCCAATCTTGATACTTACCTTATCTCTGTTTCCTTGAAGAAAAAAAAAGTAAAATAAATCTCCATCAATCTTCGAATAATATTTGTGGTAAAAGTCAATTTCGGAATTAAAACTAACACTTTCAAATATGTAAGACCTGCACTTTCTTTTAGTTAGTAAACTTGTATAAGCTTCTATATAATTATTAATTCGGATTTCACAGCAACCGTCATTTAATGAAAATTTTGAGTTATTATCATATAACAATTTAAAATTTGGATATTCCAGTTCAAAGCACAAGCCATTATCTTCTTTACTTAACTGTATTTTAAATTCAGAATTTGTATGCTCATCTCTCAAATAAAATTCTTTATTGTTAATTCCATTTAACCATTCAAAAAAGCTCTCTATACCCATTATTAACAGATAAATTAGATTATTTTATTCTGCCATCATTCTGCTTTACAAAAGCATCCCATCCGCTGTAGCTTTTTCCGGCCACGATTTTACCTGAGTTAAAGAAATGGCATACCGCAGCGGCAAGTCCGTCAGTACTGTCCAGATTTTTGGGAAGTTCTTTAAGCCCCAGCAACTGCTGAAGCATCTTGGCAACCTGTTCCTTACTGGCGTTTCCGTTTCCGGTAACTGCCATTTTTATCTTTTTGGGTTCATATTCGGTAATAGGTATCTGGCGCGAAAGCCCGGCCGCCATAGCAACACCCTGTGCCCTGCCCAACTTAAGCATAGACTGCACGTTTTTACCGAAGAAAGGTGCCTCAATAGCGATTTCGTCAGGATGATGGGTATCTATTAGCTCAATGGTACGCTCAAATATAATTTTCAGTTTTACGTAATGATCATCATATTTAGATAACAGCAACTCATTGAGTTGCAGAAATTCCATCTTTTTATTTATAACCTTAATGAGGCCGAAACCCATAATGGTCGTACCCGGATCTATACCTAATATAATGCGTTCGTTTGCCAATGTATTTTCTTTACTTTTGCAGCATGTCTGCAACACGCAAAGCTAAACAATTCCTCGTTGTCATTATCAAACTTTTGATAGTAGGCGGGGCTTTTTATTTCATATACGACAGGCTTGCCAATAACGAGCAGCTGGACTGGAGCCGTTTCGCCCAAACGCTGGAGCGACAGAGTGCATACCTCATCATTTCGGTTATTCTCTTCCTTACATTCATGAACCGTTTTTTAGAAATCGTGAAATGGAAAAACCTGGTATCTGCACTATATTCTATATCATTGGGCAGGTCTGCAAAAGAGGTATTGGCTGCAGTAACTACTGCACTCTTTACACCAAATGGCATAGGAGAATATGCCGCCAAAGCCCTGTATTACAAAAAGAGTGAGGCCGGAGAGATTGTTTTCCTGAACCTGATATGTAATGGAATACAGCTTATCATTGCTGTAGTGGCAGGGCTCGCAGGACTATTTTATTTCAATTACACCTATCCGGCAGTGTCGGGGAGCCTTGCGCTTGGAATCTTAAGTGCAATTGTAATTTTGGTTTTCGTATTGGCTTTCGCCCGAAAAATCACGATAAAAGGCTATTCGATAAAGAAATTCGGAGAGAAGCTAAATACCATGCCGAAAGAAGTACACCGTAAAAACATAATATTAGCCATCTTGCGCTACCTTACCATTATACACCAGTATTACCTTTTGTTTTTGTTATTTGATATCCAATTGCCCTACGCCATAATGATAAGCACCATAGCCGCAACCTACTTTTTAGGCTCATCGCTTCCAAGTTTTCAGTTTTTGGATTTCGCCGTTAAAGGCAGTGTGGCAGTATTTTTCTTCGGGATATTAGGCGTAAATGAATGGGTAGTCGTTTTTACGGCAACCCTTATATGGCTGCTTAATACAGTGCTGCCGGTAACTATAGGGAGCTATTTTGTATTTACATTCAAGACTTTGAAAGAAGAGCCTACTTCGTCATATCGATAATAACCGGCAGTAAAAACTGGGTAGTGACAGGAACTCCCTCTTTTTGAGCAGGTTCAATCTTAGGGAAATCTACCAGCCTTGCCCTGATTATACTGTCTACCTTTATTCGTGTAAGATCAGCGCCATCTATAGGTATCTGTGGCTCAAATTTAAGACTGGAGTTAGAAAAAACTGTTACTTTAAACTGTATGGTATCCATTTCAGGATACAGCAGCCCAATAGTATCAAGATCAAGTTTTTGCTGGATAAGCAGTACCATTTGTGCAAAAAAGCAATCCTTTTTCATCTGTTTATCTATAATAGCGTCACATTCGGCTATCGTCGGATAACTGCTTACCTCTTTCCAGTTTATTTCTTTAAGGCGTTTTTGAAGCAGTTCTTCCTCATTAGGTACCTGCCCATCAAAAAAACGGCAGGAACTAAAAAAAACAAGAATAGATAAAGCCGCAATTTTTTTCATTCAGAAGGTATAAAACTTAGGTAAAGCCCAAAAATAAGGAAAATATTTAGAAGCCCTTCGTTACAGTAGCGCTTAATTAGTTTTTATATAGTCTCTTTATTTATCCATTTACCTACCTGCGGAGCTTGATAGTTTTCCATAAGCTTAAGGAGCTCATCTATATTACTGCTTATTATAAGCATATCGCGGTTTATTTCTTTCAGGAAGCCGTTGTCAACCATATTGTTTAAAAAAGCAACCAGCGCATCATAAAAACCGTTTACATTTAAAATTGCAACAGGTTTTTGATGCAGGCCCAGTTGTGCCCAGGTAAGCATCTCAAAAAACTCTTCCAGCGTTCCAAAACCGCCCGGCAGGGCAATCACGCCATTGCAAAGGTCGTTCATTTTTGTTTTACGTTCATGCATAGATTCTACCAGAACAAGCTCAGTAAGTCCGGAATGTGCAATTTCTTTCTGCTGCAGGAAACGCGGCAATACACCAATCACTTCTCCTCCCGCTTCAAGCGCGCCATTCGCCACTGCACCCATAAGGCCTACATTGGCACCTCCGTATACAAGGCCAATGCTTTTTTGAGCCAATACCTGTCCTAATCTATACGCATATTCTTCAAAAATGAGATCGGTACCAAAACTGGAACCGCAAAACACAGAAATCCTTTTCATAATCATCATTTTTTCAATCTATAAATTTTACTTATACAGAAAACTATTGTAACGAATTACTTGTGGCGACTTTATTATGTGCTGATTTACACTTTCAAAATTTAAAGACACTATTTCCAGATCAGTTGTTGTAAGTATTGCAAGATTATTCAAGATACAAAATTCAATTATTCCCCTTAAAATATCTTCATAATCAGAAGTAAAATCTATTCTGAAAGAAACCGATTCAACTCTGTGGGCATTTGTACCAATTTCAAACACGTTCGATTCAAGATTTCCATACATTACAATATCCCTGGACCATGATTCGCCCTTGGGTAAAAAGTCATTTAAGACATCAAAAAGCATTAAATCAAAATCTTCGATCCAATAATTTGAATCGTCAAACAACCCCTCCTCATCTTTAGCAGGAAGAGGATAGGCTTCTAATGATTTTTTAGTAACAATAAAAAAAGATATTTGCCATAAAGCCATTGCCAAGAAAATTAAATTCATGAAATGTCATTAAATCAAAAAAGCCCTCCAATCTAATGGAAAGCTTCTCATCGGTCTAACTACTAAACCTTGTTATGCCCGAAGCATAACGTAAACAACACAACTATCTTAAATATTTTAGGCGAAAAAAGCCCCGCAAATCTGCGAGGCTGTTTCTCCTTAACTGGCGGTCTGGACGGGACTCGAACCTAAGCCCATAATCATGTTATTTTCAAGCCTTTATAACAGTAAAAAAAGAACGGGGGTCGTATTAGGGGAATAATTCATTTTATACCCAATAAAATCTAATAAAAGTGAGCACTTAAAATCCTAGTCCCTCCTTCGTGAAATTCAGCTAAAGCAAGTTCAGCGAAATTTTTTATTCTGTCGTGATCGCTTTCATCCATTTCGATTAGATCATCTTCGCATAATAAGACATTAATCCTATCATATACGAAATTCGGATTATCCATTTCGGTTTTATCTATTCCCTGACATAGGAGGCTAATATAATTCTCTACGAGTTGAGATTGGCTTTGCATAAATAACTCAATTAATCTTTTCCTATCATCTTTCATCATCCAATAGATTAATCCCCACTTTTTTCTTTTAGAATCGCCTTCGGTAAATTTTTTATACCCAGTCCCTAATGATAATATCTCTAAATCTTTTAACTCTTTACCAAATGCCTTAACAGCTTCTAACAAGCCTATTATTGTCGGATTATTAGCCATAACGCCCCCATCAACTTTATTCCTAAAAGGTCTTTCCATATTTTCTAAATCGACATAATCAGAAGAATAGGGTTCAAAATACGTCGGCGCTGCTGAGGTAGCCATCGCAACTTTATACATTGGTATATGTAAGTCCCTTTTAAAGTTAGGATGATAGGGAGATTTTATTACACTTGGATTGCCTTTTATCAAATCATAGATAGGTATCGCTACATTCGTCAGGCTATCCTTTATTTTTGGGTCCTGACCTTTAAAATAGTCTTTAAACTTATCTCTTACTAATTTCTCCAAAAAATCTCTTTCGTGAGAAGAATAAAATAATCTACCAATAAAATTCTTTTTATATCCAAAAATATCTTTGGCATTCTTAAGATAAAGATCATAAATTTCCTTAGCTGGAATTCCAAGAGATAAAGCTAACGCAATTATTCCACCTGTTGAAGTTCCAGTAATTAAATTAAAATGATCCTTTATTTTAGTTTTACCATCTTGCCTCTTTGCCAGTTCTTGCTCTATCAAAGCTAAATAGAAGGCGGGAAAAACTCCTTTTATCCCACCTCCATCAATTGATAGTATTTTAAATTTATCTTTATTCATCTGTTAATATCGTATTTATTTCACTAGGATATTCATTATGTCCGCCACCATACCACTCACCATATGGCAACCATAACTCATAATAAAACAACCATTCACTTGCCCATGGAATTATAGTATCGGAAATATACTTAGTTGCTTTCCAATCCTTTTTAGAAGGGGAATACAAACATAACTGTTGCTCTTTAGAGTTATAGATATGTGGGAGCTTTTTCCTATTAGGAGCTATCTCTAATATCTTATCTACAACAAAAATTTTTACAAACAAATTATTTTTATATACTATCTTTATTTTATAAACTTCGCTAAAAGGGGATGGTTGTAAATCAATAGTTATCTCAAAATTACTCCATGTCTTTGTTATCACTTTAGTTTCAGGAAACGCTTTTTTAATTGCTGCTAATTGTAGAGCGGCAGGCATACCTAATAACTTCGCTTTTCGTTTAAAGTAATTACTCCCCATTATTTCCTTCAAAATCGTGTTTAGGGACTTTAACTCCAACACTGCCAGCTCCAAGCATACCCGTTCCTTGAGCCATTACTCTTTGACCCTGGTTCCTTAACAGTGTGTTGTTATTACCGTAATTAGAAAAAACCTTTTTAGTTACTTCATTACCGTACATATTGGAAAACGATTCATTTAAGAACTGCAAACCTCTACCTTCACCCTGTGTCATTCTTGCCAAGTCTTTTTCTAATTTATCAAGCCACTTATAAAAATAATCTTGCTTTTGCTTAACTTCACTCCATTTATCAGCAAAATTTTCTTCTTTATTTATAGGATTTGCTACCCACTTCTCTGTTTTACCAGTTTCAGGATTATGTCTTTCTTCAATTAAGCTTCTCATCCTACTAACAATTCCAGAGTAGGCATCAATCAAACTCTGACTTTTGTCATAAGCCATACTTGCTAATGTTGTTATAATAATAGAAATTGGCTTATTTTCACAATCGTATTCTTTAGAAGAGAACATTATATCTCTATGCCTTTTTAAGAGTTGCACTACTCTTTGAAGTGGTAATTTTTCTTCTTCGTAAACTCTGACGGGATCAACGGACTCATTGAGAGAAAACATTCTTGTCTTACTAATCAATGCTCTCCTAAAGAACCACTCCGCATAACCAAAAGGGTTGCTTTTGTTCCAGTTATCTACATTACTATCGTTAGAGTAATTATCCTTTTCTTTATCAGTTAATCTAATAGCAAGATTATCTACCTCTATGTTGGTGTCGGCACTAAAAGTCCTTTCCATTAGCACAGCCAAATCATTACAGGTTACAGCAGGCAGGATATCCATATGGTATCCGGCGGCATCAGAATATTTTAAAGTCCAGCATCTTCTTCCACCTTCATCATAGTATTCACCATCCTTGTAATCTTTGAGCATTCTATTATAGTCGCCATGGGATTTAAGCCTATTACCAACTTCAGTTTTTAAGTGTTTTTGAGTCCAAGAATCAGGCTTTTTATTTAACTTACAAACTAAATCAATATCGATATCTTCTTCCGGATTAACTGGTCTTATAATAGTCCCCAACATAAATGAGCCTTGAGGCAATATATTAGGGCTATATTTCTTTAAAGATGATTCCTCGTGTGACAACCAATCTCCAACAGCTCCATAGCTTTTTACAATACCTTCGTATTCAGTTCTAGTAATATCAAGTTCTTTACCTAACTCTTCTAAAAATTTACTAATTTCAGTTTTGTACAGTTGTTGCATAAGCACTAATTTTTTTATTTATTAACCTTTACTTTTTTTGGGATCATTCGCTCTCGGATAAGTTCTTTCTTCTTGAAAACCTCCATCGTTCTTATGGATTTTCAAAGAACCCCCTCCTTGGTTTTGAATAAAATCTTTAGAGCTCTTTATCGCCTCATCCTTGTTTGATTCAAAAACTTTAGAAGCTCTTTCTCCATTCTCTTTAGTTAACTTGTACTTTCCATCTTCATGGGTTAAATGATAATTTTCCATTTTTACAATGAATTTTAATTAATAGCTTACGGAGCTACGTTACCGAGAAAGGAAGTGAGATTTGGATAACTAAAATAAAGTAATACTTTTGCACCCGCATATAAGGACGGTTTCCTATTCTAATAACCATCCAAACAAAGTTTCAAAAAGTCCTATCGGTGAGAGGTTAGGGCTTTTTTTTATTAATATTAATCTTCCAAAATACATACCAAAACATACGCATACGTCAAAATGTCATAAATTTCGCTTAAAATTTCCTTAATTTCAGTTAAAAAATCTTATTTCAGTGCTAATCATTTAACAACTAAGATTCTAATTTCTCATATTTTTAAGACAACATGACAGTAACGCAAGTCTATACAGTCAAACAAAGCATATAAAGCTTAAGTCTTTAATTAATAGAGAAGAAGCTTAAATAACAGTTTAATTGGCTTAAACCAAAAATTAGAGCCATTAAACAAACACGAAACAAACAACTCACAGGTAAATTTTCTCTTTTAGGTTGCATTTGTACTAAACTCGGTTTTATATTATTTCGTCTTTCCGGATTAACATAACCTAGTGTGCCAGCAACCTACTCGCTCTTATATCTGCTCAAGAGTCCTATTGGATTAAATATCTTTTTGTGATACATTTACAAACCAATATAATACCAAATTCTTACTTATGAGTGAAGAACTATTTCCTAAATCCCCAATCCGTCTTATAAAAGGCTTTTTCGTCGGAGAAAAAACAAGCGACATTTACCAAGAGGTAGAATTTGATTATGAAGAAGGGACTTGGCAAGGCGTACTTCCAAAGTACTTAGAAAAACAGGGACTAGAATTGGATGATGATGGTTTTAAAGATTCCATCGGAAAGAACTACGAATTGCTTCATCCTTCTAAACGTAATAAGTGGATTGAAGAAAGTGATTCACATTGGTTAAAAAAAGATACGAACGAGACCTACAAGGTACTTGCCGCATTACATTCAGGCAAGTGGGAATGTCGAGTGTGTGGGCCAGTTCCAGAAATAAACCCTCAACCATCTGCCCGTTTAAGCGCACTAAAAAGATTCGGCTACATTATTGGGTCAAAAAGGAGGTTTTGTAATAATTGCGGGAAAACAACAATGCATGACATATTAGTAATGCTACCAAGATTAGAACAACGTTTTGATCACGGAAACGAGTTGCGCAAGCCAATGTCAGACATATTAAAATTGCGCATCAAGAGAGAGTTGGGGCTTCACGAGGTTTGCTTTAACGTTAAAAGAACTTCCCAAGAACTTGTTATTGACCATAAGTTTCCTTCACAGCGTTGGGGAAAACCTGAAAGCGATAATCCAAACGACATGAGCTTAAAATTAATTAAAGAAAAATTCCAATTGCTTTCCAACCAAACAAATTTATGGAAATCAAGATATTGCGACAATTGCGTAAAAAACAATATTCGTGGGGACTTTATGGGTATCCAATGGTTCTATGAAGGTGACGAGCAGTGGCGCGGAAAGGATAAATACGATGAAGCAGGATGCATCGGTTGCCCATGGTATGATACAGCTATATGGAAACAGAAATTAGCAGAAAAATTACAGCAATAGAAAGAGCGGTTAAACCGCTCTTTTTTATTCTTGACTTTTTAGATACGAGTATAAATTAAGCTATTTTTTGAGCTAACTACTTCTTCATCCTTCACCTCTATACTATTTATATGAAGGATTCTCTCCAAATCAGGGTTCATCTTCATGTTTCTTTCTTCTTTTCTCCTGAGTATGCCAGAGCAAGCAGCCGAACTCAAGTAAAATTTCTCATTTATCCCATGAACTTCGATTACTTCTTCCAAAGAACCTTCTTTCATATCATACGGTGAAGCAGTTGTATTCAAATAGTGAGTGGACGAAATCCTTTTCACGTCTCCAAGTAGATATAATTTCGCATCTAAATTATTTCCAACAGATTCTAAATAATTCTGCCAATTATCTTTTACAAATAGCTTCTGATTCCGATAGGCTTCAATCTGCTCCCCTATCCAAGAAATAACTGGTACTGCCCAAGAATTACCGATGGATTGAAAACGTGTAGTATCCTTACTCCCTTTAATTAAAGTATAATTGTCTGGCATCCCCATTAATCTTTCGCACTCAAGAGGTGTCAATCTTCTCAATTTATCATTTTGAGACACATACAGCGAACCGTTATATGCAGCTGCGTTACCATTCCATTTGGTTCCGTACGCGGCGTACAAGCAATCAGTATATTCTCTAAATATTTCTACTTTATGTCCATCCTTATAAAAAACCCTGTCATAATTCTGATTAGCTTCCGGCTCATTCTCAGAAAACAAGTCCTGAAGAATTTTAGCTTTTGTGCGCTTCTTAATGGTTAAATCTTTCTTGCCAAACTCAAATAGAGCCAAATCCGGTCTAAAATTTTTACCTCCTGCCAGCACAAATAATCTTTTTCTTTGCTGGGGTAGTCCAAAATATTTAGCATCAAGAACTCTCCAAGCCACATTACGTGTTTTCCCTTCTAAATAACCTGCTTTAGTCCACTTTTTCAGCTTTAGTTCATCATCTAATCCGGCAAGACCTGCAATAAAATTACCAAAAGCATTGGTTTTATCGTTTAAAACGCCCTCTACATTTTCCCATAATATTATCGCTTCGTTATTACCCTGCTCTTTTCGAACCTTATCGATTGCGTTTGCTATATCAATAAAAGTAATTGTTAATTGCCCCCTCTCATCAGCTAATCCATTTTTCCAACCCGCCAAAGAAAACGCTTGGCAAGGGGTTCCGCCACAAAATAAATCCGGTGCTTCAATCTTTTTTTCTAAAATTTTTTTTGGAATTGAAGTCATATCGCCGAGATTTGGAATTTGTGGATAGTGGTGTTCCAAGACTTTAGACGGGAATTCAGCGATTTCCGAACTCCACAATTGTTTATAGTTAAATCTTGTAAACGCTAACTGTGCCGCTTCGACACCAGAGCATACACTACCAAAAGTCATCATAAGCAATAATTTAATCGTAAAGAAAAGTAATATGTAGATAACATTAATAATTAACATCAAACTTTATTAGCAAAATTATCCACAACCCTATATTTACATAGAAGTCAGACTACTCACAATGAATTTTTAAAATGAGCAAATCAATGAATTCATCATTAGGCTTTTTCAGTTCGCACTCCCATACAACAATCACTTTCCACCCTAATTTTAAAATATCGTTTTGATTTTTTTTATCCCTTTCAATATTTCGGGATAGCTTAGTGTACCAAAAGTCCCGATTAGATTTAGGCACACGCCCAACATTACAATCCTCATGATGATGCCAAAAACAGCCATGGACAAAAATTACAGTCTTATATTTCGGGAATACTATATCAGGAGTTCCAGGTAGTTTTTTATAATGAATTCTATACCGTAGACCCCTACTAAAAAGTAATGATCTTAACTTCTTTTCAGGCTTAGTGTCTTTAGACCTAATTTTAGACATTACCTCACTGCGCTTCTCCTTTGACCATCTATCCATCCTTCTTCATTTATTCAAAATCTAAGATATGGAAAACAAGCGATATAAGAACTTATTTAACACTAATGCGCCCCTTAAGATACATATATCAATTCAACGCCTTAAATCAACGATTTCAACCAATAGAAAGATAATAGAAGAATATATCCGCAAATAAGATTACTTCAACTTAATGCATTTGTACTTAGCCCGGCTATTTATATTATTTATCACCGGGCTTGTACCAACGCGCTTAAATTTACTTATACTTACTTATAATCTATTTATAGAGTTATATAAGTAAGTATTTACTATAAAGTACCTTTATTATATAAATCGGCGACTTTCTTATCTAAAACTAAGTCAAACTCTACTTTAAAATCGTGCGTCTTAGATATTCCACGTTCAAATGAACTAAAAAAATTATCAATATCGCCCGACTTATTATTTTGAGTAAACATTAGCTTTTCAAACTTGTATAGGTTCTTAAAGAAATTTTTATTTATTCTCCGGTAAAAATGATAACCGTAGAAGTCGGCAACAGTTTTTACATCTTCCAAACTTAGTGCTGGAGAAATCCTATCTACAAAATCAATTCCTTTAATATACCAAACTAACTTAGCAAAAAGCTCATCCCAGTTATCCCTTATATCAGCTAAAGTAGACGCTTTTTCTTTGAAGAAGCCGTGCATCTTTTCTACTCCAAGTTCAATTCTTACTAAGTGAAAATTAGCCGCAAAACGTTCCTGATAAATATTCATTTTTTTAGACTTGAAAATTTCATTCCATTTATCATAAATCGTTATCTTAAATTTTTTACCATGAAAGTAAACAGAACCAAACCTAATTTCACGAGGCAAACCCCTATACCTCACCAGACAATCATTTATATTTTTAAATTTCTTATTAAGTAAAAGGTTTATACCTATCTCAAAAGTTGTTACCCGGGCATTCCACAAATCTTTTTCACGCACCCCGATTCCTTCACTAAGCAATCTTATACAATCGTTGAATTGAGCTTGTCTTAAATTTTGCCTAGTATTACGCCCAAAATACCATTTGCGGAGGCTGTTTTCAAACATTATAAATTCTTCGCCCGTGTCTTCATTTACAACTTTACACAACAATATCGCGTACCTTTTCTTTGCGACTTCAGGATTATAAATTTTCAATGTGTAGAGTTTTTGACCGGGGTAGTTTCCATTGCCCCGGTATTTCCAGCTCTTTAAACAAACCGTTACAAAGTTCTGTATATAAACTTTAGTTTTATCAATCATAATTCTAAATTTTAAATTAACCCGGCTTTAGCACCGGGTATTTTCTTTACAATTTCTGATTTGCTTTCCACAACATTTCTTCTGACAGACCGGTTCTCATAGCCAACCTTTTTATACAATTTTCATGGTTTATTAACCATGGTTTTAAATCCGTACGACCACCATAAACCCAGTTTATAAAATTGCCACGTATAACTAATTTAAAAACTTTCGTCTCAATATTATATCGCAACTTGAAATACAAAAATATATCTGTGACACTCTTATTAGCGCAAACCTTTTTTTTAAAATAAATATATTTCTCATCCATAGACTTAAGGCGCTTCGGTCTATATTCAACCCAGTCTCCACCTAATCTATCTATAGATTTTTCATATATAGTAAAAATGATTTCCTTTTCCATGACTTTATTTTTTCATTAAAAACTTATCAATCTCGCTTCTCTTAACCCATATTGTCCCGTTCGGCTTCTTTTGGATTACCTTCAAACCTTTTTTTCTAAAGCCGTCTAATTGCTTGCGACTAATTCCGTACTCATCTTTAACCTGTTTTACAGTCAGGTTCTCTTTAGCCAAACCGGGTCTCTCCAATAGTTCTGACAGTAGTTCTTTAAGCTCAGCGTTTGCTTTCTGAATTCGTAAGTTAGTTTTCAACACAGCACCTAACACTTTAGCACTAATCTCAATCTTTTCGCCTCTTGATTTTTTCATAATATGTAAATTTAAAACGGGCGGAATTACCCGTTACATATTATAGTTATAGCGGGTAAGCGTAAATTTTGTCAGGCAAAAAGGCAACTATTTTGTGATATTTCTACAAATAAAAACTAAGTAACAGATTTACAGGCGTTTATTTTCAAAAAAAAAAAAATACCCTCAGAGGAGGGCATGATTTTTAGTTTTAACATTTTTTTCAATTTGTTATAGTAGCTCTTTTTTTTATCAATCGTCCACCATCAGGATTCATTTCACGATAGTAAACAACTCCATTTTCCCTACTAACAAAACCTTTAAGTTCCTCAATTGACAATTCATTACATCTATAAAAAACAAATGGCTCAATTAGCTCAAAGCAATTACCTCTTTTACAAGTAAAAGTTCTGAAAGTACCTATACATCCATTCATTGGGTTTTGGGCAATACTAAATTCATCAGAACCGTCATTATTCAAATCTCCTTCGTTAATTATCCTAAACCCACAACAATCAGCTTTTACATATTCTATATTTTTATCCGAAAAATGCACTTCATATTCATCGGGCGTACCATCTTCAACCGGGTTACCATGACCTTGTTTAATTAAAACACGATAAGCATATTCTTCTTTACCGTCTCCGTTGAAATCTCCCCTGATCCTTTCATCATCAGGATTATACTTACCTTCTACAATCGGAGGTCTTTCTACTTCTTTTTCATCAATCACCGGCAAAATTTCAGCTTCTTTTTTTGCTTTTTGTTTCCCTTTAGGATATAGCGTATCATAAGAATACAGCATCTTCTTCACAGCATCAAAACTTAAATTGTCCTGGGTAACCAAATACCATAAACGATTATATGCTCCGTCATACATCCACGTATATTTTGCCGCTTCTTCCAAGGTCACATCCTTACCCCTTCCGACTAAATCCTCAAGAGCTTCTTCCATTTTCGCTGGTTCTGCCTCAATAAGCACTTTAGGCAACCTATATTCAATATAGTTGCGGATGTATATTAGTTCTTCACCTCTATCAGTAAACTTAGTTTTAGAAAAATCTACTGTATCACCCTCCCTGCCTTTAGAAGCAGTTTTGCCGTCAGTAGACAGATTTCCTTCTTTTCTATTAGAAACACCATCACAAGAGAAAAGAAACACAGATACAACAATGATAATAATATACTTCATAACGATTAATTTTTATAACGCATTTTAATTTGTTCAGCAGTTATAATCCATTCTTCTCTTTTATCGTCCGTCTCTCCTAAGAAGTAAAGAAACACCATACATAAAAATGGAGAGAATACAAACGATAGCAATACCCACATCAATCCACTTCTGCCTCTCTGTCTTGCCATCTCAGCAATAACATAGCATATAAAGACAAAAAAAGCCAAAAGGAAAAGAAGGATACAAAAGACAACAGAACTACTTAAATTTTCCATTTACCAAAATTAGTTTTGTAAGGTTATACATAATTTCAGCTAATATATAAAATCCTATTTAAATAGGGATAATTAATACGGTTCGTTATTAGTAGGTAACATAAAAGCGGATAAATACGCAATTTCAGCCTATGGAAACTACAGATACAGTATTCGACGATAAAATTCTAGCCATTGCTGAAAAGATAAAAACACTACGCAAAGAAAAAGGCTTCACTAGTCATGAAACCTTCGCCTTCGAACACGAGCTTAACCGCGTTCAGTATTGGAGAGTAGAAGCCGGGAAGAACATCACTCTTAAAACCCTCCTTAGAATTTTAGCAATTCACGATTTATCCTTGGAAGAGTTCTTCAAAGGGCTTTGACCAAAGGACACATTCTTAACAACACCTCTTAAATTTTCAGGCATTATGTGGGTATAACTAAAGGATTGATTTAGCTTTTTATGCCCCATAAGATAAGTAATATTAAAAGGATTTACATTATTACCTAAGAGGGTTACAGCAAAAGTATGACGCCCGACATGAGAGGTCAGATTTTTATTAATCTTAGCTTCCTTAGCCAAAACTTTCAAATCAAGATTTAACGTCTGGTTACAAATATCAGGTAAAATTTTCTCTTGGGGTTTTGCTTTTTCTAAATACTTATAAAAAATCAATTTAGCTTCAATCGTCATAGGCGTTTCCTGTCTATTTCCAGTTTTCTGATGATTAAAACATAGCATACCTTCTTTATAGTTATCGTGCGTTAGATTATTAGCATCACTATACCTCAACCCTGAATAACAACAGAACAAGAAGAAGTCCCTTGATTCACTTAATCTTTTATCAAATTCATACAATTTAAGCTCATGAATCCTTTTAACTTCGGCTGGTGTTAAAAATACTCTTTCCCCTTCAGGGCTTTTAGCCGAAGTTTCACGCCAAGAGTCATCGGTAAGTAATTTCAACTTCATCGCTTGGTCAAGAGTAGTTTTCAAAAACTTAATCATATTATAAGTCCCACTTCCAGTATCTTCAAGAAATTCTTTAAACCCTTCGGTAAAAACATAATTTATATCCTTAAACTTCAGCTTCGGGCTATACATTTTTAGCTTCTTTTCTAAAGTTCTATAATGAGATTGGGTCGCAGGCTTTATTTTTTTAAAGTGGCTTTGACAAAAAGAAGCATAGAACTTATAAAAATCAACTTCACGATCAGCCTTACCGTTCCAGTAATTAGTAATATCCTTCTGACTCACATTATTTCCTTCCGCTAAGCACTTTCTAATAAAATTTAGAACATCATTTTTCTTCTGAAGAATGATACTATTAACATTACCATAACCCTTTGCATTTACACGTTCCTTTTCCTTATCCCAAATATTTTTTGGAATGTATTCAGCTAAAGACAGCTTCTGAGTAACACCGCTACAGTAAACAAATAGATAAATTGGGTAGTATCCATCTTTTCTTTTCTTGTCAGTTCTTATATCAGCCCTAACATTGTAATAATCGTTTTTCATTGTAATAAAAATTAGAATTAATACTTCTAGTAACTCCGGGAAGCGAAATTTCAAGTCGTATTTTTCAGTACTAAATTATAAATTTTTTCTTACAAAATAAAATTCAACTAATTGATTTAATGACAACTAACAATAAAAAGATATTGAACTGGTGTTATATTTACAACAAATAAAAAATAGCTAAACATAACGAATCACAATAGATACGGCTTTTGTTATAATTACAACTCCTTATAAGCAACAAAAGACGAAAGAAGTAAACAAAATTTACCAAACCTTATAAACAAAGGGATTCATAAAAAAACGGGGGTATTAATAGGGGTATAAGAATAGGCGAACCAAAGCAATAAAGGGAAAAGATATATGCCTTTTTTTTAAGAAAACGAAAAGGTATTAAATCAAAAAAGCCCTCCAATTAAATGGAAAGCTTCTCATTCGGTCTAACTACTAAACCGTGCTATACAGCAGTATAGCGTAAACAACACAACTATCGTAAATATTTTAGGCGAAAAAAGCCCCGCATATCTGCGAGGCTGTTTCTCCTTTACTGGCGGTCTGGACGGGACTCGAACCCGCGACCCCATGCGTGACAGGCATGTATTCTAACCAACTGAACTACCAAACCAGCGTTTCTAATGATGTCTTAACGTTGCCGTTGTTTGTTTCATTATTACGAGTGCAAATATACGGCTCTTTTTGAGATTTGCAAGTGTTCAGAAAATTTTTTTTGATGTTTTTCTCTTAACGTTAGCCAAACTTTTGTTTCTCAACGAGGTATGTCGTTAATATTTTTTCAAATTTTTCATCAACAGAAACCGGAACATACTTAATTCGGTACAACATGCAAGTTTCTTCTACCTTTTTAAAGTAGGCATTCACTAATTTTTCATACTCCGACTTTACATTTTCTGCAAAAAGGTTCACTTCTTCGCCCGATTCTACATCAATAAACTTCCTTGGGGCGTTATCAAAATCAAAACTGAACTCCGTTTTCTTATCCATTACATGAAATAATACCACTTTATGCTTGTTGTGCTTTAAATGCTGCAACGCATTAAACAGCGCTTCATCATTGCCCGGCTGAAACATATCTGTAAATAATATGATCATAGAGCGGCGGTGCATCTTTTGCGCTATCTGATGCAAAAATGTCGTCGTATCAGTAGCTTTGCTCTGCCCCGGCGATTCCAGCACACCCTCAAGTTTGTTTAAAAGCATCCTGTGGTGTCTTCCGCTGCCTTTCTCCGGCGCATAGAACTCGTAAGTGTCTGAATACACACTAAGCCCTACGGCATCGCGCTGGTGCTTTAGCAGCTCCATCAATACCGCAGACGCTAAAACCGAAAATCCTATCTTATTTTCATAAAACTGCTGCCCTTGCTTAAGCTTAGGGTAGTGCATAGACGATGAATTGTCTATAATGATATGGCACCTCAGGTTTGTTTCTTCTTCATAACGCTTGGTATACAACCTGTCGGTACGGGCAAACAGCTTCCAGTCTATATGCCTGGTGCTTTCACCGGGATTATACACCTTATGCTCTGCAAATTCTGAAGAGAATCCGTGAAACGGACTCTTATGCATACCCGAAATGAAACCCTCCACAATTTGGTTGGCCAACAACTCAAGATGCGAAAAGCTCGATATTTTTTCTAATTGTCCTTCTAACTTCATAATTCCAAATGTAAGCAATTGACATAAATTATACTAACAGATTATAAATACAAAAACCCGTACAGCGTTCGCTATACAGGTTTGTTTATTACCTAAATAATTTATTAATACAATTGCTGAAGACTGGCAGTATCAAATGCTTTAAGTTCGTCAAAACGTTTCATCTTTACCTTTTGCACCCATTCAGGATCCTGAAGCAGTGCACGACCTATGGCAACCAAGTCAAAATCGCCACGCTCAAAACGGCGAAGCATCTCACTCATCTCTGCCGTTTCAGATCCGCCGCCTTTTGTAAACAGCTCCATAACATCGGTAGATAAACCTACAGAACCTACTGTAATGGTAGGCTGACCCGTTACTTTCTTGATCCATCCGGCAAAATTAAGGTCGCTGCCGTCAAATTCGCTTTCCCAATACCTGCGTTGCGAAGCATGAAAAATATCAATACCGGCTTCTACCAATGGCTGCAGCCAATCTTCCATCTCTGATGGGTCAGATGCCAGCTTAACACCATAATCCTGTTGTTTCCATTGTGAAACACGAAGGATTATAACCATATCGGGACCTACAGCTTCTCTCATTGCCTTGACCACATCTACTGCAAAACGGCTTCTTTCTTTAATGGTCTTACCTCCATATTCGTCGGTACGGTTATTAGTAACTTCCCAAAAGAACTGGTCTATAAGATACCCGTGCGCACCATGTATTTCAAAAGCATCAAAACCTAATGCCTTAGCATTGCGGGCCGCATCTGCAAATGCTTTTATAGTATCTTCAATATCTTTTAGTGTCATTGCATCCGGGCTTTCAAACGGAGCAGGAGCTTCCCATCCGTACGGTGTATTGCCTACGTGCCATAACTGCGGTGCAATCTTACCGTGGGCAGCGTGTACATCCTGTACAACTTTACCCCATGCATTCAAGGCTGCATCCCCATAAAAATCAGGAATATCCTTTTGATTCTTAGCCGACGGGCGGTTTATAACCGTGCCTTCAGTAATGATCAAACCAACTTCGGCTGCTGCCCTGCGGGCATAATAATCGGCAACGAACTGTGTAGGCACACCGTCAGGCGAAAAAGTTCTTGTCATTGGAGCCATAACAAACCTGTTCTTCAGGTTTAAGCCTTTGTATTGGAAGGGCTGAAAAAGAGCATCAAAATTCATAGTGTAATTTAGTTTTATTACGATGAAGCCTGTTCATCTGATATTTATCATTTTAGTGTCACAAAGTAACTCATAATAGTTTACATTTGTAACCATTAATAGTATATAGTGGTAACCCTAAAGTAACCTGATTTGAAAAATGATGTTTTTAGATATGCCGAATGCCCCATGCACCGTACTATGGCGATCATGGGATCGCGATGGAAACCTGTAATAATATATGCCCTTCGCAGCCGTAAGGCTCGTTTTGGACAGCTGCATGCTTCTATAGGTACGATATCTAAAAAGGTGCTCACCTCTTCCTTAAAAGAACTGGAAGCTGATGGTATTTTAACCAGAGAAGAATTTAAAGAATTACCGCCAAGGGTAGAATATAACCTTACCGATAAAGGACGCTCTCTTGTTCCTATTATTGTTGACCTTGCCAAATGGGACAATAAGCACTACGAACAAAAAATAGCCGAAAAAGAAGAAATTGAAAGTGTAGGTTAAACTCTATTCACTATCCTTATAGATCATATCCACCAGACCTGACAGAGCTGTTTTTAAAGACTCTTTTCCATCCTCTTTTGCAGGATCTATGCCGCAAAAAGTACTGTTGCTGGAATTAGAATACATATTAAGGTAATATATCCCGGAAATAATTATTGCCATGCTGGCGCGAAAATTTACCGCCTTAGCGCCAAAAAACGGATCGGTTATATTTTGAAGCAGTAGCTCACCCGCTACTTCGCGTTCATCGGCCAGATTTTGAAGTGATTTTCTTTTTTCAGAAAGCCCCCATAAAAGTATCTTCTGGAATTCTTCATTAGTGCCAACATAGTCAAACTGCTGTAACAGCATCTGTTTTACAAATTCCTGCCCGCCATCGGTAATTACCGGTGGGGCATCGCCTTCTTTTATGTTGCTCCAAAAATCTATAGATACCAGATACTCATCTATAAGCTGGTCTTTTCCGCCAAAATATTTATAGATAAGCTTTTTATCCAGGCCCGCAGCAGCAGCTATATCATTAACCTTTAGCGCCGAAAATCCTTTTGTTTTAAGGAGTTTTCCAACAGCTGCAAGGAATCGCTGCTTACTTTTCTCCTTATTTCTTTCCTGCGTTTTTTTAGCCTGCTCTTCCATGCCATAAAATTATAAAACAAAAATAGCTATTATAAAGTCACTATTTAGTGACTTTGACTATATTTGCGCAATCAAATCAAAAAAACCGAACGGTAATTTACATCAAAAGGCACAACATCATGATTACCTGATGCTGCATTAAAAAGTGCAATTGCACTTTTTAAAAACACAAACCAATTACCAATAAAAAAGCCCACTTTAAATAAAGTGGGCTTTTTCTATTTTAAATGCTTACTTATGATAATAAAGCATCAATAGCGTCAGTGTATGTTTTTTTAGGAGCAACACCTACCTGGCGGCCTACAACTTCTCCATTTTGGAAAACAAGTACGGTTGGGATGTTTCTCACACCATATTTAGCTGCAAATTCCTGGTTAGCATCTACATCTACTTTACCAACTACAGCTTTACCTTCGTACTCTGTATTGATCTCGTCGATGATTGGACCTACCATACGACAAGGTCCACACCATGCTGCCCAAAAATCTACTAATACCGGTTTGTCTGATTTTAATACCACTTCTTCAAAAGTAGCATCTGTTATTGCTTGTGCCATTATATATTTTCTTTTTTAGATTAACTTTAGGTAACAAATTTACATATTTATATTAATATTTCTGTTAAAGATGTATTAGTTTTACCTATACCCCTATAGAGTCAGTTTATTAGGAAATTTAATTCAGTTTAAAATTTACCTGAAGTTTTTCCAGTTCCTGCAATAACTCGTTACTAATCTTTACTTTGAGCTTCCTGCTTGGCATTATCAGCTTGGTCACTACCTGAATATCTTCTACTTCGCTTATAACAGGCTCATTAACCTCTGCATCCAGCTCGTCGGAATCTTCAGTTATTTCTTTAACAGGCGGCGCAGCGGCAATTTCTACTTTTCGCATAATCTTTTGCAACTCCATTACTTCAAACGTTACGGTATTATCGCCGGTATTGTTCCGAAAGATTTCATTTAGGGTTTCAATAACCTGATCCTGAAGCTCGGCAATATTAAACTGTATAATAAGCTTTTTCGCAAAAGTGGTTAACACATCCTGAAGGTATTGTATGGCTATAAACTGCAGCCTTGGCTCGCCCTTTTTACCTTCGGCATTGGTCCAGCCCTCCTTTACAAGCACTTTCATAAAGGTAAAATTATTGCCTATAAGGAAATGCCTGAATTTAAGATACTCTTCGCCATATATCCTGAACTCGTAACTCTCATCATAGCCCTCAAGCATAAACGACGCCCAGCCTTTGCCATTTTTGGCTACCCTGTGCTGCACGTTTGATATTATACCACCAAAGCTTAAATTCTTTGTAACGTGCTGCTCAAGGTTTTTAAGCGCCTCAAGTTTTGCATTACAAAAATATTTCATCTCAAATTTATAGTCATCCAACGGATGGCCTGATATATAGATACCTACCACCTCTTTCTCTTTAGCCAGTTTTTCCATAGTGCTCCACTCTTCGCATGGAGGCACAACCGGCTCCGGAATCTGTACTTCGCTTGCCTCTCCAAAAAGGCTTACCTGAGACGAATTTTCATTCTCCTGGAATTTAGAACCATAGCGCATCGCCTTTTCAAGAAACGATATATTCTCGCTGGAATCCATGTGAAAATATTGCGCCCTGTGTGTGGCCGCAAAACAGTCAAACCCTCCTGCAAGGGCAAGGTTTTCAAATGCTTTTTTGTTGGCAGCGCGCAGATCAATACGCTTCGCAAGATCAAATATAGATTTATAAGTTGCTTCTTTCCTGTTTTCAACAATAGTCTCAACAGCTCCTGCCCCTACACCTTTAATAGCCCCCATACCAAAACGTACAGCGCCACGGTCGTTTACAGTAAATTTATAAAACGACTCATTAACATCAGGGCCAAGAACCTCTAAGCCCATACGTTTACATTCTTCCATGAAAAAGGTAACCTGTTTGATGTCGTTCATGTTGTTAGAAAGTACAGCCGCCATATACTCTGCCGGATAGTGCGCTTTCAGGTAAGCCGTTTGATAGGCTACCCACGCATAACAGGTAGAGTGCGACTTGTTGAAGGCGTAACTTGCAAACGCCTCCCAGTCTTTCCATATCTTTTCGAGTACTTTGGCATCATGTCCTTTTTCTGCAGCCTGGGCTACAAATTTAGGTTTCATCTTATCCAGTACGTCTTTTTGTTTTTTACCCATCGCTTTACGCAAAACGTCGGCCTCACCTTTAGTAAAGCCCGCCAGCTTTTGCGACAGCAGCATCACCTGCTCCTGGTATACGGTAATACCATAGGTTTCCTTTAGGTATTCCTCGCAGGCATCAAGGTCATATTTTATTTCTTCCTCGCCATTTTTCCTGCGAACGAAACTCGGGATATACTCCAGCGGTCCCGGACGGTACAGCGCGTTCATGGCAATAAGGTCGGCAAATACAGTTGGCTTAAGGTCCTTCATGTACTTTTGCATACCGGGCGACTCATACTGGAACACCCCTACAGTCTCACCGCGCTGAAAGAGCTCGTACGTCTTTACATCGTCTATAGGGAACGACTCAGGGTCGAGGTCTATATCATGCTTGTATTTTACCAGCTTAACAGTATCCTTGATCAGGGTTAGGGTCTTCAGACCCAAAAAGTCCATCTTAAGGAGTCCGGCGCTCTCGACCACCGAGTTATCAAACTGGGTAACATATAGGTCGGAGTCTTTTGCCAGCGATACCGGAACGAAATTCGTAATATCATCGGGTGTAATAATTACACCACAAGCGTGGATACCCGTATTGCGCAGCGATCCTTCAAGCACTTTTGCCTGCTGGATGGTCTCACCGGTAAGGTCGCCGCCATCGGCCATGGCAATAAGTTCTACAACCTTTTCATATTCCTCTGCACGCAATGCACTTTTAAGCGCATTAGCATCAAGAGAAAATATTTTTGCCAGCTTAAGGTTAGGAATAAGCTTAGCAATTTTATCGGCTTCAAACAATGGAAGATCCAGTACCCTAGCAGTATCACGTATAGACGATTTTGCCGCCATGGTACCGTAGGTAATAATCTGTGCCACCTGGCTTGAGCCATATTTATTAATAACGTAATCCATTACGCTTCCTCGCCCCTCGTCATCAAAGTCGATATCAATATCGGGCATGGATACACGGTCAGGATTAAGGAAACGCTCAAAAAGCAGGTCGTACTTAATCGGGTCAATATTGGTGATCCAAAGGCAGTACGCTACTGCAGATCCCGCAGCAGATCCCCTTCCCGGCCCCACCGATACCCCCATGTTGCGGGCTTCGGCGATAAAATCCTGTACAATAAGAAAATATCCCGGGTAACCACTGTTCTCAATGGTCTTTAACTCAAAATCAAGGCGTTCGCGTATATCATCGGTAATTTCTCCATATCTTATCTTTGCACCTTTATAAGTAAGATCCCTCAAATAACTGTTCTCTCCCCGTTTGCCTCCATCAGTTTCATCCTCCGGATTAACAAATTCTTCAGGAATATCAAATTTAGGAAGCAGTACATCCCTGTATAAGGAGTATATCTCTACTTTATCTACTATCTGCTGAATATTGGCAATAGCTTCCGGCAGGTCTTTAAAGAGCTGCTTCATCTCATCACCCGATTTAAAATAGTATTCGGTATTAGGAAGCCCGTAACGGAAACCACGGCCACGGCCTATAGGTGTTGCCTGTTTCTCGCCATCTTTTACACACAATAAAATATCATGCGCATGCGAGTTTTCCTTATCTACATAATAGGTGTTATTGGTAGCTACCAGTTTAACATCATGCTTACGCGCCAATGAAATAAGGGTTTGGTTAACACGGTTCTCGTCTTCCTGCCCGTGGCGCATCACCTCCATATAGAAGTCATCGCCAAACATATCTTTCCACCACAGCAAAGCTTCCTCTGCCTGGTTCTCACCAATGTTTAATATCTTATTCGGTATCTCGCCATACAAGTTACCCGACAATACAATAATATCTTCTTTATATTGTTCTATAACTTTTTTGTCGATACGCGGCACGTAATAGAAACCGGCTGTAAAGGCAATAGACGACATTTTTGCCAGGTTATGATAGCCTTTTTTGTTCTTGGCCATCAACACCACCTGATAACCGTTATCTTTTCTGGATTTATCTTTGTGGTCTTCGCACACAAAGAATTCTACCCCCACAATAGGTTTCATTATAACCTCCGTAGGTTCTTCCCCGTTTTCTACGGCAGTCTTGTTTTTTGCTTCGGCAGCTTTGTTATGGTTAAGCACATTGCTCACAAAGTGAAAGGCCCCCATCATGTTACCGTGATCGGTCATGGCAACAGCAGGCATCTTATATTTGGCAGCAGCCTTTACAAGATCCGGTACCGAAATAGTAGACTGCAGTACAGAAAACTGTGTATGGTTATGCAGGTGTACAAAATCTACATCCTGTATATTATGTACCTCGCCCGTAGTGTGGGTAGGTACAGCCTCGGCAGATTTCAGTTTCTCAAGGTGCTTGCGCACCTCTTCTGAAGCTTGCTTAAGGTTAATATGCTTTAAACCGATAAGCTGTATCGGCTGCGGATTTGCTACTGCAAATTCATTGTAGTATCCTGACTCAACATCAAGCTCCTGCGGCGTGAATATCTGCCTTTTTACAAGTTCAAGAAAACAACGTGTAGTGGCCTCAACGTCGGCAGTAGCATTGTGGGCTTCGGCAAACGGTTCGTTAAAAAGGTATTGGTGCAGCTCGGTAAGCGTAGGTAGTTTAAAACGGCCCCCACGTCCTCCGGGAAGTTTTAATAAATCTGCGGTAATTTCAGTACAGGTATCCAGCACCTTCATGGCTGCCATAGGGCTTTCTACACCCATACGGTAAAATTCAGAGCCCATGATGTTAACATCAAAGCCTACATTCTGCCCAACTATGAATTTTGATTTAGAGAGCGCAATGTTGAATTTCTCCAATACCTCACCAAGGTCTATTCCCTGTTCAGCGGCAAGCTCTGTAGAAATACCGTGAATGCGCTCAGCATCATACGGAATATTAAAGCCATCGGGCTTTACCATATAATCCTGATGTTCTATCAGCCTGCCCATCTCATCATGCAGCTGCCATGCTATCTGTATACAGCGCGGCCAGTTGTCTGTGTCGGTAATGGGGGCGTCCCAGCGTTTGGGTAATCCGGTTGTTTCAGTGTCAAATATCAGGTACATACCAACTTAGGGATTTTTAGAGAAAGTTTTTTGTTTGATGCACGCACGTAATAGCATGCACCCCAAAAATACGATTTTTAAAAACAAGGTTACAATAAGTTATAAACAATCCGTTTGTTAAAATCCAGCGTTACGTATAACGCATAAAAAATCCCGGCTCATAAAAATGAGCCGGGATAAAATATATATTGTACTTGTAAATATCTATTTTTTAGTAACGACCTCCACGGTTGTAATCTCCACCACCACGGTTGTTGTCTCTGTTGAAACCTCCACCACTACGGTTGTTGTCTCTGTTGAAACCTCCACCACCGCTGCGGTTGTTGTTGAAAGTTCTTCTTTCACCTTCCGGTCTTGGCTCAGACTTGTTTACAACAATAGTCCTTCCAGCTACAGTAGCACCGTTAAGTTCGTCGATAGCTTTTTGAGCCTCGTCGTCGTTTGACATCTCTACGAAGCCAAAACCTTTACTTCTGCCTGTAAATTTATCTGTAATAATCTTTACAGATTCTACAGCTCCATAAGCCTCAAAAGACTCTCTTAAATCTGCCTCCTCTAAACTAAATGGAAGGCTCCCTACGAATATGTTCATAAAAAAAAATTTGTTCGGTGTTTATACTTCTTACAAATGTAACCTTATTTAGTTATAAAACAACTTATTATTTTTTTTTAATACAAATTTAAGAGTTCACGCACAAAAAGGTAATAAAAAACCGCCCAAAAGGCGGTTTACTATATTTCAAACTATTTGTAATTTATTGTATTGCAACGATCGGCACCTTATAAAAAACTCCCGAATGGTAGTTAACGGTTTCACCGGCATCGTTTTTAGCGTTAAAATAAAATGTTCCAGATATATAACCCTTACCATCTGTAGCATTAATATTGTTATCAAGCGTCCTTCTTATCTGGATCTGACCGTCTCCTATATTTGTACCCGTTTGGTAAAACTGATCGATACCGTCTACAGATAGTGCATATGTAGCTTTATTAAGCTCGTCTACCCCTAGCGGATGTATAGACCCCTCAGTTTCTCCCGGAACAGGATTATTGATCCTTAATACTATTGTCTCAACATCATTCTTAGCTGTAACTATCACAGAATTTCCAGACTTGACCGCAGAAAATTCCCTGGCTTTCCATATATCAGAAGTACCATCTGTATTACCTCTAAAAGCCTGCACCGCCGGGGTGTTGAATTTTACATCTTCTTCACACGAGGCGAACGCTACCAGCAATACTAAAAGTGATAAAATTTTTTTCATTATTAAATAGTTAGAAAGGGTCAATCAAATTTTACAACGACAAAAATAGTTTTTTATAGAATATATCCTAATCAAAATAAAAGAAATCACAATAAAAATTAAAAAACGTGATAAAATTCAGGGTAACAAATCATAAATATAGCATTTACTTCAGTTTGTATAGTAATCTTTTATATATTTGCACCCTAATTTTAACGAGGTCGGGAACCTCACATTAATCTAAAGATTATGCCTGTAAAAATCAGATTACAAAGACACGGTAAAAAAGGAAAACCTTTTTACTGGGTAGTAGCAGCTGACAGCCGCTCTAAAAGAGATGGTAAATTCCTTGAGAAACTAGGAACTTACAATCCAAACACAAACCCTGCAACGATAGATCTAAATCTTGACAGCGCTGTACAATGGCTTCATAACGGAGCTCAGCCTACAGATACTGCAAAAGCTATCCTTTCTTACAAAGGTGCTTTACTTAAACACCACCTTGACGGAGGTGTGCGTAAAGGTGCACTTACTCAGGAGCAGGCTGATGCTAAACTAGCACAGTGGCTTGATGAGAAAGCCGGAAAAGTTGATGCAAAAAAACAAGGACTTTCTAAAGCTGAAGCTGATGCTAAAGCTAAAGCATTTGCTGCTGAACAGAAAGTTAACGCAGACCGTATTGCTGCTGCTAAACAAGCTGAAGCTGACGCTATCGCTGCTGCAACTCCTGCAGCTGAAGAAGAAGCTCCTGCTGAAGAAGCTGCAACGGAAGCTACTGAAGAAAACAACGAAGAAACTCAAGCTTAATTTTTGTACAGCGGTATATGCGTAAAGAAGATTGTTTCTATTTAGGTAAAATCGCTAAAAAATTTAGCTACAAGGGTGAAGTCCTTATCTGGTTAGATACGGATGAGCCTGAGTTGTATGAAAACATGGAATCGGTGTTTGTTGAACAAAACAAACACCTGGTTCCATTTTTTATTGTTTCATCGTCACTGCACAAGGGTGACTTTTTAAGGACCCGTTTTGAAGACATCGACAACGAAGACGATGCCGATGCTATAATGGGCAATGCGGTTTACCTTCCACTTTCTGCACTTCCTAAACTGGAAGGCAATAAATTTTATTTCCATGAGGTTATTGGCTTTGATGCCGAAGACCAGCGCCTGGGCAACATAGGCAAGATCGTATCTATAAACGACAGTTCTGCACAGCCGCTTTTTGAAATACTTAAAGGAGAAACAGAAATCCTTGTCCCAATGATTGACGACTTTATCGTTAAGATAGACCGTGAAAACAAAAAGGTAGTGCTTGACACGCCTGAAGGGCTTGTTGAAATGTACCTTAATATATAGTTTGGTTATCGGCTGCCAATTGATGGTTGTCAGTTAGCTTAACTATTTTCTATCATCTCCTGTCTCAAATCTCATTACTCAATACTCCAGTCTAAAAATGTTTCAGTTCAAGCAATTTTCTATTCAGCAGGATAAATGTGCCATGAAAGTAGGTACAGATGGTGTTTTGCTTGGTGCATGGGCTCCCGTAGATCATAAGCCTTTCAGCATACTGGACATTGGCGCAGGCACCGGCCTTATCGCTTTGATGCTTGCACAGCGCAGCCATGCCGAACAGATTGACGGTATTGAAATTGACGATGATGCTTATGAGCAGGCAGTAGATAATTTTGAGAATTCGCCTTGGGGTGACAGGTTGTTTTGCTACCATGCAGGACTTGACGAATTTATGGACGAACCCGAAGATGAATACGACCTGATAGTTTCTAACCCTCCTTTTTATACCGATGGGTATTTTTCGGGCGACGAACAGCGCGACAAAGCCCGCTTTACGGAATCGCTTCCCTTTGAAGACCTTATTGAGGCATCTGCACTACTATTGTCAGAACATGGCGTGCTTGCTGTAATCATTCCTTTTAAGGAAGAAGAAAAATTAATTGCTCTTGCAAAGCAAGACGAACTTTATCCTTTTAAGATTACACACGTAAAAGGAACTCCAGCTACCGAAGTTAAACGCAGTCTTATTGCTTTTAGCCGCTTTAAAAAAGAAACTGCCATAGATGAGCTGACCATAGAACTGGAACGCCACAAATATACCGATGAGTATATTTTGCTAACGCAGGATTTCTATTTAAAGATGTAATCGCTCTTTTCCTTTTCTAATCTCTTTTCACCTGCATAGCAAATTATATTAAGCTGTTTTCGCGAAAACGATTTAGTTTTAAAAAATACAACATTTTTTTGCGGTTTTGTTAGAATACTTAGTTACTTTTGCCCTGTTTAAAATTATAGCAAATGAAACCGGATCTATTTCAGGCCCCTGATTATTACTTATTAGACGAACTATTGTCTGACGAACACAAAATGGTACGCGACGCTGCCCGCGAATGGGTTAAGCGCGAAGTTTCTCCTATTATAGAAGACTATGCCCAAAAAGCCCAGTTTCCTGAACAGATCATTAAAGGTCTGGCAGACATAGGCGCTTTTGGCCCTTATATCCCCGAAGAATATGGCGGCGCAGGCCTTGACCAGATTTCGTACGGACTTATCATGCAGGAAATAGAGCGCGGCGACAGCGGTGTTCGTTCTACTGCATCAGTACAATCATCTCTTGTTATGTATCCTATATGGAAGTATGGTAACGAAGAGCAGAGAATAAAATACCTTCCTAAATTAGCTTCAGGCGAATTTATGGGATGTTTTGGCCTTACAGAGCCTGATTTTGGCTCTAACCCAAGCGGTATGATCACCAACTTTAAAGATATGGGTGACCATTATCTTTTAAACGGTGCTAAGATGTGGATTTCTAATGCACCATTTGCAGATATCGCTGTAGTTTGGGCAAAAGACGAAAAAGTCCGTATACACGGGCTTATTGTTGAGCGTGGCATGGAAGGCTTTACAACTCCTGAAACGCACAACAAATGGTCGCTTAGGGCTTCGGCTACCGGCGAGCTTATTTTTGATAATGTAAAAGTTCCCAAAGAAAACCTGCTGCCTAACAAATCAGGCCTTGGTGCGCCGCTTGGCTGTCTTGATTCGGCACGTTACGGTATTGCATGGGGCGCTATAGGGGCAGCAATGGACTGCTATGATACGGCACTTCGTTATGCACAGGAGCGTATACAGTTTGACAAGCCAATTGCAGCAACACAGCTTCAGCAAAAGAAACTTGCCGAGATGATTACTGAGATCACAAAAGCGCAGCTGCTTACATGGAGGCTTGGCGTTCTTAGAAACGAAGGCAAAGCAACATCGGCACAAATTTCTATGGCAAAGCGTAACAATGTGGACATGGCTATAAACATAGCACGCGAGGCACGCCAGATATTAGGCGGTATGGGTATTACAGGCGAATACTCTATAATGCGCCACATGATGAACTTAGAAAGTGTTATCACTTACGAAGGTACTCACGATATACACCTGCTTATTACAGGTATGGACATTACAGGCCACGCTGCATTTAAATAAGAAACAGCAACTTACTCAAATTATATTCACGAAGCGCGGCAGGTATTTGCCGCGCTTTTGTTTTAAAGTTATTAACTGAAAACCTTTGCGGCGCATAAAACGTATATGGTTATAAGAGCTGCGTTCAATATTTATTTGAATTTTGCGTTTACAAAATAAAAGGCACTAATAAAAAGGCACTATTTTTGTATCGAGAATATCAATATAAAAAGCTAAGTATAATGCCGCAGCTTTTTTAATTTTGAAAAAATTACCGCTATGAACACCGCTACTATCAACAGTAGTATTCGCCCCCAAAAGGAACTACTGCTACAACACTCACTATATGGAAAAGTAAAATCCGTAGAAGATTTAAGACATTTTCTTGAAGGGCACGTATATGCCGTTTGGGATTTCATGTCGCTGCTTAAAGCGTTACAGTCAAAGCTAACCTGTACGTCTACCCCATGGCTGCCTGTAGGCAACCCGGAGATTCGTTATCTTATAAATGAGATTGTACTTGCCGAAGAAACAGATATTAACAATGAAGGCAAAAGGCAAAGCCATTATGAAATGTATGTAGATGCCATGAAGGCCTGCGGCGCAGATGTTACGGCCATACAAGCATTTCTTGAAGACGTAGAGTCTACCCAAAATATCTTTGTATCTATAAGGACAAGCAACCTGCATGAAGACATAAAAGCATTCATGGATTTTACATTCCAGGTAATTGAGCAGGGAAAACCGCACGAAATTGCGGCTGCCTTCACCTTTGGCCGTGAAGACCTTATACCTTCAATGTTTACAGAGATCCTGAGAAATTTTCAGGAGAATTTTCCTGAAACTGATCTTAGCAAGCTGATCTATTATTTTGAAAGGCACATAGAACTTGATGCAGATGAGCACGGGCCAATGGCCATGCAGATGATAGAAGAACTTTGCGGCCAAGATGCTCAAAAATGGAAAGAGGTAGAAGAAATATCTGTTCTTGCCCTTGAAAAAAGGATAGGCCTGTGGAATGCGATAGAAGAAAATATATTGCAGCCCGATATGGCATCAATATAATAGTTAACCGGCTTATGCCGGTTTTTTTAGTCATATAACCTACAAAAGGTACTTTATACCATTTGCCCTTTTTTATTTGGATTTTTTCAATTAGACTTGTAACAAAATCAATATCCGTAAGTCTAATCTTAACAATCAACATTAAAAGAGTACAAATGAAAAAATTTACCTTCAAGGTCTCATTCCTGCTTTTAACCGGAATGTTTGCCCTTACGGCAAATGCACAGCAGCCTGCTGGCACAAAAAAATTTGGAAAACCATTTATTACAGCTTCTAAAAACTGTGGAACGACAGAGTATGAAAAGCACTTAGAAGAAAACAACCCTAAAAGAGCATCTAAAGAGCAGTTTGAGCAATGGCTTGCGCCTAAAGTGGCTAAAGCAAAAGCAAACAGGATCAAAAAAGATGGCAATGGGACTAACGAGATAGTAACCATCCCGGTAGTATTCCACATCATTCATAATGGCGATGCAGTAGGAGAAAACGAAAACCTGTCTGAAGCTCGCATACTTTCTCAAATCCAGGTATTAAATGAAGACTACAGGAAAGCTGCAAATACTCCGGGTTTTAACGAAAATCCTGTGGGCGCAGACATGGAAATTGAGTTTGCACTTGCACAGCGCACTCCTAACGGGCTGCCAAGCAACGGTATTGTGCGTTACAACATAGGCGACGATAACGGATGGCTTATGGAAGAGGTTGAGCTCTTAAAACCGCAAACACAATGGGATCCTGAGAAATACCTTAACGTTTGGGTAGTAGACGAAATTGTTGTTAGCGGCGGATGGCTTTCGGGGTATGCACAGTTCCCTGTAGGTTCGCAGCTTGATGGCCTTGATGGCCAAACATCTACAGCCAATACAGATGGTATTGCTTTAGGATCAAGATTTGTAGGCTCTGAAAATTATGCCCCGGACGGGCCTTTCGAAGAAACAAGGAACATGGGAAGAGTTGCCAGCCACGAGATAGGCCACTTTTTTGGCTTAAGGCATATATGGGGTGATACTGTAGGCTGTACAGGAACAGACTACTGTGACGATACACCTCTTGCATTTATGGCAAATTATGGCTGTATGACCGGGCTTGACTCATGCCCTGAAAGTGACGGTGCAGACATGATAGAAAACTACATGGATTATACTGAAGATGCCTGCCTTAACACATTTACTGCAGATCAAAAAGACAGGATGCAGGCTGTATTGGCAAATTCGCCACGAAGAAAAACATTACCTACCGCAGACAGCCTTATACCGGGTACTGCGTCGCTTGATAATGACGGAGCTGTTTACCTGTTACCATTTAACACTAATTGCAGCAATGCATTTTCTCCGGTAATCGCTTTTGCTAACAGAGGTACAAACGATATTACTTCTGCCGTGATAAACTACAGCATTGACGGCGGACAAGCCGTAACATACAACTGGAGCGGAACACTTACACCGGGTACAGATGAAAGGATAATTCTTCCCCAGCTATCTGTTGCAGAAGGCGATCATTCATTTAGTGTAACCATAGCTGCTGTAAACGGTGGTGCAGATGCATTGGCATCTAACAACAGCAGGGCTAACGATTTTACATTTGACACTATTCCTGCGGAATCTATTTACAATACAGATACGGTTAAAATTACCATCCAGACAGACGAGAAAGCATCTGATATAACGTGGATTTTAATGGATTCTGACCAAAACACAGTAGGGTTTGGAACCCTTTATGAGGATACGCCGGGCGGAGTGCTTATCGAAGAGGAAATTGCAGTAAACAGCAATTCATGCTACCTTTTTGCCATTATTGACAACGGGCAGGACGGAATGCCGGGCGGTTATTATACATTGGAAACGACCGACAATACACTTATCAAGCAGCTTGACGGCGAAGACATCGACGTTATAGATGTTGTTCCGTTTGGGGTAAATGTACTTCTTGGGAACAAAGATGTACAAAGAGGTCTTAACGCAACTGTTTTATATCCTAACCCTGCAAATAACATTCTTAACATTGCCACTACCGATGCCGCAAATACACCTGAAGGCTATACCATTTATAATAGCCTTGGCCAGGTAATAGACAGCGGAAAAATTAATACTGCACTTCAGTCGCTGGACATTGCAGGTTATACTGACGGTGTATACTTTGTAAAGCTCGCTAAAGGCAGCGCTTCTCAAACACTTCAGTTTATTAAATACTAAGGTATATAAGCGTACTTTTTAAAGCCCATGCGGATGCATGGGCTTTTTGTTGCTTTATATCTAACTCCTAAAGGTTTTAACAGCTACAACTTTTTACTTTGGCTTTTTTTATATTGTTTTGTAACAATATTAGTCAGTAATAGTCTAATAAAAAGATCAATGAACCATTTTAAAAAACATTCATGAAGAAATTTACCTTTAAGGCTTCCCTGTTTGTTTTTGCAGGTATGCTTTCCCTTGCGGCAAGTGCACAGCAAAAACCAACAGCAGCTAAAAAATTTGGTAAGGCAATAGAGACTGTTCCTTGTGCTACGGTACAGTACGAAACCTTATTAAAGAAAAAAAATCCGGCAAGAAACAGCACAGAAAAATTTGAACAGTGGATTGCCCCTAAGGTCGCCGCTGCAAAAAAAGCCAGGATACAAAAAAACAGCAATGCAATTGTAACTATTCCTGTTGTATTCCATATTATTCATAACGGAAGCCCAATAGGCGTTGCAGAGAATATCGCCGATGGGCAGATAATCTCTCAGATTGACGTGCTAAATGAAGATTACAGAAGGCTTGAAGGATCTAACGGTCATAACGAAAGCGCTGTAGGCGGTGACATGGAAATTAATTTTTGCCTTGCCCAGCAGGATCCGGACGGAGTTCTCTCTACAGGTATAGTACGTTACCAGCTTGGAAACGGCGACGGATGGAGCATGGAACAGGCAGAAGTTATAAAGACGCAAACGCAATGGGATCCTGAAAAATACCTGAACATTTGGGTATTTGACGAACTTATCGGGCTTGCAGGATATGCACAGTTCCCTACAGATTCCGGACTTGACGGTCTTGAAGAAGATGGATTGCCGTCAGAAGCAAATACAGACGGTGTGGCACTTGGCCACCGTTATGTAGGGTCTGAAGAAAAATATCCTCAGGGGGAATATGACGAAGCAAGAAATCTGGGAAGGTCTGCATCTCACGAAGTGGGGCACTTTTTTGGCTTAAGGCATATTTGGGGAGATGGCGAAGATTGTTCTGCTACAGACTACTGTGCAGATACGCCGCCAATGCTTGGGCCAAATTATGGCTGCCAGACTGGGCTTGACACATGTACCGATGACGATCTTTTAGACATGATCGAGAATTACATGGCTTATACAGATGATGCCTGCGTAAATATCTTTACACTTAATCAAAAAGACAGGATGCAGGCGGTTCTTGAGAATTCGCCAAGAAGACATTCGCTTATAACTTCTGTAGGATGTACGCCGGGCATCGTTCTTGAAAATGACGGATCGCTGCAAATAAACCCGGTTGACCTTGAGTGTGGTGAAACAGCTGTTGAGCCGGAATTAGTGCTTACTAACTCAGGAAGCAGTGTGTTAACTTCTGCCTCTATATCTTACCAGCTGGATAGCCAGCCTGCAGTAACATACAACTGGACAGGGTCACTCGCTGCGGGCGCATCTGCTACTATAGAACTTCCTGCGATGACATTAACCGCAGGACAGCACATACTTAGTGCAAATATTGTTACTGTAAATGGCACCGCAGACGTTGCACCAAACAACAGCTCTAAATCGCTTTCAATAGATGTTTCAGGTTTATTTACTACAAGCAGCCTTAAGGTATCGATCCAGACAGATGACAACGGAGACCAAACATTATGGTTTATTGCAAGAGAAGGCGATGAGGACAACATCATTGCAGGTAATATAAACATTGACAATATTGGCCAGAGCGAATTTTACGGTGATAACGAACTTCATGTTACAGATGTTCCTGTATCTGTAGACGACTGCTATGCATTCTTTATAATTGACTTTGGAGCAGATGGAATGTGCTGTAATTCCGGAAATGGCTACTACAAGATAGAGACTAACGAGGGCGTAGTGATCACCGAAGGTGGTAACTTCACTCAAACCGATCAGAAAATGTTTGCTATTGATGCTGTTCTTAGCAATCATGAGGTAGTTAAGGCACACACTATTACCTTATACCCTAACCCTGCAAACAACATTCTTAACATAAGTGCAGATGCTGCAAACATGCCTGAGAGCTATACCGTATACAACAGTTTAGGTCAGGTTATTGACAGCGGAAAAGTTACTGCGGAAACACAATCTGTAGATGTAGCGAAATATGCAAACGGTGTCTACTTTGTTAAGCTTGCTAAAGGAGGTTCAACAACAACGCTGCAGTTTATTAAACAATAACTGTATGTGTATTTAAACATAAAGGCCTCCATAACGGAGGCTTTTTTTTTGTTCCCTTAAAAGTTTACCGCAACAAATTGCCCGTTTACCTCATAAGTTAAAGCAATTTCTTATTTATAGATAACTTTGATGGTATTATGCAGTTACCAAATAAAAAAACACCTGTTTACATACTATACATATTAGGAAGCCTTCTCTTTATAAGCATCCCTGTGTTTTCATCGCCTGATTTTAATACTGCACGGCATTTATTTGATGTTGCGCCTTTTAAAAGGATATTTTTGAGCTACATATTGCTGCTGCTTTTCTTTTACGCCAATTACCTGTTCCTGCTGCCCAAATTGTATTTTTCAAAAAAACAGTTTCTTTATTTTTGCTGTATAATTACTGCCTATTTTGTTGTGGCGACAGTACCTGCTATATTGATACACTCGCAAACAGGGCAAATGCCATTGCCTCCTGGTGATGCAGGCGCCGTTATGTTTATGCCTACGGGCGGAGGCCCCATTGCCAATATACCTCCAATGGGCCAAAACAGTTCGTTATTTACTTTTTTATTAGTACTGGTTCTTGGTTATCTTTTAAAGATAAACCAGCGGTTAGTACACATACAGAACGAAAAACTAAAGGCAGAAGTAGCATACTTAAAGGCACAGATAAATCCGCACTTTTTGTTTAACACGTTAAACAGTGTTTACGCACTTACACTTGAAAAATCTGATGCAGCGCCACAGGCCGTCCTGAAGCTTTCGTCGATGATGCGGTATGTAGTTACAGAGAGCAGCCGCGATCAGGTATCTCTTGAGAAAGAGATCGAGTATGTGAAAAACTTTATAAGCTTACAACAGCTTCGTATGGATTCAGCTACTGCATTTTCGTTCGTTATAACCGGCAATCCCCTTGGCAAAAGCATCTCTCCGCTTACCCTTATCCCCTTCATAGAAAATGCATTTAAATACGGTATCAACCCCGAAGAAAAATCAGACATTGAGATAAAGATAGATATCACTGCCCATGACATTGCCCTTAATGTAAAAAACAGTAAAGTTTCGGTGCAGGTGCCGTCTGACGAGAAAACCGAGCAGGGTATCGAAAATACCCGTCAGCGATTAGCCTACCTCTACCCAAACAAGCATAATTTGATTATCTTTGAAGATGAAAACACATTTACTGTTAATCTTTTAATCACTCTGGAATGATAAAGGCCATAGCTATAGACGACGAACCCCTTGCATTAAAAATCATTGAGCATTTTTGCAGGCAGGCAGACTTTATTCAACTGGAAAAAACTTTCACTAAGACAGATGAGGCATTGCGCCATATAAAAAAATATCCCGTAGACCTTCTTTTTCTTGATATCCAGATGCCCGGTAAAAATGGCATCGATTTTTACAAGCAGCTTGATTCTGACGTGATGGTAATTTTCACGACTGCGTATAGCGAATATGCTGTAGAAGGATTCAATATAAAAGCACTGGATTATCTGCTTAAGCCTTTTTCTCAGGAGCGCTTTTTAGAAGCTGCCGAAAGGGCAAAAAAAGAAATGCAGAGCCGTAACCACATACTTAGCCATAATCATCTGGTAATAAGGGCTGATTATAAGCTTCACCGCATAGACTTTGACGATATTATGCTTATTGAGGGCCTTGATGATTATATTAAGATCCACTTGAAAAATAAATCATCAATTACCGCACGCCTTTCTATGAAAGCTACGTTAGAAAAATTACCCGAAGCGTTATTCATAAGGGTACACAGATCGTACATAATACCCATAAAGAAGGTTAAGACACTATACAACAAGACAATACAAATCGAAGAATTTGTTATCCCTATCGGTGATACCTACAAAGATGAAATAAGCAAACACTTTTAGTGTTAACAGTTAATTTTATCAAAAATATCATTGCTAAAAACAACAACTCCGACAAATTTTTAAAAATCCATCAATTTATTGCCTGTAATTAACAGATTTTAAATATATTGCACGCAATAAATGCTACGAAAAAAATGAAAAGAAAAATTACTTTTAATGGTATAGCTACAACTATACTCTTAACGGCTGCATTGGCGTCAAACGCCCAGGAAAAACCAAAGAGTTTTGGTAAATATCCTTTAACTCCTAATGAAAACGGAGTTGTAAATTGTGCCTCAAGAGAATATGAATTTATTCGCAGAGACAACAACCCTAAACTTCCTACCGAAGCCCAGTTTGAAGAATGGATGGCTAAAAAACTGGAAGAAAGAAAAGGAAGGCCTTCTACCCAAAAATCAGGAAATGAGATAATGATCATTCCTGTTGTAGTTCACGTAATACATGGCAGCTCTGAGATTGAAGGTTTCGGACGAAATCTGTCTGTGGCACAAATCCAGTCTCAAATTGACGTATTGAATGAGGATTACAGAAAAATGGAAGGCACAAACGGCAATGACCCAAATTTAGAAGACGGGGTTGATACAGAAATCCAATTCTGCCTTGCAAAAATAGATCCGGAAGGTAATATAACAAACGGGATAGACAGACAACCATCAAACGTTGCTGCATACACAAGCCAGGATGATATAGATTTACTAAAATCGGCTACAATATGGGATCCTGAAAAATACCTTAATATATGGACTGTAGCTATGAGCGGATCAATCAGCAACCTTCTTGGTTACGCACAATTCCCGGATTATAACATCCCGGGATTACAACAGGGCGGGATGAGTACAGACGCAGCGACCGATGGTGTTGTAATTAATTACAGAAACTTTGGTAGTGCGCAAAAGGTAAGCGGCCTTAACGGAAATGCTCCTTATAACCTGGGAAGAACAACTACCCACGAAATAGGACATTTTCTTGGATTGAGACATATATGGGGAGACCAGACAAACTGCCAGGGTACTGACTATTGTAATGACACACCCGTTCAAATTAATCAAACGACAGGATGCCCGGGCGAAGGTACTGACACTTGCCCGCAAGCAGGATTTGACCTTTACCAGGATTATATGGATTACTCTAACGACGGCTGTATGAGCGTATTTACAGCAAATCAAAGAGACAGGATGCACGTTATCCTTGCAAATGCCCCTAGAAGAGCTTCATTACTTACCTCTGGCGTATGCGGAATACTTTCTACTCCTGATCGTGAATTACTGCTAGGCACAAGAGTTTATCCTAACCCAACGCAAAATGTGCTGAACATTACTGTAGAAAATGGAGAGCTGCCTGATACTTACACTATCTACAACAGCATAGGACAACTTATAGCAAACACCAAAGTTACTTCAGATGCTAATCTGACAGTTGATACATCTTCTTACAGCAACGGTATCTATTTCATCAAAATAGATAAAGGTGCAGAAACAAAAACAATCAAGTTCATCAAGAACTAATTTGATATAAAACCACAAAAAAGGCGTCCTGAAATTCAGGACGCCTTTTTTGATTTATCTAATCTGTATTCTTACTCCGGCGCTAATTCCAGCTCAAGCCCTTCCAGTTCAGGAAGTATTACGATCTGGCAGCCCAGCCTGCTGTTAGGCTTTACATTAAAAGCTTCACTAAGCATAGCGTCTTCATCCGGACCCATTTCGGGCAGTTCAACATCGTTAAGCACATAGCACTGGCACGATGCACACATAGCCATACCGCCGCATACGCCTATTGTACCTTCTGGAGCAAGCTCATAAGCCCTGCAAAGTTCCATGATATTCATAGACATATCTGTAGGTGCCTGTACTTCGTGGGTTACACCTTCGCGATCGGTTATCTTTATTGTAATATCCATTCTTTAGCTAATAGTTTACCATAGTCAGTTTACAGTCTCGTGACTTTATGACTTTTAAAAACTAATCTATTGATTTAACGACTTGTTTTTCGGCTTCTTTACGTGTGCCGTCAAATCCATCTACACCACTTACAGTTGTGTATTTAAGTACGTATTTTTTACCCGGATTCAGTTTATTGAAAACACTCTGGCACATTAATGTGGCTTCGTGGAAACCGCAAAGGATAAGCTTTAATTTACCGGGATAAATATTGATATCACCAATTGCATAAATACCTTCAATATTTGTCTGGTAATCCAGTGCGTTATTTACTTTAATAGCATTCTTTTCTATTTCAAGCCCCCAGTTAGCAATGGCGCCAAGTTTTGGTGTAAGCCCAAACAACGGAATAAAATAATCAGTTTCAATGCGCTGGTGCGCGCCGTCAATTTCTACGTCAAGAGCTTCCACCTTCTCCGCACCTACAATTCCTGTTACTTCCGCAGGTGTTACAAGATGTATCTTACCTGCTTTTTTAAGTTCCTGTACTTTTTCTACAGAGTCTAACGCTCCCCTAAACTCATTCCTTCTGTGAATAAGGGTAACGTGAGAAGCAACATCGGCAAGGAAAACACTCCAGTCAAGTGCTGAGTCTCCTCCACCTGCAATAACAATACGCTTATCGCGGAAAAGCTCAGGGTCTTTAACGAAATATTCTACCCCTTTATCTTCATAGAATTCAATATCTTCAATAAGGGGCTTGCGCGGTTCAAAGCTGCCAAGGCCTCCCGCTATGGCAATAGCTTTGGCATGGTGCTCTGTACCTTTATTTGTGGTAACTATAAACGTGCCGTCTTCCAGCTTTTGAATGGTTTCTGCTTTTTCGTTAAGCGTAAAACCCGGCTCAAACTGCTTTATCTGTTCCATTAGATTATCTACCAGGTCGCCGGCAAGTACCGACGGATATCCCGGGATATCAAAAATGGGCTTTTTAGGATAAAGTTCAGACAGCTGCCCCCCCGGTTGCGGAAGCGCGTCTATAATATGGCATTTTAATTTTAGCAGTCCTGCTTCAAAAACGGCAAAAAGGCCTGTAGGGCCTGCGCCTATAATAAGTATATCGGTTGTGATCATTGTTTATATAGGATAACAGTTTTAAAGGCTCAAAGGTCTTTAAAACTGTTCTTTATATTTATGATAATTATCAGCTTCTATACAAAGCCGTATGACATGAAGCTATTTAGGCAACATTTACCACAGTTTCTATCTGTGGCACATATTTTTTAATGGTGGTCTCTACACCGGCTTTAAGCGTCATCTGGTTTACGCTGCAGCCCACACAAGCACCTTCAAGACGCACTTTTACATGCTTATCATCTTCTATACCGATAAGCGTAATATTGCCTCCATCTGATTCCAGGAACGGACGAATCTCATCCAGTGCCTTCTCCACATTAAGTGTAATTTCTTCTGTAGTCATTATTTAATTCTTTTTAACAGCCGAACATCCGGCCATTGTAGTTATTTTAATTGCCTCTGTAGCCGGAAGGTTCTCATTTCTGTTTACTGTTTCCTGCACTACGTTACGGGCAAGCTCCTCAAAGGCAGCTTCAAGCGGCGTACCTGTCTGCAATGCAGCAGGGCGGCCATAATCTCCGGCTTCGCGTATGCTCTGTACCAACGGAATTTCTCCGAGGAATGGCACATCAAGATCTTCGGCCAGGTTACGCGCACCTTCTTTACCAAAGATGTAATATTTATTATCAGGAAGTTCTTCAGGCGTAAAGTAAGCCATGTTCTCAATGATTCCTAACACAGGAACATTAATTGTCTCCTGCTGGAACATCGCCACACCCTTCTTAGCATCGGCAAGTGCCACAGCCTGTGGTGTACTTACCACAACCGCACCGGTAATAGGCAGCGACTGCATGATAGAAAGGTGGATATCTCCTGTTCCCGGCGGAAGGTCAAGCAGCATAAAGTCTAGCTCGCCCCAGTCGGCATCAAAAATCATCTGGTTAAGCGCTTTAGACGCCATAGGCCCTCTCCATATTACGGCCTGCTCCGGGCTTGTAAAGAAACCTATAGAAAGTATCTCTACACCGTAGCTGGTAATAGGCTTCATCTTAGACTTGCCATCTATCTGTACCGATATAGGGCGCTCGCGCTCTACATCAAACATTATAGGCATAGATGGCCCGTAGATATCGGCATCAAGCACGCCTACTTTAAAGCCCATTTTTGCAAGGGTAACAGCAAGGTTTGCCGTAACGGTAGATTTACCTACACCACCCTTACCCGATGATACTGCAATAACATTGCTTATACCTGGTATGGCTTTTCCTTTGATCTCTGCTTTCTCCGGTGTTTCAACTTTTACGTTTACTTTAACCTTGGCATCAGCATATACTTTTTCGTGTATCGTTTTTACAATATCGGCTTCTGCCCTTTTGCGTATGTGCATAGCAGGTGTACTCATTACAAGTTCTACAACTACTTCATCGCCAAAGGTAAGCACATTCTTAACAGCACCGCTTTCTACCATATTTTGCCCTTCTCCGGCAAGTGTTATAGTTTCAAGGGCGCTTAGTATCTCTTTTCTATCTAACTTCATGATTTATATTAGTCTAACAGCCTCTTATTAAGACTGATTTCAAATTGCAAAGATAGTATGAAAAGTTTATATGGTAAAGCTTTAATGCTGTTTTGTCTTGAAACAAAAGAGCCAAAAATTCAAGGCTCCAACTTCTTAGGCTGCAAATCATCTCAATCGGCTAAAGTATTTGAACCTTTCTATCGCCGCGCGGGCACCGCTGCGCTCAGACAGGGATTTTTTTTAATACCTCCTTCAATAATTTGCTTAACATCAAAGTTTAAGGCCTTGGCTTCACTTTTAGAAAATGCTGAAACAATTAGCCTATCCAAGTCTGCTTATTTATTCAAATCACTTAAGTATTATCTTTTTATACAGATAATTGTAATTGTTTTTAGAGATGGTATCAGACTGCATTTTATCATAGTCATCCCCCTCAAGTGCTTTTATCAAAATCGTATTATTTCCTTTCCACCTTATCTCGCAGGGTATATAGTCATACGTGTCACTATGCAGTCGTACAGTTCCATTTTTTGCGAGATCAAAAACTGTAACCTCGGCACTTAAAAGATATTTGCGCTCATTGTAGGGACTTATGTAATAGCTGATCATTTTACCAGCATCAGGAGAAAAATTAGGCATACCGTTAATAGTGTCTGTTTTAGCGGTAGCGTGGTCTATCAAAAAATAACTGTCCCCCTCGTAATATTCTACAAACAACAAATGCTTGTCTATCTTTTTACTGTAGCCAAGATTTGTATAAAACATCTCATCTTCGTCATGATATCCTTTTTGGGCATACGGATTGATGTTTTTAAAAACAAGCTTTTGCTTCTGGGTATTAATTACCGCGGGCGGTTTTAGCAATGTGTCGGGCTTATGTGTGCTTTTTTTAAATCCGTCTAATAATGCAGTAACAGTACCACCTGCAAATTCTGCGGCATTACTGTCTTCAACTTTCAGATCAGGTTCAGCTTCTGCATCCGTACCTGCAATACTATCAGTAACTATAGAATCCTGTTCTGCGGGAACATCTTTTTTACAGCCAGTAAGGAACAAACCGAATAAAAGAGAAGCGAGTATATTTTTCATAAACTTTTAATTTATAATTAAATAGGTTTTATAACCAAGACAGCCTCAAACTACAATTGAATAATCCAACAACCTAAACCTACTCCAGTTCCTTTGCAGGATCCCAGAAGTATTTCTCAAATTTCACGATCTTGTTTTCTTTTACTTTTACACCTTCGCTTTCCAGCAATTGCTGCATGAGGTTAGTGCCTTCAAAATGATGCTTGCCAGATAAGAGCCCTGCACGGTTTACCACCCGGTGTGCAGGAACATCGTCACGGCCTCCACAGGCATTCATTGCCCACCCCACCATTCTTGCCGAACGCGCAGCACCCAAAAATTTGGCAATAGCGCCGTAGCTGGTTACCCTGCCTTCAGGTATCAGCCTTACTACATCATATACCCTTTCAAAAAAATTGTCTTTGTCAGGCATGGTGCTATATTAATGGTTGCGGAATATCTTGATAAGTGTGATGATAGAGATAAGCCCTGTTACAGAACCTAAAAGGTAGTTGATGTTCTGCATAAAGAAATCGGTTTTATTCTCAATCTTTTTAAAGAAGACAATGTACAGGTAGAACACCGAAAATGATCCTATTACTACTCCCATTACAAAAAAGAATACAAATAGCGGCGTAAAATGAAAGTAGCCGTTAGACGACAACGAAACACTTACAAATACATAATAGGGAATGGGAAAAAAGTTAAGCGCCGAAAGCAGCGCTCCTAAAAAATAATTACCCGTAAAGCTCTTTTGCTTTATAAGTTCTTTTTCGGCTTTTGGCTTTTTCTTTTTGGCTATAAAAAGAAAAAAGATGGTTAGTGCCGAAAAAATTACAAGCCCGGTTTCTTCAAGTATGCTGATGATATCAGGCCTGCTGTTGATGAATTTTGCAAACGACACCGCAACATAGGTCTGAAAAAACACTATTGTTGTAGCGCCTAAGGCAAAAACAATTGCCCTTCTCCTGCCCTCTTTTATAGCAATTTTTGCTGCGGTCATATTTATAAGCCCCGGCAGCATAATGCCGGCAGCCGAAATAACAATACCTAAAAGCAGGGGAAGGACGATATCCATATATTATTTTATTTTAAACCTTATGTAGGTAATAGCCTTATTTTGTTCAAGGTATTGCTGCTCATAAAACGTCTGAATAGCCGTAACAACCTCAGGAGCACCCTCGTTATGGTACACATTATGGTTAGCATAAACTACCTCGTGCCCTTCGCCATGCAGAAGGCCTAATGTGTAGCCATGCATAAATTCGCTATCGGTCTTAAGGTTCATAAAACCTTCTGCCTTAAGTATCTTCTTATAACGCTGAAGGAATTCAGAATTGGTAAGCCTGTGCTTTGTACGTTTGTATTTTATCTGCGGATCAGGAAAGGTTATCCATATTTCAGACACTTCGCCTTCGGCAAAAAAATGCTCTATAAGCTCAATCTGCGTACGTATAAAGGCAACATTGTTAAGACCGCCTTCTACAGCTGTTTTGGCACCACGCCAAAAACGCGCCCCTTTAATATCTATACCAATAAAATTAGAATCGGGATAGCGCTCTGCGAGCCCCACCGAATACTCTCCCTTACCACAGCCAAGCTCCAGCACTATTGGGTTATCATTCTTAAAAAATTCATTCCATTTGCCTTTTAGCGCAAAATTGCCCGACACAGCCTCTTCTCTGGTTGGCTGCATTACGTTGTCAAATGTTTCGTTTTCCCTAAACCTCTTCAGTTTGTTCTTGCTTCCCACGTCTTAATTTAAATTTTTGGTAAAATTAGGGAAATATACGACAATGGAAATAATTTTAGATTGCACTTATTAAATAGTTATTAAAAACCAACCACTTTGTCGCACCCTAAAAGAATACTTGTTGCCCCGCTCAACTGGGGGCTTGGCCACGCCACCCGATGCATCCCTGTTATTGACGCTCTTGAAAACCACGGATACGAACCCATTATCGCATCAGACGGCAGCGCCCTGGCATTCCTTAAAAAAGAGTTTCCGCACCTTACTGCACTTGAGCTTCCGGCCTATCATATAGAATACACCAAAAAAGGAATGTTCTTTAAACTGAAAATATTCAGGCTGCTGCCGCGAATGCTTAAAGCCGTGCGCGAAGAAAAAAGAGCCGTACGCCAAATTATAAAAGACCATAACATTGCAGGCATAATATCTGACAACAGGCTTGGCGCGAGGTCTAAGTCTATACCCTGCGCTTTTATCACGCACCAGCTTAATGTGCTTACAGGCACAACTACTTTTATAACTACCCCGCTGCACCAGCGTTTTATAAAAAAGTACAATGAGTGCTGGGTTCCGGATATCGAGCATGCCCCTAACCTATCGGGCAAGCTGGGCCATGCCTATGAGAGTTTTCTTCCGCTTAAATATATAGGGCCATTGAGCCGCCTGTACAAAAAGCCGGTAGAAAAGAAATATGACCTTATGGTTATACTTTCGGGCACCGAACCGCAGCGAACAGAGCTGGAAGAAAAACTAAAACCCGAATTGCTTAAGTTTAAAGGAAAGATATTGTTTGTAAGAGGTATAATTGAACAGGAAGAGCACATTACCCACGATGGTAACATTACCTATTATAACTTTATGAACAGCGCTGCACTGGAACAGGCCTTTAATGAAAGCGAAATGGTACTGTGCCGATCAGGCTACAGTACCATTATGGATTTAGCCCAAATGGGCAAAAAAGCTTTTTTTATACCTACTCCCGGCCGTTATGAGCAGGAATACCTGGCTAAGAAACTAAAAAAATCAGGATTGGTGCCTTATGCAACACAAAATGATTTTAAGATAAGCGACCTTAAAAAAGTAAACCAGTATAAAGGCCTCAAAAACATTGCAGGAGATATGAAATGGAAAGACCTATTTTGTCTTTTCGAGCGTAAATGAAAACTCTGAACCTACGCCGAATTTACTTTCCACATACATTTTTTCGTCGTGCGCCTCAATAATGTGTTTTACGATAGCAAGCCCAAGGCCTGAACCACCCTCGGTTCGGGCACCACTTTTATCAACACGGAAGAACCGCTCAAACAAACGCGGGATATTCTTTTTCTCTATACCCTCGCCATTGTCTTTTACACGAACAATGATCTTATTGTTTACAAGGTCTTCAATGCCCACTTCGGTAGTTCCGTTCTCTTTACCGTATTTAATAGAGTTCACAACAAGATTAGTAACCACCTGCTGTACTTTTTCCTGATCGCCATACACCATAACGGGCCTTATGTACTTCATGTCAAACATAAGCATGATGCCTTTTTTATCGGCTTTCATCTCAAGCAGGTCAAATACATTTTGCACTACATCAATGATATTGAATTTGGTAAAATTAAGATTCAGGTCACCTACTTCCATCTTAGTGATCATGTCAAGATCCTGCACGATATAAATAAGCCTTTCCACACCTTTTTCAGCACGCTGAAGGTACTTCTTGCGGAGTTCCTTATCGTTCATGGCGCCATCAAGAAGTGTAAGTATGTATCCCTGAACGGTAAACAAAGGCGTTTTAAGTTCATGCGATACATTACCTAAAAACTCCCGGCGGTACTCTTCGCGAATCTTAAGGGTTTCGATCTCAATCTTTTTATCGCGGGCAAATTTTTCTACCTCGCGGGTAAGGGTGGCCATATCTGTAGTGATGGCTTTGTTCCTGAAGCTGCTGGATTCCAGCAGCGAAACGTCGTCGTATATTTTTTTTACCCTGCGGTAAATAAAACGCTCTACCCTGTACTGAAGTACAAAGAACGAAAATATGAATAATGCTATAGAGAACATTATTACAAAATTCCAGTTGAGTGTAAGGAAATAATACAACATAACCGCCATGAAGGCGGTTGAGAATAATGAGATATAGAGTGCCGATTTTACGGCAAACCTGTATGTTTTTCTAAAGTTTACTGCCACTAAATTTCAAGCTTATAGCCTACTCCTTTTATAGTTTTAAACAATTCATCGCCTATTTTTTCGCGAAGCTTTCTTATGTGCACGTCTATAGTCCTGCCGCCCACAACTACTTCGTTACCCCAAACCTTGTCAAGAATTTCTTCTCTCTTGAATACTTTACCCGGTTTAGACGCTAAAAGATAGAACAGTTCAAATTCTTTTCTTGGAAGAACGATCTCTTTGTCTTCCATAACGATCTTGTACTCTTCACGGTTAATCTCGATAGTACCTACACGAAGTACATCTTCTTTAGCCTCATCATCCTTAAGCCTTCTAAGCAGTGCTTTTACTTTGCTTACAAGCAATTTCGGCTTGATAGGTTTTGCAATATAATCATCGGCACCGGCATCAAAGCCTGCAACCTGAGAATAATCTTCGCTGCGTGCTGTAAGGAAAGTAATGATAACGTTGCTAAGCTCAGGTATTTTCCTGATGTTCTCTACCGCTTCCATACCGTCCATTTCAGGCATCATTACATCTATTATTATAAGATGCGGAAGCTCTTTTTTAGCCTTGGCCACTGCCTCCCTGCCGTTTACAGCCGTTACGACCTGATACCCTTCCTGAGTTAGGTTATACCCCACAATTTCCAGGATATCCTGCTCATCGTCAACCAATAAGATCTTGATCTCTTTTTTTTTCATAATGGCAATTCATGTATGTTTTTCGGGGTCAAAGGTAAAGATAATACAAAACGAACAAACGTGTTAACAATTATTTAATGCCTTAACAATTTAATAATAAATACTAAATCCAGACATAACTATTATGTAACATTGGATTGAGATACCGGAAGTTACTTTGCACCAAAATTATAACACACGAAATGAAACTCAAATTATCATTAATTGCACTGTTTATCTTCGCATTAGGCTTTAGCCAAAACAAAGGTACAATCTCTGGTACAATTACCGACAAAGACATGAATAATGAAACGCTGCCTTTTGCAAGCATTGCGGTAAAAGGAACAGCCACCGGCACAACTGCCGACGAGAACGGGAAATACTCCCTTGACGTGAACCCGGGAAGCTTTACACTTGTAATAGGCTTCTTAGGATATGAAAGCAAAGAGATACCGGTAAGTATCGCTGCAGGTGAAAAGAAAACAATTAACCAGGCACTTGCATCTACGAGCGTACAGCTTCAGGATGTAGTGATAGAGAAAACGGTAAGCCGCGAGAAAGAGACTGCTCTTTTAATGGAACAAAAAAATGCTACCGTTATAAAACAGAACATCGGTGCGCAGGAGCTTACCCGTAAAGGTGTAAGCGATGCAGCAGCAGCGGTAACTAAAGTAACAGGTATTTCTAAAACCGAAGGCAATAGTGGAATTTTTGTACGCGGCCTTGGTGATCGTTACAACAGCACTATGCTTAACGGCATGCCGTTACCAAGTAACGAGCCGGAAAATAAAAACATCGCGCTTGACCTTTTCTCTACAGACATCATACAATCCGTAGGCATCAGTAAAACATACGACGTATCATTATACGGAGATATGGGTGGTGCTAACGTAGATATCTTATCTAAAGAACATACAGGAGACGGAAAACTTCAGGTTGAAGTAGGAAGCGGGCTTAATAACAAAGCATTTGGTTCTACCTTCAGAATGGCAGACGGCGCTAACAAGTCTGGTTTTTACAAAGTAAACGCTCCAACATCTATTAGAGAGTACCAGTTTGGTACAAAGTGGAGCCCGGTAACTGAGTCTAACCCGGTAAACGGAAGCGTTGGGATTACAGGCGGAAAAAACTTTGATATAGGAGAGGAAGGACGCTTAAGCGTTTTTGGAACCGCTAACTATGGCAATGGGTACACTTACAAAACAGGTTCTCAAAGAAACATAGCGTCTAACGACGAAGTAGTGACAGACTACTACAACGTAAACAAATATGAGTTTTCTACAAAAACTACATTAATGGCAAATGTTGCTTATAAGATAAACAACAGGAATACCATTAAAGCAAACAGCGTTTTTGTAAATGCATCTAAAAGCTCGGTTAACGAATATGATACTTTTATAGGTCAGGGAGATAACCGTTACGAATTCAACAGGCAGACGCTTACTGAACAGAACAAACTTTTTGTTAACCAGATATTAGGCAAGCACAACGCTAACGAAAGGCTTGACCTTGACTGGGGTTTAACCTACAGTACTGTAAATGCAGACCTTCCGGACAGGATTACTAACAACCTTGTACGCAGAGAAGATGGCCTTTATACTTTTAATACTGCTGCGCCTACTACAAACAACCGTTACTTTCAGTACATAGACGAGACAGAATATGCTGCTAAAGCAGTGGCTACGCTAAAAATACTTAAAGGTGAAGATGATCTTTACAAAGGTAAATTAAGCTTTGGCTATAACGGAAGAATCAAATCAAGAGATTTTGAAGCTACACAGTTTAACTTCAGGGTAGCCCAGGCAGAGAACATACCTGTAAACAGATATGACCTTGATACTTTCCTTAATGCAGACAACCAGTCGCTGACTCAAAATGTACCGGGTACTTTTTACATCAACACATCAAGACTACAAAGCCTTAAACCATTTACATACAATGGTGACCTAAGCATACACTCAGGTTTAGTAAACTTTGAACATTCAACATCAGACAAGTTCACGTATACATTAGGCCTTAGGGCAGAAAAAGTATTACAGGAACTGGAATGGGATACAAACATTCAGCTTCCTAACGTAAATTTTGAAAATGCAAAAATTGACAAGACGTATATCTTACCTGCTGCCACATTAAAATACAGCGTTAGCGAAAAATCTAACCTTCGTGCAGCTGCAAGTAAAACATACACACTGCCGCAGTTTAAAGAAAAAGCACCATTCCGTTACGAAGGTGTAGGAGAAAACTCTGTAGGTAACGCGTTCCTTAAACCGTCTGACAACTATAACCTTGATATTAAATGGGAAGTATTCCCTAAAGGAGACGAAGTAATATCGGTAGGTGTTTTTGGTAAATACATCAACAACCCAATAAGCCAGGTATTGCTAAACTCTGTACTTAACGACAATACATTTGTAAATGCAGGTAAATATGCATACGTTGCAGGTTTTGAGTTTGAGATCAAGAAAAACATCTGGCAGATAGACGATGTAACAAAACAAACACTTAGTGCAGGCCTTAATGGTACAGTTATGTACTCTAAACAGGAACTTGACACAGATAAAGTAGCCAGAGAAAGCAACAACACGTTAAGTGTTAATTTTAACGACAAAAGCGATGCGCTTCAGGGAGCATCTCCACTACTTCTTAATGCCGACCTTACGTACCGCATAGAAACAGGAACTGTAAAACCAACAGTATCTGTTGTAGGTAACTACTTCCACGACAGGATCTATTCTCTTGGTTCTTTTGGAAGAGGAAACATTGTAGAAAAAGGTATCGTTATGCTAAACTTTGTATCTAACACTACGATAAACGACAAATGGAGCATAGGCTTTACTGTTGAGAACATTCTTAACAGCAGGATAAGAAGGGTACAGGAAAACCAAAGCGGCGACCTTACTTCTTACGACTACAAAGCAGGATCTGATTTTAGCCTTGGCATAAAATACAACATCTTCTAGTCATAGACACAGCAATATACCGAAAGGGCAGCTATACAGCTGCCCTTTCTTTTTATGCGGTATTGAGTTAACATTCATAACATTAAATTAACCGAAAGTATATGTTACAGTAAAGATTATATAACATCGGCTTAACTGCTAAAAGAGCCTGCTGACCCATCTTTGCAATACAAAAATTAAACAACATTAATTATTTAAGACAATGAAAAAATTAGTTCTAAGCCTTGCAATTGTGGCTGCAATCTTTACAAGCTGTGGTGATGATGATTCTAACAACACAGGTGGTGGTACAAAAGAAGCGGTTCTTACAGGAAACATTACTGCTGACATGTCATTAGACGCTAACACTGTTTACACTATCGATGGTCCTGTATATATTGCAGACGGTGTAACACTAACTATACCTGCCGGAACAAGACTTGAAGGTAACGCTGAAGGTACTCAGGTTGCTGTACTTGCTGTAAGACAAGGTGGAAAAATCAACGCTCAGGGAACTGCTGCTAAACCAATCGTTTTTACATCTAACAGTGCTACACCAGCTCCTGGTGACTGGGGTGGAATCGTAATTTGTGGTAAAGCTGTCACTAACCTTGGTACAAACGTACAAGCTGAAGTTACAGGTTTAACTTATGGTGGCACTAACGCTGCTGATAACTCAGGTGTTTACTCTTACCTGCGTATAGAATATGCTGGAGCTCTTATCAACCCGGATGCTGAATTTAACGGTGTTACTTTCTACGCAGTAGGTTCTGGAACTAAAGTTGACAACATCCTTACTTTCCAGGGATCTGATGACGGATTTGAGTGGTTTGGTGGATCTGTAAACGGAACTAACCTACTTTCTGTAGGAAACCAGGATGACTCTTTTGACTGGACTGAAGGATGGAACGGTACTGTATCTAACATGTATGCTAACCAGGCTGGTGCTTTAGCTTTCTCTGCTGATAGCCGTGGTATTGAAGCTGACAACAATACAGCAAACCCATTATTAGCCCCAATATCTAACCCTGTTCTTTCTAACATCACTCTTGTAGGCCGTAAAAATACCGCTGTAACAAGTGAAGCTGGTATCATGCTAAGAAGAGGTACTCATGGTAAAATATCTAACGTATTTATCCAGGATTTTACAGGAACAGGAAGTGCTGCTATCAAATTTGACGGTACAGATTCTCAAACATGGTTCCTTGCTAACCCTGTATCAGGTGTTCAGGTTACTAATGTAACTGCTAACACTAATACTTTTGAAGGTTCAGCTGGTGCTCTTACAATTGTTACAAGCGCTACAGGTGCAGGTAACGGAGCTTCAATGCCATCATGGGCTGCATGGACAGGTCTATAATAAATAGCATTTCTCATAAAATAATTTCATTCGAAATACGTAAAACATCCGCCAATTGGCGGATGTTTTCTATTTTGGCAATATCGGCTAATTTTTCGTTGAAAAATGGGCGGTTTACCTACTTTAAAACCCTGAAAAATAAAAAATTAACATTAATAGTTTTTTGGTACAGTATTTGAAATATATTTTATACATTTACATAATCATTTTACTATATGGCAAAAAAATACTTTTATATCGCTTTACTTCTTACCTGCCTGTTTTCACTTGGCGTTTCAGCCCAGGAAAACAAAGCTTATGCTGCGGGTAAAGAACCTATAGAAGGGTTAAGTATTTATCCTAACCCTGCTAAGGACAGGATTTATATTACAACTGCAAAACCTGCCATGAGCAAGGATGTAGAGATTTTTGACATGCTTGGAAAAAGGATTATGCAGGCTACGCTTAACGGAAAAGAGTTATCTATAACTAACCTTAACCGTGGGGTATACATCATTAAAATTAAAGAAGGAGACGCTTCTGCAACGCGCAAGCTGGTTGTAGAGTAATCTCAAAGCAATATTATCTTTTAAGCACCGCAGTCGCGGTGCTTTTTTATTTTGTATTTTTACAAAAAACATTTTCCCTTGGTTACCGCACAAGACATATTTACCATAGCCTCAAAAAAAGAATTTCAAAAGATAACCCTTAAGGTTTTTCGCCATCAATACGATAATAATACGGTATACCGCGATTTTTGCAGCTTTCTTAAAAAGGACAAGCAAAATGTAAAGTCGGTTATAGAAATTCCGTTTCTGCCCATACAGTTCTTTAAGAGCCACGACGTGATAAGTTCTAAAGACGCGATACAGGAAACCTTTACCAGCAGCGGGACAACCGGCATGGTAACCAGCCGCCACCTTATAACTGACCTTTACTATTACGAACAGAGCTTTCGCCAGGCATTTTCGCAATTTTACGGCAATATAGAAGACTATGCTGTACTGGCATTGCTTCCATCCTACCTGGAGCGAGAAGGATCGTCTCTTATTTATATGGTAGAAGACCTTATTGAAGGGTCTAACAATCCTGAAAGCGGCTTTTACCTGAACAATTACGACGAACTTATAGACAAACTGGTAAAACTTGACGAGTCCGGACAAAATGTGCTGCTTATAGGCGTTACTTATGCCCTGCTTGACCTTATAGAAAAACGAAACTTCAATTTAAAAAATACCATTATCATGGAAACCGGGGGCATGAAAGGCCGCCGCAAAGAAATGATACGCGAGGAGCTTCACGATGAGCTTTGTAAAGGTTTTGGCGTAAACAAGATCCATTCGGAATATGGCATGACAGAACTGCTCTCGCAGGCCTATTCGCTGGGCGATGGCATTTTTGACTGCCCAAGGTGGATGGACATTCTTATCCGCGATACCGAAGATGCGTTAAGCTACATTGATTATGGCAAAACAGGCGGCATAAACGTTATTGACCTTGCCAATTACAATTCGTGCTCGTTTATCGCCACACAGGACCTTGGTAAAAAGTATCCAAACCAGTCGTTTGAAGTACTGGGACGTTTTGATAATTCTGACATAAGAGGCTGTAACCTGATGGTGTATTAGGTTGCAGCATTTAGTATTTTTAAGTTATTTGGACACGAGCGAGATGCTGCCAGTTAGACATATGTTTTGCCATTCTGAACGGAGTACAGTGAAGTGAAGAATCTCTGATCGCAACATCAAATCCTTCCTTCGTAAGGATGATATATGGCACAAAAAAAGGAGCCCTAAAGCTCCTTTATGTTATTATCCACTGATTGATTATTCTTCAACCGGAATTACAAAATTCTTTTTCTTACCGAATGACACAAGTATAAATTTACCTAAAAGCGCATCGCTCGATGTTAGCTGAAAAGCGTCGGTAATTTTTACTTTATTAATCGCTACAGCATTTGCCGCCAAAGCCTTTCTTGCTTCGCCACGTGAAGGAAAAATTCCGGTTTGGTCAGCCAATATATTAATTATATCAGTTTCTACAGAAAGATCTCCCAGGCTTATTGCTTTTACAAAGAATTCCCCAAAAATATCAGTAAAAAATTCTTCGTCAAGCCCCTGTAAATCTTCACGTGTGTAATTAGAAAACACAAATTCTGATTTTTTAACTGCATCTTCAAGGCTTTCAGCACCGTGAACAAAAGTAGTAACTTCTGCTGCAAGCCTTTTTTGAAGCACCCTCAAATGCGGTGCCTGAACGTGCTCTGCTATTATAGCCTCAACTTCTTCCTTTGGAAGGAATGTAAATATTTTGATATACTTCTCAGCATCCGCATCGGTAGTATTCAGCCAGAATTGGTAGAATTTATATACCGATGTCTTATCGGCATCCAGCCATACATTTCCACCTTCCGATTTTCCGAATTTAGAACCATCTGCTTTAGTTATAAGCGGGCAGGTCATGGCATAAGCCTTGGCACCTTCGTCGTTCATTCTCCTTACAAGCTCTGTACCTGTTGTAATATTACCCCACTGGTCGCTGCCTCCAAGCTGAAGCAAACAGTTGTATTCTTTATGCAGGTGGTAAAAATCGTAGCCCTGGATAAGCTGGTAGGTAAACTCAGTAAACGACATACCACTTCCTGCTTCACCCGTAAGGCGCTTTTTAACCGAATCTTTAGCCATCATATAGTTTACGGTAATACGCTTACCTACATCGCGCACAAAGCCTATAAATGAAAACTCTTTCATCCAGTCGTAGTTATTCACGAGTACGGGCGCATTAGCCGATGTATCATTAAAATCAAGAAAACGCGAAAGCACGCGTTTAATACCTTCAACATTTTTTTCCAGTGCAGCTTCGTCAAGCAGGTTACGCTCGTCTGACTTTCCTGAGGGGTCACCGATCATTCCAGTCGCACCTCCTACAAGGGCAAAAGGCTTGTGGCCGCTTTTTTGCAGGTGAACCAATATGATGATAGGCACAAGGCTGCCAATGTGCAATGAATCTGAAGTTGGATCAAAGCCTATATAGGCAGCAGTCATCTCTTTATTCAGTTGCTCTTCGGTTCCCGGCATAATATCGTGCACCATGCCCCTCCATCTTAGTTCTTCTACAAAATTTTTCATGAGTATGTTTTAATGTGATGCAAAAATACAAAGCTGGCTAACATTTTTGATTAACATTTGTAAAATATTCTCGGTTTTACCTACTACATTTGTAAATATGATATTAGTAACCGGCGGAACAGGATTAGTAGGTGCGCATTTACTGCTTGAATTAGCAGGCAATGCACAAAAGGTACGCGCGCTTTACCGTACTGAGAAATCATTGAACAAAGCCCGAAACCTTTTCACGGCAAAGGGAAATAGCCGCTTTGACGCTATTGAATGGGTTCAGGGTGATATTACCGATGTTCCTTCTCTTGAAGAAGCCTTTGCCGGTATTGATACTGTATATCATTGTGCTGCCAATGTTTCTTTTGAACCAAAAGACGAAGCACTTTTACGAAAGGTAAATATTGAAGGCACCGCAAACATGGTAAACTGCGCGCTCGATTTTGGCGTTGCAAAATTCTGCCATGTTAGTTCGATTGCCGCATTAGGAACACCTAAAGACAACGAAGCCATTACAGAAGAAACCGAATGGAATCCCGAAGTAAGGCATGGCGATTATGCCATAAGCAAGTATGGCGCCGAAATGGAAGTTTGGCGCGCCTGGCAGGAAGGCCTTAATGTGGTTATTGTAAATCCCGGGGTGATTTTTGGCGAAGGCTTCTGGAACGAAGGCAGCGGCAAGGTACTTAAATCGGTTAAAAATGGGCAGCCGTTTTATACCAAAGGCAGTGTAGGCATCGTGTTTGTAGAAGATGTGGTAAAAGCAATGCTGCAACTTATGGCTACCGATACCAATGGCGAACGTTATACCCTTGTATCGGGGAACTTTACCTATAAACAGATGCTTAGTATTATTGCCGATGCAATGAAAAAAAGCAGGCCGTCAATCTATGCATCGCCATTGATGACATCTGCCGCATGGCGAATTGATTGGTTTGTATCTAAGCTTACAGGCCAACGTCGTAAGCTTACTCGAAGCATGGCAAGATCATCTCATAATATTGAGCATTATGACAACAGTAAAATTGTGGAGAAACTGGATTTTACTTTTGCTGACGCTGAGTCCTGCCTAAAACAACTTTCCTTAAGCTATCCTTCTTAGCAATATTGGCAGAAACCGGAGATGGAGATACCTTTACAGCATCTTTCTTTTTCTCCTTATCGATCTTTTTAGTAACAGCGTCTTTTTCCTTTTGCACCCTAATGGCAACATTATCTAATATAGCTGCATATTTCTCTACGTGAGCCGCATACCAGATATTATTCTGCGCATAGGTAAGGCTGTCAATCTTGTATTTTTTGTAGACATAATGCTGTATATCTACTTTATTAGTATCCAGCACCTGTGGCTGATACGACCTTACAGCCTGCATTATGGTAACATCATAAAGGATATTTTCCATATCCTGTTGTGATAACAGGCGCGCAGGTTTTTCTGCGGCAGTTTCTTTACCGCAGGAAAACATCACGATCGATACTATAAGGAGTAACAGTTTTTTCATTTATTATTTATTTTCAGCCACAGGGTGCCGCTATAACTATTCCCTTTCAAATAAAAGCCTGTCGCCACAACGAACATCTTTTACCTTAAAGTTGTTGTATACTAATGTTCCGTTTACAAAAGTATGGGTAATCCTTGATTTGAAGTTAACGCCTTCAAACGGAGACCATCCGCATTTGTAAAGGATGTTTTCTTTCTTAACATTCCATGGCAGTCCCGGATTTACAATGGCAAGGTCGGCATAGTAACCTTCCCTTATAAAACCTCGTTTTTCTATCTTAAAGATCCTGGCAGGGTTATGTGCCATTTTCTCTACGATCTTCTCTACCGAGATTTTCTTTTGATGGTAAGCCTCAAACATTGCAACTACAGCGTGCTGTACCAGCGGCCCTCCTGACGGCGAGCTCGTGTAAGGGTTTTTCTTTTCGTCCAGTGTATGCGGTGCGTGGTCTGTAGCAATAACATCTATCCTGTCGTCAAGAAGTGCATTCCACAACGCCTGACGGTCTTCTGCGGTCTTAACTGCAGGGTTCCACTTTATAAGCGCACCTTTCTTTTCATAATCGGCATCGCTAAACCATAAATGGTGTACACATACCTCGGCAGTAATCATCTTATCCTCAAGAGGAATCTTGTTGGTAAACAGATCAGTCTCGATAGCTGTAGACACGTGGAAAACGTGAAGCCTTGCGCCGGTTTTCTTAGCCAGTGCTATAGCTCGAGATGAAGAGATATAACACGCCTCTGCACTGCGTATAAGCGGATGGAATTTTACAGGGATATCATCTCCGTATTCTTCCTTATATTTTTCAAGATTGGTGCGAATAGTCGCCTCATCTTCGCAGTGAGCAGCGATAAGCATTTTTGTGCTGGAGAATATTTTTTCAAGCACCTGCTCGTCATCCACAAGCATATTTCCTGTAGAAGAACCAAGGAATAACTTGATACCGGCTACATTTCTTGGATTTGTTTTAAGCACCTCTTCAAGGTTATCGTTAGTACCGCCCATCATGAAAGAGTAGTTGGCATACGATGTTTCGGCCGCCCTTTGGTATTTCTGCTCCAGCAGTTCCTGGGTTACGGCATTAGGTACAGTATTAGGCTGTTCTATAAAAGAAGTTATACCACCGGCAACGGCAGCGCGCGATTCGGTTTCAATAGTACCTTTGTGGGTTAACCCCGGTTCACGAAAATGCACCTGGTCGTCTATGGCACCCGGTATCAGGAAGCTGCCTTCAGCGTCGATTATCTGCACGTCTGAAGATTTAGGGCTTATTTTCTCGGCGATTTCCTTGATGAATTTATCTTCGATCAATACGTCGCCTTCAAAAATAGTTCCTTCGTTTACAATCCTGGCATTCTTAATTAAAATCCTGTTCATTAAATTCTTTTTCTATAGTCTGTTTAGCATTTGTTTTATTCTGAGCGATATTACTCCAAAGATAGCTTCTTTGATGATAGCATTGCTCATTTTAGATTCGCCTTTTGTCCTGTCTGTAAAGATAATAGGCACTTCTACTATGTTGAAACCGTTAGCATAAGCACGGTATTTCATTTCTATCTGAAAGGCATAGCCCACAAATTTTATCCTGTCAAGGTTTACGCTTTCCAGCACCTTAGACCGGTAGCATATAAAGCCTGCCGTAGCATCCCTTATAGTCATTCCTGTAATGGTACGCACATAAGCCGAAGCGTAATAAGACATAAGTACCCTGTTAAGCGGCCAGTTCACCACATTAACTCCCGTTACATAACGAGAGCCTATTGCAACATCTGCCCCTTTTACACAGGCAGCATACAATTTTTCAAGATCCTGCGGGTTGTGCGAGAAATCGGCATCCATCTCAAAGATGTATTCATACTTTCGTTCAATAGCCCACTTAAAACCATGTACGTAAGCAGTACCAAGTCCGGATTTGCCCGCCCTTACTTCAAGGTTAAGCTTTCCCGGATATTCTGCCTGAAGCTCCCTTACTTTCTGCGCAGTGCCATCGGGAGAATTATCATCCACGATGAGTACGTCAAACGGCGTATCAAGCACAAAAACTGCCCTGATAATAGCCTCAATGTTTTCAATCTCGTTATAAGTAGGTATTATAACTATGCCGTCGCTCATTTGATACCGTGAATTTTGGTGCAAAAATAATGTATTTTAAACGCATCACACATAATTAAATTATAATTAAAATAAGAGAATGCAAAAAACACTAATTTTGCAGCATGATGGAACTCGTTTACAACGAAAGGATAGCGAATGGCAAAGACTGGGCAACACTTGTGTTTGTGGCCTGTTTTGCGCTTATTGCCGTTAATCGCAGCGTATTTGAAACCCGTTTTGCTGAATTTATCAAACTTGCAGTGTCTGATAAATATACAAAGATTTATAAAGACAGCGGTAATATGCTTAGCTGGTTTACCATTTCTTTTTTCCTGGTACAGGTCATCTCCTTTACGTTCCTGTTCCAGTTCCTGCTCAGCTATGAGGGATGGACAAATTTTGACAAGATCGAGAAGCACAACTGGATAAATTTTATCCAGATCTTTACTGTTATAGGTGTTTTTATCCTCTCAAAGTACCTTATTGAGAAAATTATTGCCACATCGTTTAATATTGAGGAGTTTAATGAACTGTTTAACCTTCACAAAGTAAACTATAGGACTTACATAGGATTGCTTATACTCCCTGTAAATATTTTCTTATTTTACAATGAAGCTCAGCACCCCATTGTTATATACTCAATTCTGGGGCTTATAATTGCCGCGAGTGTTATTTCGTACCTCGTTTCATTAAGGATTTATCAAAACTTGATACTCTCAAAATTATTCTATTTTATTTTGTATCTTTGCACACTTGAAATAGCGCCCTATTATTTCATGTATTATTGGTTTAGAAAAAGTTAGTATTACAATATATCAAATATGAAAGTGAAAACAATTTTGGTTTCGCAGCCGGAGCCTAAAGTAGAAAATTCACCATACTTCGAACTTCAGCAAAAGCATAAGGTAAAGGTTGATTTCAGGTCATTTATACAAGTGGAAGGTGTAAGCGCAAAAGACGTGAGAGCGCAAAAAATAGACCTTAACAACTATTCAGCGATCATTCTTACAAGTAAATTTGCCGTAGACCACTTTTTTCGTGTAGCAGAAGAAATGCGCTACAAAGTGCCGGAAACATTAAAGTATTTCTGCCAGAGTGAAGCGATAGCTTTTTACCTGCAAAAATATGTGGTGTACCGCAAGCGTAAAATATATGTTGGCCAAAAGGATTTTGCCGATATGGCGCCGCTGATAAAGAAATACAAGGACGAAAAATTTCTTTTACCGGCTTCTGACCAGCTTAACCACGACATCCCTCCTACATTAAACGGACTTAAGATAGACTGGACACCGGGTACTTTTTACAAGACCGTAATGAGCGACCTTAGCGACCTTAAAGATGTGTATTATGATGTACTTGCATTTTTTACGCCTACAGGAATAAAATCGCTGTTCAAGAACTTCCCTGACTTCCAGCAGAACAATACGCGCATAGCAGTTTTTGGAAGCACAACACAAAAAGAAGCCCTGGATCATGGACTAAGGATAGACATTATGGCCCCTACCCCTGATACACCTTCTATGACTATGGCATTAGAGAAATATATCGCTAAAGTAAATAAAGAAAAATAGGAAAAGAAACTCTACTTTATACAAAAACAGCCGCTCAATGAGTGGCTGTTTTTTTGTTTGCTCAAAATTACCCTTGTTCCCATCCTTTACAAACCTTACCCTCGGTCTCTCTCCTTCGGAAAGGGATGGGGTAGATCTAAACAAAAAAGCTGCCCCATTTCTGAGACAGCCTTCTTTCCAAAAAACATCTATTCTAAAATTCACATTATGCCAGCGGTCCGCCAGACATAATTTCTTCATTTGCAAATTCCTCAAATTTTGCAAAATTATTTTTAAATGCAGCCGCCAGTTCAAGGGCTTTAGCATCATAAGCATCTTTATCTTCCCATGTATTCCTTGGGTTTAGTATTTCCGAAGGTACGTTAGGGCAGCTCTGCGGTTTAGCAAGGCCAAATACAGTGTGGTTTTTATACTCTACATTATCAAGCTCGCCGTTAAGCGCCGCCGTAATCATGGCACGTGTATATTTAAGCTTCATCCTTTGGCCTGTGCCATAAGCACCGCCTGACCAGCCTGTATTAATCAACCATACGTTTACGCCGGCATCCTTCATTTTCTTGATAAGCATCTCGGCATATTTTGCTGGGTGAAGCGGCATGAATGGCGCTCCAAAGCAAGCAGAGAAGTTAGGCTGAGGCTCGTTTACACCAGCTTCTGTACCGGCAACCTTTGCCGTGTAGCCAGAAATAAAGTAATAAGCAGCCTGTCCCGGAGTCAGTTTAGAGATTGGAGGCAGGATACCAAATGAGTCGGCGCTCAAAAAGAAGATATTCTTTGGGTTATGCCCTACAGAACCCGGCTGAATATTATCTATATGATAAATTGGGTAGCTAACGCGCGTATTAGGAGTAATAGAAACATCTTCAAAATCTACCTCGTTAGTACCTTCTTTAAATATCACGTTTTCAAGGATCGCTCCTCTTTTTATAGCCCTGAAGATATCCGGCTCATGCTCTTCGGTAAGGTTAATTACCTTGGCATAACAGCCGCCTTCAAAGTTAAATACGGTATTATCGCTCGCCCATCCGTGCTCATCGTCGCCAATAAGCTTACGCGCAGGATCTGCAGAAAGCGTTGTTTTACCTGTACCTGAAAGTCCGAAGAAGATAGCTGTATCACCATCTGCACCTACATTAGCGCTGCAGTGCATCGGGAGCACATTCTTATCTACAGGAAGGATAAAGTTAAGCGCAGAGAAAATTCCTTTCTTCATTTCGCCCGTATACCCTGTACCGCCTATAAGGGCGATCTTTCTTGTAAAATCAAGTATTGCAAAGTTAGACTGGCGTGTGCCGTCTACAGCGGGATCTGCCATGAAGCCCGGCGCACATACTACGTGCCAATCTGCATTAAAATCATCAAGTTCCGACTCTTCAGGACGAAGGAACATATTATAACAGAATAGGTTAGACCATGCTGTTTCTGTCACTACCCTTACATTAAGCCTAAAGTCTGCATCTGCACACACATAACTGTCGCGCACAAAAACCTCTTTATTAGAAAGGTAAGCAGTCACTTTATTATATAACGCTTCAAACTTAGCGCTGTCAAATGGGATGTTTACATTACCCCACCATACTTTATCTTCCGTAATGCTATCGCGTACTATGAAACGGTCCTGAGGAGATCTTCCGGTAAACTCACCTGTGTTGATGGCAAGCGCACCCGAATCACTTTCTACACCCTGGCCTTTTTCAATCGTAATATCATGTAACTCGTCCGGAGTCAGCTGATACCTCACATTAGCATTCTTTATTCCTAAGTTCTCTAACGAAATCGTTTTCGTAGAAAGGCCGTAATTATCCATACTTTTCGATATAAGTTGCATTGTTACAAAGGGCAAAAGTAAAAATAATTTTATTACAATGTATCAATTTGCAAAAAAATTATCTCTTTTGTTTAATTAAATGTAAAAATAACACAATCCAAGCCAGTATTAATAGTAATCCTCCAATTGGAGTTATGATGCCAATTTTCTTAAAATCAAAAGAAAAAAGCACATTACAGGCTAAAAAGTAGACAGATCCTGAAAAAAGCACAATTCCGGAAACTACCAGCATAAGGATAGTATTTTTTGCCATTTGAGAGACCGACGGGGTAGTTCCTAAAAATAACAAAAACAGTGCGTGATACATCTGATACTTGACCCCGGTTTCAAAAACGGCTATCGATTCAGGAGAAATCAAAGATTTTAATCCGTGTGCGCCAAAAGCGCCAAGAACAATGGCAATAGCCCCAAATACAGCGGCTACCAGGAGAATTTTTCTATCCATAATGGTAATATTATGGGGTAAAATTAAAACCTTTCAATAATTTTTTCGCTATAAAATTTTTTATAAATATAACATATTGCTACTTTCGTGTGATAATTACCAAATTGTTATGAGGAATATACTGATTATTGGCGCCGGACGTTCGGCCTCATCTCTTATTGAATACCTACTGAACAAATCAGAAGCCGAGCAGCTTCACCTTACCATAGGCGACCTCTCTTTAGAGCTTGCCCAGCGCAAAACAAAAGAACATAAAAACGCTACTGCCATTGCCTTTGACATATTTAATGAGCAGCAGCGCCAAACCGAAATCAGCAAAGCAGATATCGTGATCTCAATGCTGCCTGCCCACCTTCACTTTGAAGTTGCCAAAGACTGCATTACCTTCAAAAAGCACATGGTTACAGCGTCTTACATAAGTCCGGCCATGCAGGAGCTTGATACTTTGGTTAAAGAGAATAACCTCGTTTTTATGAACGAGATTGGCCTTGATCCCGGCATTGACCACATGAGCGCCATGAAAATTATTGATGATATCCGCGACAAAGGCGGCAAAATATTATTGTTTGAATCGTTTTGCGGAGGCCTTGTAGCACCTGAAAGCGACAACAACCTGTGGAACTACAAATTTACCTGGAACCCACGCAATGTGGTACTTGCAGGTCAGGGCGGTACAGCAAAATTTATACAGGAAGGAACTTATAAGTATATACCTTACAACAAGTTATTCCGCAGGACAGAGTTTATGGAAGTGGAACGCTACGGCAGATTTGAAGGCTATGCCAACCGTGATTCGCTTAAATACCGTAGTGTTTACGGCCTTGAAGATGCCCTTACGCTGTATCGCGGAACGCTTCGCCGTGTAGGCTTCTCCAAGTCATGGAATATGTTTGTTCAGCTTGGCATGACAGACGATTCGTATATCATGGAACACTCTGACACCATGAGCTACAGGGAGTTCATCAACTCATTCCTGCCTTACCACCCTACTGATTCTGTGGAACTTAAACTGCGCCACATGCTGAACATTGACCAGGATGACAGCCAGTGGGATAAGCTTGTGGAGCTTGACCTTTTTAATGCCAATAAGATAGTAGGGCTGCATAACGCCACCCCTGCACAGATACTGGAAAAGATACTTTCTGACAGCTGGACGTTAAGCCCTGAAGATAAGGACATGATTGTGATGTATCACAAAATAGGTTACGAGATTGAAGGTAAAAAGAACCAGGTAGACGCTACGATGGTATGCATAGGCGACGACCAGACCTATACCGCTATGGCTAAGACTGTTGGCCTGCCGGTAGCCATCGCGACATTACAGATACTAAACGGCAACATTACCACCCCCGGCGTCCAAATGCCTCTAAAGAGAGAGGTTTATGCGCCGATATTAAAAGAACTTGAAGAATTTGGGGTTGTTTTTTACGAAAAACAGGGCAGCTACATGGGGTACAACCCAAATAATGTGGCCAGCTAAAAACCTTAATAACTAACCCAACTTTGCTCAACCTTTCCGCTAACGCGGGAAGGTTTTGGTTTTTATGTTATTTTCGTAAAGCATAAATTGTATATTTGGTTACAAACTGTAACTATGAAAATTAATCCGCAGCATATAGAAATAGACGGTATAGATAAAGAGATCTTACGTTTTTTGATGGAAGACGCCCGTAAGCCAATACTACAGATCGCCGCTAAAATAGGGATTTCAGGGGCGGCGATACACCAACGTCTGCGAAAACTGGAACAGGCAGGCGTTATAGCAGGCTCTAAGTTTATCGTTAACACCCGTGTGCTGGGCTATAGCACTATGGCTTTCGTGGGTATATACCTTGAAAAAGCCGCCAGTAACTCTGAGGCTGTTAAGGAACTACGCAAGATTCCCGAGGTACTGGAATGCCACTACACTACCGGAAACTGGTCGATACTCATTAAGATCATATGCCGTGACAACGAGCACCTCATGCAATTGCTCAACAATAAGATTCAGCCGATCGACGGGGTGTCACGAACCGAGACCTTTATATCGCTGGACCAGCAGATTGAGAGGCAGATACAGTTATAATGTTCAGTGTTCAGTGTTCAGCGGAAAACAAAATGCCTTTTTTACTTATTGCAATTCGCAACTAAAACACGGCAAAATAAGTAAATCTGTAAGCTTGTAATATTACGCTTTTGGTTCTCAAAACGCGGTTTTTGTGCGTAAAATTAGAATCCTTTAAAAATTTGAAAATCAAAGTGTTGCAAAATGATGTTACCCATTTGGTTTTTTAAGTGACACACGTTTTGGGCATGCATTTTGCCATACAATTTTCTGCTGAATTTTCGTTTTAATAAAAAAATATTTCCCCCTCCATGAATCGTCAAAAACAAATTATTTTTTCGGCTTTTTCTTTTCTGTTTACATTTTTAGGATGTAGTCAGTCTGACGACACCAAAAAAACTACAACACCCACAACGCAGGATTATGATCTTGACGAAACCGCATTGGCTACACAGGGCTTTTCTAAAATATATGAAGAGAATTTTACAGCCGGCCTCAGCCAGTGGCAAATTTGGGAAGGCGGCGCTTTTAACGAGGAACTTCAGCTGTACAGGAAACAGAACCTTATACTTTCTGACGGAATTCTTGAGATAAAGGCTATAAAACAATATGTTACAGGCCCAATATTGCCTGACAGCGACGAACTTTCCGACTATGACTATACCTCCGGCAGGATCGAGTCAGACTTTGCCATTGCGGCTACCGATGCCAACCCGAAAATAAGGATAAGTGCCCGTATCAAGCTGCCTGAGGCTTACGGTATGTGGCCTGCCTTCTGGAGTTATGGCAACCCATGGCCTACACACGGCGAGATTGACATACTGGAAGCCACAGGCGACAAACATAATTATATAACCAACTATTATTACGGCAGCCAGGCGGATACTCCCGTAACCAATGACGATTTGACATCTGAAGAGATAAATACAGCTAAAAACCTGACCAACAGCTACCACGTTTATGAACTGATATGGACAAAAACCAGTCTGACTTTCCTGCTCGATGGTGAAGTGATGGAAAGCAAAGTAGCAACACAACCCGGGCAGCAATACATACCCGCCATGTTTGGAAAAACCCAAAACATTATCCTCAACCTGGCTGTAGGAGGGGGCATGTTTAACAACCTTGACCCGTCTAAAATTCAGCCATCATCTATGTATGTGGATTGGGTAAAGGTTTTCAGGGCAGATTAAATTTTTCAGTACATGCCCCTATAAGCAAAGTAAACAGGCCTTCAAAGATTACCTGCTTTGGCTTATGGGCACGAGCGAGACGCTCGCGCCTGCATCAGGATTAAGTACCAACTTAAGCCCGCCAGGAATAGTAAAGCTTATGGGTTTGCGCGAGACTATATCCAGGCTATAAAAAGCACTATCGCCCCTATAGCTTTTAGAATACTGAAGGTTCTTATAGTGTATCTTATCAAATATGGCATTAAGGCCTTCCTGCACAAAAGATAAAAACTCAGGCAGGTCGTTTACGGTAACGATTTCAGAAAGGCGTGGATAATACCTTTTGGCTACTACTATTGGTGGATTGGTATCTGGCATACAGTTGGATTAATTTATGAAATTATTTTTTCAAACTTTAAGAGTTGATGAAATTTTTCCATTCAGTAAGCAATTCTATAAAATCAATCATTGGAAGAATTAAAATATCGTCAATATTAACATTTGGGTATTCATATTTTATGCTGATATGTTCTATACTTGAAGAGTCAAAACCTTCATCTGCATTACTTTCTGAATTAACCGATAACTGTAAATCGTTTAAAAAAGACATAGTATCATCATAGTCAAGATGAGTTAAAAAAATTAGATTTGATTTGCTATCTACAGTACCATGATGAGAACATATATTATAAATTTTTCCATCAACATTTGTTTTATAAAACCTTAAGTTGTATTCAGTACTTTTACTCATAACTATGTTTTTATTATTGCGAATAGGGAAATATGGTTATTAACTAAATCTCCAGAAATTGGATCTACATCTGTATCTCTAAAAAAAATCTCAATCTCTGTACCGTCTGAGAAAATAGATTTATAGTTGGTTTGGTTGGTATTATGTATTATACCATTATGCTTTATCTCAAGAGATTCTTTATTCCCAATTTGTTTTTTATTTGTCCAAGTATGTGCCATTTCTTCAATTATTTTTTGATCATTCCAATTTGGATTTATTACGAAATGTTTGGTTTTTCTGCTTACACCAAGTCCATTAATTAGTTTAGTGTTTTGATCTGCCAAGTTTAAATTCGGGTTAAATCTCCAAATATCTTCATAAAAATATGACCGTTAATTTGAGAAATTTTTGTCCTTAAATTTAATGGAATAGTTGTGGAATAATTTACATTATTCGGTACGACTTTCCAAAGGACACTAGATAATATATCATATGTAACGTAAGAATAATGATGTCCTCCTTTTATTTGATGTAAGAATCTCAGATGTTGAAATTTGACAGTTTTTAAATATCTAAATCTATTAAATGCTTCTAAAAATTCAATATTTCCCCCGCTTGCGCGAGCGTCCCGCTCATGCCCACACTAATTCAAATCAATTTCTAAAATAGTGTTATCGTCATTTCAATGACTAGAAAACTTCTTACATATAGTTGTTTTACTTTGGGCACGAGTGAGACGCTCTCGCCTGCATCAGGATTTAGCAATAGCTTTAGCCCGCCCGGTATTGTAAACCCTAATGGTTTGCCCGATACTATATCAAGCCTATAAAAAGCACTGTCGCCCCCTATAGCTCTTAAAGTACTGAAGGTTTTTATAGTGTATCTTATCAAATATGGCATTAAGTCCTTCCTGTACAAAAGATAAAAATTCAGGCAGGTCATTTACGGTAACGATTTCTGAAAGGCGCGGATAATACCTTTTAGCTACTACTATCGGTGGGTTGGTATTAGACATAGGATTGTTTCTATTTCGAATAAAGTATGGTATGTTTTTAGCTTTCTAAATATTCTTTCCAACCTATAACAATTTCTCTTAAATCGGGAGTAGGTATTTGAGGATAATCAGCACCTACATTATCGATAAAAAATATTGTACTTATCGGCCCTATAGTCATAGTTGTAGTTTCAGAACCTGTTTCAAATTCTAATTCATTACCATTTAAAACTTTATCAATTTCTGGAATGAGATATTCATTTATTTCTTCCGCATTCCATTCCATCAGAAAATCTGTTAAGTAAATATTATTAGTTGATATAACTTTTATGTAAAATGGCGACTCACCCGGAATATTTATCCATTTATTAACTAATGATATTTTGTATTGGTTTATTATATTTTGATTCATGGTTGTTGTTTTTATAAAAATGGATATGCTGACTCTATTAGATTATTTTCAAAATGAAATTTAGCTCTAACTCCGTCACTCCCCCTGCTGGCGCGAGCGTCTCGCTCGTGCCCACACTAACACAAATCAATTTCTAAGATTACTATTTGGTCGTATTACATTAACCAACTGCAGTCGGGTCAAATTCAATAATCCATTCAATGCCATATTTATCCCTAAACATCCCGGCATAAGTACCCCACGGGCTCTCGCCAATAGGTCCTTCTACTGTGCCACCAGCCGATAGTCCGTTAAATAGTGTGTCGGCTTCTTCACGGCTTTCGGCAGCAACTGCTATCTTAGACCTGTTCTCGTTTTCGCTAACCCGCCCCATAAATTCGGGAACATCATTAGCAATCAGTACATTGTTTTTACCTAACGGCAAGGCAATGTACATGAGTTTATCAGCTTCACTTTCGGGCACAATGAACTCATCACTTGCCAGGTCTTTAAAACGAACAATCTTAGTAAACTCTCCGCCAAAAACCGATTTATAAAAGTTGAATGCTTCCTGAGCATTTCCATTAAAATTGATCCACGGGTTAATTGCTCTCATGTGTTTTGCTTCATTGTTTATACTACAATACTACAAAAAAAAGCGCATGATTTTGATCTTCAGTAATAAGCATAAAAAAATCCGCTTTGGTCGTCACCGCAGCGGATTTTTACCCCAAAAATTAATTCTTCTGTTTCTTTATATATAGAATGCCATTTTTACTATTCTTCATATCTAAGTTCCCTTTACTATGCTCCGCATCAAGAAGCGTTCTCACATTAGCAGTGGTAATACCTAGTATAACTGCAGCCTCTTTTATGGCAAGTGTAGGATACATAGTGAACAGTTCCAAAACACTATCGCTGCCCACGGGTTTCTTTTTGACTTCAGGGAATGTTGCTTTGAGCGCATTCTCATAAGCATCATACTGTTTTGACCCGTATACCTTTAACTGGTTTCCTGAACCGTCAGAAAAGAAGAGTGTAGGAAACCCGCGTACGCCCAGGTTCCTTGCCATCTCCAAATCCTCCTCAAAAAGTTTCTTTGCAGGCCCTTCATAGTCCTTTTTCAGTTTTTCGGTATTAAGTCCGGCAAGGGTTGCCGCTTCATTAATATACTGCCATTTTGCAATATTCTTCTTGTTGAGGTACAGCATCTCCCTGAGGATGCGCATAAACTTAACTGCCTTTTGCTTATCCTGAAGTTGGGCTGCCTTCATGGCAATGCAGGCAGGGTAAGACGAATCCAAAGGATCTTCAAGCCATACGTCTCCGTCTATCGGCATTTCATAATGTGCGCTTGCCTCATCCCAGTGATGGGCAACGTCTGCCGGTTTGCTAATACCTCCGCTGTTATAGCTCCAGTCGGGCAGGAGGCCGCCCATGCGGTATTCAATTTCAACGTAATCGCCGTATTCAAGCTTAAGCTTTCGCAGCTGCGGCTCAATACCCCAGCAGGACGAACAAATAGGATCTGTGTAATAAATGATCTTTACAGGCTTTGTTACAGGCGTAATTGATACCTGAGCTGTTGTTCCTGCCTGTTCTTGCATTTCGCACATGCCGGTAGCGGGATCACATAGCAATGGATTTGCTTTATCGTCTTTCATCTCTTTCTTCGTTTGGCTTTGGCATCCTAAGCAGCACATGAGTGCAAGCAGGACTACCGCGTTTGAAATCTTCACTTGCTTTACGCTTAAGGTTAGATGGTAAACATCATGAAATACTCAGTAATCCTGCCTACCGATAATATAATCACAGGCAGGAATACAAAAGTCAACTTTAGGTTTGTTTTGGTGGCTGTTGGTTTGATATAATTGATATATTTACCGCAAAGTTGAACTTATTTGGCATGCGAGTCAATTAGTCAAAAAAACGTGACTATGGAAAAAGATCAGAATAATGATAATGGATGCCCGGCAGAAGGGCTATTAAAACAGCTTTCGGGCAAATGGAAACCGCAGATATTTTTGTCTGCAGTAGATGGTCCCGTGAGGTTCAACGCCTTATTAAGAGATTTAAAAGGCTCTAACAAACAATCTGTTGCAACAGCATTAAGGGAATTGCATGAAAGCGGATTGCTGGAAAAAGAAACCATTCAGCTTAAACCGCTTCATATAGAATATACACTTTCTGAAAAAGGAAAGTCACTGGTGCCGGTATTCAGGCAGCTTGAATTATTTTCGGCAGGATAGTAAATAAAAAAATCCGCCCGGTAGTACCGAAGCGGATTTTCACGCTATATATAGAAAGGAGTTTTACCTCCTTGACCCGCCAAATACCTGGAGTGCCCAATATAAAAGTGTAGCAAGTGCGCCAATTGCCGCGACTACATAAGTACGCGCAGCCCATTTAAGGGAATCCTGGGCACCGTCATATTCCTGTGGCGTAAGCATGTTTTTATTCTTTAGCCATGCAAGGGCGCGGTTACTGGCATCATATTCTACCGGAAGCGTAATAAAGCTGAACAACGTTACAAAAGCCATAAGCACCAGCCCGGCGATAGCCACATAATAACCAATACCTATTTGTGCAGCCGCTCCCATTACAAGCCCTATAACTATAACCATGGGCGCAAGCCCAGAACCTATATTAACTACAGGTACGAGCTGTGAACGCAGTTTTAGCATACTGTATGCCGTAGCATGCTGAACGGCGTGACCCACTTCGTGTGCTGCAACAGCCGCAGCCGCAGCATTACGTTCGTTGTATACCGCTTCGCTAAGGTTAACCGTTTTGTCGGCAGGGTTATAGTGGTCAGTTAAGCGTCCAGGGGTAGAAATGACCCTTACATCATAAATGCCGTTATCGCTAAGCATTTTCTGGGCGATCTCTGCACCGCTCATGCCGTTGCGCAGGTGTACTTTAGAGTAGTATTCAAATTTAGATTTCAGTTTTGCGCTTACAGCAAAGCTTACCAGCGCTATAAGACCTATCAATACATAATATCCTAACATATCTTATTCGTTTTTTTGATTTGTAATATACAATCAAAAGTAACGCCAGTACGTTAACGATTGGCTAAATATGAAAATTTGTCAGTGAATGTCAGTTACATAAACAGAAAGAAGGGCTGTCTCAAAAGTAATTTTATAGCCGTTTTGTCATTTCGATTGAAGCGTAGCGGAATAGAGAAATCTCTAAAAAATCAGTTGAGATTTTTCGACTACACTTCGTTTGCTTCGCCAGTCGGGCATAGCCCTCTAGTCGCTCAAAATGACACTTTTGAGACAGCCCCATCATATATAACTCCTAAGTAACTATTAGAAGCCTATAAGTACTTTTGCGTAAAAATTGCCAAGTCCGCTTTCCTTTACCGCATTGTCTACCTCTGCAACATCAGATTTCCAGCGCCCTCTTGAAAGACCTATGTTGTATCCTGCATTTATACGTACCGGGAAGCTGTCCTGAAAAAGCGCCAGCGCTACAGACGGTCCTAATATAAACTGTGTACTGTTCATGTTTATGTGCCCTGTATGTGTGCCCGGATTAGGGTTGTTAAGGTCTATCCTGTTGCCTCTGCTGTAAAGGTTAAGGATTGTTGTAGCAATCCCTCCGTCAATACCTGCCGAAAAGAACATTTTTGTGTTATCTATAATCTTATAGTGAGGCCTTATCCTGAATGATGTTACAGCAGTCTTTATCCTGTTGGCCGATGTCTTATCATCCATATAAGCTACAGCAAGTTCAAGATCATGATAAAAATGACTGTCTGAAGGCATGTAATTAAACCCAACTGTAATCTCAGGAGCTGTGGTACCTATGGTTGGCAGTTGTGCCGGTTTCAGTTTGTCGTTAAGTTTATAATCACCAAAAACATTGACACCAAACCCGTAATAAAAATTAAAACGGTCTTTGCTGTTATGAACATAACGTGTTTTAGTAACAGATGTACTGTCTGTCGTGGTTTCCTGCGCCGTCATTACAGCGTTCATTCCCAATAGGGCAATTAGGGTAAGTGTGATTTTTTTCATTATGATTGATTTTAATTGATTTGTTTTCTGAAAACCAAAGAGCATGCCAAAAATAGCAAAAAAGTAGTCCGAAACACCTTATTTTACAGCATTTTAAGCGTTGCGGAAATGATTTTCATTCCGCAAATTTATAAGAAAAAAAAGTATAAAAATTGTAAAATTGGGACAATTCTATTTTGAAGTTCAAATGATTTGATGCATTACAGCATAAGAGTGAAGTTTGGCATTTAGCCCTGTTGCGTAAGCAAATTATGGAGAAAGGCTTTAATAAGCATTCGCTGTTTGAACCAAAAGCGAGTTCGAATGGTTTAGCCGAACGAGGTAATTTGTGTCTTAAGGAGTTAGAACCCTGAATTTTTGGTGCTGCCTGTTTCAAGACAAAAGAACAGAAATACAAAAGCCCTGAAAGCAAATTGCTTTCAGGGCTTTATTCCTAACCTGAAAGGCCTTAAAGACCCCTGTAGGTTTATATAATTTTAGACTACAAGGTTTTGAAAACCTTGCAGGACCTAATTACATCACAATATTAATAATCCTGCCCGGTACAACAATTACCTTTTTAGGGGCGCCGCCGTTAAGCTGCTGTGCTGTACGCTCATCGGCAAGGATGGCTTTTTCTATATCGGCAGTGCTCATATCCATAGGCAGTTCGATGGTAAAACGTGTCTTACCATTAAACGATACCGGATATTCTTTACTGCTTTCCACAAGATACTCGGGGTTGAATTTAGGAAACGGAACAGTAGCGATACTGCCCTGGTGCCCTAACCTGCTCCAAAGCTCTTCTGCCATATGCGGCGCATACGGAGAGATAAGGACAGCAAGCGGTTCAAGGATTGTACGCTCATGGCAATTCATGGCTGTAAGCTCATTCACCGCAATCATAAACGAACTCACCGATGTATTGAATGAGAAGTTCTCTATATCCTCCTGAACCTTTTTAATAGTTCTGTGCAGGGTTTTATAGGCCTCGGCGCTTCCAGGGTTGCTGGTTACTATAAGCCCGTTATCATCAAAGTACAGTTTCCAAAGCTTTTTAAGGAAGCCTGATACCCCCGTAATACCCGCAGTATTCCATGGTTTTGCTTGTTCCAGCGGACCTAAGAACATTTCGTAAAGGCGAAGTGTATCAGCGCCATACTGCTCGCAGATATCATCCGGTGTTACAACATTATATTTGGACTTCGACATTTTTTCTACCTCGCGGGTAACAATGTATTTACCTTCATCATCGGTAAGAACAACAGCTTCAGCCAAATCTTTATCTAAAGCGCTTTTCTTAAAGGCGTCAACATCAAGCTCGTCAGTAAGGCCTTTTAGCAATGAGATATCAACATTACGTTTTATAAGGTCAGCCGGAGTATAGCTCACTTCAAAGTTCCATGTGCTTTTCTCTCCATATTTCTCCTCAAGCCATTTTTCGATGGTGTTAGACGATCTTCCTTCAGCTATGTTCTTGTAAATCTTTTCAGAGATCATAAATGGAATCCTTTGCGGCACATCGGCAGTATCTGGTCCTGCTTTGGCAACAGCATTCAACTGATACACGTGAATAAATGCACTTGTACCCAATATCATCCCCTGGTTGATCAGTTTTTTAAATGGCTCCTCCTGATTAATATAGCCCATGTCTTTAAGGAACTTATTCCAGAAACGGCTATACAATAAGTGGCCTGTAGCATGCTCGCTGCCGCCTATGTAAAGATCAACGTTCTGCCAGTAGGCTTCGGCTTTTTCGCTTACAAGGGCATCATTGTTATGCGGATCCATATAGCGCAACCAATACCATGAGCTTCCTGCCCATCCCGGCATCGTGTTAAGCTCTAACGGGAACACAGTCACATTATCTATAAGGTCGTTAGACACTATTTTGTTTTCTGTAATGCTCCAAGCCCACTCTTTAGAATTGCCTAATGGCGGCTGTCCGTCTTCGGTAGGAAGGTATTTCTCTACATCCGGAAGGCGAACCGGTAAATGTTCGGTCGCTATCATTTGCGGCGCGCCGTTTACATAATATACCGGGAATGGCTCGCCCCAGTACCTCTGGCGGCTGAAGACAGCATCGCGCAGGCGGTAGTTGGTCTTGCCCCTGCCCTGTCCGTAATCTTCCAGAGAGGCAATAACTTTCTTAGTAGCCTCTTTATAACCCATACCGTCAAGGAAATCAGAATTCTTTAATTTAAAACCTCCTTTTTCGGTAAAAGCTTCCAGCATTTCTGCTCCGTCAGCTTCCTCCCCCTTTGGGGGCTGGGGGGCGAATATATCTTTTATCTCAATATTAAAATGTTTCGCAAAATCATAATCGCGCTGGTCGCCTGCAGGCACCGCCATTACCGCTCCTGTACCGTAACCGGCAAGCACGTAATCGCCTATCCATACAGGAATTGGCTCTTTTGTGAACGGATGCTCGGCATACGCCCCTGTAAACACACCTGATATTGTCTTGACATCTGCCATACGCTCGCGTTCACTTCGTTTAGCACTTGCCTCTACATAAGCATCTACAGCCGCTTTTTGCGCTGGTGTTGTTATCTGAGCAACAAGTTCGTGCTCCGGAGCGAGAGTCATAAACGTAACGCCAAAAATAGTATCAGGACGTGTAGTAAACACCTCTATAAATTTGTCTTCGTCCGTATTATCATTAAAGTTCCCTGTAAGGTCATCTATCAGGCTTTTAAGTCCAAGTCCTTTTTCAGCCTCTTTTGCATCGGCAGCTTCGTCGGCAGTAAGTACCTTAAACGAAACGCTTGCCCCAACCGATTTGCCTATCCAGTTCCTCTGGCTTTCCTTAAGCGATTCTGTCCAGTCGATTGTATCAAGCCCCTGAAGCATCCTCTCGGCATAGGCCGAAATACGCATGCTCCATTGTGTCATCTTTTTACGGATAACCGGGTAGCCTCCCCTTTCAGAAACGCCGTTTACAATCTCGTCGTTAGCCAACACCGTTCCCAGTGCCGGGCACCAGTTTACTTCGGTCTCAGCTAGGTAGGTAAGCCTGTATTTTAAAAGTACTTTAGATTGCTCTCCTTTGCTGTAGCCGTTCCATTCGTCAGCGGTAAATACAGCAATGTTATCATCGCTTACGGCATTTACGTTTGCATTACCCTCTGCTTCAAACTTTGCTGTAAGCGTACTGATGTCTTCGGCTTTATCGGCATCTTTATTGTACCATGAGTTGAACAGCTGGATAAATATCCACTGTGTCCATTTATAATATTCGGGGTTAGAGGTACGCACCTCCCTGTCCCAGTCAAACGAAAAACCTATCCTGTCCAGCTGCCCGCGGTAACGGTTAATATTGGCTTCGGTAGTAATGGCAGGGTGCTGCCCCGTTTGTATGGCATACTGCTCTGCCGGAAGGCCAAAGCTGTCATAACCCTGCGGATGCAGTACATTGAAACCGGTATGGCGTTTGTAGCGCGCATAAATATCAGATGCTATGTAGCCCAGCGGGTGGCCTACGTGCAGTCCCGCCCCTGATGGGTACGGAAACATATCCAGCACATAATATTTAGGTTTATCGCTTACGTCCTCTGCACTAAAAGTGCCGTTCTCTGCCCAGTATTTCTGCCACCTGGCCTCAATTTCGTTTGGATTATATCTCATTTTTCTTAAAAAGGTTCTTAGTTGCTTAGGGGCTAAGGTTCTTAGGTTTTTGTGCGGCTTCAACAGGAAACCTAAGTCACTCAGTACCTAAGGGCCTTAGCCCCTCAAAAAAAGCAAATTTACGCTTATTGTACGAAAGTCAAAACTTTGCCCGTTATAAACTACGCGTAAACGAAATAGTTTATTTATTTTTACAGCTAAAATCTAATCTATGTCCATATCTTTTGAAAAGTTCCAGAAAAGACGACTGATCTCTTCTTATTTTTCTGTTATACTGTGCATCTTCATAGTGCTTACGCTCCTGGGCGCACTGGGATTGTTTGTTATCAATACCGAAAAAATATCGAGCCATGTTAAGGAGAACATCCCCATGACAATCTATTTTAAAAGGGAAGCTACAGACAGTACCAAACAGGCTTTTGGCGTTATGCTGATGAATTCAAAATATATTAAGGACAGCAAATATGTATCTAAAGAAGATGCTGCAAAAAACAACCCGGACATTGTAGGCGACTACGAAACCCTGCTGGACAACAACCCGCTTTTAGACTCGTATGACGTGCGCCTTAAAGGTAATTACGTTCAGCCAAAAGAGATCAAGGAAATAGAGGTTGAACTTCGCTCTAACCCTGATGTAGGCGACGTAAGCTATGACAACACGCTTGTAGAAATCGCTAACGAAAACATAAAAAAGATATCATTCTGGATACTTATCATAAGCGGCGTACTGGTAGTAATATCAATGCTGCTGATCAACAGTTCACTAAGGCTTTCCATCTATTCGCACCGTTTTACCATCAAAACAATGCAGATGGTAGGCGCTACAAAATCGTTTATCCGCAAACCGTTTATATGGAGAGGCATCAAACTCGGGCTTATAGGCTCACTGCTTGCCATTGCTGCGCTGATATGGCTGGTATACTACCTTGACGGTGCCTTCCCGGTACTTAACATTTGGGAAGACTGGGTACCTACAGCCATTGTGCTTTCGGGCGTGCTGGCATTTGGAATCATCATATCTACCATAAGCACGTTTTTTGCAACGCAGCGTTTCCTTAATTTAAGGACAGACGATTTATACTAAAATTTCAAATAACAATTTCCAAATAACAAGCTACTCCCTGCATCGGACCTCCGACATCGGACAAAAACTAAAACAATGGATCAAAACAACAACGAAATAAAAACGCATTTCCTTTTTGAAAAGGTAAACTATAAGATACTTTTAATAGGCATAGGTGTTATTGCCCTGGGCTTTATACTAATGGCCGGCGGTGGCAGCGACGACCCTAAAGTATTCAGCGATGCGATCTTTAATTTCAGGAGGATAAGGCTTGCGCCAACAGTTGTGCTTATAGGCTTTGGTGTTACTATTTATGCCATTCTTAAAAACCCGGGTACTACGACGGAAAAACCTGCCGGAGAGACCTTTCCAGAAGACAAGCCAATCAAGAATTTTACCAACAAAAAGTAATATTAGATGGATTTTATCCAAAGTATTTTCCTTGCTATTATAGAAGGACTTACCGAATACCTGCCTATATCGTCTACCGCCCACATGATCTTTGCAAGTTCATACTATGGCATACAGGAAGACGATTTCGTTAAACTTTTCCAGGTGTCCATTCAATTTGGCGCCATACTGGCCGTAGTGGCATTGTACTGGAAAAAATTTCTTGATTTCAGCAAATTGAGTTTTTATGTAAAACTTGCCTGTGCAGTTATACCTGCACTGGTACTGGGTTATATTTTTGACGATATGATAGATGCAGCCCTTGGCGACCCTATCCCTATCGCCATCGTTTTGATACTGGGCGGTATCGTATTACTCTTTATAGACAATTTCTTTAAGAACCCTACAATATACAACGAAGAGCAAATTACCGTAAAAAAAGCGGTAACCATAGGCTTTTGGCAGTGCCTTGCCATGATGCCGGGCACCAGCCGTGCAGCAGCATCTATAATCGGCGGTATGCAGCAAAAGCTTACCCGCCAGGCCGCTGCCGAATTCTCTTTCTTTCTTGCCGTGCCTACCATGGCAGCTGTTACAGTATATTCGGTATTCGTGAAAAAATACCATCAGACAGGATTAGACATTAAAGGATACGAACTGCTTATGCAAAGCAGTGAAAACATGAAGATGTTTCTTGTGGGCAATGTGATTGCTTTTATAGTTGCCATTATCGCCATTAAAGGTTTTATAGGCATCATTAAAAAATACGGATTCCAGCCATGGGGCTGGTACCGAATCGTAGTTGGCGCCGCATTGCTGGCTTATTTTACAATTTATAAATAGTAGCATCGTGGCTTCACCCGAAGATTTCCAGGAAGGAAAAGTAGTACTGATAGATAAGCCATTAACATGGAGTTCTTTTCAGGCTGTAAACAAAGTAAAATGGGCGCTTAAGAAACACCTTAACCTCAAAAAAATAAAGGTAGGCCACGCAGGTACATTAGACCCGCTTGCTACCGGGCTATTAATAGTATGTACCGGTAAATTTACCAAGCGTATTATGGAACTTCAGGGCATGCCTAAAGAGTACACAGGCACTTTTATGCTGGGCGGCACTACCCCGTCGTTTGACCTTGAAACCGAGGTAAACACTATCTTTCCCACAGAACATATTACCGAAGCGCTGATCCACGATACCCTGCCGCAATTTTTAGGCGAGATAGACCAGCAGCCTCCTGTATTTTCGGCTATAAAAAAAGACGGAAAAAGGCTGTATGAACACGCCCGCGCGGGAGAAGAGGTTGAGATTGCTTTCAGGAAAACCACCATACACGAATTTGAGATTACCCGTATTGCGCTGCCTGAAATTGATTTCAGGGTAGTATGCAGCAAGGGTACTTACATACGTTCGCTTGCCAGCGACTTTGGCAAAGCGCTAAATTCAGGCGCTCACTTAACGGTACTGCGCCGTACGAAAATTGGCGAATTCTCTGTTGAAGATGCCATTTCACCCCAAGCTTTTGAAGATGAAGTTACGGTATCTGCTTAAAATACTGCCTGCAGTACTTTTAGCAGGGTTTTACAGCCATGCCCAAACGGTATATATTACCCGCGACATTACCGATACAAAAGAGAAAAAGCCATTCTTTGGTAAAATTGGTGCTTTTTCCAATTTCTCTTTTTCGCTGCCCTTCAGGGCAAATCCTGAATATGGCACAAACGATCCTTATACCGGAGAGCAGAATAAATCATGGTTCCTGCCTGATGGCCTCAACTTTCAGGGCGGTTTTGGATTTCACACAGGGCAGACTATAGCGCTTAGCCTTAACGCAGGCATAGACGGAATGATATCTCCCAAACTAGTTGCAGCTCCTGTTTATGGATCAATAATCCTGCGCCCAAAATTTAACGATGATACCGCCATGATCTTTCAGTATGGCGTAGGCAAGGCGTTTGCATTAGGACGCGGCGATCTTTCGGGGCTTTATCAAAAATACAGGCTGGGCTTTACCGACGATGAAAACCTTGGCTTTTTTGTTGAAGCTAATTATTACGGATTCGGCGTATATGACATTAAACAGGTAAGCACCATCAGCCTTGGCATCTGCATCCTTAATTTTGACTGACATGAAACAATTCCTGCTACTCTTCTTACTATCACTATCATCGGCTTTTGCACAGCAAAAGGCACAACTACTGGATGGCGACATGCTGTTTCAGGATATGGATTGCGGCCCGCTCTGCGATGCCATTGAAGCCGTAACCGAAGGCTACAAGGGTAACGATTTCAGCCACATGGGCATGGTGCTGCACCGCAACGACACCATTTATATTATAGAAGCCGCCGGCAAGGCCGTTCGCCTTTCTACCTTAGAAAAATTTTCAAAGAATACCAGGAAACCAATGCTCATTGGCCGCCTGAAGAAGAAATACAAAAAGCTCATTCCTGATGCGATTGCTTTTTCGCTACAGCAGATGGGCGTGCCGTATGACGAGGAATATGTTTACAACAACGGCAGCTACTATTGCTCTGAACTGATATACGATGCTTTTAAGGCTGCTAACAACAACAAGCCGTTCTTTCAGCTTTTCCCTATGATCTATAAACAACCCGGCACAAATGATTTCTTTCCTGCCTGGACAGACTATTACAAAGCCATCAATAAACCAATCCCCGAAGGTCAGCCCGGGTGTAATCCTGGAGGAATGTCTACATCAGATAAGATTGAGATTGTGAGTTGGTTGCCGGTTGGCAGTTAATAGTTGCTAGAGGTCCGATGCTGAGATTATGGTTATTGCGAGCAACGAAGCAATTTAAAATAAATAAAAATGAAAAAACTCTATTATTTGCCGTTGCTGTTAGCCTTTATAATGTGCTCAAGTCCGAAGTTTGAGTATAATAAATCTTCATATCCTATAGATACCTCTACTATTAAATTCTTAAATACACTTAAAGCAAAAGACTCTATTTACTCCGCTTTATTTTTTACTGATGGTTTTTTATCTAACGAAATAATTGAAGTAAAAAATGGTAATGAAATAATTTTTTCAGATACGCTCGTAACCGACAGAGTCCTTGGATTGGCAGAAATAATCAGGGTTAAAAACCAACAGGAAATCCTAATTACAGATCTGAAATCAAAATATTCTTTTAAACTTCCTCCAAAGAAGAACAGCAAGTATAAATTTATTTATATCTCGAAAGATGCAGAAAGCACAAAGGATTACAATATAATTTACAGCAATACGCTTAGAGGATTTTATTAAGATTACAAAGTTGTTGCAATTCGCCCGCAAGGACAAAGTGCGAAAAAATCTGCGTTAATCTACCAAAATCCGCGTCATCCGCGTTCAATAATTTCTCTTTTACCTTAATCAAAAAAACAAAAAAATACCCCCGACAAAAGTCAGGGGCAAGTTTTTTTCCAAATTCCCCATTTGGGAGTTAGGGGGTTATATTCTCAGCGTTCTCCAGCAGCAACAGCAATTCTTCCATAGTGCTGTGGCCTTTATCGTGCAGGTACCATTTTTGCAGTTCCTCTTTGGCCTCGGCGGTTACTGCTCCGTATTTTTCTTTATTATCCATGATAAGCTTTGCAGCATCGTGAGGGCGTGGCCCCCAGCTACCCCTTGCGGTAAGCGTATCGGTTTCTACCAAAACAAGTTTCGGTATCGAGCGTGCGCCATTGGTAAGGTAATCGTTCATCAGTTCGTCGTTTTCATCACGCAGCACGATCTTAAGGTCGATAGCACTGTTTTCTGATGCCATTTTATTGATGACAGGAAGGATCTGCGCGGCATCACCGCACCATCCTTCGGAGATTACCAACAGGGTATGGTGTTTTTTTAGCTTGCCCAGTTTGTGTTTTATTTCGTCGGGTATAGCAATGGTCTTATCAAGGCGGTTCATACGCACCTCGTTAAGCGTACTGTAATGCGTAAGGTCTTCACTCTGGGTGCTGCCTGTCGCGAGTCCGTCTTTAAGCAATGTTGTTACATGATCCCTGTATTGGGCATACGAATAGCTTTTATTTATGCTATCTGTAATTAATGATGTGGTAACGTTCATATCCTTCAATTTTTTATACAAAATTAATGATACTTTTAATACATCAAAAAAAAGACCATTCAATAAAAAACTGTAATTTAGTCAGTAAATAATTAGTGTAATGAAAATTGACGGGGGTTCTTTAGGACTTGTACTTTCGGGCGGGGGCTCAAAAGGCATTGCCCATGCGGGTGTTTTAAAATATTTTGACGAAATAGGCCTTGAGCCGTCTCATATAGCAGGAACCAGTTCGGGTGCCATAGTGTCGTCTTTATACGCCTGGGGCAAAAAACCCGAAGAGATACTGGAATTCTTTAAATCCATTTATTTTTTCCACTGGAAACATTTCACCTTCCGTAAGGCAGGTTTTATCGACTCTGAAGCTTTTCGTGACTACTTTACATCGGTATTTCAGGATGCCACATTAGGCGATATGAAATACAAGATGCACCTTACGGCGACCGACTTAGTATCAGGAAAGCTCAGGATCTTTGGCCCTGAAACAAAAATTGCCGATGCCGTACTGGCTTCATCTGCCTTTCCCGGCATCATCTCGCCTTATGAAATAGACGGCAGGCTGTACAGCGATGGCGGCATCATTAACCACTTTCCTACCGATATACTGCAGGGGCGCTGTGATAACCTTATTGGCATTTATGTAAGCCCGATCCAGAAAATTGATGCAGGCGACCTGCGTACCATACGATCGGTAACCACGCGTGCGTATGATTTGCTTTCGGCCAATACCAATATGCAGAAATTTACGCTATGCGACTGGGTTATAGCACCTGACGAACTGGCAATGTACAGTACTTTTGAGACCAATAAGTTCAAGATGGACGAGATTTTCAACATTGGGTACGAAGCCGCCAGAAAATCGCACGGGGAGCTGATACCAGCTGAGCCGCTGCCGTAATACGGAAGCATAAATTTGTATTTCAGGAAAAACATTTATTACTATATTTGCACCAGTCAAAATTTACCCTATGAAATACAAGAGAATCCTGTTAAAGCTAAGTGGCGAAGCCCTTATGGGCGACAGGCAATATGGCATTGACCCTAAGAGGCTTGCCGAATATGCTGCAGAGATAAAGCAAATACACGATAAAGGTGTAGAAATAGCCATCGTTATAGGCGGAGGAAACATTTTTAGGGGTGTGGCCGGAGCCAGCAATGGCATGGACAGGGTTCAGGGAGATTACATGGGTATGCTTGCCACTGTTATTAACGGAATGGCACTACAGGGCGCCCTTGAAGATGCCGGTATGCCTACACGCCTGCAGACTGCATTAAAAATTGAGGCTATTGCCGAACCATATATAAAAAGAAGGGCTGTGCGCCACCTTGAAAAAGGAAGGATCGTAATATTTGGAGCAGGAACAGGTAACCCATATTTTACTACCGATACGGCTGCCGTATTAAGGGGTGTGGAGGTTCACGCCGATGTTATCCTTAAAGGAACACGCGTAGACGGAATTTATACTGCAGATCCTGAAAAAGATCCTACGGCAGTAAAATATGACACGCTTACCTTTAATGATGTACTGCAAAAAGGCCTTAATGTTATGGATACTACTGCCTTTACCCTTAGCCAGGAAAACGAGCTGCCGATCATCGTGTTTGATATGAACAAAGAAGGCAACCTTGTAAGGATTTGCGAAGGCCAACTTATAGGAACTACTGTAAACGTTTAATTTTTTAGCATAAAATTACACCATGGAAGAGATTGATTTTATCTTAGACAGCGCAAAAGAATCAATGGACGGGTCTATTGCCCACCTTGAAAAAGAATTCCTTAACATCCGTGCCGGCAAGGCAACTCCGGCAATGCTTGGAGGTGTGTTTGTAGACTATTACGGTTCGCAGACACCACTATCTCAGGTAGCAAACATTAATGTGCCTGATGCAAGGACGATAACAATCCAGCCTTGGGAAAAAGCAATGCTGCACCCTATTGAGAAAGCTATCATGATCGCTAACCTCGGGTTTAACCCAATGAACAACGGTGATAACATTATCATCAATGTACCTGCCCTTACAGAAGAACGCAGGAGAGATCTTGCCAAACAGGCTAAGGCAGAAGCTGAGGATGCTAAAATTGGTGTGCGTAACGTGCGTAAAGACGCAAACAACGACATTAAAAAACTTGAAAAAGACGGCGTATCTGAAGATGCCTGCAAAGGCGCTGAAGAAAGCATACAGGACCTGACCAACAGTTATATCAAAAAAATTGATGAACTGCTTGTCGTGAAGGAAGCTGAGATAATGAAAGTATAATGAAAATCCGTCCATCGTGGCGGATTTTTAGTATATCATAAAGTCAACCGTAATCCGTTATTGTATTATATCTTTATAATATGGAGAATATAAATAATCAGCATATAGTAGCCTACGCCGCAGACGGCACCCCATTAGACCTTGAAAGCTATAAAGCAAAACTTGAGAAAGGAAGCGCAGATATTAAACATGGGAAGTATTTAACAGATGATGAACTTCTGGAAGGAATGAAGAACTGGTAATCATCAAATCTGATTTTTAATAATCCTATCTTTGCGTAACAATTTGCCTTTTGCTTCGTTTAGCTATAAAGACTACATGAGAATACTTGCGTTTTTGTTCTTTTTTATTTCTACCACCTGTATGGCGCAGCATGCCATTACGGGTATCGTAAAAGACGGCGAAACCGGCCAGGTACTATCATTTGCTACCGTATACCAGCAGAATGGCAAAAGCCTTATTGCGGATGTTGACGGCAGGTTTGTTCTTGAAAACGCCAAACTCTACGAAATTTTCACTGTTTCCTACCTAAATTATAAAGACCGTTCGTTTAAGATCACCCCTGGCCGTACTTTTTATTCGGTGCCATTAGAGCCTAATCCCGAAACGATGAACGAGCTGGTTATCAACGGCGAAAATCCGGTAACGGGAATTATAAAAAGGGCCATTAAGGGCAGGATAGTAAACGACCCGCAGCAAAAACTGAACAGCTTTAGCTATAGAACATACGAACGCCTTATCGTTACCGCCAATCCTGATTCCATCTCAGGGGCATTGGATTCGGTTTATGGTTACGAAAAAGCGGCCAGAATCCTTAAAAAGATAGATTCAACCGACTTCAAATTCAAAAAACTGGTTGAAAAGAGGCACATATACCAGACGGAAAAGGTTTCAGATTTTTTGTACAACCGCAAACAGGGCTTAAAAGAAAATGTGCTGGCAACACGCATGGCAGGCTTTAAACGTCCGTTGTACGAACTGATAAGCCTTAAGATACAGTCGTATTCGGTATACACCGATAAGATAGATATACTTGAAACGAAGTATGAAGGGCCACTGGCTTCTGATGCCATTGAAGAATACAATTACAAGATATTGGATACTGTCTCCATAGACAGCCGCGATGTGTATATGATACACTTTTATCCTAAAGACAAAAAGAAGAAAAAAAGGATTGAAGGCGTTATTTACATAGACACTAAAAACTATGGAATGGCCAAGGCTATTTTCCGTATCAAAAACGTATTGGATATTACCTCTACCCATTTTTTTAGTTACGAAAAGGAAAAAGGACTTTGGTTTCCTGACAGGAAAACACTTAAGATCGTAAAAGGCAATAACAAGCAGGACATAAAGATATTAGGGGAAACAATTAAGTTTGACGCTGAAAGCACCGGTAAGCGCAAGCGTGATACCGAACCGTCTGACCTTGTTTATGTGTACTCAGAATCCGGGAACTTTGACAAGAAATTCGATATTCCCGTAACCATCCGCAGGGAGGGCGTAGCCATTGACATTAAGGAAGAGGCCATAAACAGGCCCGAAAGCTATTGGAACAACTTCCGCCCCGATACACTCGATTCCCGAAGCATTACTACCTACAGTGAGATGGACAGCATTGTCGCTAAAGAGAACTGGGAACAGATACTCATTAAAGGCAAGAGGATAATTAACGGTTATTTTCCGGTTGGTCCGCTCGATATCGACCTTCAGCGAATAATACGTTACAACAATTATGAAGGTTTTAGGGTTGGTGCCGGTTTTGTGACCAATAATAAATTTGCCGAAACATTTCGCCTGAGCGGTTACGGTGCCTACGGAACTAAAGACGGAACGTTTAAATATGGATTAGGCGCGGCTGTGCGCGTAGGCAATTTTTCGAGTTCATGGATAGGCATATCCTATACCGATGATATCACCGAAATTGCCAGTACTTATTTTGCTACCGACAGAAAGACGTTTAAGATTTATGACCCCAGGCTTATCAACCTTTTAACGTTCTACAATCATCAAACGTACCAGGCGTACATCCAGACCAAGATAGTTCCAAAAAGTGAGAGCGTATGGCAGCTTACCCGCAGCCGTATAGACCCAAAATTTGGCTACACCTACATGCCGGACGGTTCATCGTACAAGCTGTTTAATCTTACTACAGCCTCGCTGGCAATACAATGGAATCCGTTTAGTGATTATATGCAGACCCCTGAAGGACGGATCGAGACCGAAAAGCGATTTCCAAAATTTGCTTTTCAGTATACGCAGTCGCTTTCTAATTTTCTTGACAGCGATTTCACCTTCAGTAAGCTGGATGCCCGCGCCGAATTTGAGAAAAAATACCTTAACGGCCAGAAAACTTCTGGGCTTTTCCAGACCGGTATAGCCCTGGGCAATACACCTATAACGCATCTGTACAGTACGTCGCCCAATAACCTTGATAAGGATGGCATACTGGCACGTATTACCTTCGCCGGAAAGAATGGTTTTGAGACGATGTATTTCAATGAATTCTTTTCCAGCCAGTATGTCATGGGGCAGCTGAAACATGCCTTTAGGAAATTTACCATTTCGGGTAAATTTAAAATGGCTCCTGTACTGGTAACCCGTGCCGCCTGGGGTAATATGCATGACAAGAACGACCATCTGGGTATCGAATTCAACACCCTTGAGAAAGGCTATTATGAAAGCGGCGTGGAACTGAATGAGATCTTTAGCATCGTTGGTATCTCAGCATTCTACCGTTACGGCCCTTATCACCTGGAACGCTTTGACAGGAATATTTCGGTTAAGCTGTCTTTTGTGTTGAATTTGTTTTAATCCTCACGCTCCGCAACAGCTATTGGGATCCTTCATTTATAAATCATCAAAATTGGTAGTATTATCCATCTGGTTAGCTTATGAGATAAAAACCTAAGATAAAACAAATCAATCTAAAAACCTTTCCTCTCCGCTGGAGAGGGGCCGGGGGTGAGGCCATAAAAAGTAAGGTTCTTTTTAAAAAGTTTGCAAACCTTCTCTAATGCGACACAAACTTCAACCCCGCGATCGAAGCGATAAGTGTAGTAATAAAGAACAGCCTCCAGAAATCTGACGGCTCTTTAAAAACAATAATCCCGACCAGTACAGTGCCTACTGCGCCGACTCCCGTCCAAACCGCATAGGCTGTACCTATAGGCAATGTTTGTGTAGCTTTATATAAAAGCACCATACTAATAGTAAGGCAGACAAAAAAGCCGCCCATCCAGTAATTGGAAATTGCACCTGTGGTTTCTTTGGCCTTACCAAGGCAGGAAGCAAAACCAACTTCAAACAATCCGGCAATGATCAGTAATATCCAGTTCATGACTTGACTTTTTATGCAAAGGTAGCCTTACCCCTGCCATTCATATTTTACATTTGTTAAATTATATTTTACCAAACGCAACAGGCATTTATCGGTAATAAATCGCCACAGTAATAAATTTATGCAAATTTGTGCAATTCGTGGCTTTTGAACACTACACCTTTTTGTGCTTTTTACTACATTTGCAGGCATTTGCATTATGTTGCCAAACAGGTGCATAACCTTAAAACAAAGTTTAAATTTTTAAAAAATGAAGCACACAAAAGTTAAAGACCTGCTTAACAGCGCGAAGCCTGTTGATGATGTATTAGTAAAAGGATGGGTAAGAACTTTTAGGAATAATCAGTTTATAGCCCTTAATGACGGATCTACTATAAATAATATTCAGTGTGTTGTTGATTTTGAAAATACGCCTGCCGAAACGCTAAAACGCATTACAACCGGCGCTGCTGTAGCTGTAAAAGGTAACCTTACCGAAAGCCAGGGCGCAGGACAAAAATATGAAGTACAGGTTAAAAGCATAGAGATTTTGGGAGATTCTGACCCTGAAAAATTCCCTATGCAGCCTAAAAAACATTCGCTTGAATTTTTACGTGAAAACGCCCACCTTCGTGTGCGTACCAACGTGTTTGGCGCCGTAATGAGAGTACGTTCGGTACTGTCGTTTGCTATTCACCAATATTTTCAGGAAAAAGGTTTTGTGTATGTAAACACGCCTATCATTACAGGATCTGATGCTGAGGGCGCAGGCGAAATGTTCCAGGTAACATCGCTCCCTGTTGGCAATCCTCCATTAAATGAAGAAGGAAAAGTAGACTACAAGCAGGATTTCTTCGGGAAGGAAACAAACCTTACCGTATCAGGACAGCTTGAGGGAGAGACATTTGCAATGGCATTAGGTCAGATTTACACTTTCGGGCCTACATTCCGTGCAGAAAACTCTAACACATCGCGCCACCTTGCCGAATTCTGGATGGTTGAGCCTGAGGTTGCTTTTAATAACCTTGACGATAACATGGACCTTGCGGAAGATTTTATCCAGTATGTGATAAAATATGCGCTTGACAAATGTAAAGACGATCTTGCTTTCCTTAACCAGCGTTTGACTGACGAGGAGAAAAGCAAACCGATGGCAGAGCGCAGTGAAATGGGCTTGCTTGAAAAACTTCAGTTTGTACTGGAAAATAACTTTAAACGCGTAAGCTATACTGAGGCTATTGATATCCTTAAGAACTCTAAGCCTAACAAGAACAAGAAATTCAACTATATCATTGAAGAATGGGGCGCCGACTTACAAAGTGAGCACGAGCGTTTCCTTGTTGAGAAACACTTTAAATGCCCGGTAATCCTTTACGATTATCCTGCAAAAATTAAAGCATTCTACATGAGGCTTAACGAAGACAAGAAAACCGTACGTGCCATGGATATCCTTTTCCCTGGTATCGGTGAGATTGTTGGAGGGTCGGAAAGAGAAGAACGCCTTGACGTGCTTCTTGAAAAGATCGCTGAGCTTGGCATCGACGAAAAAGAACTGTGGTGGTATCTTGATACCCGTCGATTTGGAACCGCTACACACGCCGGCTTCGGACTTGGGTTTGAACGCCTTGTGCTTTTCGTTACAGGTATGACAAACATCCGCGACGTAATTCCTTTCCCAAGGACACCGCAAAACGCAGAATTTTAATTTTCTCAGTAGTGAGAATTGAGATAGTAGTATTGAGAAAGCCTCGCAGTAATGTGAGGCTTTTTGCTTGTTACAAATTATGATAAGCAATCCCTAACAACAGCATATTCAATAAAATAAGTGGTTTTAATAATCCTCTAAAACGCAGTTTTATAATTTTATCTAAAAAAGCATCAATAATTGTGCCTGATTTTTGTAACTTTATACTGTAAAAATGACTGTGTTTATATGCTTAAGCAGAACTTACAATTAAAATTATCCCAGAAATTATCGCCGCAGCAAATCCAGCTGATGAAGCTGATACAGCTTCCTACGCAGGCTTTTGAGCAGCGCCTTAAGGAAGAAATGGTAGAAAACCCTGCCCTGGAGACCGGTAAAGAGGATGAATACGAAAAAGACGAGTACGATACTACCGAAGATTTTGACGACTATGATGACTATGATAACGAGCGCATTGATGCAGACGAGATAAACATAGACGAATACCTTAGCGACGACGAGATACCGGGATACAAGACCCAATCCAACAACTACAGCGACGACGACGAAGACCGCAGTATGCCCTTTGCAGCCCCGGTTAGCTTTCACCAGAATCTTATCGACCAGCTTAATACCTTTATATTGTCTGACGATGAGCGCGAAATCGCAGAATTCCTTGTCGGCAGTATAGACGATATGGGCTACATACGCCGAAGCATTCCGGATATTGTGGATGATATGGCTTTTACACAGGGTATCTATACCGACGAAAAAACCACCGACCGCATTCTGCACATTATCCACGAACTGGAACCTGCCGGTGTTGGCGCACGCGACCTGCAGGAATGCCTGTTATTGCAGCTAAAGCACAGGACACCCACCAGCGCGGTAGATCTTGCCATAAATATACTTGAACAGCAGTTTGATGCCTTTACCAAAAAGCATTACGACAAGCTGCTTCAAAAATTTGATATTTCTCAGGACCAGCTTCGCGCTGCCATAGATGAGATCGAAAGGCTTAACCCTAAACCGGGAGGATCTTACGAAAGCAGCAACAAAACCGTAGAGCATGTAGTGCCTGATTTTGCCATACGCATTGTAGACGGCGAACTTGAACTTACCCTTAACGGAAGGAACGCCCCTGAACTCCATGTGTCTAAAGACTATCAGGAGATGCTGCAAACCTATAAAGACAGCCGCGATAAGAACAACGCCCAGAAAGACGCGGTTCAGTTCATAAAACAAAAACTGGATTCGGCAAAATGGTTTATCGACGCGATACGCCAGCGCCAGGAAACGCTTTTTGTAACCATGAACGCGATTATGCACTATCAGGAAGAATATTTTCTTGATGGCGAAGAAGCCAAGCTGAAACCGATGATCCTTAAGGACATTGCCGATATGGTAGGCCTTGACATCTCTACCGTTTCGCGTGTAGCCAATAGTAAATATGTTGAAACGCCCTATGGCACTAAACTGATCAAGGAATTCTTCTCTGAAGCCATGAAAAATGACCAGGGCGAAGATGTTTCTACTATAGAGATTAAAAACATACTGGAATCCGTTATTAAGGAAGAAGACAAACGTAAACCTTTACCTGACGATAAACTTGCAGAGATCCTGAAAGACAAAGGCTACCCTATTGCAAGGCGTACCATTGCCAAATACCGCGAGCAGCTGGATATTCCTGTTGCAAGGATGAGGAAGAAAATCTAAACTGGCATGAAAAAATTTCTTGCCATATTTTCCTATATTTTCCATCCGTTGTTTGTGCCGGTATATGCCACGCTGTTTTATTTTCTGGTGGCCAATACCTTTTTCTATAAACACGAAATTTACCTTGCTTTCATTCAGGTATTAATACTTACCGTATTGCTGCCCATGTCTATATTTTACCTGCTGCGTTCGCTTGGCAGGATGAAAACCAGCCACCCCGATGCAAAAGAACGCCGGCTGCCACTCGCCGTTTATGCCCTGCTCCTGCTCGTGCTTATCAAATACAGCCTTTCCATAGTAGTAATCCCTGAACTGTATTATTACTTTACAGGGGTACTGATAAGTGTAGTACTTGCCCTGGCCCTTGTCTTAACAGGCCACAATGCAAGCCTGCATACCATGGCAATGGCATCGTTCACTGTCTTTGTAATAAGCATTTCGGCATACTACCACATTCGTTTTTTAAACCTCATCGCATTTATCGTGCTTTGTGCGGGCATCGTAGCCTCATCGCGAATGCAGGCAAAACACTCATTGGGCGAAGTGACGCTGGGCGCATTGCTTGGTATCATTCCGCAAATTGGGCTTTGGTATATATGGCTATTGCCATCGGTTTAATTTATTTAGAATATGAATATAGATATATTGAACAAATACGGGATATCATTTCATAAGCAGGATAATGGTTTTCTTAAGGTAATTGCTTCAAATTCTAATCTTGATCTCGCAATTTTACTTAACAGATATACAGCGCACAAGTCTACAATTCCAGATCTTTTAGCTACAATCAATTTAGTGCTTTCCGGAAAGTATAATGAAGTATTGCAATCTGAAAAAGTGACCTGGTATGAAAATCTTGGTACAGACATTTACACAGGCATAATACAAAGCAACCTGACTTTTGATGTATTTATTGAGGATCATTACGATAAAACTTTAGTGACATATCCGCTTATAGATATTAAGGAAATATTAGTCCTATTACTCCATTTTTTGACACATAATAATCAATTCCCTACGGGAAATTCATAGTCCCATCATATTATTTCTACCAACATTTAATCGCTACGCGATATCCTTCCAGTCTTAAACCACTACATTTCCCGTTAGGGAAATAATATCGGTAGAAAAAAAAAGCGCTCTTTCATTTTTCCCATAGGGAATTAAGCAGCACGACTAACCGTGTTAATTAAAAGTTAAACACATATACCTCCTACCCTTTCCAAAAACCACACAACGCAACTGTAAGAAATAAATTAAATTATTATTAACAGGAATTCGTCATTTGGCAGAAATCATTAAATATCTCGATTTTTGCAGGTTTGCTGTTTGTTGTATTTTTAAAGAATTATAATACAATTTTTATTAATGCATGAACACACCTATCACAACCACTTTCAAAAAAATCTTTATGCTCCCTTTATTCCTCCTTGCCGTTACGGTAACAGGCTGCAGCGATGACGACGGCGGAAGTACCTCCCCTGCAAAACAAGGAACACTTACCTGCAAGATAAACGGTGTTGCACGCGACTTTAGTTATATGGTAAGTGCCAACGACAAACCGTCTGAAGAAGTGGTTCACTTTGTGACCATAAGCGGCCACGAAGAAGACGATTTTACATCACCAGGATTTGGTTTCCAATTGGTATCTGAAGAGGGTGCTACAACCACAACATATACGTCGGCTGACTCTGAATTACACGGCACATACTACATACAGAATCTTGACAGTAACGGAAACATTACCGGCACCACTACATACCATGGCAACGGAAGTGACGGAACAAGCTTTACCATGAAGGTAACCACCCTTAATGAATGGGGCGTGGAAGGAACATTCTCAGGCGTACTGCAACTTACCGGCGGCGAAGAATATGTTACCATTACAGATGGTGTATTCTCTGCACCGTACAACGGCAATTAACATCATTTCTATTTTTACACATACAGGTTATTAACGGAGAGCCCTCATATCATAAGACATGAGGGCTTTTCAATTTACTTAAAATGGTTCACCTGCTGGTCCATTATCATTTTAAATCATTCTTTTAATAAAATTATTTTACCACGGTAGCTTCAAGCTCTACGGTAAGCGTTTCAAACAAGCTCTTTACCTGAAATACCGTTGTTGCCTGTTTAATGCCGTGCTTTGCTACCCATTCCTGAAGGATGGGAAAGTTGGCAAACAATTCTTCCTCAGATGTCGTGTATACATTTAACCTTACGATGTTTTTAGCCTCATAGCCCGCCGTACTTATTACCTTTTCCAGGTTATCTATAGCCAGCAGCAGCTGCGTTTTCATATCGGCATTGCTCGATGTACCGTCGGCATGCACCGCGGCCTGCCCTGCACAATATAATGTTGCCTGAACATTCTTTACCTCAACAGCCTGAACATAGCTGCGCCCGTCCTGCCATTGCCACGGACTGAATTCTCTCTTTTCCATTTGTTTTGCGTTTTTAGTCTGCGACATTGCCGGCACGATCGTTACTAGTGTAAGTGCTAAAATTTTTACTGCGTTTTTCATAACTGCATTGCGATTTATACACTACAAAATTGCAAAGAATAAGAGGTATGGGACTATGACATTAGTCACAGATACCATGTGAGGTTTATCACGCTAGTTAGAAAGCCTGCTCAGCGTTTCGCGCGAAACACCCAGGTAAGAGGCAAGCATTGATTTTGGCACACGTTGGAATAGTGAAGGGTAACGTTCCAGCAATTGTTCATAGCGTTCTTTTGCGTTGCTGGTAATAAGGGAAAGTATGCGCTGCTGCGAACCTATATGTCCGCCATTAGCTTTTTCAAGGAAAAAGTGTTCCATTTTATGCATTCCTGCACACAACTTTTTATAATCGTCAACAGCGATGCAAAACAGCTCTGTATCTTCAAGGCATATCAGCGACATGGATGCTTTTTCCTGGTTATATAACGCTTTAAAGTCGCTTTCCCACCAGTCTTCCATGGCAAAGGCAACGATGTGTTCTTTGCCCGAAGCATCGGTATGCACAAGCTTTAAAAGCCCCGAAACCACAAAATAAGCATAGTGTACAGTTTCGCCGGCCTGAATTACAAACTGATGTTTTTTATATTTTTTGGTAGAAAAATGAGAGCGGACGTAGACAAACTCTTCATCCGTAAGCGGCACTATCTTTTCTATATGTTCCCTGAGCACGCTGTCCATAGCATCAGAGGATATAAAAGATGAGTCCAAAGTTGAGCGATTTTAGCGTAAGCTTCTGGTCGCTGTCTACGATGGGTGCGTTGTTATATATTGGCGTTAAGCCGTAATAGGCATAAAAGTTCCAAGTATTCCATCCGGCTGAGATATAGGCACCATACACAAAGTCGTTAAGGTTCTTATCATTCCTGACCTTTACCGGCGGACTGTCGCCGGGTTTGTAAAGTGTTTTATCGGCAAAAAGGTAACTTACCTTAACCCCAAGGTACACCCTCCAAAATTTATGGCTTATGGAATCGCTGTTCCTCCAGCGCAGTTCTAACGGCACTTCAAGGTAGTGCAGCACCAATTTGTTCTTATCAAAACTTCCTTCCTGTACGGGCTGGTAGCTATTAACGCCGTTCTCTATGGGCTGAACGATAAAGTTATGTTTTATGTTATTGTACGAATAGCCAAGTCCGGCCGCAATGGCATACGTTCGCTTTTTGTTTATGGGCATATCCCTCAAAAAGCCTACAGTAAGTGCCGTAGAAAAAGAATATTGCGAATAAAGCCCCGGTTTGCTCTGAACCATGTTATAAGCTACAGACGCATACATTTGGTCTTCCCTGTATTTTGGGTCGGCAACGGGTATTATGCTGTCCAGCTTAACGCTGTCACGCACCTTGGTCTCAAGGATTTGCGCCGATGCGCAAAACGACAGTAAACTCAGTAAAAACAATAGCGTAGACCTCATAGTTACAGTGCATGATTCTTATCTTACAAAGATGCAAAAGTTTGCGCAATAGTTTCAGGCTTACGCAAAAAATTTAAGAATAAACAAACAGTCCCGCACGGGTACGGGACTGTTCTAAGAATAGATGTATATAGAGACGGCCCTAAAGCCGGATTGCCAATTATGAAACACCATTCATAGCCAGCAGTGCCTCTTCGGGGCTTGCAAGGCTAAACTGGTACATATCTTCAGTCTGGCCGGTACGTATCTCAAACCTGTCTAACCCAAAACCATCAATGAGGTCTTCTACAAGTACCGATGGTGCAATGCCTTTTTCGCCGCCAATCTCGGCAGAGAATGTAGTGTTTACCAATGGTGGCATAAGCTCAAACACCTTTACAGTTGTATCTTTTAGCGCAAGGCGAAGTGATTTGGTATACGAATGCAGCGCAGCCTTACTCGCCGAATACGTTGGTAAATGCTGGGTAGGTACAAACGCCACGATAGACGATACATTAACAATTGCACTCTCTTTTTGGGCGCTAAGCAGCGAAAGCAATTTCTCCGTCAGTCGTATTACCGAAAGATAATTGGTAGCTATTTCGTCTGCTGCTATTTCATAAGCGCCGCTGCCTGTACCAAGATTGTGTACTGCTGCGCTGCCTGCGTTGTTAATTAGTACATTCAGGTCAGGGAATTCTGCTGTAATACGGTTTACAAGGTCATCAACGCTTGCAGCATCGCTTACGTCAAACGGTATTGCGGTAACATTGCCAAGCTCGGCAGCCGCTTTGTTAAGGCGCTGTTCATCCCTTCCGGTAATGATCACTTTATTGCCAAGCGCCGCAAACTGGCGTGCCATTTCTAAACCTATACCTGCACTGCCGCCGGTAATTAATATTGTATTTGCTGTTGTTTTCATTTTATAATTTGATTTATTTTATTTTTTCAGAAAAGCAAGCTTTGTCACTTTGCGACTTTGAAGCTTTGCAACTCGTTATACTTTCTTAAATATAGAAGTAGCCGTATGCCCGCCAAACCCAAAGGTGTTGTTCAGGACATAGTTTATAGTTCGTTTCTCTGGTGTGTTGAGTACCAGGTGCAGCCCCTGCGGAATTGCCGGGTCAGGGTTTTTGAGGTTGATGGTAGGCGGAACGATATCGTTCCTGACTGCCAGTACGCTAATGATGCTTTCTATGGCACCCGCTGCCCCCAACAGGTGACCGGTCATGGATTTTGTTGCGCTTACGGCAACATCCTGACCTTTAAAAACGGCATGTATGGCATTGAGTTCGCTAAGGTCGCCCACAGGTGTAGACGTAGCGTGAGCATTTATATAGTTTATATCGGATGGCTGAAGGTTGGCATCTGCTAATGCCTTTTCCATTCCTAATCGTGCGCCAAGCCCATCGGCGGGTGTTCCGGTAAGGTGATACGCATCTGCTGCCATACCGCCGCCTACGATCTCGGCATAGATATTGGCGCCGCGGGCAATGGCATGATCCCAATCTTCCAGTATCAGTGCGCCTGCACCCTCTCCGGCTACAAAACCATCCCTGTCAGTATCAAAAGGGCGCGATGCTGTTTGCGGACTGTCATTTCGTTTAGACAATGCCTGCGACGCGTTAAACCCTCCAATAGACGATTGTGTAATGGCAGCCTCACTGCCTCCTGCAATCATAATGGTTGCTTTGCCTAAACGGATGGTATCAAAAGCCGAAATAATAGCTGTGTTTGAAGAGGCACAAGCCGACACGGTCGCATAATTAGGCCCGTGCAGTCCGTATTTTATAGACAGCACCCCGGCAGCAATATCCACAATCATTTTAGGAATAAAGAACGGATTGAAACGCGGCGTGCCGTCACCCGAATGAAACTCTTTTAACTGCTCTTCAAAAGTGCCAATGCCCCCATTACCCGAAGCCCAAATTACGCCAACTTCAAAACGTTCCTGCTGGGGCATGGTATCAAAATCGAGTCTGGCGTCTTTCACTGCTTCATCGGCAGCGGCAATGGCATACTGGGTAAACAGGTCGTACTTACGGGCCTCTTTCCTGTCTACATAGCTGCCAATATCAAAACCTTTCACCTCGTGGGCAAAGTGCGTCTTGAATTTAGATGTATCAAATTTTGTTATGGGTCCGGCACCGCTTTTCCCGGCAAGTATGTTCTCCCAAAATTCAGCTACCGAATTACCCAGCGGCGTTATGGCGCCAAGGCCTGTTACTGCTACTCTTTTCATACCTTATTTCTTTATTTCTGTTTTAAGCAGGTTGGTGTACCCTTTTGCAATACATTTAGACCGGTCGGCATTCCATACCTCGCACTGTGCATTTACCACCTGGTTGCCTTTTTTTGTAATTGAGGTCTGTGCCAGTATAACATCGCCTTCCCGTGCAGACGCGAGAAAATCTACCACCAGGTTTATTGACACATAAAAGAAAGGTTCACTATACGATATGAGCGTTGCTCCTATGGCATCGTCTATAATTGCCGAAATGATGCCGCCATGCAGCGTACCAAACGGGTTTGTCATTTCATGCCGTACAGTGTACTGAAATGTAAGGCTGCCCTCTGTCACCTCTACCATTACCGGTTTAAGCCAGCTCATAAATGGCGATGGCGAATCAGTTACTTCTTTGCCCACGCGGTCTTTAAGGAATTGTGCTGCTTCTGAAAACATATATCTTAATTTTATTTTTATACCAATCGGTATATTTTTATTTATAATTACTTATCTACACGAAAAAAATCAAACATTCTGCCCTAAAATATACCGATCGGTATATTTTAGGGTAAAAAATTTTAGGCCGTTATATCGCCTATCATTTTTTCTCCCTGCTTAACGGCAGCTTTAAGCCCGTGCATTTTACCGGTTACTTTTGCCAGCATCATGCCGCCCTCTATAAGGGCAATAAAAGCACCTGCAAAATCTTTTGCATTCGTACCCTGCTTTATCTGGCCCATATCTACACCATGTTTAATAACGTCTTCAATATTTTTGTACCAGTTTTCTATGGCGCCCACCGCCTTAGCCCTAAGCTGCCCATGTGTGTCATCACTTTCTATTGCTGTGTTAAGTACGGGGCATCCGCCGTGCATCAAAGGCAGGTTTACAAAGTCAGAAAATACCGTTAGGTATACTTTAAGCTTATCTACGCTATGCGGTTTTGCCGCCATTCTTATCCTTATCATAGAAGATACTGCACCAAAATTATAATCAAAAGCAGCCAGCGCTACATCATCCTTACTGTCAAAGTTGCCATAAATGCTCCCTTTGGTAAGGCCTGTAGCCTCTATAATATCATTCATGGACGTGCCTGCAAAACCCTTACGGTTAAATATAGGCGCTGTCCTTTCTATTATATACTGTTTTGTTTTTTCGGCCTTAGTCATCATTGCATTATCATTTTTCACACTACAAAATTATACCAATCGGTATATTCTACCAAACATTAACCCATTTATTTTTTCTATGATGCCATAGAGCGATAAATGCCAATCTTAACCTAAATTTTTTCGGGTTGCGGCAAAAATTCGCTAAATTTACTAAACCAATAATCATAAAAATGACGAATATGCAGATCCAGTTTAGTATAGATTGCGCCGATGCAGGCCACGAGAGAATTGAAAATTATTTTACAACCGTAATAAACGAAACGCTTAAACGATTTGATGATAAGATTACAGGCATCAATGTACACCTGGCAGATGAGAACGGCGACAAACCGGGACCTGACGACAAACGCTGCACTATAGAAGCACATGCACAGGGACTAAAAGCTGTTGCCGTAACCAACCATGCCGACACGGTGGAGAAAGCCATTAAGGGCGCTGCCGATAAAATGAAAAATGCATTAGACCACGCATATGGCAAACTGCAAAAAAGCCACTAAGAGAATATTTGATATCCTTATATACCCAAACCCCTCCCTTATCTAAGCGGAGGGGTTTTAATTTGCGTTAATTGCAGTATGTTTGCAACAATAAACCATCACTCATGAGCGCCCTTAAAAACTTATACTCCCCGTCATTTTACGATCGATTATGTGCCGTATTGATTAAATCGCTGCCCGGTTTTGACAAGGATAAATTCATTAGCCTGATCAATTCTGACGGTTTTGAGGATAAAGAATTAAAGGCAAGGATGCGCCATACTGCGATAGTACTACACCATTTTATGCCAAAGGATTTTGGCAAGGCGGCAGATGCCCTGGAGGTTATAATAGAAAATGCACGTAAAGCCAACTTTGGCGAAGACGGATTGGCAAGCATGTTCCTTCCCGATTATATTGAGGTATACGGTATCAATCACTACGACGACGCCGTAAGAGCATTGGAGTTTGTTACCCAATACGTCAGCTGTGAGTTTGCCGTACGTCCGTTCCTGATAAAATATGAGGACAAAATGCTGAAGCAGATGCTTGCATGGTCGCTGCACGACAATTATAAAGTGCGCCGTTTTGCAAGTGAGGGCGCAAGGCCAAGACTACCATGGGCTATGGCGATACCCAGCCTGAAGAAAGACCCATCGGCGGTTTTGCCTATTCTGGAGAACCTTAAAAATGACCCGTCTGACTTTGTGCGAAGAAGCGTTGCCAACAATATTAACGACATTGCCAAAGACCATCCTGATGTTGTTTTGGCGATTGCCAAAAAATGGAAAGGCACCAGCGCGGCAACAGATGCCATTGTAAAGCACGGCAGCCGTACCCTTTTAAAACAAGGCCATCCCGAAATACTTAAACTGTACGGACTTGATGCTACGCATATTGCCCACGCCGGTTTTGAGGTGCTTACTCCCGTCGTAAAACTGGGCGATAGCGTAGAGTTTACCTTTACTATAGAAAATAAGGATGACAAGCCGCAAACCGTTCGCCTTGAATATGGATTGTATTATATGAAAGCCAAAGGCCACCTGGCAAAAAAAGTATTTAAGATAAGCGAAAAGACCTATCAGCCGGGCGAGAAAGCAGCAATATTGAGAAAACAATCGTTCAGGGCTATTACTACGAGGGTATTCCATTTAGGCGAACACAAAGTATCCCTTATCATTAATGGCGAAGAAAAAGAGATCGCAGCCTTTGAGCTTATCACTTAATTACGATTTCTTCTTTCTGTTTGTAAAAGGATCATAAGAGAACCCAACGCTAAAATAGCCCGTACCGTCCTGGTTGGTAGAGAAGATATAATCGTTTGTAGACTCTCCCCTCTCGGTAATCCTTGAGTTGAAAACATTGGCAAGTCCCACCTTTGCAGTACCTATAAGCCCGTCGCCAAACCAGTGTTCATACGTTACGCCCGACCTCAGCTCCAGCTGTCGGTAATCATACACCTTTGCAAAGCCCGGCGCAGAAGAGTTCAGGTAAAAACCATCTGCAATAAGTTCTGTACCAATAGATATCCTACCGTTTTCAAACACATTGTGTTTTAAGAACAATCTTTGCGGCAGTATGATATCAGCAATCCAACCGTTATTAAATTTATGCTCCAGCGTAAACACAGGTGCTGCCGGCACCGGCGAGGCAGGGTCTATCAAAACAATAAGGCCTGCTGTTATCTTGGTCTTTGCGTTGGCTTTTAGCACAAATGTTCCGCCTACAAAACCTTTTATACGCTGTGCATCTTTCTCTGTACCATCGGCAATAAAGCTGGCATTATAGATAAACATTTTTTTAAACAATGTTGTAAAGCCCGTAAAGCTTACGGCTGCCGAAAGGTAATGAAAATCGTTGCTGCCGTTATAATAGGTCTGCGGTGCCCCGCTAAAATCTTTTACCTGCTCCAGTTCGGCATGCTCATATTTATATGATGCCGATGCGGTAATATTCCATTTTGGCTTCATGATAACCGGAATGTTTGCAGCGATATTTAGCTTTGACTTGTTTTTAATACGTCCGCTTATAAAGTCATCGCCCAGCAATCTGCTGTCAAAATCCTGTGGCAGGTACTGCACATATTTCACGTCAAATACCCTCGCAAACGGAAACTTATCGGCGATGGCCGACTGTGCCTTTTGCTTATTGGTTTCGGTATCCTGTGCGGCTGCATTAAGGCATAGCAATGCCGATGAAACTAAAAACAGCGTTTTTTTCATGATTGGTTGGATTAATGCCCCCGCACTTAACGGAGGCCGATTTGATTGATGATTGAACTTCTACAGTTTGTCTGACAGGTTTTTGCCCAGGTAAAGCTCCAGAAAATCTTTGCGAAACACATCGCCAATAGGTATCTCTGAATTTTTTATATATATGGTGTGGTTATCAAAAGAATCTATGTGGTTTATGTTTACAAGGTACGACTTGCTAACCCTTGCAAACAGTGCAGGATTTAAATGGCTATGGATGGTCTTAAGGTTCATGGCGGTAATTACCTTGTTATCTTCTATATAAATAACCGCATAATCCTTTAATCCCTCTATATACAATATATCCTTAAACAGTATCTTATGATAACGCCTTTCTGATTTAATAAGCATAAACTCGGCGTCCATGCTTTCCATAGAGGCATTTTGTCCGCTTAACAGCTCATGGTAGCCAATGGCTTTTTGCACCGCCTTGTACAGCCGCTCCTTATTAACGGGCTTTACAATATAGTCTATAGCCTCTACCTCATAGCTCTGCAGTGCATATTGAGAGTAGGCTGTTGTAAAGATTACCAGTGTTTCCTTTGGTATGGTAGATGCAAACTCCAAACCCGTTACGCCCGGCATCTGGATGTCAAGAAAGATGAGGTCTACCTTATTGTCCTGCATAAACTCGCGGGCTTTTTTTACCCCGTTAAAGCTGCCGGTAATAGTAATACCCGCCACATCCTGAAGCTGGAGCAGCATGCCTTCGCGCGCAAGCGGTTCGTCGTCTACAATTATACAGTTCATAGTGGCAGTATCAGGTTAACTTCATATTCGTGTTCATCGTTGCGTATATCCAGTGTAAAATCTTTTCCGTACAGCAGCTCCAGCCTTCGCTTCACGTTGGCAAGGCCCAGGCCTCCGCTCTCTGAAAGTACCAATGGCTCTGCCGCTTTAGAATTGATACAGGTAAAATGCAGTTTATCGTCAACTATTGTAAACCCGGCCTTTACATACGATGGATTATCAAGGTCTATGCTGTACTTTATGGCATTCTCTATAAAACAGATAAACAAACTCGGCGGCAGGCTAATCGATTTAAAACTATCCTTATCATATTCACTGTTATTTACCGTAAGCTCAAACGTAAAATCGTCACGCCTTATTTTTTCAAGCTCCATAAAATCGGTCAGAAACTGTATTTCAGACGATAATTGCACCGATGCCGCATTGTTCTCATAGAGCTGGTAACGCAAAAAGTCTGACAGCTTCACGATAATAAGCGATGCCTTTACAGGATCTTTTGTAACCAGCACATTAACATTATTGAGCATATTGAACAAAAAATGCGGATTGATCTGGTTCTTTAGCTCCTTTAACTCCATCTGCAACGTTGCTTTTTCCAGCTCTGCCATCCTGGTCGTATCTACCTTCCATTGCTGAAACAGCTTTATCGCTGTAGATGAGAATACCGTAAGGGTAAGAATATTGGCTGCAGCCAGTATCTCCCTCCAAAAGCTCAATTTTATCTGCTTTGGTAAGATCCTGTGAGGGTCAAAATACATAATATTGATCTGCCTCATTACAGAGAACGTAACGACTATAAGCCCGGTAAGCGTTACTATGTACGTAAAATATTTCCCCTTAAAAAGCTGGTAGGGCACCAAAACATACATATTAAAATATACCATGGCAAGAAAATAGGCCATCCACATTATGCGTATGTACAGGTAATAATTTCCGTTATACTCTCCTGCTTCTCCCCCGTCCAAAAGCGTAAGTATAAGGTACAACCATATCGTAAAATGGCGGTATACCCTGTATTTAGGCTCTACAAGAAAATCTACAAAACCATTTTCTGTACAATATATCGCTTTTACTTTCTGCATAGTATTATAATCAGTGCGAAGTACGTTAAAAACCTTCGCGTTAAAAACTTATTTATACCAAACGGCATTTATATTATACAAAACACTTTTCCTGTTTTGTGCTTTATGTGCAAAAACAGGTTTGGTATAAAATACCTTCGGTTTGGTATAAAATTAAGCATGGCAGTCCATATCGCATTTAAATTTGAGTAAAATATTTATGTTATGGACGCAGGGACTATAGAACAATGGATTACCGAAATAGAGAACGATGCCGCTTACCGTAAAGATAAAAGGATAGAAGACCTTATTAATTTATGGAAGTTTGCTTCTATTTATAACTCCGATGCCGAAATAACAAAAGACGGACAGATGGCTGCTGGCCATGAGGACGCCTTTAAGGTAGATTTTATGGACATCTGTCTTAAAGAAGCTCCTAAAAGCGATACGTTTGAGAACGTATGCGGTGAGATAGCCCCTGCGCTTAACCTTATGGCCGACTACTACATACTTCTTAACGAACAGCAAAACAACCTTACTCCCCAGAGCCTTACCAACCTGCACCGCGAGATGCTGGATGCCATTCAGGGTAAGCTGGTGCTGTACAAACACGTTAAGCAGATCACTAAAGTTGCAGCATCATCTGCCGGCATACATACCAACCTTAAAGTAAAGGATTGCGGCAGGGAACACATCTCGGCCCTGCTGAAACAAAAGAAATACACACGCTCATCAGGCAAATGGATGGTGCTCGTGCTGGACAGGCTTGTAAGCCAGTGCGACGCCTTTTACCTTGACGATACCATCTTTAGGCTGCCATTTAAAACAGGATACCAAAAACTTTTCCTGTTTGACTTTTATAAAGGCGAAATTATCGAACTGCCTGTTGCCCGATAATCAAAAAACCCCTCTGCATCGCTGCACGAGGGGTCTTTCTTTTTATACAAATTCTCTCAACAAAATGCTACCAGAAGAAGGTGTAAAGCGCAGCAATAACTGCAGTTACTATAATAGCACCCACAGCAAAGCTGTTTGATACCTTAAACATAGACGTGTCTATCTCAAGGCCGTTTGTAGCTACACCTTTGCGCGTTTCTTTAACGCTTATAAAGAACATGCCCGTTACACAGATAAGGAACACAAAGCCCATCCTGTCGATAAACGGAATTTCGTAAATACCTTCTGCATTCGGAACCGAGAAGCCCCAGTCGTAAAGGAACGACAGATCCATAAAGCCCGGAAGAAACTTAAAGAATACCGAGAATATAAACCCGCCTATCATGGCAAACAATGCTGCTGTAGGCGTTGCTTTTTTCCAGAAGAAGCCAAGTATGAACATCGCGAAGATACCCGGGCTCAAAAATCCTGTAAACTCCTGTATGAACTGGAATCCTCCTTTTTTATCTATACCCATAAACGGAGCGATAAGTATAGCGATTATCATGGCAGCGATAACAGTTATCTTACCTACTTTAACCAGTTTTTGCTCGTTAGCCTCTACATTAAGTTTTTGCTTGTAGATATCAAGCGTAAAGATCGTTGCAATACTATTTGCCTTACCGGCAAGCGATGCCACGATTGCTGCTGTAAGCGCTGCAAACGAAAGCCCTTTTAATCCTGACGGAAGCAGGTTAAGCAGTACAGGATAGGCACGGTCAGGGTTAAGTTCGCCACCCTGCAGCATCTCCGTCTGGAAACCGCCCTGCTGGTGCAGTACATACGCTGCAATACCCGGTAACACCACGATAATAGGCATTAACAGCTTAAGGAACGATGCAAACAGGATACCGCCACGTGCCGTTTTAAGGTCGGCGCCAAGGGCACGCTGCGTAATGTATTGGTTACATCCCCAGTAGTTAAGGTTAATGATGATCATACCCCCTATAAGTACCGACAACCCCGGAAGATCGGCATAGTTGGTATTTGTCTTTTCAAATATCATGTGAAAGTGGTCGCTGGCATGGGTAGTCATATAGCTAAAGCCATCTACCACACCCGAACCTCCAAATTTATCGGCTACAAGGTTAAGTGCAAGGTACGTTGTTGCAAGTCCGCCCAGTATCAGGAAAAATACCTGGATAACATCGGTATACCCGATAACCTTCATACCGCCCAGAGTAATAAAGATAGAGAAGATGGCAAGGAACGCCATACACAGGTTAAGGTCAAAACCTGATATACTGCTTATGGCAAGTGCACCAAGATACAGGATAGAGGTAAGGTTTACCACTACATAAAGCAGTAACCAGAATACCGCCATGATCATGGCAACCGTACCGTTGTAACGCTGGTTAAGGAACTGCGGCATGGTAAATATCTTATTTTTAAGATACACCGGGATAAAGAAAACGGCCACCACAATAAGCGATATTGCCGCCATCCATTCGTAAGTGGCAATGGCAAGGCCCATCTTAAAGCCGCTGCCGCTCATGCCGATAAATTGTTCTGCGCTGATGTTACTCGCAATAAGCGATGCGCCAATAGCCCACCATGTAAGTGAGCCTTCTGCTAAAAAGTAGTCGTTACTACTTGTGCTTTCCTTCTTTTTCCGGTTGTATATCCAGAATCCGTATCCTACAATGAGCACAAAGTAGAACAAGAAAACGATATAGTCAGCAGTAGATAATGCTTTCATAGTTTAACGTGTTTGTTGTTTTTTGGTTAAAGTGTTTGGGTTTGGGTATTAGGGTGTTTTGGTTTTGTAGTGAACCTCAGAAAGGCCTCTGAGGATATCGGCACTTTTCTCGGGAGAGATATCCCTTTGTGCCTCGGCCATCATTTCGTAGCCTACCATAAATTTCTTTACAGAGGCAGAACGCAACAGCGGCGGGTAAAAATGCATGTGGAAATGCCATTCAGGATGCGGCTTTCCGTCGGTTGGGGTTTGGTGGATACCCGATGAATACGGGAAAGACGTTTCAAAAAGGTTGTCATATTTTACCGTGATCCTTTTTAATATCTCGGCAAATGCCTGTGTTTCCTCTTCGGTCATTTCGGTAATATTGCCAAAATGCCTTTTACTTATTATCATGGTCTCATACGGCCATGTAGCCCAAAAAGGAACCACAACGGCAAAATGGTCATTCTCTATAACAACACGCTCTTTTTTTGCAAGCTCTTCGGTAAGGTAATCTGCCAGAAGGCTTTTCCCGTTCTTTTCGTAGTAGGCTAAAAGGCTTGCCTGTGTTTTTTCGACCAAAGTAGGGAGCGACGACTGCGCCCATATCTGCCCGTGCGGATGCGGGTTGCTGCACCCCATTACACTGCCCTTGTTCTCAAAAATCTGAACATGGTTTATATAATCCTTGCTGCCAAGTTCTCTGTATTGCTGTTTCCATGCTTCGGCTACCTTAACCAGCGCGCTTACCTCCATTTCAGGAATGGTAAGGTTGTGTTTTGGCGAAAAGCATATTACTTTATTAATGCCCCTTTCCGGCTTTAGCTGAAAAAGAGATGAAGTGTCGGGTGTAGTGACCGCGTCCGTAAGCAGCGACGGAAAATCGTTATCAAAAACAAAAACGTCGGTATACTGGTCGTTGCGCACTCCGTTAGAGCGCAGATTGCCTGCACACAGGTAACACTCAGGGTCATACTCCGGCAATGCTGTATTTGCAGCAGCTTCTTTTTGTCCCTGCCACGGCCTTTTGCTGCGGTGTGGAGATACCAGTACCCACTCCCCTGTTAACGGATTGTATCGCCTGTGCGGATGCTCATTATTGTCAAATACCTGCATATTAATCTTTATAAAGGGTTGTACCTTTTGCTATTTTTATTTTGTACGGCTCAAGGCTGATGCCGAATTTATCTTTATATTCCCTGCTTACTTTTGCAATAAGGGCATCTTCTGTACCTTTTCTCACAAGGTTTATGGAGCAGCCGCCAAAACCGCCGCCCATCATGCGAGAGCCAAGTACATCTTCGTTATTTCGCACTGCATCTACAAGGAAATCGATCTCCTCGCAGCTTACTTCATATTCTTTAGAAAGGCCGTCGTGTGTAGCAAACATCAATGCGCCAAGCTTAGCAAAATCTGAAGCCTCGAGCGCATCTACCGCATCCAGCACACGCTGTATTTCCTGAACCACAAATAAGCAGCGGTTGTATATGGTCTCGCCCAGTTTTTCACGCTGTGCCTTTACCTGCTCCTCATTACAGTCACGGAAGGTTTTTACTCCGGGATAAGCCTCTTTTAAGATCGCCAGCCCCTTTTCTACCTCCTGCCTGCGCACGTTATAGCCCGATGTAAGATGGGTGTGTTTTACGTTACTGTTCAGCAATAATAGTGAATATTCTTTAAAATCTGCTTTATGGTATTCATATTCCAGTGTATTGCAGTCCAGTTTTATCACACTGCGCTTTTTACCAAATACGCTGGCAAACTGATCCATAATACCGCAATTTACACCTACAAATGTATGCTCAGATTTTTGGCCTATCAGTGCAATATCTTCTTTAGAAAGGCCCAGGCCAAACATATGATTGAATGCATAAGCGATACCGCACTCTAATGCAGCCGAAGACGAAAGACCAGACCCCATAGGTATTGTACTGCTGAAAGCGATGTTTACACCCTTAAGGTTTTTGCTTCTGTCTTTTAGCTGATGGATAACCCCAAGTATGTAGTTAACCCACATAACATCGGTTGGCTTAAGCTCATCGTTAAGGTCAAACGTATAGGTTTCGTCAAGATCTTTGGCAATAAGCGTGCATTTAGAGCTGCCCGACGCTGATATACCAAAGCATATATATTTATTGATCGCTGCCGGAAGCACAAAACCATCGTTATAATCTACGTGCTCGCCTATAACATTTATTCTTCCCGGAGAAAGGAATACGTGCTGCGGCGCTGTGGCAAAAGCACTTTCAAAGTATTGTTTTACCTGATTTACTAATTTCTTTTTCATTATATCGCTGGTCGTTTATAACTGTTCAAATTTCCAGATGGTTTTCTGGGTATAGGTTTCCCCTTTGCGCAATATGGCATTAGGAAAATTAGTATGGTTTGGCGCATCAGGATAGTTTTGCGTTTCAAAGCAAATACCGCTGTTTGCGTGGTATTCTGCGTCTTCTTTGCCTTTTACCTGCCCAAAACAATTGCCGCCCACATAAATATGCACCGATGGCTGGTCTGTATACACCGTCATTTTTAGTCCGGTGCTCTCGCTTTCAAGGGTTACCGCCGGCGCCGAAGCATCGGTAAGGGCAAAAGAATTATCTATAGACGCAGGGCATCCCGCCGGAGATGTAAAGTCAAATCCCTTATCTGCCGCTTTTATATATTTGCCCGTAGGTATGCCGTCTTCGGTAATCTCAAGGATTGCCGGGGTATTTACCATAAGCTGCTGCGTAAGTACATTGCCCTTATGCCCATCAAGGTTAAAGTAGCTGTGCTGGGTAAGGTTTATAACCGTATCCCTGCTGCTTTGAGCTTTATAGTCAATCTTGATTTCGTTGTCCGGCGTAAGCGTATAGGTAACTTGCGTAACCAGTTCACCCGGAAAATGCTGGTCGCCATCCGGGCTGGTATATTCAAAAGTTATTGAGGCGTTATCTGCCTCCTGCTTCACTTCTTTTACCTGCCACACCACACGGCAAAAACCTAAATGCCCACCGTGAAGCGTGTTCTCATTATGGTTCTTGTCAAGATTATACTGCTGTCCGTCAATAGTAAAGGCCGCATTGGCAATACGCCCTGCATAACGTCCTATAACTGCACCAAAGTAAGGCGGGCTTGGCACTGTGTACGATGCTAAGTAACCCTCAACACTATCAAATCCTAAAACCACATCGGTCTTAACCCCATCTTTCCCTGTTACCAGCAACGAACTTATAGCTGCACCATAGGTAATGAATGTCACCTCTAGCCCCTTACTGTTTGTAAGTGTGTAAGAATGAACAGCTGTACCATCCGGCAGGGCGCCAAATAATTTCGCAATACTATCAGTTGTAAAATGAGAAATGTGATTTTTTTCCATAATTTTATTATCGAATCAGCACCAAAAGTAAAAGTTAATCTCAATCAGTCATACCAGTACCTACCAGTTTTTGTATATTAGCCACCAGTTTACCCAATACTATGAAAATAATAAACATTGACAGCCGCAGCAGCCTGCCCAAGTACAAACAGATCATCTTATCGATAGAAACATCTATTACCGAAAAGCGCCTGAAGCGTGGCGATAAGCTGCCCTCTGTAAATAAAGTGGCATTAGAATTTTCGCTGTCAAGGGACACCGTACTGCTGGCTTATGACGAACTGAAGAAACGAGGCATAATCTATGCCCGGCTTGGAAAAGGCTATTACATAAAAAGCGAGGAATTCAGTTTTGAGCAGCGCATCTTTTTATTGTTTGACGAATTCAACTCCTTCAAAGAAGACCTGTACAATGCCTTTATAGAAACAATGGCAAACAATGCACAGATCGATATTTTTTTCCATTACTTCAGCATTGACGTCTTCAGGAAACTTATCAATGAGAATAATGGCGACTACTCCAAGTACATCATTATGCCCACTACCCTTAAGGGTGCTGCTGCAATTATAAAAACCCTGCCTAAGAACGATGTGTTTATTCTTGACCAGACCACTGCAGAACTGAAAGACTACCCATCGGTACACCAAAACTTTGTAAAGGATATTTACAACGCCCTTACCGCGGGACAACAGAAATTATATAAATACAAAAAGATGGTACTTATATTCCCCGCTTTCAAGCAGCCGCCCGGCATGGCCGAGGGATTTACTAAATTCTGTACTGATAACGGAATAAGGCATGAAATAATTCCCGATTTTGAGAACCGTATCCTGCTGCCCGGTGAAGCCTACGTTATCCCTAACGACCGTCACCTGGTTAGCGTGCTGGAACAGGCCCGCGATAAAAATTTACAGATAGGCAAAGACATTGGCATAATATCTTACAACGATACGCCGCTAAAAAAAGTTGTGGGCAACGGTATTACCACCATTTCTACCGACTTTACCGAAATGGGCCACCTGCTCGCCGAAATGATTCTAAAACAGGCTAAAACACAAATAGAGAATAAAAGCAGATTGATTGAGAGGGGGTCGTTATAACCTCACCCCCAGCCCCTCTCCGAAGAGTAATAGCCCATCATTTGACAGATGCATTTAAGGGAGTATCATTTTGGTTATTAATATGTCAAAATTAGTTTTACTGTCTTTGTGATTATACCTGAAGGTAAATTCGTTTAAATAAGCCTGTAGATGCTTTATGGATACTTTATGGTATTGACCATATATGCCTCTTTTTAGCAATGTCCAAAACCCCTCTATGGTATTGGTATGATATTGTCCCCTTGCATATTCTTCTTTATTTTTATTTAGTACCTGATGCTCTTTATAGTGCTTATCCAAGCCTGCATATCCTCCAAAACCATCGGTAACCAGACTGGCATCAGGAGATACAGTTTGTTGAATAATTGGCTTGATCGTTTTGCCATGTGCTTTTTCAAGAACTTGTAATTTTAGGCGCCCATCACGTTCCAATAGCCCTATTACAGGCTGTTTGTGCTGCATTCCTGTTATATTCCGACCGCTATCGCGTCTGTCCTGGCGCTTGCCCTTGGAGTGATTCCCCTTCGCTCCTCCAATATAAGTTTCATCAATCTCTATTATGCCATTGAATAAATCAGTGTCATTTCCTTCATCCATTGCTTTTCTAATACGCATTTGCAGATACCAGCCTGTTTTACGGTTAACACCAATATCGCGGGCCAGTTGAAGAGAAGACAGGCCTTTTTTTGCATTTAAAATTAATGCAATGGCAAAAAACCATTTGTTTAATGATAGCTTTGTGTCTTCAAAAATAGTTCCTACAAGTACACTATAACTACGATTGCAGCTATTGCATTGATAGCGTATTGTACCTTTGCGCTTCGTATTCTTTTTACTTTCGCAATAAGGGCATATAGGCTCGTTTTGCCAACGGATATGCTCAAGATAACTTATACAGGTTTCCTGATCAGGAAACTTTGTAAATACTTCTATTATATTACTCTCCGAAGGAGAGGGGAGCAACTGTACTCGTGAATCGATTAGCGCATGAGTAAGTCGGCATGATTTCCCCTCTCCATCGGAGAGGGGTCAGCGGTGAGGAAAAAGAATGGGCTGCCTCACGTCTGAGACAGCCCATTCTCCGGAGCGTTTAAATCACTCCCTCTAATTTTCTATAAATATTCCGTTTCTACTAAGCTGTATCCTTTGTACTTTCTTCGTGTACTTTGTGGTTAAAAAATCTAAAACTCAAAGTTAAAACCTTTCTTCGTCAGCTTTTCGTAGATCTTAGGGTCAAATTCATAAAGCTCTGCGGCGCGGTGCGAAACGTCTTTTTGTTTTTCGCCAAGGGCAACCAGAAGTTTCATACGCAGTATTTTTCTCCTGAAGTTCGATTTATCCATCTCTACCCCCAGTATTTCTTCATACAGCTGCATCAGCTCAAAAAGGGTAAATTTTTCGGGAAGCAGGTTAAAACCTATCGGCGCCTGTTTAACACGGGTTTGCAGATTGGTCAAACTGTAATTTAATATCTGGTTATGATCGTAGATAAGGCTGGGTACATCTGCAATTTTATACCATTTGGCATCAGATGCCGTAAAACCGGCGCGAATGTTATAGTCTTCCCTTTTTACAAGGGCATAGTAGCCAATGGTAATTACGCGTCCTAGTGGAAAACGGTCGGGTTCGCCAAAAGCCTTTAGTTGCTCCAGGTAGATATTATCAAGTCCCGTAAGGTCGGCAAGCAGCCTGTGGGCGGCATTATCAATGCTTTCATTTTCCAGTATCCATCCTCCGGGAAGACCCCATTCGCCTTTTCGGATACCCTCACCGTGCTGTACAAGCAGCACCTCAAGGCTGCCCTTATCAAAACCGAAAATAACACTGTCTATGGTAATCGCGTTTATCACTGAACGCTCTGAGACTTTGCCCGATTCTTTATCTATAACTTTCTTTGCCATCATTCGCATTTAAAACCCAACGAATATAGGTATTTTTTCAAAATAACCAACAAACCTTATTTTTTTGAACATCTGCTAACAAACTAACCCACAACTACTAATAATAAAATTTTAAGCTTAATATTTTGTTAATATGAAAATAATGTTTTATACTTGTGGTCAAATTAACCATAAGAAAAAACGTTGTAGTATATTTGGCCCGAAAATTTCTTAATAGTTAGTTCACAAATAGCAAATAAACAGCACTATGTATTTTTTAGGAATAGATTTAGGAAGCTCATCAATTAAACTGTCGGTGTTTGACGCCGACAAGGGAAGCGTTATTGCTTCGGTAAGCGTTCCTGATTTTGAGATGGAGATCACTGCACCAAAATTTGGCTGGGCAGAACAGGACCCATCACAATGGTGGGAGTATGTTCAAACAGGCATAGGCAATTTAGGCAGCAAGCACAATGTTGAGCTAAAACGCATAGCAGGGATAGGCATTGCCTACCAGATGCACGGCCTTGTACTTACCGATGCGCAACTGAACCCTGTAAGGCCGTCAATTATTTGGTGCGACAGCCGTGCTGCACAAATAGGCGACAGCATTTATGACATGATGGGCCACCAGAATGCCCAAAACATAATTTTAGGCAGCCCTGGCAATTTTACCGCTTCTAAACTTAAATGGGTAAAAGACAACCAGCCGGAAGTTTTTGCAAAAGCAGCTTACTTTATGCTGCCGGGCGATTTTATCGCTGCAAAACTATCGGGCAAAGCACAAACAAGCACGTCGGGATTATCTGAAGCCACTTTGTGGAACTTTGCCGAAGGCCGCCTTGCTACCGAAGTGCTTGACGCGATGCAGATTCCGCACAGCCTTGTGCCGGAAATCGTAGAAAACTTTGGCCACCAGGCCGATATAAACCCAGAAGTTGCTTCTCAGCTTGGCCTTAGCCCGGATGTTAAGATAACTTACCGCGCAGGCGACCAGCCTAACAATGCGTTATCACTTAACGTTCTTCGTCCCGGCGAAATTGCTACTACAGCAGGAACATCGGCAGTAGTATATGCCGTTAGCGATAAAGACAATTATGACGCTAACAACCGCATCAACACTTTTCTTCACGTAAATAATACCGAAACCGAAAAACGCAACGGCGTTATGCTGTGCATTAACGGATCGGGCATTTTATACCAATGGCTGCGCAGGATAATGTCGGCGGGCAGCAATGAGCTTATTTCTTATGAAAGGCTTAACGCCGAGGCTGCAAAAGCCCCGATAGGGAGCGAAGGGTTACGCTTTTACCCGTTTGGAAACGGCGTAGAGCGCATCTTTAACAACAAACAGGCAACATCGGGCATACAGAACCTTAACTTTAACATACACCAAACGCCACACGTGGTACGCGCTGCCTGCGAGGGTATCGTGTTTGCCATGAACTACGGTTTTGATGTTATGAAATCGGTAGGTGCATCGGGATCCGTGGTACGCGCCGGTAAGGCCAACCTGTTTCTTAGCCCTGTATTCCGTGAGATATTTGCCAACACCACACAAACAACAGTAGAACTTTATAACACCGCAGGTGCCGATGGCGCTGCACGCGGGGCAGCATACGGCTTTGGTTACTTTACTACCCTTGAAGAAGCTTTTGAAAGCCTTACCTGCCTTGACACGATTGAACCTAACCCTGTACTGGTACAGTATTATGGCGAGATCTATGAAAATTGGAAAAACACTATTAATATAATTCAACACAATGAGCACAACAACGAACCAGTCATTTTTTAGCACTGTAGATAAAATACAATATGAAGGTAAAGGAAGCACTAACCCGCTTGCTTTTAAATGGTATGATGAAAACCGCGTAGTTGCGGGCAAAACCCTTAAAGACCATTTTAAGTTTGCCATGGCTTACTGGCATACGCTAAACAATAAAGGCGGCGACCCTTTTGGAAGCCCTACCGAAACTTTTGCCTGGGACAAACACGAAAATGTTATAGCAAGAGCTAAAGAAAAAATGGATGCCGGTTTTGAATTCATGTCAAAACTTGGAATGCCTTATTACTGTTTCCATGATGTGGACATGGTAGATGAAGCTTCGTCGCTTTCAGAATTTGAAAGACGCATCCAGGAAATGGTAGAATATGCTAAACAAAAACAACAGGAAACCGGCATTAAACTGCTTTGGGGTACGTCTAACCTGTTCAGCAACCCGCGTTACATGAACGGTGCTGCTACTAATCCTAACTTTGATGTATTAGCTTATGCAGGCGCACAGGTTAAGATAGCAATGGATGCTACTATTGCCCTTGGTGGTGAGAACTACGTATTTTGGGGTGGCCGTGAAGGTTACATGAGCCTTTTGAATACTAACATGAAGCGTGAGCAGGACCACATGGGCCAGTTTTTAGCAACTGCACGCGACTATGCAAGGAAACAAGGCTTTACAGGTAACTTTTTACTGGAGCCAAAACCTATGGAGCCAATGAAACACCAGTATGATTTTGATGCTGCAACGTGCATTAATTTCATTAAGACATACGGACTTGAAAAAGACTTTAAATTAAATATCGAAGTAAACCACGCTACACTTGCTGGCCACACTTTTGAGCACGAACTATTGGTTTCTGCAAATGCAGGAATGCTTGGTAGTATTGACGCTAACCGTGGTGACTACCAGAACGGATGGGATACCGACCAGTTTCCTATAGATGTTTACGAAATTACACAGGCCATGCTTGTTTTCCTTGAAAACGGAGGAATGCAGGGCGGCGGTGTAAACTTTGATGCTAAAGTGCGCCGTAACTCAATAGACCTTGACGATAAATTTATAGCACACATATCTGGTATGGATACGTTTGCGAGAGGCCTTATCTGTGCAGACCACATTCTACAAAATACTGAATACAAAAAACTACGCACCCAGCGTTACGGATCATTTGACAACGGTGATGGCGCAAGGTTTGAAAAAGGAGAGCTCACTTTAGAAAACCTTAACGAAATTGCACGTAAAAATGGAGAACCCCAGCCTATGAGCGGCAAGCAGGAACTGTTTGAACAGTTAGTTGCTAACGCGTACTAGGAAAAACAACAAACACTATAACAAATAACCTAACACTCTAATTAATTATGAAAAGTAAAATTACGATTCCGTCTAAGATGGTTACTTTTTGCTTGACATTACTGTTTACCCTTGTGTTTTCTTCGGCATTTGCCCAGCAGAAAACAGTAAAAGGTAAGGTAACCGCTGCCGATGACGGCATGGGCCTGCCGGGGGTGACGATAATGGAAAAAGGCACGTCTAACAGTACCTCTACTGACCTGGACGGAAATTACCAGATTGCCGTAGGCCCTAACGCAACGCTGGTTTTCAGCTTTGTAGGTTTTGCTCCCCAGGAAACTGCGGTAAACAACCAGTCTACAGTTACCGTATCATTAAAACCGGAAGCTTCTGAGCTTGACGAAGTGGTTGTGGTAGGTTACGGTACGCAAAAAAGAAAGGTATCGAGTGCTGCAACAACTGTAGTAAGCGGTAAAGACTTGCAGCAAACGAACAGTATAGATGCTACAAGCGCTTTACAAGGGCAGTCATCTGGTGTTAACATCACGTCTACATCGGGTCAGCCTGGTGCAGGGATGGTGGTAAACATTCGTGGTGCAGGTACAACAGGTAACAGTACACCGCTTTATGTGGTAGATGGTGTTGTTGTAGATAACGGTATCGGGTACCTTGACCCTTCGGTAATCGAAAGGATGGACGTACTTAAAGATGCTGCAGCAGCTTCTATATATGGTGCGCGCGCGGCAAACGGTGTTATCCTTGTAACTACTAAAAGAGGTACAGAAGGTAAAATGAATGTATCGCTTAATAGCTACACAGGTTTTCAGGAAGTATACAAAAAACTTGACCTGCTAAACGCAAGAGAATATGCTACGATAATGAACGAGGCACGTGTAAATTCAGGCATGGCTCCGTTATATTCTACGCAGCAAATTAATGAGATGCAAAACCACGACTGGCAAAACGACCTTTTTAAAGAGGGCGCTATGAAACAAAACCACTCGTTATTAGTATCTGGTGGCGATAAAAAAGCGACTTACAATATGGGACTTTCTTACTACGGCCAGGAAGGGCTTATAGGGGGTAACACAGGACAGTCTCAGTACGACCGTGTAAGCTTTACCATGAATACTACTTATAATGTAAGGGATTCATGGAGGGTAGGCCAGAACTTTACCTATTCTAACGTAAAAAGTACGGGTATTGCAGATGACGGAATTTATAATAACTCTATAAGAGGTTTCTTAAACTCACCTCCTAACTTCCCTACCTATAATGCAGACGGAAGCTTTGGATCATCAGACATTAGCGCTGATATTACAAACCCTGTAGGTTTATTATATTACAACAACTTTAATGAGACAAAGACCAATCGTTACGTAGGTAATGTATTTACAGAGGTTGACCTTGTAAAAGGGCTTACTTTCAGGACATCTTTTGGTATAGATGTTAGCGACAGCAATTACCGTTCTTTCTTACCGGTATACCAGCTTTCAAGCGTAACATACAACACGATCTCATCGGTTACGCAGTCTAACACAAATAACTTTTCATGGACGTGGGATAACACCCTTCAGTACAAAACAAGCTTTGGCAAACACAATTTAGACCTTCTTGCAGGTATCTCTGCACGTGAGCGTATTTCTGAATTTGCAAGCGCTACAGGTAAAAACCTGATCTTTGAAGACTTTGGCCATGCTTACCTTAGCAACGCTACAGACAAAACCCTTAACACGGTTTCAGGTGGTAAAACGCCTTACAACATTTACTCTCAGTTTGGACGATTATTGTATGACTACGATAACAAATATATCGTTACTGCTACAATAAGAAGGGACGGTTCTTCTGAATTTGGCCCTAACAACAAATATGCAGTATTCCCATCATTCTCTGGTGCGTGGAATGTAGACCGTGAGGCTTTTTATGGCGAAGATGCAAAAGTGATTAATGCCCTTAAAATACGCGGCAGCTGGGGACAAAACGGTAATGACCAGTTCCCAAGAACATTTGCCTATATGTCAACTATCAGTTCATTTGATAAAGGTTACCACTTTGGTACCGGTGCAAACGAAATTCCGCTTTACATAGGCGCCAGCCCTGATTACCTTAGTAATCCGGATCTTAAATGGGAAACTTCTGAGCAGCTTAACATCGGTTTAGATGCTACCCTGTTTGACAACTTTAACCTTACTTTTGATTACTACAACAAAAAAACAAAAGATTGGTTAGTACAGGCTTCGGTTCCGGAATATGCCGGTGCACTTGCTCCTTTTATTAACGGTGGAGACGTAACTAACAAAGGTTTTGAGATCGCTTTAGGCTATACAAAAAGCTTTGGCGACGACTGGAGAGTAAGCGTAAACGCTAATTTCTCTCACAACAAAAACGAGGTAACACGTGTTGCAAATGCAAACGGTATCATTAACGGGGACAGCAACCTTTTATTCCAGGGGCTTGACGAGATGAACCGCGTTCAGGAAGGCCAGCCTATCGGTTTCTTCTACGGACTGCAAACTGGTGGTATTTTCCAGACGCAGGATGAGATCAATGCTTATTCTCAAAACGGAACACTTATACAGCCTAACGCACAGCCGGGAGATGTTAAGTTTATAGACCGTAACGGCGATGGTGCCATTACTGCAGATGATAAGACAAAAATTGGTGATCCTAACCCTGACTACTACTATGGCTTTAACTTCCAGTTAAATTATAAAGCGTTTGACCTTTCTATCTATACGTATGGCGCAGGCGGAAACCAGATTGCTTATGGTGTACACGATTACTCAAGGCCGTTCTACAACTACACTACAGATGTATTTAGCAGATGGACAGGACCGGGCACATCTAACACTACGCCAAGGGTTACATATGGAACAACAGACAACGGCAACTACACAAGATTCTCTGACATCTACATGAAAGATGGCGATTTCTTCAGGATCAAGACGGTTACTTTAGGCTGCGACCTTTCTAAACTTAGTAATGAAATAAAAGAACACTTTAGCCAGCTTAGGCTTTATGTATCGGCAAACAACCTGTTTACCTTTACAAAATACCCGGGCATGGATCCTGAAGTTGGTTTTGGTAACACAAACCAAACATGGGCAAGAGGTATAGACGTAGGTTTCTACCCGCAGCCAAGAACATTTATGCTAGGTCTGAGTGCTAATTTCTAAAAGCTTGAAAATGAAAAAGTATATTAAAATAGTATGTTTATCATCGGTACTTGCCATAACAGCATGTTCTGAAGATTTTATAACCAACAGCCCTTATACCGATAAGGTAGAGGAGAATTTCTATAAAACGCCAAAAGATGCGCTACAGGGGCTTACTGCCGTTTATGACGTATTGCAGCGCGAAGGCTACGGCGGTTTTATCATTAACACAGAAACGGCATCAGATGATTGCTACGGCGGTTTTGGTACTGCCGACAGTAATGTTGCCGTAGAGCTTGACCGTTTTCAGTTTGTAACCGACAAGGAAATGAACGACCCTATATATGAAACCTGCTACATAGGTATCTACAGGGCTAACATACTTCTTGAAAACCTTGATAAGGTAGAATGGGGCAATGATATTGCGCTTAAAACAAGATATGAGGCAGAAGCGCGTTTCTTAAGGGCGCACTTTCACTTTGAGCTTGCCCGTGTGTTTGGCGATATCGTTCCGCTTGACCATACCATAAAAGCAAATGAGTACCAGCTGCCAAGACAATCGGCAGAGGTTACCTATGCGCTTATAGCTAACGACTTTAAATTTGCTGCAGATAACCTTGGTACAGAAAATTACTCTCAGGCATCTAACGCAAACTACGGCCGTATTACAAAATGGGCTGCAGAAGGCTATCTGGCTAAAGCATTCCTTTTCTATACGGACTACTATGAAAAACCTGATCTTGCAGGTGTAGTGACTAAAGCCGAGGCGGTAACGTATATTAATGATGCGGTAAACAACAGCGGCCACGCCCTTGTTGCCGACTTTAGAAGCCTTTGGCTTGCTTCGGCAGCGTCTACAGGTACTCCTTATGCAGGCGAAGGCAATAACGAAATGGTATTTGCAATTCGTTATAACAGCTCTGGTGCTGCAAACTGGGACCTGCACGAAGGTAACCGTTTTGCTGTAAACATCGCTATGAGGGGTGCATCTGCTGCGCAGGCTCCTTATGCTCAGGGATGGGGCGGCTGTACTGTAACGCCATCACTATACGATGCGTATGAGGATGGGGATATCCGCAGGAATGCTACCATTATAGATTACACTGCAGAAAATCTTGGTTACGATCCTGTAGCTGCAGGTGTACGCCAGTATACAGGTTACGGATGGAAAAAATTCTGCCCAATTACTAACGAAGCAGGAGAAAACCTTGTTTCTATAGGTGGCGGCGATTTCCAGATTGACAACTACGAAGATTATCCTGTAATACGTTTCTCTGATGTACTTCTTATGGCGGCAGAACTTAACCTTGACAGCAATGCAGGTTTTGCACAAAACTGTCTTGACAGGGTGCGTGCGCGCGCCTTTGGTAACGATACACATAGTGTTCCTGTTACAAAAGCAAGCATAATGAATGAGCACCGCCTTGAGTTTGCTCTTGAAGGACACCGCTGGTTTGACCTTATAAGACAAGACATGAGCACTACTAAAACTGCTGTAGACGCTTCAAGCATGCCGGGTGGTTTTGAAACAAGCTTTAGGACAGAGACCTTAGGATGGTTTGCACTGCCACAGTCTCAAATATTAATATCTAACGGAACCATACAGCAAAACCCTGGATGGTAATCTGCAAACAATATAAAACAGACGATTATGAAAAATGTTTTTAAATTTCTTGTTGCCTTTGTTGCCGTAGGAACATTGTTTTCGTGCGAGCCTCAGGAAGACCGCGACAGCCTGCCGGGCATATCGCTTGCGCCTTCAGATATTAAGATCAATGTAACTACTAACGGAAATGTGGTTACAATGACAAATACCACAGACGATATAATCCCGTACTGGAACTATATTGACTCTAAAGGTAACGATCTTGGCCACTCTAACCAGGATCAAAATCAGGTAACGTTTCCTTTTGCAGGCAAATACACGGTATACTTCACTGCCTTTACAAGAGGTGGAAGGGTTGACGCCACTCCTGTAGAAGTAAACATTGCACAAAATGATGATGCCTTTTTTAGCGCGCCGGAATGGGCCCGCCTAACTAAAGGTGCAGAAGGCAAGACATGGGTACTGGACATGGCAAGCCCTATTGGCTGGGCCGGTTTTGACTATCCTTACAATGCTCTTGGGGCAGATTACTGGAACTGGTTTCCTGATTATGCAGGTAATGAATGGGTAATGCCAAACAAGAACTGGGGAGAAATGACTTTTGACCTTGACGGAAGCTATAATGTAAGCGTAACCCAGACTGCGCTTAACAGCGATGCCCAGACAACAAAAACAGCAACATTTGCTTATAATGTTGATAAGCACAGCATGAGTTTTAACGGTGCGGCAGAACTGCTTTTTGGTGGTGATTATTACCCAGATGTAAGTAACTGGAAAACCATAAATGTTGTTGAAGTAACAGAGAATTCGTTACGCCTTTCTGTAAAACGTGACCAGGCGAGAAACCCTAATGATGGGCCATGCCAGATCGTTTTCCACTTTAAGCCTAAAGAATAAAGCATAATACCGGTAAGCGTACTCCAAAAGCGCTTACCGGTTTTTTTACCAAAACAGCTATGACTAAAATTCAGAAATCGTTCTTTAAGGCGCTTGCCATGACTGCACTGCTTACCATAGCAGCATGCAGCAGCAGCGATACTAAAGAAAATAACCGAAAGGTAACCTTCAATAAAAACTGGCAGTTTCATTTAAACGATGCTGCTAACGATAAAGACACTATAAGTGCCGCTACACAATGGCGCACCCTTAACCTTCCGCACGACTGGGGCGTAGAAGGAAAATTTGACGAGCACAGCCCTGCCGGAACCGGTGGCGGCGCGCTTACAGGCGGACTTGGCTGGTACAAAAAAACATTTACCGTTGCCGCGGCCGACAGTACAAAAATTACATCTGTCGTATTTGACGGTGTATACTGCAACAGCGAAGTATGGGTTAACGGCCATTACCTGGGTAAACGCCCTAACGGATACATTAGCTTTGAATACAATCTTACACCCTATCTTAAATTTGGCGATACAAAAAACGAGATAATCGTAAAGGTAGACAACTCAAAACAACCTAATTCACGCTGGTATTCGGGTTCAGGAATTTACAGGAATGTATGGCTGCAAACTACAGACAAACTTCATGTAGGCCAGTATGGCACTTTTGTAACCACGCCTAAAGTATCTGCCAATGAGACAACTGTTGTCATAGCTGCTACTATTAAAAATGAATATGCTGAGGCAAAAGAGGCTACCATTACCACTACCTTATATAAAAGAGATAAAGAAACGGCTACAGTAAGCCAGAAAGTTTCTATTGAGGCAAACGCCGAAAAAACCATTAAACAGGAAACAACTGTAAACAACCCGGTACTATGGAATGTAGAATCACCGGAGCTTTACACCGCTATAACCGAAATTAAAATAGGCGATGATGTAGCAGACCGCTATGAAACGCCTTTCGGGATCCGCAGCTTTAAATTTGACCTTGACAAAGGCTTTTTACTAAACGGAAAACAACTGAAGATTAAAGGCGTTTGCCTTCACCATGATTTAGGCCCGCTGGGAACGGCATTTAATACCCGCGCCATGGAGCGCCAACTGGAGATCATGAAAGAAATGGGCGTAAACGGGATACGCACATCGCACAACCCGCCCGCCCCTGAATTACTAGACCTTTGCGACAAGATGGGCTTTATTGTTATGGATGAGGCTTTTGACATGTGGGAACAGCCTAAGAACAAAGACGATTACAGCACCGCATGGGCAAAATGGCACAAGGCCGACCTTGAAGCGCAGATACTGCGCGACAGGAACCACCCTAGTGTATTTATCTGGAGCATAGGTAACGAGATTCCTGAGCAGTGGAATGAGAACGGCGCACGCATTGGTAAAGAACTTGCCGGCATTGTAAAAGCGCTTGATACTACACGCCCGGTTACTGCGGCAATGAACCCGCCAATTATTGTAAGCGGTGATATCAATATACAGTTTACCGAAACAGCTGCACAGCCTAATGCCCTTGCAGGCAGCGGCGCACTGGATCTTATTGGCTACAACTATGCTCACCAAACGTATGCCAACCACAAGATAAATTTTCCTAAAACACCTTTTATCGCTACCGAAACAACATCGGGGTTACAGACTAGGGGCTATTATGACAAAAACTCTGAAGAAATAAAACAATGGCCTAAGCGCTGGGATATTCCGTTTCACGACGGTAACCCGGGCAATACGGTTTCGGCTTACGACCAGGTACAAACGCCATGGGGTTCTACCCATGAGGCGACCTGGAAAGTAATGAAGAAATACGATTTCCTTTCGGGCTTTTACATCTGGACAGGTTTTGATTACATCGGCGAGCCTACGCCTTATTTGTGGCCGTCTATCAGTTCGTACTTTGGTATCGTAGACCTTGCCGGTTTTCCTAAAGATGTGTACTATATGTACCAGAGCGAATGGACTAATAAAGACGTACTGCACATTTTACCGCACTGGAACTGGAAAGCAGGGCAAACGGTAGATGTATGGGCTTACTATAACAATGCCGATGAAGTTGAGCTTTACCTTAACGGAAAATCCTTAGGCAAACAAAGTAAAAAAGGCGACGACCTCCACGTAATGTGGAAGGTGCCTTATGCCTCGGGAACGCTAAAAGCAATATCGCGCAAAGGAGGCAAAACCGTTCTTGAAAAAGAAGTAAAAACTGCAGGTGCACCTGCTGCCCTTAAAGCTGCCGCAGACCGCGCTACCATTAAAGCTGATTGCACTGACCTTAGCTTTATTACGGTAGATATTTATGATGCCAACGGTGTTTTTGCTGCAACGGCAAACAACGAGATAAACTTTAGCATTAAGGGCAACGGCAAGATCGTGGGTGTATGCAGCGGCGACCCGGTAAGCCATGAGTCATACAAAGGCACAAAGCACACCGCGCTTAACGGCAAATGCCTTGTTGTAATACAAAGCCATGAAAAGGCAGGGACTATAGAGGTTACTGCAAGCGCTAAAGGCCTTAAGGCTGCAACCATAAAGATTACAGCCGAATAATTAAGTACCCAAAACAAACATCTATATAATGAAAAAAACAACTATTGCAGCAGCATTCCTCGGCCTGGCCCTTAGCCTGGTCTCAGGGCATGAAGCTGTGGCACAGGTACAGAACGCTGACGTACTCAACGCGCCGGTAGATATCAGTAAAAACTTTGAAAATTACTTAAACACGTTCTACTTTGCCGATGAGCTGGCGTCTTTTGACCCTGCCACCGGAAAAGGAACCGTAAAATACCTTCGTTACAATTACAAGACACGCCAGGCCTTTAATAACATGATGATGAAGCCTGATGTTGAAAAAGCAAACGAATTTCCGGCAACTGAGTATGCCGATGCTCCTGTGCTGCCTTTTAGCATTGAGTTTGTGTCTGACCGTACCGTGAGGATAAAAAATGCATCGGGCCCGCAGTTCAACCAGGTTGCAGAATCGCTTATGCTGGTTAACGGCACGGCACCTAACCACCCTGAGAGCTGGAAGTACAGCAAGACAGCTACCGGCCACCAATATGTGAGCAAACACGGTAAAGTGGTTATTGAGAGCAAGCCATGGCACGTAAAAATTTATGATGCAGCAGGCAAAATGCTAACCTCAACGTTGCATAATGACGACCTTCAGAATACGTACACGCCTACCCTTCCGTTCTCTTTTGTAAGGAACAACAACGATTATTCAAGAAACGTTGCGCCTGTATTCGGCCTTGAGCCGGACGAAAAAATATTTGGCTGTGGTGAGTCGTTCACGCAGTTTAACAAACGCGGGCAAAAAGTAATCATGTGGACAGATGACGCCAATGGCGTTCAGAACGAAACCATGTACAAACCTATTCCGTTTTACATGAGTTCACGCGGTTATGGTGTGTTTATGCATACCTCTGCACCTATCACGGTGGACTTTGGTAAATACTACGCCAGCGCTAACAAAATGATGATAGGCGACGATGTAGCCGACCTGTTTATCTTTTTAGGAGAACCAAAAGACATTCTTGACGAATATACTAACCTTACCGGTAAAGCAGCTATGCCGCCGCTTTGGTCATTTGGATTATGGATGAGCCGTATTACTTACTTCTCTGAGAAAGAAGGCCGCGAAGTAGCAAAGAACCTTAGAAAATATAAGATTCCGAGTGATGTTATCCACTTTGATACAGGCTGGTTTGACGTTGACTGGAGAAACAATTATGAGTTTGCCTCAAAACGTTTTGAAGACCCTAAAAAAATGATGGCAGACATGAAAAAAGATGGCTTTAACGTTTGTCTTTGGCAGCTGCCTTACTTTACGCCAAAGAATACTTTATTCAATGAGATCGTAAACAACAACCTTGCGGTAAAAGATAAAAAAGGAAATATTCCGTATGAAGACGCGGTATTGGATTTCTCCAACCCTGAAACAGTAAAATGGTACCAGGGCAAGCTTAAGCACCTGTTTGACCAGGGTGTTGGCGTATTTAAAGTAGACTTTGGCGAAGCTGCACCTACAGATGGGCTTTACCACAGCGGACGCACAGGTTTCTATGAGCACAATTTATACCCGTTACGTTACAACAAGGCCGTTGCCGAAGTGACACAGCGCGAAAAAGGATATACCCTTATATGGGCAAGAAGCACCTGGGCAGGAAGCCAGCGCTACCCGCTGCATTGGGGTGGTGATGCCGAGACTAACAACGGCGCTATGGCAGCAACGCTTCGCGGCGGACTGTCGTTAGGTTTATCAGGCTTTAGCTTTTGGAGCCATGATTTAGGCGGGTTTGCTACAAAATCGCCGGAAGCATTATACAGGAGATGGACCCCGTTTGGAATGCTTACCTCTCATGTGCGCAGCCACGGCGAACCACCAAGGGAGCCATGGTTGTTTAGCGAAGATTTCCTTAAAGGATACCGCGCTGCCGATAACATGCGTTACGAACTGATGCCATACATCTATGCACAGGCAAAAGAAAGCTCAGAAAAAGGACTGCCGATGATGCGTGCTCTTTTTGTTGAATTCCCTAACGATCCGGGAGCATGGTTAATAGACAACCAGTATATGTTTGGATCAGACCTTTTAGTGGCACCTTTATTTGAAGAAGTTACCGAACGAGACGTCTACCTGCCTGCAGGAACATGGATAGATTACCAGACTAAGAAAGTATACCAGGGCGGATGGCACAGGATAAAAGCCGGAGACATTCCAATCGTAGTATTGGTTAAAGATGGTACGGCACTGCCTCACATTGCATTGGCACAAAGCACACAGGATATGGACTGGAGCAAGCTTACACTTAAGGTATTTGCTACAGATGCTGCCACAACTGCAACAGGAAAAGTATTCCTGCCGGGTGGCGATAAGGTGCAAACCGTATCTGCGGCACGATCTGGAAACAGCTTTACTGTAGGCCAAAATCCGTACAACGGAAAAATAACGTTTAAAACAGAGTTGATAAAATAAATTTTTGAGTTATTTGGGTTAGTTCTTAAATTCCCCCGGGAACTGTTTTGACTTCCGGTTCCCGGGTTTTTTAATATCTTGCCTGATACAAATGAATATTATGAGATTAAAACAATTTATACTGCCTGCCCTTTTAGTTTCGGCAATTGCTGTAAATGCACAGGCAAAAAAGACCGCTTACGAGCTTACTTCTCCGGGAGGTAAGAACACCATCAATTTTGCATTGACAAACAATGCGCCTACTTATGCTGTAAAGCATGGTGCAGCTGAGATCATCACGCCATCTGCAATGGGTTTCATCCTTAAAAATGAAGACCTTACCAAAAACTTTGAAATTGCAGATGTAAAGACTTCAACACACGACGACACCTGGACACAGGTTTGGGGTGAAAAGAAAAACATACGCAACCATTATAACGAACTGGTTGTAAAACTGAACAGCAAAGACAAGAACAAACGCAAGCTAGAAATACAGTTCCGTGCGTTTGATGATGGTGTTGCCTTTAGGTATGTATACCCTGAGCAGGGCATTAAAGACAGTATCTATATTACTAATGAGGTTACCGCTTTCAATTTAAAAGAAGACGGACAGGCATGGTGGATACCTGCTTACCTTGACCAGCAGATGGAATATTTGTTTACCAAATCACCGGTGAGCAAACTGGATGTAGTACACACACCGCTTACCATCGAAAACAAAACCAATGTTATCAGTTTCCATGAGGCAGACCTTAAGGATTTTGCTGCCATGACGTTGAGGCATACTACAGGCACAAATTTTAAAGCAGATCTTATGCCGTGGTCTGACGGTATACTGGTACGTGCCAAGGGTTCGTTTACCACACCGTGGAGAACACTGCAAATTGGCGAAAAGCCAGGCGATCTTATCGAGTCATACCTAATCCTGAACTTAAATGAGCCTAACAAGCTTAAAGACGTGTCGTATGTGCATCCGCTAAAATACCTTGGTATATGGTGGGGCATGCACATTGGGCAATATACCTTCTGGGAAAGCGACAAACAGGGCGCTACCACAAAACGTGCTAAAGAATACATTGACTTTACTGCTAAAGAAGGTTTCCACTACCTGCTGATTGAAGGATGGAACAAAGGATGGACGCCTGACTGGTACAAAAACCAGATACACACGTTTAGCTTTACCGAAAATGCCGATAACTTTAACCTTGAAGAGGTTGTAAAATATGGCCGTTCTAAGGGCGTTGAGATCATTGGCTACCATGAAACGGGATCTAACATTTACAATTACCTTACAGAAATTGATGCTGCTTTTGCATTATACAAAAAAGTGGGCATCCACAATGTAAAAATTGGCCAGGTAGGCTCTATGATGAACCTTAAAGAATGGCACCAGGGCCAGTATGGCGTGCGCTACTACAGTTATGTGTTAGAGAAAGCTGCCCAATACGGTCTTGCGGTTAACTTTCACGAACCGGTAAAAGACACAGGAGAACGCAGGACGTATCCTAACATGATGGCGCGCGAAGGCGCACGCGGTATGGAGTACAATGCATGGAGCGATGGTAACCCGCCAAGCCACGAAACGATACTGCCATTTACACGTTTCCTTTCAGGACCGATGGATTTTACACCGGGTGTCATAGATGTGGAAGTGAAAAAAGGGTATCCGGGAAGGCGAGTGCACACAACTGCTGCTAAACAATTAGCACTATATGTAGTATTATATTCGCCGATACAAATGCTTGCCGACCTTCCTGAAAACTACGAAGGCCAGCCGGAATTCCAGTTCCTTAAAGATGTACCTACCGATTGGGAAGATACTAAGATCATAAACGGGCAGATAGGCAAATTCATTACTACAGCCCGTAAAGACCGTAATAGCGAAGACTGGTTCCTGGGGAGTATTACCAATGAAGATGCACGTAACCTAAACGTGTCGCTGTCATTCCTTGACCCTGCTGCAAAATATGAGGCACAGATATACAGTGATGCCCCTGGCACTACAGAAACAAACAATCCGGGTGATGTAGCCGTTACTAAAAAACAGGTTACATCTAAAGATAAGCTAACTTTTATGCTGCCAACATCTGGCGGTACAGCTATCCGTTTCAAAAAACTATAATCCATGAAACAGTATGCCTTATACATATTGTTACTGGTAACAGCATCGCTTTCGGCGCAGCAGAAAAAGCAATACCCTTTTCAGGATCCTAAATTGGATACTGAGAAGCGTATTGACAACCTGCTGTCGCTGATGACGCTGGACGAAAAGATACAGGCACTAAGCACTAATCCGTCTGTTCCGCGCCTTGGCGTTAAAGGAACAGGGCATGTGGAAGGACTGCACGGGCTTGCTCTGGGCGGCGCTCCGGGATTTTGGGGAGGCAAAGACAAAACGCCTCTTACCACTACCACATTTCCGCAGGCTTACGGGCTTGGCGAAACCTGGGACACAGAACTATTGCAAAAAGTAGCTGATGTGGAAGGGAAAGAAACCCGTTATGCGTACCAAAAGTACAATCGTGGCGGCCTTGTAGTGCGTGCCCCAAATGCCGACCTTGCCCGTGACCCACGCTGGGGACGTACAGAGGAAAGCTATGGCGAAGATGCCTTTTTTAATGGTACAATGGCAACTGCTTTTATAAAAGGGCTTCAGGGTAACAATGCTAGTTATTGGCAGACTGCCGCCCTGATGAAACACTTTTTAGCCAACAGTAATGAGGATGGACGTACCTATACCTCATCTGACTTTGATGAAAGATTATGGCGCGAGTATTACTCAGTTCCCTTTTATATGGGCGTGGCCGATGGCGGTTCGCGTGCCTACATGGCATCCTATAATAAAGTAAACGGCATACCGGCAATGGTACACCCAATGCTTAAAGACATCACGGTAAAGGAATGGGGTCAGAATGGCATCATCTGTACCGATGGTGGCGCGTTTGGACTTCTGTTATCCGACCATAAATATTATGCTGATAAATTCATGGGGGCTGCCGCAGCGGTTAAAGCGGGCATTAACCAGTTTTTAGATGAATATATAGATGGTGTATATGGCGCAGTAGCTAACGGTTACCTTAAGGAAAAAGAAATAGAAGCCGTTATCCGTGGTGATTTTCGTGTGATGATAAAACTTGGAATGCTGGATTCGGCAGAAAACAATCCGTACACAGCCATCGGCACCGATAAAGATGCTGTTGACCCGTGGAAAACCGATGCCCACAAAAAACTGGCACTTGAAGCAACGCAAAAATCCATCGTACTATTAAAGAATGATGCGTCAAAAAACCTGCTCCCAATAGACCGCAAGAAAGTAAAACGCATTGCTGTTATTGGCCCGCGTACCAACGAAGTACTGCTTGACTGGTATAGCGGTACACCGCCCTATACCATTACCCCGCTTGACGGCATTAAAGCCAAAGCAGGCGAAAGTATAGAAATTACATACGCTTTAAACAACATTGACGGAAAAGCCGCAAAGCTGGCTATGGAAGCCGATATTGCCATAGTGATTGCAGGCAACCATCCGTGGTGCGATGCAGGCTGGGCAGACTGCCCCGTACCAAGTGATGGTAAAGAATCGGTAGACAGGCAGTCTATCACGTTAGAATATGAAGACCTTATTAAAGTAGTGCACCAGGCTAACCCTAACACGGTTGTGGTGTTGATGAGCAGCTTTCCGTATGCCATTAACTGGACACAGGAGCACATCCCGTCTATCGTGCATATGGCCCACAACAGCCAGGAAACGGGCACTGCCCTTGCCGATGTGCTGTTTGGCGATTACAATCCTGCCGGAAGGTTAACGCAAACATGGGTAAGTGATATTTCTGATTTGCCGCCTTTACTGGATTATAACATTCGTAATGGGCGTACCTATATGTATTTTAAAGGTAAGCCGCTGTATGCCTTTGGCTACGGACTGAGCTATACAACATTTGCATACAAAGGCATTGCTACAGAAGCAGCATCTATTAAAAAAGGTGAAACCATTACGGTTAATGTAACGGTTGCCAATACAGGAAGCCGCGACGGCGAAGAAGTGGTACAGCTCTATGTTAAGCACACCGCCTCTAAAGTGGAACGCCCTGCCAAAGAACTGAAAGCGTTTAAGCGTGTTGCGCTAAAAGCAGGCGAAACTAAAACAGTTGCCCTTACCCTGAGAGCAAAAGACCTGGAATACTGGAATACAAAAAACCAGCGCTTTGAATTGGAAAAAGGCACGCTGGAATTGCAGGCAGGCGGATCGTCTGACGCTGTTATGGTAACAAAATCAATAAAGACCCAATAAACAAACATCTATATAATATGAAAAACAAAATGTTATGCCTTTCCGCTGCACTTATGCTCGTAATTGTATCATGCAAAAAAGATTCGGAGACCAAAAATTCCGGCGAGATAGCCGCTGCTTATGAAGGTACTCCCATGACTGATGAATATGATGCTGAGATAGAAAAGATCGTATCTCAAATGACGCTTGAAGAGAAAATAGGATTGCTGCACGGTTATAGTATGTTTACCAACAAAGGTATAGAGCGCCTTGGTGTTCCTGAAGTGCACATGGCAGACGGGCCGCTTGGCGTGCGTGAAGAGATTTCTCGTAACAGCTGGGCTCCGGCCGGTAACACCGACGATTTTGCTACCTTCTATCCTGCAGGCGGCGGACTTTCGGCTACCTGGAATCCTGAAATGGCGCATACTTTTGGAAAAAGCATCGGCGAAGAAGCCCGTGCGCGTGACAAAGACGTGCTGCTTGCGCCGGCATTCAATATTATCCGTACACCGCTTGGCGGACGTACGTATGAGTACATGACCGAAGACCCATTCCTTAACAAAACCCTTGTTGTACCTTATGTAACAGGTGTTCAGCAAAATGACGTTGCCGTATGTATCAAACACTACGCTGCAAACAACCAGGAAACAAACCGTGGAACTGTAGATGTACAGATGGATGAGCGTACGCTTCGCGAAATTTACCTGCCTGCATTTCATGACGCTGTTGTAAAAGGCCATGCCTTTACGGTAATGGGGGCTTACAATAAATTCCGTGGTGACTATTTATGCGAAAATCCATATATGCTGCAATCTATCCTTAGGGATGAGTGGGGCTTTAAAGGTATCGTGATCTCTGACTGGGCTGCGGTACACACTACTAAAAAAGCGCTTGAAGCAGGAACCGACCTTGAGATGGGCACGCCTACCGCTTCTTTTGACGATCATTTCTTTGCTAATCCGCTTATTAAGGCTGTAAAGGATGGATCTGTATCTGTTGCAGAAGTTGACAAACACGCTAAAAGAATACTGAAATTGCTTTACAACGTGAAGGCAATGGGCAAAAAAGACGGCCGTGCAAAGGGAAGCATTGCTACAGAGGCACATTATAAAGATGCATACAATATTGCATCAGAATCGGTTGTGCTGCTTAAAAACTCAGAAAACCTTTTACCTTTAAATGCATCTGCTTTAAAAAGCGTAGCGGTTATTGGTGCCAATGCAATGCAGAGACACGCTCAGGGTGGTTTTGGTGCAGGTGTTAAAACAAAACATGAGGTTACCCCTCTTGACGCTTTAAAAGCAAAACTGCCAAAATCGGTTACTATTAATTATGCCCGGGGTTACAAAACAGAATTCAAGCCTAAAAAAGAAATGAAATTTGGCGAAGTAACACAGGAGGTAAAAGAAACAGTAAACGAACTTGATCCTAAAATGGTTGCAGAAGCTGTTGAAGCTGCTAAAAAATCAGATGTTGCCGTACTATTTGTAGGTGCAAACCGTGATTATGAAACAGAAGCTTCTGACCGCAGGGATCTTAGCCTGCCTTTTGGACAGGAAAAACTTATTGCTGCCGTTAAAGCTGCAAACCCTAAAACCATTGTTGTATTTGTAGCCGGTGCACCATATGACATTAACAATGTTGTAGCGCAAAACTCTGCTATCCTTTGGGGATGGTATAATGGCTCTGAAGCAGGTAATGCCATCACAGATGTACTTTTAGGTAAAGTGAACCCATCAGGTAAACTGCCTTGGACAATGCCTAAAAAAATACAGGATTCTCCTGCACATGCTACAAACAGTTTTCCTGGTGGAGCAACTGAAGAATATAAAGAAGGCATCCTTGTAGGCTACCGTTGGTTTGATACCAAAAATGTAACGCCTCTGTATGCTTTTGGTTACGGGCTATCGTACACCACTTTTGAATTGGCTAATGCAAAAGCAGACAAAGCATCGTATGCTGCAAACGAAACAATTACAGTTACGCTTGATGTGAAAAACACAGGTAAGGCCGATGGTAAAGAGGTGGTTCAGCTGTATGCTGCCAAATCTGGAAGTAAGATTGAGCGTGCTGCTAAAGAGCTTAAAGGCTTTACTAAAGTATTGGTAAAAGCAGGAAGCACACAAAAAGCTACAATCACCATTCCTGCACAGGAACTTGCTTATTATGATGCAGCTTCTAAAAAATGGACGGTTGAGCCGGGTGCTTACAGGTTTAAGATAGGTAACTCGTCAAGAGATATTAAACAGGAGATTACCGTTACTATAAAATAATTATTCTGCCACGAATTATAGCAATTTCACGAATCTTAAAATTTGTGGCTTTAGTATAATTCGTGGCTTTTTATTTCTATGTACATGAAGAACAGTTACTTTATTTTGCTGTTACTTGCTTTTGGGCAAATAACTTACGCACAGACACAGGCCTCCAATAGCGCTAAAGGTGCAGATTATTTTGTAAATCCAATATTTCCGGGTGATCATGCCGACCCATCTATCATAAGGGACAAAGACGATTTCTATATCGTGCATTCATCTTTTGATTATTACCCGGGGCTGCTTATATGGCATTCTAAGGATATGGTAAACTGGGAACCTGTCAACCATGCCCTGCATAAAAACGTGGGATCGGTTTGGGCGCCTGACTTGGTTAAGTACAATAACAAATACTATATTTATTTCCCTGTTAGTAATACCAATTATGTAGTATGGGCCGATAATATAAATGGGCCCTGGAGTGAACCTATAGACCTTAAGATAGGCAGTATAGATCCTGGCCACGTAGTAGATGAAAAAGGCAATCGCTACCTGTATTTTAGTGCCGGTGATTATGTGCCGCTTTCTAAAGACGGATTATCAGTAACAGGACCTGCAAAACACGTTTATGACGGCTGGCCTATTCCCAGGGAATGGTCTATAGAATGTTTTTGCATGGAGGGCCCAAAGATCCTTAAAAAAGGTAATTACTATTACCTTACAGTCGCCGAAGGCGGTACAGCAGGGCCTGCAACGAGCCATATGGTAGTTTCTGCAAGGTCTAAATCGCCATTTGGCCCATGGGAAAATTCACCATACAATCCTATCATAAAAACGGGTAATGATGCTGAAAAATGGTGGTCTAAAGGACATTCTACAATAATAGATGATGCAGCCGGAAACTGGTGGATGGTTTTTCATGGTTATGAGAATAACCATTACAATATGGGCCGCCAAACGCTGCTTCAGCCTGTGGAATGGACAAAGGACGGATGGTTTAAAAATCCCGATAACATAAAGACCGAAGAGCATATGCATAAACCTAAAGGCAAAGTTGTTGCTGCGGCATATTCGCTGTCTGATACCTTTCAGGGCGGAGCATTAGGAAACCAATGGCAGTTCTTTAAAGATTTTGACACAACCAGATTCAGCCTTAGCAAAGACGGCCTGAAGCTTAAAGCAAAGGGCAAAGGTCTTGGAGACAGTGATCCGTTATCGTGCATACCGGCAGACCATTCGTATACTGCACAGGTAGAAGCAGTGATTGAAGGCAATGCAACAGCATCGCTCATATTATTTTATGCTGACCGCATTCATACCGGCATAGGCGCAAACAGTACCGATATTATGGCGGCGTTGCGCTCGTGGCAGTTTCCTACCGAAAAAAACACCGTAGGCAGGCATATTTACCTGCGCCTTGAAAAAAGAGGGCAGCTTGTAAATATGTTCTTTAGCCCTGATGGCACAAAATGGAGTAAGATTGAGAACTCTGCCGAGGTATCGGGATTTCATCATAATGTGCTGAGTGGTTTTACAAGCCTGAGGATAGGACTCTCTGCCGTTGGCGAAGGCAGCGTAACCTTTAAGAATTTTATCTATACGCCTGAAAAATAGGCTTTATATTATGAAAAAAACATTTTACCTGTTTGGGCTGCTGGCTCTAAACCTGCCTGCTTTTGCCCAGGCCAATGACGGCCCTTACCAGGCCAACTGGGAGTCGCTTGCCAAATATGACGAGACCGCCGAGTGGTTTAAGGATGCTAAGTTTGGCATCTATGCGCATTGGGGGGTATTATCTGTTCCGGCATATGCCAATGACTGGTATCCGCGCCTTATGCATGTTGAAGGAAGCGACGAATATAAACATCACGTTTCACTTTACGGAGAGCCTTCGAAATTTGGCTACCATGATTTTGTTCCGATGTTCCATGCCGAAAGCTTTAACGCCGATGCCTGGGCAGACCTGTTCCAAAAAGCAGGTGCTAAGTTTGCGGGAGTAGTTGCTGAGCACCATGACGGCTGGAGCAACTGGGATAGTAAAATCAATCCTTGGAACAGTATGGATATGGGTCCGCACCGTGATTTGGTGGGCGAACTTGCCAAAGCTGTACACGGCAAGGGCATGAAATTGGTTACCTCTTTCCACAAAGACCGTAACCTGCAGATCAACAAGAAGAACCCTGATAAGTGGCTTAATGACGAGTCGTATTTTCCGTATAATCCTAAAATGCCAACCTCATCTGACGACCCAAAGCTGGCGCAGCTATACGGCAATATCGCACCGGAGCAGTTCTACAAGAACTGGTATGGCGAGCTAAAAGAACTGATAGACAGCTATTCTCCCGACCTCATCTATTTTGACAGCAAAATGACCAAAATTCCTGAAAAGACAAAACAGGAGTTTGTAGCGTATTACTTTAACCATTCGGTAAAAGAGAACAAGCAGGTGGTTATTACCCACAAAGAAGGTGAACTGCCAAAAACAGTAAGCCTTGAAGATTTTGAGAAAGGCCGTCAAAATGCCATTACCAAAGAGTTCTGGCTTACAGATGAAACGGTATCGGTAGGCAGCTGGAGCTATACGAACGACCTTGGCCTGAAAACCGCTAATGAGATCGTAGACCTCTTAGCCGACATCGTGAGCAAAAATGGTGCCCTGATGCTCAATGTATCGCCTATGGCAAACGGAATAATTCCGCAGAATCAGCAGGCTATATTACTAGAAATTGGGAAATGGCTTGATGTAAACGGCGAAGCTATTTATGCCACACGTCCCTTTACCGTTTTTGGCGAAGGCCCAACGAAACTGGAAAAAGGCGGAATGTTTGTAGATAAGGTAAACTACGGCCCGCAGGACATACGCTATACCACAAAAGGCAAAACCGTTTATGCAATAGTGCTGGGTTGGCCGGGCGAAAATGCCGTGGTAACATTATCTGCCTTAGGCACTGCAGGCAAAAAGGCACCTAAAGTGAAAAGTGTGTCTGTTTTAGGCAGCACCGAAAAAGTAACTTTTACACAAGATGCCATAGGTGTTCATGTAAAGACACCTTCTAAAAAAATTGATGATAAAGCTTTTGTTATTAAATTAGAATTGAAATAATAAAGCCAGCCTGAACCCCTCTCTCACGGGAGGGGAGTGAGGCAAATTACACCTCTACCCCTTCGAGCCTCTTTAATAAATCTGACACTTCGTTCCAGTGGCTTATCCTTTCATGATGATCCATGTTTACATTATGGAAAGCCGTAAACATTAATGGTTTGCCTTTACAAAAGTCAAGGTTTTTACAGTGGTCGTCTATAAGATAATCGGTATCGATTATACTTTTATCGCCGCAAAAAACAATGTTCTTCCAGCTTATGGCAGGAAAATGTTCTGAAAGCCATTCGCGTTTTTCAAACAATGACAACGGGAATTCCATTGCCGCCGATACCACATACACTTCATACTCTTCCATTAGTTTTGCCACAGCTTCTTTTGCACCTTCCATTACGGGAAGCGTCCTGAAGAATCCCGGCTTGTTTAATATCTTCCTCAGTACTGCCCTGTCAGGGAATAATTCTTCTTCGGGCCTGCCTTTCATGTCGTCCCTTGACATTACCAAACCTGTTTCTTCTTTGTACCAGTCCAGTATCTGGTCCTCTACGTCTGCGAGTACGCCATCCATATCGATGGCAATTGATTTTTTCATAATTGCTATATTTTGCAACAAACTTACAAAACTTTGCAATATGTTGCAAAATTAAATGATAAATGTTTGCTATCAAATTGTTATCTTTGCAACATATTGCAGTTAACATGATAAAAGAAGAACGTTTACAGGTTATTATAGACACCCTTGAAAAAGATAATAAGGTAAGGCTGGACCAGTTGAGCCAGCTGCTGAACGTATCTGAAGATACCGTGCGCCGCGATATAAAAGAGCTTGATTCCCAGGGATTGCTAAAGGCAGTCCGTGGCGGTGCTATTGCACATTCGCCCATACCGGCACACTACAGGGACAGGGAAAAATACAACCAGCCCCATAAAAAGGCAGCAGCAGAAAAAGCCCTTCAATTCTTAAAAGACGGACAGGTAGTCTTTTTTGACGGTGGAACTTCTATTGTGGCATTGGCTGCTGCCCTGCCTAAAGAATTAAAGATTACGGTAGTGACCAACAGTTTCCCGGTAGCCAACGTTCTGGAAGACCACCCAAATACCGAAGTCATCTTTGCCGGCGGACGCCTGAATAAAACGGCCTTTACCACTATGGGCCAGGACACCATAGACACGTTTGCAAAAGTCCGCGCCGATATTTGTATACTGGGTATATGCAGCATTCACCATACCATGGGTATATCGTCTATGATCTATGAAGATGCGCAGATAAAAAAGATAATGATAGATCGCGCCGAAAAAACCATCGCACTTTCTACCCTTGAGAAAAGCAATACGGTAGAGTCGTATTATATATGTCCGGTTACCGACATTGATATTATCGTTACAGAAGCAGATCCAACACACCCTTCCTTAAAGGTATATACTGCAATGGATATTAAGGTGGTGTAACTACTGCACCAACGCCTTGTGTTCGTTACGGTACTGTGAAGCACTCTTTCCTGTAAAATCTTTGAATGATTTATTAAAATGGCTAAAGTTGTTGAAACCGCTCTCGTAACAAACATCGGCAACGCTCATTTGTTTTTCTGTCAATAACTTGCAGGCATGCACGATTCTGTATTCGTTTACAAAACGGGTAAAGGTTTTGTTGGTTACCTTTTTAAAATAGCGGCAAAACGATGGTACGGTCATACTTGCCATATTGGCCATATCGTCGAGCTCAATCACTTCCCTAAAGTTATCCTTAACATGGTTGAATACCATATTAATACGGTCGTTATCCTGCAGCTGGGTTTCCAGGGCAAAACCTTCGGCGTTTAGCACCTTGTAGTCTTTAGCGTGTTCCAGCTCATTAAGAATACTTATTATAGACAGCAGTTTCTCTAATGGCGGCTGGGTTTCCATCAGCTCTATCCTTTCGCCTATCGCTTTTTTTGTTTCTTCGCCAAAGGCAATGCCGCCCTTAGCCCTTTCAAAAAGCAGGTTGATGTTTTTAGTTTCGGGAAGTGCAAGGAACGCGCCTCCAAGGAAATCGGGTTTCATCTGGATCACCGTTTCGTTCTTGTTACCGGTATGGTCATCGGTAAACCCGCAGTGCGGCAAATTGCTGCCTATAAGTATAAGGTCGCCATCGGTATAATAGGAAATATGGCTGCCTATCTGGCGTTTGCCCGTACCCCCGTTTACGAAAACCAACTCGATCTCCGGATGATAATGCCAGAGGTGGGCTTTTATGTTTGCATTCTGCACATATTTAGAATAGTAAAAGGAGCTGCCAAAAGCCGGCTCAATTACCTCATAAGTTGCCTTTAAATTTTTCATTTTGAAATATTTTAGCTAATCAAATGTAATCAAAAATTGCCATTATTTACATTAAAACAACCTATAACGTTTTCGAAAGGTTAATATAGCATATATATCAGAAAATATAGGTGTGCATAGTATTAGACAACAAAAGTAATTTAGCACTATAAAATTTTTGTTAAACCAAAAAAATCAAATAGTATGAAAAATGTAGTGAAATTAGGTTTAGCCCTTGCAGTATTTTTAACTGCGTTTGGAGTAAGAGCAAACGATGCAGATTTTTCTGTTAGCGTAAGAAGCGGTCTTGGAAAATTAATCAATTTTTCAATCAACAATACAAAAGCACACGTATCTATAACATCTAAAGACGGTGATGTTCTTTTTGAAGAGAACATTAAAGCTAAAGACGGTAAGATAAGCAGAACATACAACCTGACAGCTTTCCCGGCAGGTAATTATTACCTGGAGGCAGAGAACGGTACTAAAGTAGCGCGCTATGAAATCAAAATTGATGGCAAATCTGCTTCAGTTTCTGAAAAAGCTATCGCCGAAGTACTTAAGCCTGTACTTACTTTTAACGAAGGTATTGTTTCTTTAAACATTAAAGATACTAACAATACACCGGTTGAAGTAAAGCTGTATGACGAGAATAACGTTGAATTGTACAACGAAACATTTACAGGAGCTAACCTTTCTAAAAAATTTGATACTAAAAAGATCAATGCAGAGAAAGTAACTTTTGTAATGAAATACAATAACAAAATGTTTGTTGAAACTATTGCCGCAAGGTAATAGTAATAAGGTTAGGTTTGGTTATAGAAACAGGCTCCTGCTATTGCAGGGGCCTTTCTTGTTTTCTGTACCTTTCGGGCGTAATGCCATAATGCTGCTTAAATGCGGTAGAGAACGACTGCACATAGGCATAACCGCAAAGTTCGGCTATCTCTGCAATGGTCTTTATAGTTGTGGTAAGCAGTTCTTTGGCCCGTGCCATACGCAGCCCGTGCAGGTAGCCAAATACCGTAGTGCCAAACAATTCCTTAAACCCTTTTTTGAGCTTAAAATCATTCAGCCCGCTTTTTCTTGAAAGCTCTGCCAGCGAATGCGCATAAGCAACATTCTCTTCCAGAAGCTGCTTTACAACATTAAGCTTTTCGATATCATACGGCTTGATAAAGCTTTTCTCCTTTTGGGCAGATGCCGAAAGGTACTGCTCAAACTGAAGCAGCAGCAGCTTAAGCACGCTTGTCTCTATAAACAGTTGTTTGATTACCCCTTTCTTTTCGCAATGCACAATGTCATTAAGCAGGGTATACATCTCTGGCGTTATCTTTAGCTCTTTCTCCCCGAGAACAGCGAGCTGCTTATCCTCTATTTTTTTTATAAAAGACGAAAACACCGAATGTCCTGTAGGCATAAATCGCTTAAAGTAGTCTTCAGTAAATTGTACCTGCAATGAGATGTTCTCTTCTTCTCCAGTTTGAGGCTCAATGTAGAATTCGGAATCAGGAATATAGTAAAGGTTATGAGATCCTGAAATAACAGTACTGCGCTGGCTGCTTTGCGTAAAGCAGAGATCTCTTCTACCCGACAGCGAAAAATACATCTCGATATGCGGATTATCGTTAACCACCTGCACAGGCACCGGCTTTAAAAAAAGCAACTTGCCATACAGCAGGCGCACCCCCCTAAAATCTATTTTTTTTATGAAGGTTTCGCCAAATCCTTCAGACGTAGCATCTAAAGAATCTGGAGTTATATTTAGAGAATTGTTTAATGAAATATCAATTTCATAATCCGTGTCGTATAATTGGCCCTTATTTTCCATAATTGCTAAAATATCCGTTTGGCTTATTTATAAATCCTTTAAGCAAACAGTCATAGTCTAACTGTTGCAGAAATTTGCGCAAATTTAACTATTAATAATTAGTCTAAATATTAATAAATAGATTTAAAAGGAAATATCACAATCTAACAGCTTATTGTTATTTAAACCATAAGCGACGTACCGATACAATTTTAACTATATAACAATGTCAAACAATTATTTTACGTTTAAAATAACAACAACCGCACTGTTGCTGTTATTTGTTTTTAACCTCAGTGCCCAGGAATGTGCGCAGCCTGCGGCTATCTTTACCGCGGGAAAAGGAATGCACTATGCCAAAATCAGCTGGACAGGCTTGCAGACACAGCCGGAGCTGGGCTATGACTGGCAGTTAAGCCTTAGCGGAAGCGCTACGATAGTACAGCAGGGAACAGCCGGCTCTGCTACCGTAGTGGTAACCGGGCTTACAGAAGAATCTGCCTATCAGTTTAAAGTACGTACCCATTGCAGCGATGCTGTTTACAGCGATTGGGCGGTACAAAACTTTACAACCCTTAGCCTTAATTCTACCTATGATGGAGTAATAGGATCGGGAGCCGATGCATTTGCTTTATTTGGCGCCTCTTACGGGCCGCTGATGTATGCCGGTATCGCACAGCGAAACGGGTCGGTTGCTAATATGCTGTACACCCAAAACGAAATGCAGTCAATAAACATTCCGAATGGTGCAAACATTACAGGTGTTGCTTTCGAAAAGATAAACAATGCCGTAGGTGGCGATGCCTATCCTGACCTTCGGTTAAGGATGTTTGCGAGAAATTCTTCTACCATTGCGCCATTAGACATGACGACCACTTATGGTAATATTCTTGCCACGCATACAGAGGTTACCGACAATCCTGCCTTCGACCTGCCTGCAACAATAGGGTGGATCGATTTTCCCTTTGAAGAAGCATTTACCTATACAGGAGGTGCTTTTGAAATTGCCACAGCAATGTACCAAAACGGGCAGACGGCGCAGTTCAGCAATTTTATAGTATGGCAGTTTACAGCAGGCTATAAAGATTACATGATTGGCGCATGGCCTATAAACACCGTGCCAATGAATGAAAACCTTATCCTTAACCATAACAGTGGCGGAGGACAGTATAAAGACCGCCCGAATATCAAGATCTACTTTGAGTTGAGCAATGCGCCTCTAAACCTGTATATTAATACCCCTAATGCACAAGACCCGGTAATTACCCAAAATGGCGGCAGCCTTCAGTTGTTCTCTTCGGTAGTACCGTCGCACGTGGCGCAGGAGGTGCTATGGCAGATAACTGCGGGGACTGAAAATGCAACAATAAGCACAACCGGACTGGTAACAGCATTAGCAAATGGTACAGTAACAATACAAGCCGTAAGCGCCGAAGACGCAACGGTATTAAACACTATTACCATTACCATAAGCGGACAGCTTGCTCCTGTACAAAACGTGGCTGTTACGGTTGCTGATAACCTTCCTGCAACAATTGCCACAGATAACGGAACACTGCAATTAGCAGCATCCGTATTGCCTGCAACCGCTAACCAAAATGTAGCATGGAGCATTACAACAGGTAGTGAGTATGCATCGGTAGATGCAAACGGACTGGTAACAGCAATTGATAACGGAACAGTAAGCATTCAGGCAGTAAGCATAGAAAATGCGGCTATTCTTGATACTATTGATATTGTAATTACTAACCAGGTCCTTGCCGTGGCAAGCCTTGAGGTTTCGGTTACTGATAACCTTCCAGCTACAATTACAGCAGACAATGGAACGCTTCAGCTATCGGCATTGGTACTTCCATCAAATTCAAACCAAAACGTAGCGTGGAGCATTACAGCAGGTAGTGAGTATGCATCGATAGACGCAAACGGACTGGTAACAGCCATCGATAACGGAACGGTAACTGTTCAGGCGGTAAGCGCAGAGGATGCTACAATCTTTGACTCTATTGAAGTTGTGATTACCAACCAGGTTGTTGCCGTGGCAAGCCTTGAAGTTAAAGTGGCAGATGATACAGGCGCGGTAATTACTACTAACGGCGGTACATTACAGCTTGAAGCTTTGGTATTGCCATCAAACTCGGTTCAGGATGTAACCTGGCAAGTACTTTCGGGAGATACCGTAGTTTCTGTTGATGCTAACGGACTTGTAACTGCTATTACTAATGGAACAGCGACTGTACAGGCTACAAGCACAGATGACGATACCGTTACAGATGCTATAGAAATCACGGTTACAGGACAGGTTTTAGGCCTTGGCGATTTCACTGCCGATACTGCTGTGCTATATCCTAACCCGGCACAAACGGTAATTAGGCTTCAGTCTAAATTTGAAATAGATACTATAGAGATTTACGCTGTAGACGGAAGAAAAGTAATGGAAGGCAAAGGTAATAACATTAACGTAAGTGCGTTACCGCAAAGCAATTATATCCTGATCGCTAAAACAACTGAAGGAACAATAATTACCAAGAAAATTGTAAAGAATTAGTCAGTTGGTACTTTACAAAAAAGTCCCCCGCACTACTGCAGGGGACTTTTTATTTATAGTGCTACCATGGTATCTAATATCCAGTTTGTATGCGCTCCCGTTAGCCCCGTTGACGGATGCTGCAGCCTGCCCCTCAGGTGGTCATTCATGTTCTTAACATGATACAGCTGAATATTTTCGGGGTGGTCTATAACGACTTCTTCCCTTTTATCGGCTGTTGTGATTACAACAGGCACTTCTTCAAATACGGCAAATTCAATCTTGCCTTTACTGCCAATGATCTCAACGTTATCTACTCTTTCAAAGCTGCCAAAGATCCAGCTGCCTGTCCCCGCAACACCCGATTCGTGTACCCAGGATGCTACTACAGCGTCCTTTGCAGAGTAAAGCCCCTGCTGGTTAAGACTGCTGCCCGATACATTTTTCACATTGCCAAAATAGTGCACAAAAAGGTCTAGCCCATGGCTGGCAAGGTCTTCAAAGTAGCCTGCTTTAGCAATGGCTGCATCGGTACGCCAGTTGTATTCGCCTGATATATCCACCGCAGAAGGTGTCCTGCTCAGGTGCCAGTTAATGTGGCGCACCTCACCTATTGTTCCATTATCTATCAATGACTTGATGTGTAAAAACCTTGGCAGTGACCGGCGGTAATAAGCCACAAACAAAGGCAGCCCCTTATCTTCAAAGGCATTGCAAATTGCGACACACTCCTCATACGATGGCGCCATGGGCTTTTCTATGCAGCACGGTTTGCCGGCCTCAGCTACCATAAGTGCATAATGTGCATGGGTATCGGGAGGCGTGGCAATGTATACGGCATCAACTTCAGGATCGTTTATAAGGGCAGCGGCATCGCTGTAGTTCTTAGGCACGTTATGCCTTTTAGCATAATCGGCGGCTTTGCAGGCATCGCGGCGCATTACAGCGTGTAGCGCAAAGCCTTCTGTTTTTTGGTAGGCGGGTCCGCTTTTGCGTTCGGTAACATCGCCGCAGCCTATAATGCCCCAGCGGATAATTTCAGGATAATTTGTCATTTGGTCTGTTTGTCTTTGTAAAGCTAAAAATAGTATTTTTTAGACAAAAACACTTATAGTCTTAAAGACAATATGTAAAAATAAATATTGCAGGATATTGCAAACCAAAGTCAAAATTAATTCTCCCATTGCAAGAAGCTGCAACATATCCTTGTAAAGCAATAATTATCAGAATTTTAAGTTCTAAAACAAGCTGTTAATTTTACGCTTTGCCTACTCTAAACATCATTTTTAGCCAAAAAATCGAATTTGCAAACAACTGATTGTGAGGTGCTTTTTTTTAATGTTACGCTTTTGGAATTTAAAAAATTGCGATTGAAAAAGCATAAAAAAATCCCCATGAAAACTCCATGGGGACAAATTATATATAAACTATTTTGGTAATTAAAAAGCCGTACTTATCGAAAGGGTGAAACCGGTACTCTCAGGTACAAATCGGCAAACACCACCCACACATACAAGACCACCACGCTGCCTTCCGTAGTTAGCTGCTATACGGGTTGCCCCTATACGGTAAGCCCCGCCTACATTGTAGTAATGCGTTTGTTTAGCACTATCATCATTGCCGTAATTATAAATGTCCCAAACGTAAAGCGAATACTTGTCGTTTATATTAAGTTCAACAGTACCACCTGCCCAGTTCTTCATGTCTTTATCAGCCCACATGTGCTCTGCCTCTACACGGATAGATTTATTTTCAGAAAAGTTATATGTAGCTTCTCCGGTAACGATATTTGTTTTTACGATATCGCTGCCGCCAAACCATGCCTTGTTATAGTACTGGTTAATATAATAGAAACCGGTAAGCCATTTTTCATTCAGCCTTTTCTTTACCTCAACATTGTAGTCAGAGAAATACTTAGTACCTACCCCAAAGAAATTAGTGTTATAATCCGGCGGGCTTGACCTGTACTGACCCGGCAGGTTATACCAGCTTGACATATTTACTGCTACTTTAGTTCCGTATTTACCGCCTATTGCAGTTCCTTTAGCAAAGTCATAAAAAATGTCCACCTGTCCGCCTGTTTCACCAGACATCATGATCGAAGGGTCTAAAAAGTCTACCTTAGACTGCGCCTGGTATACATAAATATTTGCCAGGTTAGAGTGGTGCTGCTTTGTTAAAGCAGGTGTAAAGTTCAGCACCTTGTCATTAAAGTTAAGGCTCGTAGTAAGGTTATCTCCCGTTCCTGTAGGCTCCCTTTCAGAGAGTATCTTCATATTTTCCGTCCTTCTAAGCGTAGCATCTACACCAAGGCCTTCTTTAGAATAACCAAAGTTAACCAGTACTGCATTACCCGGCTTTACAAAGGTGTTGGTCAACACATTTTGTGTTCCTACCAGTACCCCATCTTTTTGTTTGTAGTTGTATTCCCCTGAAACGTAAAATGCATCATGGATAAAGTTAAATCGTGCGGCATACATATTTGTAAGCGCATCAAATCCGGGATCAGGAAGATCTATCTTTTCGTAACGCCCTACATAGGTTGCGCCAAAAGAAAGGTCGCTAACCTCAAAATTGAACAGCTTATTAAGGTTTATATCCGAATCAAAGCCGTATATATCGCCATGGGCAACATCAAAACCACTACGCTGCCTTCCGTAAAGAAGCGTAAAACGCATATCATCTGTAGGCCTGAAAATCATTCTGCCTCCTCTAAGTGCCGTGTTTATACCAAGTGTCCTGTCTTCCCACGCACGTAAAAGCATACCACTGCCAAACTGCTCATAAAAATAACCCGCGGTAAGTTCTACATGTTTAGTTTTGTAGGCAGCATAATATGTACCGATGTCAGTACCCTTAAATCCGGGATTGTAATTTAACAGCGCATTAGGCTCATAGGATTCTATCTGCACTCCGGCAGAGAATCCCTTAAACTGATAGTTTACAAGCAAATAGTTATTAGAGCGAACAGGATCTTCGGGATGCTTTATTTCTCTCCCTTTATCATTAAGATACCATTGTGCATTCGATTCAAAACCACCGTATATTCTACCATAGTCTTTTTTTTCTATAGTATCATTTTCCTGAGCATATAAAGAACCGGCTGCTAAAGGAAGCAGTAGTAAAAGTAATTTTCTCATCAATCTATAGTGCCTTCAATTTGTTGTATAGTTCTTTTTCAGCTCCCTGGCTATAACCATTATGTACATATACTATCTTTTTATTTTTTACAACCACGGTATATGGCGGATTAGCCACGGCTAAAGCTCTTTTGAGATCCTGGTTATTGTCAAGAAGCACAGTGTAAGGCCATTTTTTTCCATTAAGCAGAGGCTTTACCCTTTTCTGTGTGCGGCTGTCATCTATAGAAACAGCTATTACCTCCATGTTAAGTTCTTTAGACCATTTTGCATAATTCTCATTAATAGCATCCAGTTCGTTGATACAAGGCACACACCAGGTAGCCCAAAATGTAAATACATACAGCTTATCTTTTTCTGCGAAGTCGCTCTTAACATTAAAATCTTTATTATTTACCGATTTAAGGGTAACAGACGGCATCTCTTTTTGCGCAAATACTGATACCGAAAGAAATAGAAACAAAAAGGCAAGTTTTTTCATAATTGTGTTTTTTATAGTAAATAGTGCGCAACCGAAAATTGCGTGGGCAATATTAAAAAAATTTTAACAGCTTACACATTTATGCACGTTAAAAATGCACCCAAATCTTTAAAATAGTTACATTTTCCTCACTAAAACTCTATAGAAATGGTAGGAATGTAAACTTTTTTTAGGTTAAAAGTGCATTTTATACATTATTTTTCAAAAAAAAATTTGTCATGTCATTTTTTTATATAATTTCGAGAAAAATTTAAGTTATGTTCACAGTGACATAACTTTCAGGACATTATAACCGGTTTACTGAATATTACAAAAAACTATTACCTATTACTTATGAAAAAAACTTTACTTTTAGGCTTTACACTTCTTGGTGGCCTTTTTGCAAATGCGCAAATCGCAGACGGCTCTACAGCTCCAGACTTTACAGCAACAGATATTAACGGTAACGTACACACGCTATCTGAATATCTTGCTGCAGGAAAAACGGTAATCCTTGATATATCTGCTACATGGTGCGGACCATGCTGGAGTTTTCATAACAACCACGTACTTGACAAACTTTACAAAACGTATGGTGTAGATGGCAGCGACGATGTAGTTGTGCTTTTTGTTGAGGGTGACCCGCAAACTACAAATGCTGACCTTCACGGAACAGGATCAAACACTCAGGGTGACTGGGTTACAGGAAGCGAATACCCTATTATAGACGATGCAAACATCTCTACACTTTTTGAACTTGAATTTTTCCCTACTGTAATGAGAATTTGCCCTGACGGAAAGGTTAAGCTTATGCCTAACACAAATGCAGGACTTTCTTTTACAGGTATAGAAACAAGCATAAACACAGGTTGTGCACAACTTCCTGCAGTTGAAAACCATGCGCAGGCTGCCGCGCAGGACCTAAGAATATGTGGTACAGGCGGAACAGGTACTGTTAGTGCTTCTTTCACTAACTATGGTACAAACCCAATCACTGCCGCTACAGTGGTACTTAAGGCAGACGGTGAAGTAGTTGCAACACAACCTTATACAGGAACGCTTGCGCGCTATGCTACATCAGCAGCGATAGAATTTGCTAACGTAACGCCTACAGCTGGTGCTGAGTATACAGTTGAGCTTACAGACATTAACACAGCTGCTCCTTATTCTGCTGTACTTGCAAACACAGACGTAAACGTGTTTAGCTCTGCAGACTCTGGAAACAACATCACTCTTAATGTACACACAGACAACTATCCGGGAGAGATCTCTGTAAAAATTAGAAACAGCAGCGACGAAGTTGTATACACAACGCCTGCATACCAGGCTGGCCCAGGTTCACAAGGTGCTGGCGGAGCAGACGCTAATACTACAAAAACACATAACATAAGCCTTCCTGAAGGTATTGAGTGCTACAGCTTTGAGCTTCTTGACACTTTTGGAGACGGATGGTCTTTAGGTACTACTACACACGGTATTACAGTATACACTAACGGACAGGCAGAGGCAGTAGCTACAATCACTGTAGGTAACTTCGGTTTAGCTTTAGTACAGCAAAACACGCTTAAAACGACAGGTGTACTTGCAAACCCAACTATCAAAGCTGAAGGCTTTGCAGTTTACCCTAATCCATCTGCAGGTGTCTTTAACTTCGCTACAGCTGAAGCTATAGATGTAACAGTTCTTGACCTTACAGGTAAAGTAGTTTATGCTGCTAAAGGAATTGAAGATGGTGGTTCTATCAATTTAAGCGCTGTTCAAAGCGGAGTATATATCGCTCAGATAAAAAGCGAAACTGCTCAGAGAACAGAAAAACTGATCATCAAATAGTCTTACAAAAAGACGACACATAGCATGCTAAAATAAAGCTATCGGGAATAATCTAAGTTCCCGATAGCCTTTTTACTTAAATACAACTATTAAAAAGATTACAATGAAAAAGATTTTACTATTTGCAGGAATTTTATTTGCTTCTTTTGCACAGGCACAGGTAGAGAACTACACAATTACCACTAACGGCGGCGCTGAAATTACAGAAGGACAGGAATTTGTTTTTAATGAGCTAAGCCCTAACCTTACAAGTGAAGTGGCAAAAGTTCACGTTCTTATAAAAAACAACACGCTTGATACCCACAAATTTGGTATCAGGGTTAACACTATTTCAAACAATGCAACAGGAACAGATGGTAAAGCTAAAGATGTTCAGCTTTGCGTTTTTGGTACTTGTTATGCAGAAATAACAACAAAAGCATATCCTACTAATGGTTTAGAAATTGAACCGGGAGAAACTAACGTTGCAGACGACCACTTCTTAAACGGTCACGCAGGCGATACAGCAGGCCAGGATGTAACGTATACCTTTAGCGTGGTACTTATGGATGATGTGGCAAACCCAATGGTTTTACGCAACTTCTCTTATAAATATGCTCCTACAGCTAGTCTTAACGACTATAACTCACTTAAGAACATGGGTGTAATCGTAAACAACACTGTAGTTAAAAGTACACTTGATATCTCGGCTACCGTAAATGCCAAATTAGAAATTTACAGCATCGGCGGCCAGTCAATCAAAAAATCTGCTATTGTTAACGGTACACAGTCAGTAGACCTTTCTTCACTAAGCGCAGGTGTTTATATGGCTAAATTTGTTACATCAGAAAACAAGACAGCTACTATCAAGATTGTTAAGAACTAATACCCTCATGACATAATCTGCCTGAAGTAACAGAAAGATTATGTAATGAATCTCTATATGATGAAAAAGAATTTTATCCTGATTTTTATAGTTTCCCTGATTTTTGCAGGCTGCTCTACCGACTATGAAATACTAAAGTCGCAGCAAAATATCATCTTAACCGCAGACCATTCTGTACAGCTTATAGGCGGTACGATTACCTTCACGGTAAAAGACAAAGATGGTAACGACTATACCGAAGATGCGGTATTTGCCGTAGATGGGCAGGCGATAGAAGGCAATACCTTCAGCTCTGCAACGGTAGGTAATTTTGATGTTACAGCAACATATAATACGGTGCAATCGGCTCCGCTTGTAATTAATTTTCATGACGGTTCTGGTGTAAACTTCAGGAAAAACATGCTAATTGAAGATTACACAGGTACATGGTGCGGCTACTGCCCGCGAGTAGCATGGGCTATAGAGCTGGTGCACAATCAGGCAGAAAACGCAATTGCCGTAGGTATCCACAGGTCAAGTTCTGTGCCTTCAAGCCCTAACTACGACCCGTATAACTTTGATGCTTCGCAGCTTGAAAATGCCCTTGGCGCAGAAGGTTACCCTAAGGGTTTCCTAAACCGCACTATACAATGGAAAAGCCTTGAGCCAGACCATGTAGACCAGGCGATCGCCCTTACACAAGGGGAGAATCCTAAACTGGGCCTTGCTATGGATGCAGAAGTAGCAAACGGAACTATAAATCTGGATGTCAATGTAATGTTTGGTAAAGACTTTACTAACAACCTTAAACTTGTAGTTTATGTATTGGAAGACGGGTTAGTGTATGATCAGCATAATTACACGTCATACTATGACGGTGTAGATATCCTTGCAGGCTATACACACAATCACGTACTACGTGCGTGCCTTACCCCTATCTTAGGAGAGGAAATAGGCACTACACAAACAACGATAGGTACTACCTATACAAAATCATTTTCTGTACCTGTACCGGCTAATGTAACCAATGCTGCAAAGGTTAACTTTGTTGCTTTTGTGGTAGACCAGACCGGTAAGGTGGTCAACGTAAGAAAGGTTGACCAGGGAGAAGCCCAGGAAATGGAACTCTTATAAGATTCTGATTTTTAATAATGAGAGACCATCCGTTAACGCGGATGGTTTTTTGTTTGTGGCAATATCACAAAATCATCTCCCGATGGCGCGGATTTACAGTACGAGCGTTATAAATCCACACATTACCGCTCGTATGCAGCCATGTTACACCTGCTCTGATTTGGTAAAAAAATTAAAACCCTGCAAGATAAAATGGAATCTTGCAGGTTTTTTTTAAGTTAAGAAGAAGGGGTTCGAACTTTCCTCTGTAAGCTCAGAAGGATATATCAAAATATCTGGAATATAACCCTTATTAATCTGTATCTACAAAATTTCTGAATTGAATTGATATAAATATAAATAATATTATAGTAACTAGAATGTATGCCAAAAGATAAATATCTCTCTTTGCAAACCCCTTTGTATTACTAAATTTAGCAATGATTACTTTATATTTCGGCACATATATAGTATAAGTGATTACTACAGTTAAAATCATCATTACAACATGAAACCATTTTGGGTATCCTGATGAGTCTTTCAAACAATATAGAAAAAAAGAAAAAAGTAAAGTTGATATATTAAATATAAAAAAAGCAGAAAGGCCAATGATGGTATTAAATAATACTGTGTTTTTTTCCTTTAAAATATCTTTATTCCACCAATATATGCGATAGAACAGAAAGTCAAAAAAAAATTTCATAATTTTTTAATTTGTTTATTTGAAAAAACAGAAAAGCAACAAGATGTTCAAAGTTTTGTACAACTAAACAATCCGTAAATATTAACGCCACTGTCTTCCAGTGGCGTTATTTGTCATTATGTGGAGAAGATGGGAGTCGAATCCCATCCGTAAACCTCAAAAACGTGGCATTTTAATTTCAAGCAAATATTAAGTATATTATTGAGATGATTGTTTGAATCTATTAACATATTTAAATTAAAATGTTATTGAATTGCGAAAATCCATAAATAAATTTTAAATAATCTTACATGATTTTAGCCTCGCTTAGATCTTATTCCTATAAAGATTACTTATAATTATAGTTATTATCCCAGTTAAAACAAATATTCCAATTACCATCCATCCTCCCATTACATCTTTTTTAAAACCTACGTTTAAGAATTTTTTACTCTTTATATTTAAATAGTGTAACACAAAAACAACACAAAAACTTAAAAGTAAATAATATTTATTTGACGAATCAGGAAAACTATCTAATAATATAAGTAAATAGTAAATCCACATAAAATTAATGAGAGTTATGAGCGTCATCACGCTAGTAGTATAAAAAACAAGAAGATTTTCACTATCATTGTTATTTTTGTCTCTGTAATAAGTATAAATTCTAAATTGAAAGTAATTATAAGCTCTTTTCATTTAATTTTGAGGTTTGTCAAATAATGTATTACCTGTGGAATATTCATAGATTCCTTTCCCAATAAAATACGCAAGACTAGCCGAAACGGCATATGGATTACCTGACATACCTATACCCGCCATAAACAGATCCACTATTGCTTCATTAGAATTGATTTCCTTATTAAAATATTGATATGTTGTATAAAGCATTCCTAAAGCCCCAAGTGCATTTCCTGTGTATTTAAATGATGTTTTTAAAAACGAAGATGCAGCTCTACCACTCCTTAACCAATTTCCGACTTTTGATGCGTGTATTAGGTCTGCGACACCTAAAGCATTACCTGCTACTTCTGACACCTTCATGAAGTTCGGAGTTACAACACTAATACTTGTCTCATTACCAATCATTATTTTCTCTCTAGTCAACAAAAGCCCTGAATTTTTATATGCCCCAGGAATATCCGAAGGGATAGGAATACCCGAGATCATATATGCATAAATGTTTCCTGTAATTGAGTCCCTGTAATAAACATCTCCATAACCTCCTATACTATTATAGGCACCTGATCCTATACCTCCTAATCTTGGACCTCTATAACCGTTACCTCCACCCATATAGCTTGCCATATCAAATGAAACAGCCCCCCCCTGTCATCAGGCGTAATAAAGGTACCATAATCATCAAATCTATTCCTTCCAAATGAATCTACTCCATAATTGGTTTGAATACCAGCCAAGCCACTCGGATCAGAAAAAAGAATCGGATTGTCGTTAGCAAAAACGTAATTAGATAATCCAAATGTATTTTCAGCCAACTTATCAACGGCATTAAACCTTCCTAAAAACGGGTCATAATGCCTCCAGTCCATCTCGCTCATTTTGTACATTCCGCTTGGGCCTTCTTCAAACTCCGCATAAAATTGATAAAAAAATAAAAACCCTGCAAGATAAAAATAATCTTACAGGGTTTTTATTCAGCAGAGAGGAAGGGACTGCATACGCCCAAAATTGATATTTTACAGTATAGCTGTAAATCACCTAAAATGTATCAGTAAAACAAAGGTTTACAAACAAAACAGCTTACTTTTTGTTTGTAATTATTTGGATGTATTTGGTTATATTTTGACATTACCGTACAAATATCGTACATTATTTTTATATTTGTATGGTAAAATTTATATTATGGCTTCAGTTAATTTTTTATATCGCTCAAAGAAAGATTCTGCCAAGTTAAACATCCGTCTGCTGTACAGATTAAACGGTAAAGACGAAAATATTGCCACCAATTCAAAACTTGTAGTAACGAAACATTACTGGAACAATATACACAATAAAAGGGTAAGAGATATTGACGATGCTAATCTAAAAGCAGACGTTTTAGCAGAAATGAATAAGATAAGCACATTTATTCTTACTGCTTTCGACGCGACCAAGCCGGAGTTAGTAGATAAAGAATGGCTAATTAATATTCTGGAGCTTTATTACAACCCTCATAAAGATGAGGAGACTCCCAATACCTTAGTAGAATACATAGATTTCTACATTAGCTACCGAAGGCATGAGTTAAAAAGTTCTTCTATCCAAAAATTTACTGTTATAAGAAAGAAGATGGAAAAGCTACAAAAGCAGAGAAAAAAGCCAATTTATATTAAAGATATAAATGACAGGTTCAAAAATGAGTTTGTTGATTTCTACCATAAAGAAAATTATGCTCAGAATACTATCCAGAGAGAGCTTTCATTTATTAAAACCTTTTGTAGACATGCTCGTTATATGGGGGTAGAAACGAGTTCTCAACTCGACAGTATCAAAGTCGATAAGGAAAAATCGGAAAAAATATATCTGACCGTTCAAGAATTAGCCATGATTAAAAATATTGATGAGAGTAAACTCAGTGATAGTTTACAAAATGCAAGAGACTGGCTTATAATCTCTTGTTATACAGGTCAACGTGTATCTGATTTTATGCGATTTACCAAAGATATGATAAGAACGGAAGATAAGATTGACCCAAAAACCAAAGAAACTAAGGAATTGCGCCTTATTGAATTTACACAGAAAAAAACTGGAAAACTAATGACCATACTTCTACTAAAAGAAGTATTAGAAACCTTAAATAAGAGAGATGGAAATTTTCCATACAGCATATCAGCCCAACGTTATAATGAGTTCATAAAGAAAGTTTGTAAGATAGCCGGGATAAATCAAAAGATAAAAGGCAGCATACACTCTGAAACAGAACCTAAAAGCCAAGTATTCAGAAGTAAGACTGGAATTTATGAAAAATGGGAACTTATCACATCCCATATTGGAAGGAGGTCATTTGCTACAAATTTTTATGGAAAAGTGCCTACATCATATCTGAAATATGTGACAGGTCATAGTACGGAAACAATGTTCTTAAATTACATTGGAAAAAGCAACAAGGATATGGCAATAGAAATGGATACATATTTTGGATAGATGGAAGCAGACATTATAAAAAAAGCAGAAAAATACCTCACCGGCGGAATAGAGGGGATATCAATATTTATATCTGATTTCTTATCTTTCCATAATTATCAGTCAGTTAAGCGACAGTTCATTAAGAAAGATTTAATCATACTAAAAAAATTTAATGATTTTGATAGTAAGAAGCTTCCTGACATCTTAACAGGAATTGCTAACAGTTTAGAAATTAAAGATACTGATAGTTGGTCTACATTTCACTTATTACCTTTTTCAACATATTATGACAGTGATTATAAGATTGCATCCATAAAATTTATAGAACAATCTTCACTGGATGATTATGAAAAAGATGTCATGATTAGTGCTATCAAATCTTTTCAAATGGAAATAAACGCCAGTGACCTTTTACGGGACATCTATGAAGAGTATCCAATAGAAGAGTTTGATAATGTGATTTCGTATGTCTTAAATGAAGAGATTGACCTTGAACACCGCTTAACTATCTTAAGTCGATTTATCTCACTGTTAAATAGGGCAATAATCAAAAATAATGAACTACTAAACAGTCGAGCTAAACCACATTTAAAAATATGTGCTTCAATCATTAATAGTAAACTGAATGAAGTCCTTGCAAACATAAATACTAACTTAGAATTTTATGTACTACACCTCAATGGCACATATAGCAAGCTATTAGATAAGAAGCCCTCCAAAGCAGAAATATTAAACGACCTCTTTGAAAATGATGCAAAACTCAATACCTATCTCGTTTACGAGAAGAAATTGATGGAAAGACATTTCATAAATAGAGATAATAATTCCTGGATTCAAACTCCAATCCTATTTGTAAAGTTCTATCAATTTTGCGAAAACAAGAAATTATTCCGAACCGCTTACAGTAACAAAACAAAAGGGGTTAAAAAACTTAGAGACTTATATAATTTTCATGAAGGTTCAAGTCTTGACAAGCCATCAAAGAGAGCAAAGCTTCATAGAGTTGAAGGGGAGTATTTCTTCTTATAATTAGTCTCTTTTTAGTCCCCTTTATAAATTTATTATCTTTATACTCTATCTAAACATATAGTAAATAACCTGATTAACTGCTATTTACAAACTAAATTATCATTAACCTTAGTCCCCTTTTTTCCGTAAATTTTAATTTTGTCGTAATTTCGCTGTAATAAAATAAATAATATTAAAATGACGGAAATTAAAATCATCCACATGCAGCCATATGAGCTACAGGGATTAATTACACAAAGTGTAAAGGAGGCAGTTACAGCTATCATTCAAAATCTACAACCATGCAGTGATGTAGAATTACTAACCAGAAAACAGGCATACGAGTTCCTGCAAATTGATAGTTCTACCTTATGGGAATGGACAAACAAGGGAAAAATAAAAGCCTATGGCACTTCTGGTAAAAGATATTACAAAAAGTCTGAGCTACTTGACGCACTCACTCTATTGCACCCACGAAAATTACCCTCTAAGCAAGTTGCTTAAACACCATCATACCTTTTAAGGTATATCTACCGGCTGCGCAGCCCAAATCAAGAATTTATTATAAACTATGACACGGATTTAAATACCGTGGAGGTATTCCTATGTCTATTAACAAAAACGAAAATGAAACATATTAATGTAGTCAGCAATCCATCTTGCAGAGATGCGAATAACAAAAGTCCACTATCTGTAGAAGTTACAACTTATGTGGCAGCGAACAAACCGAAGATTGATAAGGTGATATCTATTAAAGAAGTTCTAACCTCAATTAAACATGGTGATAAGTCACGTGTTTGGATATTGAAAGCCAGAGAATTTGGGAAGAAGAGCGAACAATATCAAAAAATAAAGACTGAAATTTTACCAACCTTTAGGTTTAACTTCATATTCGAAAATTACGCAAACAATAGCAACATAACCGAACCTACAGGTTTCTTGTACTTGGACGTAGACGATGTAGACGCTATCCCAGATAGTGAGTACATTTTTGCAAAGTGGAAATCTTTGTCTGGAACAGGTTATGCTATACTTGTCAAAGTGAAAAACTTAAACCTCTTGAACTTTAAGGAAACTTACCTGCAAGTAGCTCAGGAGATAGGTATTAGGGTAGATGTACATGCAGCAAAAGCCACACAGCAAACTATTTTAAGCTATGACCCTGACCTGTACTTCAATGAATGCTCTAAGGAGTTTAATTGTTTAGAAACTAAGGTATCAAACCATCTAAAAAAAGAGAAAGAATGTATAGATACGTGTGACACCTTTTCTAACGGCTCAGATATCAGATACAATAACATAGATAGCTATTTTATTGATGATACACCTTATATTGTATTTAAGGAAAAGGAATTTATATGTAATCCGTATATACCCCAAAAAATTTTTCAGGGTGCAAGGAACGCAACTCTATATCAGATTTTATCGCAATTCGCTTTGCTAAATTTAAATAAGGGTTCAGGATTTCTACGCTCTCTGGGACAATTGATTAATAGAAATATGTATCCGAAGCTTAGTAATGAAGAAATAAATAAGACAGTCGACAGTGTGATAAATGGTCGTAGAAGTAATACTTTAAAGATGCACTACAATGAGGAAAGGAGAATCTTGTTTAACCCGGCAATGAAGTTTACAAGAAAAGAGAAGATGGATATTGTAAATAGAGAATTAGGACAGATACAACGTTCTAAAACCAGACAAAAAATATATAAAGCCTTAGAAGCTTGGAACTTTATTATTGATGGCGAAATAACTCAGAAAAGTATAACCGAAAAAACTGGAATGAGCTTGTCTACAATAAAGAGATATTGGAACGAATTCCGAAGCTATATTGATTTCTTAGAGCGAGAATAAAGAACCGGAAGCAGGGTTGCCAGTATTTAGGTTAACCCTGCTTTTATTAAGTTATAATGCCTCTATTTCTTATCACTTGCACATCATTCTCGAACATACACACTTTATAGGGGATACAATTATTTAAACTCGTACATCTTTTTTAAAATGCTCGTCCTATATCTGCTTACAGTAGTAATAATGTTGTGTTGGTAAACGGAAGGTAAATGAAGGCTAAGTGTTGAGCTTGATAAATGAGCTGTTAGTTCGTCCACAAGATTATCTGATTCATTTTTGATTGATGAATACAAGTCTGCATCAATAGCCATTATCATATCATAGAATCTCATTCTAAAATTATGAAGTTCATCAAGGTAATTGTCGTTGATAGCCATCTTCTCCTGTGGTGTTAGCACTCGAGTTAGAAGGACATTTGAATGGCTAATAATGTTATCGAAAAAAGCATAAAAATGTGATAAGTTATGCTCTAATATCAACGTTTTGAACAGCTCTAATCTTTTATTTTCAGCATCTTTAGTTTCGTCTCTCTTAAATGTTTTATAGTATATATAGATAGAAAAGAAAAATGTACAGGTGGCTATTACTATATTGGCAACTTTGTCAGCTCCGTCTAATAAACCAGAATCTTCTCCAGCGGACATGCACTTGTAAAGTACAACTTCGACATCAATAAACATTAATCCAAAGCTGTATTTTCTCGTAGGATTCGATTGATTGCCTCCCTGAGTGGTTTTTCATAAGAATATGAGCCTCTGTTAGTAAAATGAAATTTCCTAAAAAAACGTTCTTCCCCAAGTTCAGTAACAACATTTACAAACAACTCTTCAAAAAAAGAGGGATTTATAGAAAAGAGATTATCTGGTATTATAAATTCAATGGTATCGAAAGACTTACTAAGTTCATCAATTCCCGATTCAACACGGACTTGCTCACCCCTATCCCTACCAGTAAAAATTTTTGATTGAGGAGTTCTAAACAGCTCTAAATCTATAACATTATTCATTTTCGATGTCATCTTTAGAAATTAATATTTTTGCAGTAATAATTGTTCCTGGGAAATAATTTGAAGCCCTTTTTACATATTTTTTATTTGGCTTGTCTTCAATATTACCACTTGAATTAAAAGTCATAACCTTAAATTTTTCGGCGCCAACAATTTTCTCAGATATTTTATATTTACCATCAAAGATAATATTTGTATTCCCGGAAAGGATGGATAATCTCGAAATTTTATCATCCTCACTATCTAAACTCTTTAAATTAAAGAAGCTTTCGATAAATCTAATTGAGCCATTACCCCTTCTATACTTAGTAGTGGAAACTGACGTTATGCCCTCCTGCAATGCATATAATGTCCATAATGTTTCCTCTTCAAACTTTTGAGTAAACCAATTATTTACAGTATACTTTTGAGATAACGTTTTCATTTTTGATAATATTGCAGTGTTGGTACACTCTGGAGATAGGAACTTTTCATATATAGACTCTCCAAAATTCATTATAACTAAATGGAAAATTCCGTAAGCACTGTCTAACTTTTCGTTATCAATTTTTTGAAAGTAGCCGGTTGAAAACCTATAATTTGTAGTAGAATGTTCTTCTGCGTTAATCAAAATTTCACCAATAACAGTACTTAAATCTTCCAAACTATCTCCTGTGAGGGTTTTATTTAAAGTCTTAAGTGATGCAATTACATACTCTACCAATTCTGTAGTATCGATTTCTTTACGTTTTGCATTCTCTATTTTTGCAGAGGCTTTATTATGAGTGCATAGCTTATAGGTAACAATATCACTAAAGTAATGAGTTTTTTTATGGATTATTGCTGGCGAGCCGACTGAAAATAAAATTTTTTGAATGTCAGGGTTTGTTATATTGATTCCAGACATGCCTTTTATAAAGGCTCGAGTTTTCCTATGCCTATTGCGTTTATTTATAAATCTGTGAATATCCTGTAGGATAATATCCATAAAAATTTGCGCTGATAAATCAATAGATTTACAATCGTGGTAATCGATTTCAACCTGCCGATATCTGTCCGACAAAAGAACTGCCGTTAGTTCCTTAATAAATTTATAAGATATTTTCGAGTTTGAGATAAGACAAAAGTTTTTTGGGACTTTTACAGTATACAAATCGCTAAACGAAGAAGTTAAAGCAACGTCTTCAAAAAATTTTGCTTGCTCATGCGTGAGTATATATGTTAAGTTATAAGGCAACCACTTTACTAATTGATTTTCATATGAAAAATCACCCTGCAGCTCTTTTTTCAGGGTCAAGTAGTCATTATTATATTCGTATCGGCGTAGTTTTTTTTTCTTCTTACTCCTTAGATTTCTTCTATGTCTTTTGAGTGATAACTTCAGAGATGTGTACGTGTCTTTCAAATGAATGTTATTATTAATAAATTAATAATGTGTTGTTGATTATTATGATGCTTATCCAAGTAAAGTTATTTAATTTTTTCACATACCAAAATTGAAAAGTCGAAACAAGACTTCCAAGATGGTTTTTATTAAGCCGACATCTTAGCAGCCTTATAAATATTCTACAGTGATATCTTAATTATATTCCTGTTTTGTTCTGTTTGTCTATTATGCTAATGACAATTACTTTATAAAGATATTCTCTAACTTCTCCTGAAATTACATATTTCTTCCACTTTATTAACCGAAGCTTAATCTAATTTTTATAACTAACTGAAATACAGATGGTATATTTCTGATTCATAAGTTACGTCAAAAACTAAAACAGTATTATTATGAGTGAAGACAGCAATAACTTGATTGACACTTTTAAGTCTTATCCACTTACATTTCTGGAGCTACCTGTTGATGTAGTTGAAACAGACCCTAACCAACCACGTAAAATCTTTGAATTGAGGGGTGGAGGTGACCATTCTCATCTTCTAAAGTCAATCAAGCGCTATGGAATAGAAGAGCCTATTAAAGTGAGTGAGCTTACTCCAGAGCGATACATTATTATGGATGGGCATAGAAGGTTTGCTTGTGCGAAAGAATTGGAATTTAAGACAGTTCCATGTCGCATATACCCAAAAATGAACGATGGGGAATTTGAGGCTCGGAGATACGAAATGCAAAATAATCGTAGAAGCTGGCGACCTATCGAAAAAGCAAATGCGATTAATAGAATTAAAACTGAGTATCAAAAAGCAAGTCCAAAAGAAATTGCTGATTTAATCGGCATAACTCAAAAAAACCTATACCATTTCGAAGATTTAAGAAACACAAGAATGGATTATCTGGAATTGATGTCTCAATATAATCTTAAAGAGTATCAACGAATAGGTTTTATCCGAGTGCTGAAAAACCTAAGAAGAATCAAACAGTTTCAGATAGATGACATTGTAAAAATCCTCTTTGAAAAAATAAGCGATAACCTATTGTATAGACAACGTGATTTTTCTCTCCTGTCAGGGGTTTTTATGACAGCTTCCTTACACGAAGATTATATCGAGCAGTTTCTTTCAGAACCTAAAATGTCTGTGCAACATTTAAGTGAGTTGACACGACTGTCAGGTATATCAACCCAAATTCAGAGTTTAATAAAAGAATTAAGTGGGAAAAAGAATGTAGACATGAAATTGACTGAAAAAGAACAAACAGCATTTACAGAACTATATAAGCTTATGGAAACTTTTATGTACTAATGTTAGGTGCTTTTAAACAAGTTGATAAGAAAGCGATTGCTTATTATCGACATTCAGCAGAGGATAAACAAGAAAACTCAGTAGCTATTCAACGGCAGTACACTGAGCGGTTTGCTCGTGACAATAACATAAAAATTATTCATGAAGAAGCGGACGAAGGAAAAAGTGGACTGCTTGCCAGCCGACCCGGATTTGAACGCCTGTTCACAAATTGGATTGAAAATTCAAATGCCATACCTTTTGACTATGTGCTTGTTTATGACGTCTCACGGTGGGGGCGATTTCAAGACCAAGACCAAGCAGCGTACTATACTCACCTATGTACGAAATTTGGAAAGGAAGTGGTGTATGTTTCCAGAGGATTTCCCGACGCCAATAATCCACTTATTTCGAGTTTAGAGACTTCTCTTCAAAGATATATGGCGGCAGAATATAGTCGGCAACTGAGTGAAAAAGTTTTTTATGGATGTATAAAAGTTTCAGAACAAGGCTATTCAGCAGGTGGGACGGCAGCCTATGGGATGGTGCGACAGTTGCTCGATGTAAACAAAAAACCAATCCGTATTTTAAATATGGGAGAACACAAGCAAATTGCAAATGAAAGAGTTTCTTTTACCCCAAGAGGCGATGAAACAACGGAAACCGTAAAAGAAATATTTGATTTGTTTGTAAATGAGCAATACGAGATACATGATATTGTCGGATACTTAAATAAAAAAAATGTGTTGTCAGCCAATAATAAGTTATGGGATAAGTCAAAGGTGGTAAAAATTCTTAATAACGAAACTTATGTAGGTACTCGTATTTATAACAAAACTTGGGGGAGGTTAAAGCAGAAATCGCATAGAAATCCTCGCTCAGAATGGGTAATAGTGCCTAATGCGTTTAAAGCAGTTGTAAATGAGAAAATCTTTAAAGATAGTCAAGAACGATTATACTGGATGTTTCCCAGTAATTATAGAAAAGGGATTAATGCTATTAAACACGCAAGGAAATTAGTTAGGAATGATATATTTCAATGGTTACTGAATATAGGGTTGTTGTATTTTGAAGCTTATGAAGTTTTATCGGAACTACCAATTATTTTCAGTATAAGGCATGAGAACAATGATACCCCGTTGTATTGCTTTTTAATTACGGAAAAAAATAGAAGATTTGACAATGTTTTGGCTGTAAGTGTTGTTCCAGACACGAAGAAAATGATAGATGACTTTTTTTTACTTTCTATAAAAGATTTTACCCTCTCAAACTATCTTATCCTTTCTAAGAATAACCATTTGTATAATGCTTCAAAAATAGAAAGTAGTAGAATTGAAGAAACTACTAAATTACTAATCCACCAGCTTAAAACCTCCTGCAAGAAATACAATAAGAAGTATCCTACGATATGAAATAAAAAAATTCGCCTTGTGAGCGGGAATTAAAGATTTGTTAATCTCAGTATTTGGGCACAACCGTTTTATCCTTTTTTAAGTTTCGATAGATGTATCTTTTCGTATATACATCACCAACTTTTTGTTCTGAGAATATTATCCAGTCAAACAATTTGCCAATTTCTATTTGAGTTCCCGTATTAATATCAGTAATGATGTGGTAATTATCGGCAGCGTGGGTATATTTCCATGTATATAATCTCCAACCACTGTACGCCTGTCTAAAATAATGGAGGTAGCCTATGTCAAAATAGACTTTAGTAAGCGAAGTGTCTTTGCTTACAATTTCATAGGTCTTAGTATATGGGTTATATTTTTCTTCAGTAACATCATTTGTAGTAAAGCCCCCGACATTATAGTTCATTTCGTTTGCTATCTGACTGGTTAGCTCCTTTCTTTTTTGTTCTTCAATCAATACAGTCTGCTTTTCTTGCTGTACATAATGGTTTATAAAGTTACTCATGCTATCAGACAGCCAGTTTATTATCTCTGTAGTCTTACTATTTGTATAATCATAAGTGTTTGCATTTAACACAGCTACACACTTCTCATTGAATGCTGAGATACAATTATTTTTTACTGTCTGGATATAAGATGAATTGTTTACATTGCTCCGTAAGATATTTATTGCATCCTGCACACTCTTAGTGTTTGCATCGTAACGAGCTTGCTTTGTTGCCAAGGCTTGATTAACTAACTTCAGATTGACAGGCTCAACATATTGATAAGTTGACTGTGTTTGTGTTGGTTGCTTAATCTCATAATAGTTCCATGTCTGCGTTAAGCTATCATAGGTTTTGTAGCCTACCATAGTTCCTGAAGAATTATAGTACTCGTATCGGCTCATTAGAGAATTATACTTCTCTGTGGTAGTCTGGGCAATGCTTGACACCCCATAAACACAAAACAATAGTGCAAACAGCTTTTTCATATCTGTAGTTCTTAGTAGTTCTTAGTTGCTGACCCTGTATACTGTCCCTGAATGATGCCTAATGAGGTTGTCAGGTTAAAATTGAAGTTATATGTATCTCCAGTCTTTGTAATTATTATACGTGCATCCTGATTGATTAAGTCGCTTTCATTTGAAACTACATTTCTGGACGTGATTTTACCACCTTCAACAACAATGTTGTCCTGAATAGAATAAGCATCAAAGCCGTAGTTGCCTTTAAAGTTGAAAGTTCCTGTGGGTAGTTGATTCATTGCATCATGCATAACAAGCGTAAAGCTTGCTAAATGTGTTAAGTTATCAGCAACAATGGCTTGAGTGCCATCTGCACTGGTCGATACTTCAGCATTGGTTAGAGTAATGAAAAATACTGTTCCATCCCCTAAAGGCTGTCTATTGATGTTAGCATTTGTCAGTCCATAAGTAGTGCTGTTAATCTTAAAGAGGTTGTTATTAAGCTGCTCAACACTTGAACTATCGTCAGAGCCTGAACAACTTAAAAGTGTCAATGTAAATAAGAATAATACTATTTTTTTCATATTGCGAAATTTATGGTTGTGACAAATATATAAAAAACAGAAGTATAATGCACGCACTTTACATCATTGACTTAAAAGCATGATTAATGGTTCTTTATAGTTATGAAAAATGAAGTGTCTAAAATAGTCGGGCAGAATATAAAAGATATCATTAAAGCCAAGAATCTCAAGGTTCGAATTGTAGCTTCAAATGCCAATATGGATGTTGAAACATTTCGCAAGTATCAAAATGCAGTTATGGAAATGGGCATCGAAAAGGCAGTCAGGATAGCGAAGGCACTGGAGGTCGAAGTAGGGGAGTTATTTAAAGGAGTATGACTTAAGACTTGCTTTATGATACAGAAGAGACTGAGTTAATCTCGGCTTCAATTATAGCTATACACTCTGCTAAGTTCTTTTTAATGAAGCTTCCCCAAAACCTGATTACTCTCCATCCATTTTCTAATAGAAAATGATTTACATCACGGTCTCTTTGCATGTTTCTCTCAATCTTTGGTATCCAGTAGTCACGATTAGATTGTATTTTATCTCGTCTCTCGTGCCAATTATAACCATGAAAAAATTCGCCATCAACAAATATGGCAATTTTATGCTTTCTAAATGTCAGGTCAGGAGTGCCAAACACCTTCTTGTTGTTTTTTCGATACCTGTGACCTCTCGCCCAAAGAGCTTTGGCTAAAAGCTTTTCGTCTTTAGTGTCCTTGCCCTTAATTCGGCTCATGATGAAGCTCCTTTTCTCTTTGCTAAACTTGTCCATCACAATTCTTTTATTATCTAAGATATAAAATATATGTTGGGGATTAATCAAAGATAACACGACATTAACTGCTAATATAATTATGTTAGTCAATGCCTATATCCTATATTTGCAATTGACATCACAAAACCTTTTATGATAAGAACGATTGAGCTATTTGCCGGTGTAGGTGGATTCCGTATTGGTATAGAGAGAGCAAATGAAAAGCTAAATAAAGACTTATTCAATATTGTATGGAGTAACCAATGGGAGCCTTCAACAAAGACTCAACATGCTTCGATGGTATATGAGAATACATGGGGCACTAAGAATCATTGCAATGAAAATATTGAAGAAGTTGAAGTAAAAGATATACCAGACCACGAATTATTAGTAGGCGGATTTCCTTGCCAGGATTATTCCGTAGCCACTACATTGAAAAACTCCAAAGGTCTCTTAGGAAAAAAAGGGGTGCTATGGTGGTCAATACATCGAATACTCAATGAGAAGAAGGTTAAGCCAAAATACCTTTTGCTTGAAAATGTCGACCGCCTTTTAAAGTCTCCGAGCAATCAAAGAGGAAGGGATTTTGCTGTAATGTTAAAATGTTTAGATGATTTAGGATATGCGGTTGAATGGCGAGTTATAAATGCTTCTGAGTATGGATTTCCTCAGAGAAGAAGACGAGTGTTTTTCATTGGCTATCACAAATCAACTGAGCTATATAAAGCCCTACATAAGACTGATTTAGACCAATGGGTAAATTCTGAGGGGATTCTTGCAAATGCCTTTCCGGTTCTACAGACTAATGAAGCTGAGAGATATTTCGACTTGGATGGGGATGTAACAAAAATTAGCGACAAATTTGGTATCGGAGACAAGGTATCTCAATTTATGAATTCGGGTGTTATCTTTAAGGGTAAGATATATACAGCTAAAGTGAAGCCTGCATATGAAGGCTTAAAAACTACCTTAAGGGATGTTTTAGTTAATGAAGCAACAATCCCTTTAGAATACTATATACCTGATGAGGATGTAGACAAATGGTCATATTTAAAAGGAGCAAAAAAGGAAGTAAGGAAAACCAGCAATGGATATGAGTATAATTACGCTGAGGGTTCAATGATATTTCCAGATTTGCTTGATGAGCCTTCACGAACGATTATCACTGGAGAGGGAGGCAAATCCCCTTCAAGATTTAAACATGTTATATCAACTAACAAAGGGCTTAGGAGACTTACTCCAATCGAGCTTGAAAGATTAAATATGTTTCCTGACAATCACACTCTCATAAAAGGAGTATCTGACACAAAGAGAGCATTTTTAATGGGGAATGCATTAGTTGTTGGGATTGTTGAACGAATCGCAAAAGAATTGGCAGAGAGATTGTTTAAGTAATGCTTTTAGCAACCCCTAAATCTACTAAGTATTTTAAGTACAGTACGATATTAATAGGTTGTTCCGCTTTCAAAGATTTTGAGAAATGAAATCGACCTTCATTCTCAGGATGCAGTTGTTCTATTTCAAATCTTCCATCAACACCTTTGTCTCTCATGCCGCCATTGACACCCATAATTTCAGACTTTGTCAAACCTTTGGTGTTCAGCAAATCTAAAAGCCCCGCCCGGTCAACGGATGTTATTTTACAGCTCTTGATTCCCTGCCTGTAGTCATTAGCTGTGTTAAGGTAGATGCCTGTTATTAAAAAATACTTATCCGTGATTTTAGATTCATCTAATAACCAACCCAATTTTTCCTGTCCTTCCTTCAAATAGGAAATTTCAAATGCAAAAGTTGGGAGGCTTTTATTGAGGTAATCAAGCTGCGCCTTCTCATCTACATTATAGGATTTGCCACGAGTAGTTATAATGATGTCGACCCCTTTATGTTGAAGGGTTTTTTCTGTAACTCTTTGCATTTTGCAAGTTGGAAACAGCTCAGGGTATTTAGAGTCGAGATAGCGCCCTAAAAACTCTTCTTTGCTTAAATCCTCGTTAAATTTCGATATCATCTTCTGTTGCGTCTTTTAAAAGCATTTCTTTCATGATGATTTTCCCGATTTTTTTTCTTGGAGCATGTTGATGTTTTTTTACATGAAATGTATCTGGAGCATCTAATCCTATTATGAATAAGGGAACTGTAAGCAGATTATTTAAAGGTGGTAAGTGCTCAAGGAATTTTTCATATGTTCCAATAGCTGGGTCAAAGCCGCCATGTTTTTTGAGAGCTTCAGTTGCTGTAATTATAACGCCCAATTTTGTTTGTATCGCTTTCTCAACGTGATTAAGTTCACTGGCTAATACCGGCTTGATTAAGTTCCAGGCGATTACTGTGCTATGGTTAAAGGCGACTTCTATTGATACATCTTTTTTAGCAAAATCTAATCTCCAAGTCTCTCCCTTATAGTTACTATCCTGAAAAATTTTTGATTCCTGATGCCATTCAGCAGCAGTGAATCTTTCCTTAAAAATGCTATTTAGGGCGACTGATAAGCTTTTAGGTGTCTTTTCTATATCTTTTGCACCATAGCTCTCATGACGAGTTATAAGCTCATCTTCTGTTATACTGTTAACTATTTGTAATATTTCAACGAGCTGTTCTGTAAACTCCGGTTCATTAAAAATAGCTTCGGCATGTCTAAACGAATGGTATCTGAATTTCATTAGTCAATATTTTCTAAAAGGTTAGACATCTTAAGTTCCAGTGCCTTCGCTATCTTATAAAGTATAGCAACAGAAATATTCCTTTCTCCTTTTTCAATGCTTTGCATGTAAGTCCTGTCTATTTCAGCCAACCCTGCAAGCTTTTCCTGTGAAAGTTTTTTTTCCAATCGCATAGACCTGATTTTTGTTCCGATTGCCTTATTAATTTCCATAACAGTAAATATCTTAGAATGCTGCCTATAATACAACGGACAATTGTCAGCCATGCTGGATTATATCCAATAGTTATCTTTTTGAAATAAAAATATTTCTTACTTTAGTGTAAATAAATATTTACAAATGGACTTTATACAACATCCGATACCTTGGACTTCAGAAAAAGACATTAAGGAAGTGAAAGGAAAAATCATGTAAACTGTTTTGTAAGAACAATTCATTATCTCTATCTAAATTTCAATATCTTAGCTAAAATTAACAAGATATTCATATGCCCGATATAATTAAAAATAAGAAACTCACAATTAAAGTCGAGTATTACAAAGAAGGCGATTCTATTGACTACGGAATCTATACTTCAGCAATAATAAATCGTGGTGGTGAAATCAAGCAATATGATAGTGCAAATGGATTTATTGAAAAAGATGGCGAACAGGTTGCTATTTATTTTTTAGCAAATAAAGCTAAGAGAGAATTTTACACAAATCTTATTCAGAATAAATATGGTGAAATTGAAAATATAGTTTTTCTAACAGGAGCAGGTTCATCAGTAAACGTTGGTAATGATAACAAGGGATTAACAATGGCAGGTCTTTGGTCATCACTTAACGATGAACATAAGGATTGCTTAGATAAATTAATTGCTGAAACTGGGCATGATTCATCAATACATGATTTAGAAGCTCTACTTTCTTTAGCCGGCATGAAAAACATAGTCGAAAAAGGAACATTGAATACCGAAATTGATACCGTAAAAAGCTTTATCGCTGACAAATGCAATTTAGAATTACCTACAGCTGCCTCACATAGAGAATTTTTACGAAAAATAACCTTGAGACCTCAAAAATTCCCAAGAGTTAAGCTATTCACATCAAATTACGACACATTATTTGAACAGGCAGCACGTGAAGAAATGCTTACGATTATGGATGGTTTCACCTTTTCAAACCCAAGAGAATTCAATGGAAAATACTATGATTATGACATAATTGAAACGAGGCATAATCGGCAAGATAAGAGAGATAATATAATATCACGATTATTCTATCTTTTTAAAATGCATGGCTCTTTAAATTGGGAACAAAAATCAGGAAGAGTTATACAGTCTGAAGAAAATTCAATCCCTGTACAAAATCGTGTTATGATTTTCCCTCAAGACAGTAAATTTGAACATTCATATGAGCAACCATATTTCGAAATGATGGCTCGCTTTCAACAAGCATTAAGAACTGAAAACACTCTTCTAATAACTATCGGGTTTAGTTTCTATGATAAGCATATATCATCAGTGATATTAGAATCTCTCAAACAAAATCCTTCTTTAAATCTTTTAACTTTTACCTACCCGTCATTACTTAACAATGATAAAGATTCTCAAAAAGAACTTCATCACATAGCATCTCTACAGAGCAGAGTATCTTTAATTGTGGATTCATTTGATGACTTTGTTAGCACCTACCCTGAAAATCATGCACACAAAAGGTTCGACCTTTTGACTGAGCTAAATGAGAACTTAAGGAAACTTAATACAGACGCAGATGCTTAGAGAGTCTAATCCTTTTTCTGACAGTCTATTTGTAGGGTTTGTTACTTCAGTATCACCAACTGTAACACAAGTAAGTTTTCCCTCATCATTGCTACTAAAGAAATTCTACAGTGCTGATAACAGTTTTCACGCTTTAACTGGCGAATATGTTATCATAGAAGGGTCAGGAAATGGATTTTTGGGAAAGATTACTGAAATTGCCCTGCCTGAAAATGAAAGACTGGAATTAACTGAAAATAAATTTGAAAAACAATCTTTCCATCCGAAGGGCAAAATAGAGATATTACTTTGTTTTGATAACTATATACTGAAAGCGAAAAAAGGATTAAATGAATTACCGCCTGTCAGTGCTAAAGTGTTTCTTTGTTCTAATGAATTTTTAAACTTTCTGATGAAAGATTTCGGTAATAAAGAGAAAGTCGAATCAGTATATATTCCCTTAGCAACATTACCTAAAGATGCCTCTCATGTAATTAATATCTCATCTCAATCTCTCTTCGGAAGACATTGTGCCGTTGTTGGAACAACGGGAGGAGGCAAGAGTTGGACAATTGCAAAATTGATTGAAGAAGTACAATCCAATAACGGTAAAGCAATCTTAATAGATGCTACAGGCGAATTTAAACCTCTAAGCAATGGCAATGCAGGTATTAAATATCTTTCATTCAACATCCCAGAAAATCAGGTCTTCATCGATTATAAAAATTTAAAAGAGTCAGATTTAATCGCTATGTTTCGACCGGCAGGACAGACACAGCTACCTAAGTTCCAGGAGGCACTAAGGTCTCTTCGTTTAAGACATATTATTAATAACGACGATTCTGATAGAAAGAATCATAACACGGTAACTGAAGTCTTGACATTTACTGATGCGGGCGGAAATGGTAGCTCAGTATGTTTTGAGAAACAGTTTAGAAGAAGAAATGCATTTTCATTCGTTTATACATTGTATCCTGAAGTAAATAGAGAAACATGCTTTTTCGATATTAAACATCTCTCTCGTCAAATTCAGCTTGAATGTGTCAATGAATTTCCTACAAACCGAGATTCCCCTCGTCCACCAGAAACTTCATTTGGTTCAATCAACGATAGGGATTTAGGCAATTGTCATTCCTTAATTTCACGCATAAGGTCAACATTATCTAATAAGAGTTTTTCTGCTGCGTTTGGCTTTTCACAACAAGAAGGGGCAACAGATTTAATTAGTGAAGTAGAAAAATTTATTAATCCTGACGATGAAACCAATATTCTGATTCTATCTGTTGAACACGTTTCAACAGAAAATAATTTAAGAGAGATTTTAGTAAATGCAATTGGCAGGCTATTACTTGAGGCTTCTCTGCACAAAAAATTTAAAAACCAATCTACAGGGGAGAATAAAAAAAGCCTACTATTATTTTTAGATGAAGCTCACCTATTTCTTAATAAAAAGATTAAGGATGAGTACTCTATAGAAGTTGAATTAAATGCATTTGAAAGAATAGCAAAAGAATGCAGAAAATATGGACTTTTCCTTGTTCTATCGACACAGATGCCAAGAGACATACCAAGAGGTGTATTAAGCCAGATGGGTACATTTATTGTACATCGCTTGATTAATCAGCAAGACCGAGAAGCTATAGAGTTTGCATGCTCAGATGCTAACAAAAGCTCATTGGCTTTTTTACCAATATTAAGTTCAGGCGAAGCTTTGCTAACCGGTGTAGACTTTCCGATGCCAATGATTATAAAAGTGATTGAGCCAAACGTAAAACCAGATTCTGAAACTCCTAAAGTTTTTTGATGTTACTACATATGCACCTACCTTAATATACCATACTTTTGTAGATTTGCTACTACCCTTTAATAGCAGGTCATACCTACTAATATATATAATAACGTTTTTTATATAATTACTGTGGTTAAATATGAGTACCCCCCCTTCAAAAACCTATGGGGCATTAGAGAAAATTTCGACCACCCCCCCCATCTTTTCAAAAGAGGAAAGATTGTTAGTTCAACATAAGATTAAGCAGGAAATTGAAAATGAAATTAATTTTCACGAACCAACCGTACAGAAATCGTACAAATATAAAAACAATAAATCCCTAAAAATCTGAATGACAGCTTCATAGGGATTAATAAATCTTTATATTGCAGAGAGGAAGGGATTCGAACCCTCGATGCCCTTTTGGAGCATACACACTTTCCAGGCGTGCGCCTTCGACCACTCGGCCACCTCTCTAAGTTATTTCGCGGGCAAAAATAGGTTTTATATATGGATATAAAAAAATTATTACGACAATTCGCCCCGCTGCGATGTCTCAAAAAGTGTCTTAAAATCAGTGTTTGATATGTCCTGCCCAAGCAGGTACATCATCTTGGTTATGGCAGCTTCGGTAGTGATATCAGCACCCGATATAACTCCTATTTCCTTGAGCATTGTACTGGTTTCATAATGGCCCATATTTACACTTCCACCACTGCATTGCGTCACGTTTACCACGTGGAGTCCGTTTGCAATTGCCGTTTTGAGGATGCTGATGAACCAGTCTTCAGACGGTGCGTTGCCGCTTCCGTAGGTTTCAAGCACCATACCCTTTAATCCAGGTATGGCAACTATAGCTGCAAGAACTGCTTCGCTTATGCCAGGAAACATCTTGACGATAACCACGTTAGGATCCATCTCCTTACTCACTGTGAAATCATTATCCGGACTCTCAGCCAGGAGCTGTTCGCTGCTTACTTTCAGATGCACGCCAGATTCTGCCAATGCAGGATAGTTAGGCGATGTAAAGGCATTAAAATGCTCTGCACTGATCTTGGTGGTACGGTTACCGCGGTACAGCTTGTATTCAAAATACAAACATACCTCCTGTATTACAGGCTGGTGTTTGTGGCGAAGTGATGCTATTTGTATTGCTGTAATAAGGTTTTCTTTAGCGTCGGTACGCAAATCGCCTATAGGTAGCTGCGAACCTGTAAAGACTACCGGCTTTTTAAGGTTTTGCAGCATAAAGCTAAGTGCCGATGCCGAATACGACATGGTATCTGACCCGTGGAGGATAACAAAACCGTCAAAAAAATCGTAGTTGTTTTCTATAATAGACGCTATCTTGGCCCATTTTGATACATCCATGTTAGATGAATCTATAGGCTTGTCAAAAGATACCGTTTGTATGTTACAGTCAAGCTGTTTAAGTTCAGGTATGCGCTGCAGCAGTTTTTTAAAATCAAATACCTTAAGGGCGCCCGTCTCAAAATTCTTTACCATACCAATGGTGCCTCCGGTATACACCAGCAAGATGGTAGGTTTAGACAGCATTCTCGTATTTCATTTTGTTAACCACAGGATTAGCATACATTGCCAGGAAGCCTTCTCTTACTATCTTATTCTCAATATCAATCCTCATTTCCAGTCTTCTTTCAAAAAGCATCTTTTCCTTTTCGGTATACTGAGCTGCAAAACGGTCTGTGTTGTTAAGCAGGTCGTAAGCAATATAATTGGTAGGCCACAGCTTATAAATATTAATAATGGCATCATCTAATACCTGTGCCAGCGCCTGTATCTGTTTATTCTGGTTGTCAAACTCGTCTTTTATCTTATCCAGTTCTACTTCCAGTACATCGCCTACAGAGATATGTATGCGTTTCTTCTGGCCCATGATACCGCTTATAAGGGTATTAAAGTCTTCGTTCTTTTCTTTGATGTACACCTCGTCGTTAGCCTCTGCCATCAGTCGCGGCATCTTAAGCATATCAGTAGGATCATACTCATACGAAAGCGAAACAGGTACTATCTTTATCTTCTTAAAATAGTCCATCAGGTTATCTTCGTCAGATGCCATTGCAAGCATCTTAAGCACACCCTGCTGGGTAGTATCGTTACCGTCTTTAGTACGGCCTTCGCGCTGTGCAATCCATACAGACCGGTTTTCGCGAAGCAATAACTGCCCTATGTATTCTGACATAAGTTTAGAGCTTTGCAGCAACTCTCTTGGCGAAAGGCTGCGCTGCACTAAAAAGTTACGGTTAAGGCGTGATAGTGTATGAAGGAACGCTTTTTGAACCAGATTGTCACCGATAGCCGAAGCAGTCATGATGAGCCCGTGGTCGTAAAGCGAGACGTTAATAAGCGAAGTATCTAATATTATATCCCTGTGATTGGAGATATAAAGGTATGGTGTATGTTTATCCAGCTTTTCAAAACCCGAAGTAGTAAGCCCGTCAGAACTTTTTTGCAATACCTGCTGGATTGCATTATAGATGAAATTAATCTGAAAATCTCTCTTAGAATGTGTTTTCTTTAACTGGTTAGCCCATACCTCTTCTTCCACATCCGGGAATGTAAAACTCATGAGCGCCTTCATCATAGGGTGTTCTACTACACTACACAGCGCCTCGTTAACCTCACTATCATAAAAAGGCCTTATATGATCAAATTTCGACATGTACTTCTTAATGGTTAAAACAATTCACAAATGAACAAAAAAATAATGAATTTAACGGATATTCTTTGTTAAATACCGTAAACATCTTTACTGTTTTGGGTAGTAATCTGAGCAATCTCCTCAATGCTCTTTCCATAAATTTCTGCCAGCTTTTGGGCAACCAGCACCGTATAGCTGCTTTCGTTCCTTTTGCCCCTGTGCGGCACAGGAGACAGATAGGGAGAATCTGTCTCTAACACAATGTGCTTCAATTCGATATCTGCCAGGAACTGGTCTATCTTTCCGTTTTTAAACGTAGCAACCCCGCCTATTCCTAATTTCATATTATAGGAAATGGCTTTTTGCGCCTGTTCAAAATCGCCGGTAAAGCAGTGGAAGATCCCAAAGAGATCATTGCCCTTTTCGCTCTCTAACACCTCAAAGGTTTCATCAAAGGCATCACGGCAATGAATGTTTATGGGCAGCTTATACTTTTTGGCCAATTGGATCTGGTGCTTAAAGGCATGCTGCTGTTCAGCAAGACGCGTTTTATCCCAATACAGGTCTACGCCTATTTCGCCTACGGCATAAAACTTACGCGAAGCCAGCTCCCTTTTAACATGCGCCAGTTCTTCCATGTAATTTTCTTTTACATAGGTAGGATGCAGCCCCATCATAAGAAAAACATTATCGGGGTACTGTTTCTCTGTGGCATACATCTGCTCTGTATACGAAGAGTCTATAGACGGAACAAAAAGCCTTGTTACGCCGGCATCAAAAGCGCGCTGCAGCATGGCATCGCGGTCCTGGGCAAATTCTTCGCTGTATAAGTGGGTGTGGGTATCGGTAAAGGTCATTATCGCAATTTTGGGCTGTAAAATTACAAAGTTGGCATGGCTTTTAACTTAATTATATTATAAAATGAAGTATTTTTGAAATAAAGCAAACCCTGAAAATGGAAAACCTGTACGATACCTTACAAAAAAAAGGCTACACCCGCATAAAATTCAAACTTTCTAAAACCCAGCATTTACTTATAAAAGGAAAGATAAACGGTATAGAAGGTCAATTTATACTCGATACAGGAGCATCTAACAGTTGTGTAGGCTTTGAGGGCATAACCCATTTTGAGCTGTCTGCTTCCGACTCTGATACCAAGGCGGCAGGTGCCGGGGGCATAGGGATGCTTACGCAGACTTCGGTTAACAACAAGCTTAAACTTGGGCGCTGGGGAAGTAAAAATTTCGGGCTTGTAATCTTTGATATGTCGCACGTTAACGAAGCGCTGAGGCAGTATAAGGCAAAACCCGTGCATGGCATTATTGGCGCCGATATACTAATGAAAGGCAAAGCGATTATAGATTATTATAATCATTGCGTATATCTCAAATAAAGAATAGCGGTAAGATAATTCCGTGTTAATTTTTTCATACTTTAGTGGTTACCAACCAATAATTAACTATATGAAAAAATTATTACTCACGGCGCTGGTAGGATCGCTGCCAATTATAGCATTAGCACAAACAGCACCATTCTCGGTTAGTACTAATCAATATACAGCGCAGCAGCTGGTAAATGATGTGCTTTTAAATACATCATGCTATCCTGCCACAAACATCACATCTAAAACAGGAACTGACTATGCCTCTGTAAACGGCATAGCTTCATTCCAAAAAAACGATGCTGTGTTTCCTTTTGCAAGTGGTATAATGCTTTCTAACGGCGATGCGCTCAACGCACCAGGCCCCATTACAGGTAACGGCGTGAGCAGCGGCTCTAACGAATGGCTTGGAGATGCAGATCTTACGAATACCGTTGGCGGGTATTCCTCAGGTACCTACACGTCAAGAAACGCGTCTTCGCTGGAATTTGACTTTGTGCCTTTAAAACAGGAGATCTCTCTTAATTATCTTTTTGCCTCTAACGAGTATGGCCAGTATCAATGTACTTTTTCAGATGCCGTGGTCATTTTACTAAAAGACCTAACTTCCGGCAGCGGGTATATGAACATTGCTACTATACCCGGCACTGTAACACCTATAGCAACCGCCACGACAAGCAGCAACATTTACAATGCTAACTGCCCATCTTTAAATCCGCAATTCTTCGGTACTTATTATTTTAACGACCCTGCCACAGCACCAGTAAACTATAGGGGAATATCTGCTACACTTACTGCACAGGCCGCTGTAGTGCCGGGACACACATATCACATTAAAATTGTTATTGCCGATAAAAATGATCCTTTATTTGATTCTGCTGTATTTTTTGAAGCGGGAAGTTTTGACATAGGGGGCTTTAGTGATTTTGAACTTACTGCGATGGGCGATTCTATTTGTTCTGCCGAAGGAGTAAGCCTTGGTACAAATTTAGGCGAAGGCTATACCCACGAATGGTCTTTTAATCAAGTGGCTGTTGACGGAGAAACGCAAAACAGCCTTATACCAATGCTATCTGGAGAATATTCAGTGACGGTTACACAGGCATTAACAGGATGTACCGTGACAAAATCAATCATAGTTGAAGCCGGAGAAGGCCTGCCATTAGATATAGCGATTAGCGACCTTAAGGTTACTGACGAAAACAATGATGGTTATGCAGCTTTTGACCTATCTGTTGTAACCGAAGAAATCTCTAACCAGACAGGCCAGCCTTCTATTTATGCCATTACTTATTATGAAACCCTTGCCGATGCACAGGCGGCTGCAAATCCAATTGCATTTGAAGTGTATACTAATGTAAATGCCAATGAGCAGGTGTTGTATGCACGCGTAGATAAAACTGACAGCGGATGTTCTGACATATTCAGCTTCAACCTTGTCGTTACTCCTGCGCCGGAAGCGCCTGCCGCCCCAACGGGAGAAACCGACCAGACTTTTGAAGCAGGCGACACCCTAGCCGATGTTGAAGTAGAGGGCGAGAACATTCAGTGGTATGATAATGATGGTACGGTTCCGGCTCCGCCTACAGGATTGAGTGATCCGCTGCCGTTAACTACAGTTCTTCAAGACGGAACAACCTACTATGCGTCGCAAACTGTTGATGGTATTGAGAGTACAACGCGCCTTGCAGTAACTGTTCATGTGTTGCTGGGATTAAACGACAACATATTGAATAACCTTGTATATTATCCTAACCCGGTTAAAGACATTATCAACTTTAGCAATACAACAGATATAGATACTATAACCTTTACCAATATGGTAGGGCAATTGATGCTAAGTAAATCAATAGGTACTACTACGACACAAGTAAACATCTCAGAATTAGCCGACGGTATCTACTTTGCGAAAATTACTGCGCAGGGAAAAACAAAAACCGTAAAAATTATAAAAGAGTAGTATAAGCGTTATAGAATGGCTTTATGAGCTTACTAAAACTCTCATGCTCTATATAAAAGTAAGAAGCTGCGTTGTAATTTAATGCAGCTTTTTATATGCTTAATTGCTTTGGTATTTGAATCTCAATAAATTTGATTGATACGTATGTTTGGATTGTTTAGAAGAAAAAAAATTGAATCCTGGGAGATTGAACTTTTAGGGAAAATTTTTGGGAAAAATCCTGAAAAATTTGACGTGAAATTTCATCAGCAAATAGTTAGCGGACTTTTTACAGGTGTACATATTGGATTAAGTGATATCCCTAACTATATTGGATTTAAATATGACCCTAAATTATATGAGAGGTTTTACAGGGCAAAGGGTAGAAATTATAAATTCTCAAATATTTTAATTAGAGACCTTTTCACAAACGAGTATTTACCTGTGTCTATATATGTAAGCTCTGGCGTGATTAATGGTTATTCGATTGATAAGAATATATCAAAACATAAGTTAGACAGTAGTGATATAAACGTCAGACTAATGCACAAAATTTTTATTGGAGAAGATAATTCGAATGTTTTGTCTCTTTTAACGGCCGATGAGCGTGATCTTATTATTGAATCTGATATTTATCCTACCCTATTAGATAATCGGGCTTATTATCATTTAAAAGAGCTTGAAGATGGAGATTTTATAGGTATTGATGAGCAAAACAATTTATATAAAATAACTCATGATCCTTTTGAAATAAATATGATAGATAGAAATCTGTTAATAGATCTTTTAGAAGGCAAATTGGATTTGTATTAATTTGTATAAAATAAAAAGATTATAAAATATCATTCTAAAGATTACAATTAATTATTTTTTAAATACAAGTATAAATGGGTTTAAACAGGCAATCTTTTTGAGTAATTATGGCAGATATGATTATTTAGACATACATTGAGTGTAGAGGAAGATAATTTTTATCTCAGTAAAATAGTTGGAGTTGATTATCTTAATTTAGAAATACTTGTCTTGTAATTTTTATTCCATTTTGAGAACAGGCAAGATGCCTCCGCCAATCGAAGGCCTTTTTTTACAACAACATAGTAATTTGTAAGATTAACTCAGTTGCACGTAGGGTAAAATCATGATAAATTGTTTTAGTAGTACGCGGATAAAACGGTATGAGTGTCTGTAAACATTTATGCATCAAAAAAAAATTCGTAAAAAACTTAAACTAAACCTTTTATCATGAAAAAAACTTTATCCCTTCGTTGCTTAGGGCGGCTTTTCCTTATTAAAAACTTCACATGGTCAGATGACGCTACACGAACAAAAGATATCGGTATAGTAATACAGCTTTAATAGAGCATACGCAACCTTTTGCACGATAATGTATCTTTTAAAAAACCATCTACATCAATACCATGAAAAAACTACTATTCTTACTCTTTACGGGGCTAATGGCTTATGCCCAGCCAAATATCGGCCAACCGGATAATCTAAGTGTCTGCGAAGAAAATTTCGACGGCTTTGGGTATTTTGACCTTACGCTCAATAATGAAAATCTTCTTCAGGACTTAAACCCGGCAGAATATACTGTTACCTATCATGAAATGCAATCAGCAGCCCAAACTGGTACAAACCCTCTTAATACTCCACAGCAATATCATTCTGTAAGCGCTGTTGTATTTGCAAGAGTTACAGAAATTGCAGATTTCTCAAACTATACCCTTACCTCATTTTCTCTTACTGTATTGCCAAGGCCGATAGTACCAACAATTCCCACCCAATACTACACTGACAATGACGGCATGATTGACGGAAATGTTGTGATAGACCTTACAGCTTTAAACGATATTGCACTTGATGGCGACACTACCGGAGAAATTGAAATATCGTATTACACAAGCCAGAGTAATGCAGAGAGCGGAACAAATCCTGTTGTAAATGCTAATAACTTCCTGGCAACTACACAGACCCTTTATGTTAAGTTTGAGATCATTATTACGGGCTGCACATCTACCGCACCGTTTGATATTGTTGTTTACACCTCTGTTCCCGCCCCTACAGGAGATAGTATTCAGAATTACACGCCTGGGCAAACGCTTGCTGACCTAGATGTAGAAGGCCAAAACATATTGTGGTATCCTACAAATGGCACAGGTAACGATTCAGGAGAAACAGAAACACCGCTGCCTGCCACAACAGTTTTAATTAATGCAGTGACGTATTATGCCTCTCAAACCATACAGGGAGAGGAAAGCAGCGAACGCCTTGCAGTTACTGCCTATGATGTTTTGCTAAACCTGGATGATGCTGAATTTGCTGGGATTATCTTTTATCCTAACCCTGTAACGGATAAGCTTAATATAAAAAGCACGAGTTTAATCTCTTCATATACTGTAGCAAATTCACTCGGACAAAAAATAAGCGAACAGAAGGTCAATGGGATAGATACCGCAATAGATTTTTCAAACCTCGGCAGTGGTACTTACTTTTTAAAGATCAATTTAGAGAGTAATAACAAAACAATGAAAATAGTTAAGAAATAACGTAATAAATCCAAGTAAAGCCCGTTTGAAAAGACGGGCTTTTTTTGTTTACACGAAATCCCTAAAAATCATCATCAATAGTATTACATTACCCGCATGAAAAAGTTATTCAAACTGCTTTTCACAAGACAGACCTGTACTGCGGGGTTTAACATAAGCCAGCCTCATAATCTTACTGCTGCAGACCCTGACAAAGACGGTATTGCCTTGTTTGACCTCACACTTAACAACGACGTTGTTCTTGAAGGATTAGATATTACAGAGTATACAGTATCTTACTTTCTAACCGAAAAGATGGCACATGCCAATAAAAACGCTTATGCAGCACCATGGAAGTACACTAACAGCATTCCAAAAAAAGAGATTGTTTTTGTGAGGGTAAGTTTAGGAGTAAACCTCGAAGAGTATACTATCGCGTCTTTTCGTTAACTGCGATAGCAGATTTCTCCAGAATAAATACCTATGATATGGTATTCTAAATCTGTTACAACCTAAAAAAGCCTGTTCAGTACATTGAACAGGCTTTTTTTATGCATTCATTTCCCTAAACCCATAGTATTGATTGGATAAACGGACTCTTGATAAAAACAAAAAACCCTATCCTGTTTGGATAGGGTTTTCAAAAGAAAGGCGACGACATACTCTCCCACAAATTGCAGTA